>NZ_JBSFKL010000002.1:0-844750 GCF_053598535.1 Streptomyces sp. NPDC001108
ATCGCCAAGGGCGCCGGCTCCGGACTCTCCAAGATCGGTGACATCACCAAGGGCCTCAAGGGCATCTCCAACATCGAGATCCCCAAACTCCCGGATGGATCGGTGCAGTTGCCCGACGGGCGACTCCTGGAACCGAACGGCAACCTGGTCGCCCCGAACGGCGTGGTCGAGACGACTCCGATCCCGCACGAAACGGTCCCGGGCACCTCGGGCCTGCCGAAGTCCTGGCAGCTCCAGCAGCCCGTCCCGGCGGGCGTGCACGCGGGGCACGGCATCCCCGACATGCCGTCGTACCCGCCCGGCGGCGGATTCGACAACGCCTCGTACGGCCCCGGGAGCCACGTCCCGGGCGGCAATCACGTTCCCGGCGGCGGATTCGACAACGCCTCGTACAGCCCGGGGAACCACGTCCCGGGCGGCGTCACCAGCCACGTCCCCACCGACCACTTCCCCACCGCCCCCGGGCACAACCTGCCGCCGAACGGGTTCCACGCCCCCGGCCACGATCTGCCCGGCACCCCGCACACGCCGGACACCCCGCACGCCACGTCCCACGACGGCCCCGGCGCGCACGGACAGGACGGCCCCTCCGGCGGAGGCCCGCACAACGACGGACCGCACAACGGCGGGCACGACAACGGGCACGGCGGGCACGCGGACGACGCGGCCGGCCACACCGACGACGCGGCGCACACCGGCGACCACGGAACCCCCGGCGGCCACCCCGACCCGCACGGCACCCCCGACGACCTCGTCCACGGCGCCGACGACGCCACCACCCCGCCCGGCGCCCACAACGGCCCGGGCGGCGCGGCGCACGGCGGCGCGGGCGACGACTTCACGTACCGGCCGCATGTGTCGGAAGCCGATTTCGACGCCCTCTCCACCGCCGAGAAGCACCGGGTGGCCGCAGCCGAACTCACGGACGGCACCGTGCCGTTCGCCGACGACTTCGACGCGGTCCAGTACGGCCGGGACTACTGGAACGACTACGTCGACAACCTGGACCCCTCCGCGCAGCAGGCACTGCGCGACTACACGGGCGACTCGTTCCCCTCGTACAAGGACATGAACGGCTACCTGCGGAACGATCCCTACTACGGCCCCAGGCCGGAGGTGCTGCACGACATCGCCGAGATGGACCGGGTGATGTCGACCCGTCCGGTGCCGGAGGACGTCATGGTGGTGCGCGGTACGGGCATCGGACACCTGGACCTCGACTCGCCCCTCGAAATGATGGGCGGCACGTTCGGTGACGAGGGCTATCTGTCCACCTCGCTCGGCAACCATCCCGTGCCCAGCTTCGCGGGGAAGGACGCCATCCTCCACCTGCGCGTCCCGAAGGGGACGCCCGCTCTGTGGCTGGAGAAGGTCAGCCATTACGGCGTGACCGAGCGTGAGATCCTTCTCGGGCGCGGCTCGGAGTACCGGGTGACCCGGGTCTTCGTGGACGAGGCCGGGCAGGCCCAGGTGTACGGCGAGATCCTGCCGAAGTGACAGAGGAAGAGTTCATGACCAGAGAAGAGCGTCCCAATCCTCGCTTCGAGGAAGACATGCAGCTCAAGCGGGTCGCCGGACCTCCCCGCTACAACCGCGTCGCGCAGGGCCCCGTGCAGTACGTGCAGATCGCCGACGATGACGGCGGGGTGATCGGCTACGTGTGGGCCAATGACGAGGACGACGCCGCCGGCTGGGTGACACCGCAGGGGCTGGGGGCCGCCGCGATCAACGCTGGAGCCGCATGGCTCAGGAAGCTCAGGGACGCGAAGGCCCGCGGGATCGCCCCCACCGCCCTGCTCGCCGAGCTGGTCCGGGACACGAGTGACATCCGGGGCAGCGGTGTCGTGCCCGGCTCACGGTCCGAGTCCCCGTCGCTCGCCGAGTTCAAGGAGATGGTGACCGGGGGCTGACGGTCCCGCACCGGACCTCGTGCGGTGGGACCGGCGAAGCAACTCACCGGCCCACAGCCGTCCGACGGCCGGAATGGTCCTGAGCAGGAATCCGAGGCAGGAACGAGTGCGGGTGAACAGGGCTGACGCGGTGCGCTACCGCAGTACGACCGACGGTCCCGTCCGGTACCTCACCGTCGTCGACGACGAGGGCGAGGTCATGGGCTACCCCTGGGGTGCCGACGCGGACGATGCCGCCGGCTGGCTGCTGCGGCCCGCCGGGGACGCGGCCGGGGACCGGGCGGGGCTCGCCTGGGCCTCGTGGTTCGCGGACGCCAAGGCGCGCGGGCTGGCGCCCTCGGCTGCGCTCGCCGGGGCGGCGGGCGGGCCCGCGCCGGGGGACGTCGGCCGGATCGTGCCCGGTCTGCCGGGCGCGGCCCCGTCCCTGGAGGCGCTCAAGGGGCTGACCAGTGCCGTCACCGCGGGCGACGACCGGCGGCTGCTGGCCGGGCTCGACCGGGAGAACGCCGACGCGTGGCGGGAGCTGGCGGCGGCGCACGCCGGGCTCGCGGACGCGGACCGCGAGGTGCGGTGGTCCGGGAGCGGCCGGCAGCCGGACGGCACCCTGCGGATCGGCCACCCGGTCCACGGCACACCCCTGCTGCGGCTGGTCCGCGCGCTGTCCGGGGTCGGCGCCGTGACCCTCTCCTATCTGTGGATGCGCAATCCGCCGCCGGCCGTACCCGCCGGGGGACGGCTCGCTCCGGCCGACGCGGTACGGGCGGCCACGGCCGTGGTGCGCGGGGAGCGGTTCGCCGACGGGACGATCGCGCAGGCGGCGGCGAGCGGTCTGCTCGATGCCGTGGCCGAGTCGTTGTGCGCCTGGTACGAAGCGGTGACGGGCAGCCCGCAGGCTCCTTCCTGACGTGCGCGGAAGGCCGTTCGCGAGGGGTGCCCACGGTTCGGCCCCGGCTGTACCGCCCCTCGCGCATGCTCTATGTTTCAGGAGTCAATCAGGGGGATTCCCGTAGTGTGCCGCCGACCGGACGACCGGGGCCGGCACCGCGTACGACCGAAGCGACGCACGACCGAGGCGACGCACGACCGAGGCAACGGACGACGAGACGAATGGCACGGGATTACGACAGCCAACTCCTGGAGTCGGTGGCGGTACGCCGGCGCAGGATGCGTGACGCGCTGCTGTTCGGCGCGCAACGGGCCCGGCGTACCGCCGACGAGCGGCTGGGAAAGGTGTTCGCAGGGATCGCCATCGCCGCCGTGCTGTGCGCGGGGTGTGTGGGATGGTCCTTCGTCCAGAACATGCTGGAGAAGCAGAAGGCCGAACAGCAGAAGCAGCAGCGTCAGGAACAGCAGTACCAGCAGCCGGCGAAAACGGCGCAACCGGATAAGACCGGGGAATCGACGAAGAATCCCCAATAGGTCGGCAACTCTCCAGAATTCCATGAGGATTTCCCCGTGATCGGGGATCGAAAGGCGCCGGTGGCATCGGCACACGGCGCCCGACTCCTCACAACGTCGCGATGATAGGTTCCCGTAAAGTGGTGAGCACAGCAACGACTTCCCGAGCGCAGCTCAGCCGGGTGACTCTGGTCGGTGAGCGGCGCCGGGCCGATATCGTCCTGCCGTCCGACACCCCGATCGGGCAACTGCTGCCGGACATCCTCCAATTGCTGGACGACCGGGCCGCCGCGCGGCCGATGACCCGGCAGTTGATCACCTCGGACGGCTCCGCGCTCCCGCACGACTCCACGCTGTCCTCGGTGGGCATCGCGGACGGTGCGGTGCTCCGGCTGGTGCGGGCCCACTCCGCTCCCCCGGCGCCGGTCGTGCACGACGTCACCGATCTGGTCGCCGACGACCTCGATCTGCAGACCTGGCGCTGGCGTCCCTCCGCGCGGCGGACGAGCGCGGGTGTCGGGTCGGTGGCCTTCGCGGTGGTCGCCGCGCTGCTCGCCCGGCGCGAGTTCGCCCTGGACGCGCTGACCGGCGTGCTCGCCGTCGTCACGCTCCTCCTGATGGCGGCCGGTGCGCTCATCGCGAAGATCGGGCAGGGCAACCGGGGGCTGGCGACCGCGCTGCTGCTGGGCTCCGGCAGCGTCGGGGTGCTCGCCGCCTGGACCGCCGCGGACGCGTACGACTGGCCGGGGACCGCGCGGCTGGCCGCCGTGGCCGCCGCGCTGGTCCTGACGCTGGTGCTGCTCGGCTACTTCTCCCCGTTGGGCCGGGGCGGGCTCATCGGGGCCGCCGCCATCACCGCGATCACGCTGGTGTGGGAGGCGGTCGCCGCCGTCCAGGACGACCTGGCCCGGCTCGGTGCCGTGATGGCCGTCTTCTCCGTCGTCCTGCTGGGGCTGCTGCCCCGGCTGGCGCTGGCGGCGTCCGGGCTCACCGCGCTCGACGACCGCCGCTCCGCCGGTACTTCCGTCAGCCGCCACCAGGTGGGCAACGCGCTGGCCGCCACCCACCGGGGTCTCGCCCTGGCGACGGTGGTCACCGCAGTCTCCGCGGCGGCCGGTGGCTGGCTGCTCACCCTGGCGGACAAGCCGTCCGTGTGGACCGTGGCGCTGCCCTCGCTGGTGGCGCTGGTGCTGCTCTCCCGGGCGCGGGCCTTCCCGCTGGTCGCCGAGGTCGTGGCGCTCTTCGCCGCCGCGGCCGTCCTGACCGTGCGTCTGGTGGTGCTGTGGACGGAACACGCCGGAGGTGCCGGGCCGCTCGCCCTGCTGGTGGTGGCCTCGGTGCTGCCGTTGCTCGTCCTGGCGGTGCAGCCGCCCGAGCATGTGCAGGTCCGGCTGCGACGGATGGCCGACCTGGTCGAATCCATCGGTGTGGTGGGGCTCTTCCCGCTGGCCGTCGGTGTGTTCGGCGTGTACGGACAGCTGCTCAACAAGTTCTGAGTCGACGCGCAGGTGCTCCGGGCGGGGCAGCGGGGCGCAAGAGAAGGGCCGACATGCCGAACGAAGAAAACTGGCAGGGCGATGTGCTGCGCGCCATGAGGAACGGCGCCGCCCAGGAGAACGCGCGGGGCCCCGAGGCCCAGGGGTACGCGGCTCCCGAGCAGGACCAGGGGTACGCCGCCCCCGCGCAGGGACAGCAGCAGCCCTATGCCGTGCCCGCGCAGCAGCAGGCGTACGGCGTGCCGCAGCAGCAGGCCGAGTACGCGGCACAGCAGGAGCAGTACGCGCAGTACGCCGCACAGCAGGAGCAGTACGCCCAGTACGCCGCACAGCAGGAGCAGTACCAGCAGCACCCCGGGTACCAGGAGCAGCACGTGGTGGCCGCCCCGGTCGTCGCTCAGCCCCCGCACCAGCAACCCCAGCCCCAGGCACAACCCCAGCCCCACCAGCCGCAACCACAACAGCAGCCGCTCGCCGAGTACACCCCCTCCACCCGTGCGCCCCACCGCGCCCCCGACTCCCGGCCCGTGGTGGACCGGGGGCTGGCCGGGGTCGGGCGGAAGGCGCGGCGCGGGGAGCCGTTCGCCGCGCGGGCCGCGCGGGCGCTGCGGGTGAGCGTGTCCTCCTCGGCGGCGCGCGAGGTGGCCCGGACCACCGCCACCGCCGAGACGCTCCAGCAGCCGGTGACCACCGGCCGGCAGATCGCCGTGACGTCCATCCGGGGCGGCGCGGGCAAGACGACGGTGGCCGCCCTGCTGGGCGCCACGTACGCGCACTACCGGCAGGACCCGGTGCTCCTCGTCGAGGCCGACCCGGCGCTCGGCTCGCTGCCACTGCGGCTGGGCGCCGAGTCGCTGCGGTGGACCACCGGCGACCTGGCGGGGATCATCGAGCCGCAGATGTCGCTGCTGGACATCACCGGCTATCTGGTGCAGCTCCCGGGCAACGCCTGGCTGCTGCCCGGCAGTCAGGGCCAGATCGGCGCGATGCTGGACAGCCGGGCGTACGAGCGGGTGATGGTGTCGCTGCGCCGCTACTTCGGCGTCACGGTCGTCGACTGCGAGACGCTGCCCGCCGAGGTCGCCCGGGTCGCGCTCTCCGCCGCGCAGGCCCGGGTGCTGACCGCCCCCGCCACGCTGGAGGGCATCACCAGCACGTACGCGGTCCTGACGTGGATGCAGTCGCTGCCCCGGCAGGTGATCGCCGGGACGGTCGTGGTGCTCAGCGAGCTGGTGCCGCACTCCGGGCTCGACCTCGACCAGGCCGCCCAGAAGCTGACGGCCACCGGTGCGAGCGTCCAGATCCTGCCGTACGACCGGCATCTGGCGGCCGGCGGGGAGATCCGTACCGAGCTGCTGGCGCACACGACGCGGGAGGCGGCCACCCGGCTCGCCGCCGACGTGTTCCGGCTGTCGCAGCAGTACCACTGACCGCCTGGCCGCCGGCCGGCCCGATCCCACCGATGCCCCGCCCGACCCCGAGTGACGGACGACGATGAGTACCCGACTGATCCACCGCCCGGCCCGGACCACCCGGCCGCCGGCCGCCTCCGAGGCGCGCACCATCGAGGCGCCGCCGAACCTGCCCGAGGGCAAGTCGGGCAACATCGCCATGTCGCTGTTGCCCGTCGCCGGGGTGATGTCCTCCGTCGTGATGATGACGGTGGTGCGCAACAGCCAGTTCGCCGGGCTCGGGGCGATCATCCTCGTCGTCACCGTGATCGGCTCCCTCACGCTGGTCTTCTCGCAGCGCGGCAAGGCGCAGCGCACCCGCCGCACCCAGCGCGAGGCGTATCTGGCGTACCTGGAGGACCTGCGCGAGAAGCTGTCCGTCGAGGAGCGCGAGCGGGCCGAGCGGGCCGCCGTCCTCAACCCGCCGCCGCACGCCCTGTACGACATAGTCCGCGACCCGGCCCGGCTCTGGGAGCGGCGCCGGACGGACGGCGACTTCCTGCGGGTGCGGGTCGGCACGGGCGAGATGCCGGTCCGTGACCTGACCGTCGCGCAGCAGGGTTCGTCGGTCCTGTCGCCGCCCGACACCTTCATGCTCAACGAGGCGTCCGCGCTGATGGACCGGTTCCGCACCGGGACCGAGCTCCCGCTGACCGTCCCGCTGGACCGGGTCGGCAACATCAGCGTCATCGGGCCGCGCGAGGACGGGCTGCGCGTCGCGCGCGCCCTGCTCGTGCAGACCGCCGCCACGCACGCCCCGGACGACGTGGCGATGGCGCTCGCGGTGCCGGGCGACCGGCTGGCGGAGTGGGAGTGGGCCAAGTGGATGCCGCATCTGCTGGACCCGGACCAGTTCGACGGGCCGGTCGCCGCCCGGCGGATCGCCCCGTCGGCGCCGCAGCTGGCCCGTCAGATCGGTGCGGAGCTGCGCCGCCGGGCCTCGTACGCGGCGGAGGTGCGGCGCGGGCTGTCCGGCAAGGACGCGCTGGCCATGACCTCCCGGCTGCTCGTCGTGACCGACGGGCACGGCGAGGACGCGGTGGAGCTGCCGCGGCCGGACGACGCGGTCGGGCTGCGCGAGATGGGCGTCACCGTGCTGCACCTGCTGGAGCACCGGGTCCAGGAGCCGGGGCACGTCAGCGTCCGGATCACCGTGGACGGCGACGCGGTCGTCATCGAGGACCTGCGCGAGCAGGAGCCGATCAGCGCGCACGGCACGGTGGACGAGGTGTCCATCCCGTTCGCCGAGGGGTTCGCCCGGATGCTGGCGCCGATGCGGCTGTCCGCGGAGTCGATGGTGGACGCGCCGCTGTCCGGTCCGGTCGACTTCGCGGATCTGCTCGGCATCGACGACGTGGCGCAGCTCGACCTGTCGTACCTGTGGGCGCCGCGCGGCGAACGTGCCTTCCTGCGGGTGCCGATCGGTATCAGCGACTCCCACCAGCCGGTGCTGCTGGACCTGAAGGAGTCCTCCGAGCTGGGCATGGGCCCGCACGGGCTCTGTGTCGGGGCCACCGGTTCCGGCAAGTCGGAGCTGCTGCGCACCCTGGTCCTGGCGCTGGTGGCCACCCATCCGCCGGAGGACCTGGCGCTGGTCCTGGTCGACTACAAGGGCGGTGCGACCTTCGCCCCGTTCGCCGAACTGCCGCACGTGGCCGGGGTGATCACCAACCTGGAGAACCAGGCGGGGCTGGTCGAGCGGGTGCACGCCTCGCTCGCCGGTGAGGTCAAGCGCCGCCAGCAGGTGCTGAAGGACGCGGGGAACGTCGCGGACATCGGCCACTACGCGGCGCTGCGCGCGGAGCGGCGGCCCGATCTGGACCCGCTGCCGCACCTCTTCGTGGTGATCGACGAATTCGGGGAACTCCTCACCGCAAAGCCGGACTTCATCGACCTGTTCCTCTCCATCGGCCGGATCGGCCGCTCCATCGGGGTGCATCTGCTGCTGTCCAGCCAGCGCATCGAGGGCGGCAAGCTCAAGGGCCTGGACACCTATCTGTCGTACCGGCTCGGGCTGCGGACGTTCTCCGCCGACGAGTCGCGGACGGTCCTGGACACCACGGACGCCTTCCATCTGCCGCCGCTGCCCGGTTTCGGCTATCTGAAGGTCGACACCAGCCACTACGAGCGGTTCAAGGCGAGCTATGTCTCCGGCGCGTACCGGGGCCCGGTCCAGCGCGACCAGGAGGAGGACACCGGTCCGCTCGCCCTGGAGTACGAGGCGTTCAACACCCTGGCCGAGCCGGAGCGCGCGGAGGAGGAGCCGAAGGTGCGGCGCCGGGAGACCGGGCCGACCGAGATGGGTGTCGTCGTCGACCAGCTGCGCGAGGCGGCCGGTCCGGTGCGCCGGATCTGGCTGCCGCCGCTGCCGCAGGCCGTCGCCCTGGACCGGGTGGCGGGGCCGCTGGACGTGGGGCCGCGCGGGATGCAGCTGGCGAAGCGGCGCGGCCCGCTCCAGGTGCCGCTCGGGCTGCTCGACGACCCGACCCGGCAGTGGCAGGGCGAGTGGTACCTGGACCTCACGGTGGCGGGCGGCCACGCCGCGGTCATCGGCGGTCCGCAGTCCGGCAAGACGACGCTGCTGCGCACCCTGGCGCTCTCCCTGGCGCTGACCCACACCCCGCAGGAGGTCGGTGTCTACGGGCTCGACCTGGTCGGCGGCGGGCTCCAGGCGGTCTCCGGGCTGCCGCACGTCGGCGGCGTCGCGGGCCGCGCGGACCGGGAACGGGCCGGGCGCACCGTCGAGGAGGTGCGCGGGATGCTCGCGGTCCGCGAGGACCTCTTCCGCGAGCACGGCATCGACTCGGTGGAGCAGCTGCGTTCGCTGCACGCGGCGGGCCGGCTGCCGCAGCTGGCGTCCGCGGAGATCGTGCTGGTCATCGACGGTTTCGGGGCGCTGCGCGACGACTTCGACGAGCTGGACGACGCGGTCGTGGACATCCTCAAGCGCGGGGGCGGCTACGGCATCCACGTGGTGGCGGGCATGCTCCGCTGGAACGACGTGCGCATCGCCACCCAGTCGAACTTCGGCACCCGGGTGGAGCTGCGGCTGAACGACCCGAGCGAGTCGAGCATCGACCGGAAGCTGGCGCAGACCCTGTCGCCGGACGAGCCGGGCCGCATCCTCACCGACGGCAAGCTCTTCGCCCAGGTCGCGCTACCGCGTACGGACGGGCTGGGGGACGCGTCGGACCTGGGCTCGGTGCTGGAGCACACCGCCCGTACCGTCCGGGCCACCTGGAGCGGCGAGGTCGCCCAGCCGGTGCGGGTCCTGCCGCACCTGCTGGAGCCGCGGCTGCTGCCCGGCCCGGTCGCCGAGCCCAAGCGGGTGCCGATCGGCCTGGACCAGACGGCGCTGGCGCCCGCGCTGCTCGACCTGTTCCACCACGACCAGCACCTGTTGATCCTCGGCGACAGCGAGTGTGGCAAGACGAACCTGCTGAAGACCGTGGCGCAGGGGTTGATCGAGCGGTACGGCGAGGAGGAGCTGGTCTTCGCCGTCATGGACCCGCGGCGCGGGCTGCGCGGCGCGATCCCGGAGGAGTTCCGCGGCGGGTACGCGTACAACCCGAAGATGTGCGCCGGGCTGTCCGCCGGGATCGCGACCGAGCTGGAGAAGCGGCTGCCGGACGAGCGGACGGACACCGAGGACCTGGAGCCCGGCAGCTGGGGCAGCGGTCCGCGGATCGTGATCCTGGTCGACGACTACGACGTGCTGACCACGGCCGGGCAGTCGCCGCTGGAGCCGTTCCTGCCGTACATCCCCTCCGCCGTCGACATCGGGCTGCACTTCGTGCTGACCCGGCGGGTGGCGGGTGCCTCGCGCGGCATGTACGACCCGCTGGTGCTGGGGCTGCGCGAGTCGGGGGCGTCGGCGCTCCTGATGGCGGGCGACCGCAGCGAGGGCCAGCTCTTCCCCGGCGTGTACGCGTCCCAGCAGCCGCCGGGGCGCGGGGTGTTCATCCGCAGGGGCCAGCCCCACCGCCTGATCCAGACCGTGTACACCGCGGAGTGACGCACCGGGGGCGGCCCGTATCCCGGGCCGCCCCACCGCGCTTCCGCACCCCGGACGAAGAAGGAACGGCCGACCACATGACCAAGGACGTCATCGCCCTCACCTCGCGCATGCCCGATCCGCTGACGGTGCTCGCCGCACTACTTGCGGGCGGCCCGGACAAGCTGGTGGGGACGGCCGGCGAGGAGGCCGTCGTGCAGCTCTGCGACGACCAGGGCCGGCCGCTGGTCTCGATCGAGGCGCCGCTGCTGGTGCAGGTGGCGGGCGAGGCGGAGCGGCTGCTCGGGGCGACCGCGCCGCCGGTCCCGTTCTGGTGGACGGAGGCGCGGGCGACGACGGGCGTCGCGGAGGCCGAGGCGCTCGCGGGCACCTTCGCGGCCCGGGTGGCGCTGCTGGCGGAGGGGTCCGCCTGGCCGCCGGAGGCCGCCCGTTCCGTCGCTGTGGTGAAGACCGACCAGGTGAGCGTGGCGCCCACGCCCGCCGCCGCGCAGCCCGCCGTCGACGTGCTCACCGACAAGGTGGCCGTCATCATCCAGGACCGTCCGGTGATCGCCATGACGGCCTGGCTGTCGGACGCGTTCCGGGCCGCCGCCAACGCGGAGCTGGGCCTCCAGATCGTCACCTCGCCCGGCACCACCCTCTCCCCCGCGGTCCGCAACAGCCTGAGCGGCTGGCCCTCCCGCTGGGTGGTGCAGGACGAGAAGGACGGCTACTACGACGGTCTGTCCGGCGCCGTACTGCGGTGGCAGAACGGGCTGTTCGCCACCGTCGAGTCGCCCGACGCCACCCCCGACGACCCGCGCACGCCGGTGGCCGACGCCTACCGGCGGATCGTGGACGGCGGCGAGCGGCAGCTGGCGATCTCGTACCGCACGGTCCACCCGGCCGACGACCGGCTGGTGCTGGGCGGGGCCCTGGAGACGGTGTGGCAGGAGCTGACGGGGCAGCCGCCGGCCGGGTGGGGCACCTCCGAACCTGCCAACCTGCCGTGGTCGCTGCGCAGGTTGACCGATGTCGCCTTCGACCGGGCGCCCGAACCGACCTGGTTCGTGGTGGTCGGCTCCCCGGACCGGCCGGGGCTGGCCACGGTGCGGATCAGCCGGACGAAGGCGGGCGTGGAGGAGGACGTCACCCTCGCGTTCGGCTACGGGCGGGACGAGGAACCCCCGGTGGAGGCGTTGGAGAAGGTGGCGGAGGCGCTGGTGACCCGCCATCACCTCCAGTCGATGCTGGTCCAGCTCCGCCGAGCCCGCCGGGACCTGGCGGTGCCACCGCACTTCGAGGGGCCGGGGGTGCCGCTGGCCTTCGTGCTCGGCGCGGAGGAGGTCCGCGAGATGCCGGGCGACCGCGCCCGGCGCACCCCGCTGGCGCAGCCGCCGGTGCAGCTCGGCCCGAAGTCCCGTCCGGCGCTCTACTATCCGTTCCCGGGTGACCCCTCCGACCTGTCGGGCTGGCAGGAGTTCGAGCGGCTGATGCGGCATCTGAAGGGCGCGTGAAGCGGGGCGGCGCGGCCTGAGCGCGCGCACCGCCCCGGGGCCCCGCCTCCGAACGGCCCCGTACCGGACCCACCGGACGGGGCCGTCGCCGTGTCCGTACGCGCGACCCGCGCCCGCGGACGCGGACGTGCCGTCCCGGACCGGGAACGCGACAAGGGCTCAATAGCTGATCAAAAGATGGGCACTTGTTCCCGACGATCAAGCACTTTCGGTCACAAATGCCTTCCCTATGACCGGTACAGGGGGTTGACTAGGTGTGACGCATGGTGATGTCGCCGCCCCGCACCGAGGGCGGACACCACCACGGGCCCCTGGGCCCGGCCCCGACGCCCCCGGCTTCCGGCGAAGGAGAGTGAGCAGGAAGTGTCCGTCCCGTCCCGCACGACGCATCTGGCCCCGCGCCTGCGCCCGCGCCCGGTGGACGCGAACCGCCCGACCCGGGGGACTCACCCGATCGGCGCAATCGAATCCGGCCGGATACCCATGCGCCCGCGCATCCGAACCGTTTTGACGAGGGGTATCAATGAGCCAGATCGCGCTGCCGGATTTTCATATGCCGTTCCCGAGCGCCGGCTGCAATCCAGGGATCGCACGGACCAGGGAGGCCGTGTGGGAATGGGCGGACTCCCATGATCTCTCCCTATCCCCCGCGGCCCGGAAGAAGATGATCCGGACCAGGCCCGAGCTCTGGATCTCCCTGATCTTCCCCACCGCCCCACAGCACCATCTCGACCTCTTCTGCCAGTGGCTCTTCTGGGCGTTCCTCGTCGACGACGAGTTCGACGACGGGCCCGCCGGGCGGGATCCGCGCCTGTGCGAGCCGGCGATCGACCGGCTGGTGGCCGTCCTCGACGGCGAGGAGCCGCGCGGCGCCATGGAGCGGTCCCTGGCCGAGCTGCGGAGCCGGACGTACCGGGACCGCCCGGCGCACTGGATCCGGCAGTTCCGCCGGGACACCGTCTCCTGGCTGTGGACCTATTACGCGGAGGCCGTGGACCGGGCCACCGGGCATGTCCCCAGCCGCGCCGAATACATCACGCACCGCCGGGAGTCGGTGGCCATGCAGCCCTTCCTCGACCTCCACGAGATCACCGCCGGGATCGACCTGCCCGAGTCGGCCCGGAGCCTCCCCTCGTACATCGCGCTGCGCCACGCCGTCACCGACCACTCCGGGCTCTGCAACGACATCTGCTCCTTCGAGAAGGAGGCGCTGCTCGGCTACGGGCACAACGCGGTGGCCCTCATCCAGCGCGAGCGCGGCTGCTCGCTCCAGGAGGCCGTCGACGAGGCGGGCGCCGAGCTCGCCCGGATCGCCCGGCGGGTGCGCAGCGCGGAGCGGGAGCTGTTAGAGGAGATCGGGGCGGCCGGCATCGAGGGGCAGACCCGGACCGCGCTGGAGCGGTGCGCGCGGGACTACCGGGGCCTGGTCCGCGGGGACTTCGACTACCACGCGCGGGCGGAGCGCTACACCCGCCCCGATCTCGTCGAGATCGACGACCGCGAGTCCCTGTCGGAGCACTTCGCGGCCTGATCCGCCGCCCCTTCCCCGGTCCCCCGGCCCGAAAGCGGGTACATATCGGTCATCGGCCCCGATGAGGCGCCGCAGAACCGAAGAGGCGCGAAGGCGCAGGCCCCCGGCGCCTCGGAGCCGAGGAAGGGCTGGCCGCATGGACGCCGTACCCGCCGCGATATCCGCCCCGCCGTCCGGGGCACCGCCCCTGGCCGCCACCACCCACGGGAGGGTGCGCGGCGTCTGGGAACAGGGGGTCGCCGTCTTCCGCGGCATCCCGTACGCCGCCCCGCCGGTCGGCCCCCTGCGGTTCGGGGCGCCCGCGCCGCCCGAGCCGTGGGAGGGGGTGCGGGAGGCCGTGGCGTTCGGGCCGACCGCACCCAAACGGCCGTACGCCCCGCCGCTGGACCGGCTGCTGCCGGACCCCGGGGTGCCGGGCGACGGCTGCCTCAACCTCAATGTGTGGACGCCGTCCCCGGGCCGCGACCGGCTGCCGGTGATCGTCTGGATCCACGGCGGGGCGCTGCTGCACGGCTCCTCCGCCGTGGAGCTGTACGACGGGACGGCGTTCGCCCGGGACGGGGTGGTGCTGGTCTCGGTCAACTACCGGCTCGGTGTGGAGGGTTTCGGGGTGTTCCCGGACGCGCCCGCCAACCGGGGGCTGCTCGACCAGATCGCCGCGCTGACCTGGGTGCGGGAGAACATCGCGGGATTCGGCGGCGATCCCGGCCTGGTGACGGTGTGCGGGGAGTCCGCCGGGGCGGTCAGCATCGGCGCGCTGCTGGCGGCGCCGGGGGCCGGGGGGCTGTTCCGGCGGGCGGTGCTGCAGAGCGGTGCGCCGGGTGCGCTGCCGCCGGGCCGGGCGGCCCGCCGCACCACGGAGCTCATCGCCCGGCGGCTCGGGGTGGCGGCGACGGCCGGGGCGCTGGCCGAGGTCCCTCCGCGTGCCCTGCTGGACGCGCAGACCGCGGTCACCGCGGGCGGCTCCCCGCTGACCGGCGGCCACTCCTTCCAGCTGGTGGTGGACGGCGAACTGCTGCCCCGCGATCCGCTGGCGGCGCTGCTGGACGGCGCCTCGGCCGGCGTCGACCTGCTGATGGGGTCGACCACCGAGGAGTACCGGCTCTGGTTCGTCCCCAGCGGGCTGACCGAACGGATCTCCGCCCTCGGGCTCGGGCTCGCCCGCCGGAGGTTCCGGGTGCCGGGCGCCACCGTGCGCACGTACCGGGCGAACCGGCCGGGGGCCACCCCGGGCGAGCTGCTCGGCGCGCTCGCCACCGACCTGCTGCTGCGGGTCCCGCTGAACCGGCTGGCCGACGCCCGGGCCGGGGCGGCGGGGACCACCCGGCTCTACGAGTTCGGCTGGCCGTCGCCGGTGCTGGGGCTCGGGGCCTGTCACGCGCTGGAGATCGCCTTCGTCTTCGACACCCTGGACCGGCCGGACGCGGTGGCACTGGCCGGGGCCGACGCGCCCCGGGAGCTGGCCGCCGCGATGCACGCCGCGTGGGTGGCGTTCGCCTGCACCGGCGACCCCGGCTGGCCCGCCTGGGACGCCTCACGACCGGTGATGGCCTTCGGCCCCGGCGAACCGCGCCTGGTCCGGGCCCCGCGCGACGACGAGCTGCGCGGCTGGCCCCCGTACCGCCGCTCCCGCACGGGTTAGGGTCGAGGGACGATCGAGAGCGGGGGGTACGGGTGGACGGCGCGCTGGCGCGGATTCTGGCGGACGCGGCACAGGGGCGGTTCCCGCCGGCGGACGGCGGGACGACGGTGGTGCGGCAGCCCGGCGCCCGGGACGCGGGCGTGCTGGCGTTCACCGCGCATTCGGTGGTCTTCCTCGACGAGGACCCCGGCTGGGTGCGCTCCGTGCTGGCCGGCACCCCCGGCGACCCGCTCGCCGCGACGATGAACCCGCACTTCCTGGGTGCCCTGCTGGCCCGTACCGGCCGTCACATGAACACCATCGACCTGCTGACGGTCGCCGGTGCGCTGCCCGGGGAGCCGGAGATCGCGCTGCGGGAGATCGAGGACCCGGAGCACCCGAGGGTGGCGCGGGCGCTGGAGTACCGCGACGGCGTACGGGTCTGGGCGGCCGACGGCGGGGTGGTGGTCCTCGGCCGGGGCGTCGCGGGCCGCTGGGAGACCGCCGTCGAGGTGGACGAGGAGGCACGCGGCCGGGGGCTGGGCGTACGGCTGGCACGGGCGGCCCGGCACCTGGTGCCGGACGCGGTGGTGTGGGCCCAGCAGTCGCCCGGGAACGCCCGCAGTGTGCGGACCTTCCAGGCGGCGGGGTACCGGCCGGTGGGCTCGGAGGCCCTGCTGGTCGCACGGTGAGCGGCCGGCCGGGCCCCGGGCCGCTCCGTCAGCGGAAGACCCCGGTGTGGCCGAGCGAGTACCGGCCGGGCTGCGGGTAGACGGCCAGTCCGTGCGGGCCGCTGCCGACCGGGATGCGGGCGAGCTGTTTGCCGGTGGCGGTGTCGATCGCGTACACCTCGGCGTTGTAACGGCCGCTCAGCCAGAGGACCTTGCCGTCGGCCGACACCCCGCCCATGTCGGGGCTGCCGCCGCCGGGCAGGTGCCACTTCTTCACCAGCTTGCGGCCGGCGAAGTCGAAGACGGAGACGGAGCCCTCGCCCCGGTTGGAGATGTACATCTCCTTGGAGTCGCGGCTGACGTAGAGGCCGTGGGCGCCCTTGCCGGTGGGCAGCAGCTTCGGGGTGGTGAACTTCTTCCCGTCCAGCACCCAGACCCCGTCGGCCATCATGTCCGCGATGTAGAAGGTGCTGCCGTCCGGCGACAGTTTGACGTCCTGCGGCATCGCCCCCTTGAGCGGCAGTTTCTGCTGGGCGACGACCTTCTGCGCGGCGGTGTCGACCTTGAGGAGTTCGCCGGAGAACTCGCAGGAGACGATGAAGTAGCGGCCGTCGGTGGTGAAGTCGGCGTGGTTGACGCCCTCGCAGTCGACCGGGACGGCCTTGACCGTCTTCATGGTGTGGGCGTCGCGGAAGACCAGTTGCTTGTCCATCGAGGCCATCACCACGGCGTACTTGCCGTCCGGGGTGAAGTAGAGGTTGTACGGGTCGGAGACCGGTACGGTGCGGCCGGTCTTCCCGGTGGCCGGGTCGATGGCCGTGAGGCTGTCCCCGAGGTCGTTGTTGACCCAGAGGGTCTTCAGGTCCCAGGACGGCACGACGTGCTGCGGCTGCCGGCCGACCTTGATCGTTCGAATGACCTTGTACGTGGCGGGGTCGATCACGGTCACCGTGTCGGAGTTGGTGTTGGGGACGTAGATCCGGGCCGGGAAGTCCTTGACCACCGGCGAGAGTTCGCCCCGGTCGGCCGAGTAGACGTCCTTGGTGTCGAGCACCGGGGGCATCCCGGGGAGCCCGGGCGGCACGGCCGACCGGTCGTGGGCGGACCCGGTGGGCGGATCGGCGGCCTCGCTGCCGACGGCCTGGACGTTGCTCGGGCCGCCGGAGGCGGTGCAGCCGGTGAGTACGGCCAGCAGCACGCCCCCGAGCAGGGCCGCGGTGCGCTTGGTGGTGGGAGGCATCAGGTCAGCAACTCCGTGGTCGTCACCGCACGCAGTCCGCGGCGGTCGATTTCGGTGAGGAGGAGGGGCAGCGCGGCGACCGTGTCCGCGTAGCCGAAATGCAGGCTCACCACCGATCCGTTGCGGATCTCCCCGGTCACCTTGCGGGTGACGGACGCGGCGCCGGGGGAGGTGAAGTCGAGGGAGTCCACGTCGTACGAGAGGACGTGCGGGTAGCCCGCCCGGGCGGCGAGCCGCTGGACGAGCGGGGTGGCGTCCCGGGCCCGCGAGGGCCGGAACCAGGTGCCGATGGAGCCGGTGAGCCGGCGCAGCCGCCGGGCGCAGTCGTCGATCTCGGCGTACGCCCCGGCCTCGTCCCTCGTGGAGATGTCGATGTGGTGCTGGGTGTGGTTGCCGAGTTCGTGGCCGCCGTCGAGGATGCGCCGGGCCAGCTCGGGGTGTTCGTCGAGCCAGGTGCCGACGGCGAGGACGGTGATCCGGGCGTGGGCGCGTTCGGCCTCGGTGAGCAGGGCGCGGGCGATGGCCGGGTCGCCCTGGCCGTGGAAGGTGAGCGCGACCCGGGGGCGGTCGCGCGGGCCGTGGTCGATCTGGACCGGCAGGCCGGGGAAGCGGCGCGGTCCGGGCGCGGGGTGCGGGGACGGGGAGCGGGCGGCCCCGGCGGGGTTCCCCGGGCTCGCCGGGTCCGCCCGGGGGACGGCCCCGCGGGCGGCGGTGTCATGGTCCGCGCATCCGGCGGCGAGGGCACCGGCGAGGACGGCCCCCGCTCCCGCGCGCAGCGCGCCGCGGCGGGGCACCGGAGTGTCGGAGGCGTTCATGTTCAGCCACGCTAGGCGCGGAACAAGAAGAAGATGACATTATGGGCATATGGGTGAAGCAGAGGAATCATTCACTCAACCCCATAGATATTCATGATTTTGCAGGCAAGTGACCCATGCCACCTACGATTCTTCCGGCGAATGTCCTTCTATGTCCACCAATGGGCTATTTGCACTTTTGGTGGAGAGGTCGCCCGTCTGCCATAGTCGGTACCACGACCGCATGACCCGAGCCCGGTCGTCACCAGCGGCCGTGAACACACCCCCCATTTCACGGTCCCCACACAGCAGCCCCCGCAGCGCCGCACCACGGCGGATCCCGGGGGCTGCGGTGCGTCCGGGGGCGGGTCGCCGGAACCGGGAGGACGCCCCGGCCGGGTCAGCGGTCGGAGATCCGCATCTCGAACCAGGTGGTCTTGCCGCGCGGCAGCAGATCCACGCCCCAGCGGTCGGAGAGCTTGTCGACGAGGAAGAGCCCCCGCCCGCTCACATCCATCTCCTGGACCGGCATCAGACAGGGCAGCCCGCGCGAGGGGTCGCGCACCTCGATCCGGACCCAGCCCCGGCGGCGCATCATCCGCAGCCCGAAGACCCGGGCGCCGGTGTGCCGTACCGCGTTGCCGACCAGCTCGGAGACGAGCAGCACGGCGTACTCGGCGATCTGCGGGGAGAGCGCCCACTGCCGCAGCACCACGCAGGAGGTGAGCCGCCGGGCGGTCGCCGCGGACTCCGGCCGGGACGGCAGCCGGACCTCGCCCTCCGCCGGGTTCCCGAACAACTCCAGCGCCTTGAAAGCCTGTTCGTCCTCGAATACCGGCTTACAGCGCGCCGCTGTCGCACCACTGTGCGGTCGCGGCCGATCCACACCCTCCAGGCCCGCCATGAGCACCATCATGGCCGCAAGACCGTCCCCCCGGGGCCGTTCCGAAGGAATACGCCCCCCGTGCGCAACCCCCCGGTCCAGTCGCCCGACATATTCCTGTGGCATGAAACGGCCAGAAAAAGCCCCCCTGACCTGCACCGACATCACGCCCTGTGCGGACCGGGGGGCCACATGCGGAACCGGTCCCCGAGATGCCCCCGGGACCCGGCCAATCCGCCCGCACGGATGAACCGGCGGCAATCTGTACCCAACTTGCGTTCGGTCAGAGGAATTTGGCCTTGCCCGGTCCCTCCTCGACGAAACTGCGCATTCCGCGCTCCCGGTCCTCGGTGGCGAACAGCCCCGCGAACCAGTTCCGCTCGATGGTGAGCCCGGTGTCGAGGTCGGTCTCCAGGCCGGCGTCGATGGACTCCTTGGCGGCCCGCAGCGCCATGGCCGGGCCCTTCGCCAGCGCGGCGGCCCAGGCGTACGCCTGCTCGTACACCTCGGCGGCGGGCACCACCCGGTCCACCAGACCGATCGTCAGCGCCTCCTCGGCGCGGACGTGACGGCCGGTGAAGATCAGGTCCTTGGCCCGGGAGGGGCCGACCAGCCGGGAGAGGCGCTGGGTGCCGCCAGCGCCGGGGATCAGCCCGAGCAGGATCTCGGGCTGGCCCAGCTTGGCGTTGTCGGCGGCGATCCGGAAGTCGGCGCAGAGCGCCAGCTCGCAGCCGCCGCCCAGGGCGTAGCCGGTGACGGCGGCGACGACGGGCTTGGGAATGCGGGCCACGGCGGTGAAGGAGTCCTGGAGCGCCTTGGACCGTACGACCATCGCCGCGTGGTCCATCACCTGCATCTCCTTGATGTCCGCGCCGGCCGCGAACACCTTCTCGCCGCCGTAGAGGACCACGGCGCGCACGTCCTCGCGCCGGGTCGCCTCCTCGGCGAGCTCGCGCAGCCGGTCCTGGGTGGCGACGTCCAGGGCGTTCATGGGCGGGCGGTCCAGCCGGATCGTGCCGACTCCGTCGCGTACTTCGAGATTCGCTGTCATGGAAGGCAGGTTAACCGCCGCTAACGGGGCTGGGGCCCGTGCGGTCGGTCACACGGCGACGGGCCCGGTGCCGCTCGTCGCGGCGCCGGGCCCGTCGTCGTACCGCCGGTATGCGGCTCCAAGGCCTTTCGTTTCGATCATGCCGGGCTCGCGGGGTCCGGCCTGATCCAAACGAGAGACCTAGCGGGTCACTTGGTCCACTCGGCCCAGGACATGTTCCAGCCGTTGAGGCCGTTGTCCGGCTGGATCGTCTTGTCCTTCGAGTTCTTCACGACCACGACGTCGCCGATGAGCGAGTTGTTGAAGAACCAGGCGGCCGGGGTGTCCTTGCTCCAGGCGCCGCGCACGTCCTGGAGACCGACGCAGCCGTGGCTGGTGTTGGTCGTCCCGAAGATGCCGGAGCCGCCCCAGTAGTTGCCGTGGATGAAGGTACCCGAGGTGGAGAGCCGCATGGCGTGCGGCACGTCCTTGATGTCGTACTCGCCGCCGAAGCCGACGGTGTCACCGTTCATCCGGGTCACCTTGAGCTTCTCGCTGATGACCATCTGACCGTTGTACGTGGTGGTCGCCGGGGCGCCCGCGGAGATCGGGATGTCCTTGATCTGTCGGTCGTCGCGGACGACCTTCATCCGGTGGCTGCTCGCGTCGACCGTGCTGACCTGCTTGCGGCCGATGGTGAAGGAGATCGTCTTGGCCTGCTTGCCGTAGACCCCGGGCCGCCCCTCGACGCCGTCGAGGTTGAGCTTGACGGTCACCTTGGTGCCGGCGGCCCAGTAGTCCTCGGGGCGGAAGTCGAGGCGGTCGTTGCCGAACCAGTGGCCCTCGACCGGGACGGACGGCTCGGCCGTCACCTTGATGGCCTTCTCGACCGCTTCGGGGTCGGTGATGCCGCGGGTGAAGTGGATCGAGACCGGCATGCCGACGCCGACCGTGGAACCGTCCTCCGGGGTGTACTGCCCGATGAAGGTGTTCTGCGGGACGAGCGTGGTGAAGGTGGTGTCCTTCGCCGACTCACGGCCCTTGGAGTCCTTGGCGATCGCGTGGACCTTGTACTTCGTCGCCGCGGCCAGGTGCTGGTCCGGGGCCCAGCTCGCGCCGTCGGCCGCGATCTTCCCCTCGACCTCGGCGCCCTTGGGGTCGGAGACCTTGACCGTGGTCAGCTTCCCCTCCGCGGCCGAGATCTTCAGTGCGCCGCTGGTCGCGACGGACTCGGCGCCGTCCTTGGGCGCCACGGTCACCACGGCCGTCGAGGCGGAGGTGTCCCCCGCCTTGCCGCCGCCCTTCCCGGCGCCGCCCGCCTCGTCCTCCCCGCCGCAGGCCGTCACCATCAGCAGCAACGCACCCGTCATCAGGGCCAGTCCGGCGGTCCGCCGCCTGCCCCGCATGCCGTTCGCCCCGGCCGATGTCCCCGATATCGGCTGCCCGTTCAATGTGGTCTTCTCCCCTCACACGGCCTGGCCCCGCCATGGCCCCGGGAACCTCGGTTCCCTCCCCCGCGCGCTGCATGTGCACGCTCGGTGAAAGATAATCACACCGGCTATCGGGAAATGACCCCGCGCATGTCACCGTTCCGTACCAAGGTGGACACCGGCTCAGGTACCAATCCGGGCCGGGGCGCGGGCCCGCTCCGGGCGCCGTGCGGAGGCCCGGTCAGCCGAGGATGCCCCGGTCGTAGCCGATGGCCACGGCGGCGGCGCGGTCCTTGGCGCCGAGCTTGGCGAAGACATGGGTGAGGTGCGTCTTCACCGTGGCCTCGCTGATGAAGAGTTCGGTGGCGATCTCCCGGTTGGAGGTCCCCTTCGCCACGAGTTCGAGCACCTCGCGCTCGCGCGCCGAGAGGGTTTCGCCGCCCGTCACCGGGGTGCGCACCCGGGAGATCAGCCGGGAGGCGACGGCGGGCGAGAGGACGGTGCGCCCGTCGGCGGCGGCCCGGACGGCGGTGAACAGCTCGTCGCGCGGGGCGTCCTTGAGCAGATAGCCGGTGGCGCCCGCCTCGATCGCGGGCAGGGTGTCGGAGTCGGTGTCGTACGTGGTGAGCACGAGGACCCTGGAGCGGGCTCCGCGCCGGGTCAGCTCGGCGATGGCGGCGACCCCGCCGCCGCCCGGCATCCGGAGGTCCATCAGGACGACGTCCGGGTCGAGCCGGGCCGCCAGCTCGACACCCTCCACCCCGTTCGCCGCCTCGCCGAGGACCTCGAAGCCGGGGGACGAGTCGAACATGCCGCGCAGACCGTCCCGTACGACCGGGTGGTCGTCGACGACGACGAGCGTGATGACGCGTGCGGAATCCTGAACCATGGCAGGACAACCGTACGGGTCAGGCGGCGGTGCGGACCAGGGGGACCCGTGCGCTGACCGCCGTGCCCCGGCCCGGCTCCGTCTCCACCTCCACGGTGCCCGCGACGCGTTCGGCGCGGGCCCGCATCCCGCCGAGCCCGAAACCGCCCGCCCCGCTGTACGGAGGCAGCGCGTCCGGGTCGAAGCCGCACCCGTCGTCCCGTACGTCCAGGGTGAGTTCGTCGTCCATGAACGACAGGGTGACGCCGACCCGGGAGGCGTCTGCGTGGCGGGCGGCGTTGGCGAGGGCCTCCTCGCCGATCCGCAGGAGGGTGGCGGCGATCTCGTCGTGGACCGGTTCGACGGTGCCGGTGACGGTGAACCCGGCCCGGACACCGTGGCGTTCCCCCCATCCGGCGACCGTGCGCTTCAGCGCGCCCGGCAGGTCGTCGTGGGCCAGCGCGGCGGGGACCAGGTCGTGGACCGAGCGGCGGGCCTCGCCGAGGCTGTGCCGGGCGAGGGCGGCGGCCCGGTCCAGATGCGTACGGGCCAGCTCCGGGTCGGTGTCGCCGATCGAGGAGACCACCTGGAGCTGGGCGATGATCCCGGTCAGCCCCTGGGCCAGGGTGTCGTGGATCTCGGCGGCGAGTCTGCGGCGCTCGTCGGCCACACCCGCCTCGCGGGCCTGGACGAGGAGTTGGGCGTGGAGTCCGGCGTTCTCCGCGAGGGCCTGTTCGAGGCGGGCGTTGGCCGACTCCAGATCGGTGATGGTGGTCGCCTGGACCCGGGCGTGGTCGGCCTCCCGGTCGCCGATGTTGGCGAAGGTCATGGTGATGGTGGCGTGCAGGACGAACAGGGCACCGAAGGCGATCCAGTTCATCGTGGAGGCGGGCGGCAGACCGCTGCCGGACTGCGCCGCGGCCAGGATGACGGCGGTGGCCAGCAGCCCGGGGCGCACGGCCCGGCCGGGGAGCAACCGGGCGGCGTCGAAGTACCCGAGGCTCGCGAACACCGAGAAGAACGGATTGCACCAGGTCAGGGCGAAGGCGAGCACGGTACGGACGGTGAAGTAGCAGCGCGCCGCCCATCCCTTGTCGGGTGCCCCCGGCCCGCTCCGGCCCCACCAGAGCAGGAGCGCGAGCGTCACCGGGACCAGCACCGCGGCATTGCGCAGGTCGGCGCGGTTCATCAGGAGCGGGGCGCTCAGGGCGGCCAGGGCGGTGCCCAGGCCGAGCATCCCGTAGGGCCCGTACCGGAAGAACCGGTCCCAGCCCACGTCGGGGCTCTTCCCGCACGCCCGTCCGGCCCGTCCCACCACGGGTGCGTTCCCCTCGTCCATGACGGCAGTCTGCCCGGCCTCCCCGGGTCCGGTCACTCCCAGCGGAAGAGCCGGGTCGCGAGGAAAGCCACCAGGGCCGCCCAGAGCGCGGTCACCCCGAGCTGGGTCAGCTCGGGCCAACTGCCGGAGGCCGCCCGGTTCAGCGCCTCGGAAGCGGCGCCGAACGGGGTGAACCGGACGATGGTGCGCAGGGTGTCGGGCATGCTCTGGACCGGGATCCAGACCCCGGCGGTGAACATCGTGACCAGGTAGACGACCGAGCCGAGCGCGGCGGACGCCTTGGCCGTACGGGCGAGGGCGCAGAGCAGCGAGCCGAGCGCCAGCACGCTCGCCACGGCCAGCAGCAGCGCCACGGCGTACCCGGCCGGCTGTCCGGGCAGCGCGACGCCGAAGCCGATCCGGCCGACCGCCATGGCCAGTACGGCGGAGCCGAGCGCGGCGACGGCGTGCAGCGCGATCTGCGCGGTGAGCAGCGCGGAGGGGCGTACCGGGGTGGTGGACATCCGGCGCAGGATGCCGCGTTCGCGGTAGCCGGTGAGGACGGGCGGCATGGCCTGGAGCCCGGCCATGATCATGCCGAGCAGCACCGCCACCGGTACGTAGAGGTCGATGACGCGCCTGCCGCCGAGGTCGTCGGAGTGCTCCCGGAAGGAGGGGACGAGGCCGAGGATCACCAGGAGCACGCTCGGGAAGACCATGATCCAGAAGAGGCTGCCGGGTTCGCGGAGGAAGAGCCGGGTCTCGGCGCGGAGCACCGCCCGGTGCGCGGAGGCCGGGGCCGGGGCCGAAGGCGCGGTGGCGGGGGCCGGGTTCGCGGTGGTCATCTCAGGCCGCCTGTTCCGTCTGGTCGGTGAGGTCGAGGAAGGCGTCGTCGAGCGTGGCCTCCGAGACGCGGAGCCGCTGGGCGGTGATGCCGTGCCGGGCCAGCAGCGAGATGACCGCGTTGACGGTCGTGTCGTCGCCGCCGATGACGATCCGCTCGCCGCCGTCCTCGCGCCGGACGGAGACCGCGCCGGGCAGGGCGGCCAGGTCGGTGTCGTCGAGCGGCCGCGAGGGGGTGAAGGAGATGACCGTGGAGCCGTCGGCCCGGCCGATCAGCCCGGACGGGGTGTCGAGGGCGACGATCCGGCCCTTGTCGATCACGGCGATCCGGTCGCAGAGCTGCTGGGCCTCCTCCATGAAGTGGGTGACCAGCAGGACGGTGACGCCGCCCGCGCGCACGTCCTCGATCAGCTGCCAGGTGTCCCGGCGGGCCCGCGGGTCCAGCCCGGTGGTCAGCTCGTCGAGGATCACCACCCGGGGGTTGCCGACCAGGGCGAGCGCGATGGACAGCCGCTGCTTCTGTCCGCCGGACAGCTTGGCGAACCGGGTGCCGTACTTGGTGTGCAGGCCGAGCCGTTCGGCGAGCTGCCGCCAGTCGGCGGGGTCCGGGTAGAAGGCGCTGTACAGCTCCAGCGCCTCGGCCACGGTGATCTTGGGCTGGAGCTCGCTCTCCTGGAGCTGGGCGCCGAGCAGCCGGGTGACCCGGGCGCGGTCGGCGGCGGGGTCGAACCCGGCGACCCGGATCGTCCCGGCGTCGGGGGCGCGCAGTCCCCCGACGCACTCCACCGTGGTGGTCTTGCCCGCACCGTTGGGGCCGAGGATCCCGAAGATCTCCCCCTCGTCGACGGCGAAGCTCACGCCGTCGACCACGGTGCGCCCGGCGTACGCCTTGCGCACCCCGTTCGCTTCGATGATTGCCATGGCTCCGAGCATCGTGAAGCGCGCGCCGGCGCACCATCGTCCATCGCGCTCGAACCGGCATCGGCCGATCGGTTGATACCGGCTACGACCAGCGCTCCTCCACAATCGCGCGTGCTCGGAGCCGGTGGAAAACCACATGAGCGATGTCAGGGGCGAACCGTAGTCTCGACTGTGATGCCCGAAGAACATGCAGTGACCAAGGAACGGTCCACCGCGCAGTCCCTGATGCGCTTGTGGCCCTACGTGAAACCGGTACGGAAGCGGCTTTCCGGTGCCGCGCTGGTCGCGATCGCCGCGTCCTGCGTCGGCCTGGTGATCCCGCTCGTCCTGAAGTGGATGGTCGACGGTCCGGTGGCGGACCGCGACCCCGGCGGCGTCTGGCTCGGCGCCCTGTATCTGCTGCTGCTCGGCGTGGCCGAGGCGGGGCTCTTCGGGGTGCGGCGGTGGATGGTGGCGCGGCCGCTGGCCGGGGTCGAGGCGGAGATGCGGTCGGATCTGTACCGCCGTCTCCAGCGGCTCCCGGTCTCCTTCCACGACCGCTGGCCCTCGGGGCAGCTGCTCTCCCGCGCGACCACGGATCTGATGCTGCTGCGGATGTTCCTGGCGTTCCCGCTGACCTTCCTGCTGGTCAACGGCGCCACGATCGTGGTCGGTTTCGTCATTCTGCTGGCACAGCAGTGGACGCTGGGACTGATCCTGCTCATCCCGGTCGTGCCGCTGATGATCATCTGCTCGGCCTTCGAGAGCAAGTTCGCCACCGTGGCCCGCCGGGCCCAGGACCAGGTCGGCGATCTGACCACGGTCGTCGAGGAGAGCGTGCTCGGCATCCGGATCGTCAAGGGCTTCGGCCGCCACCGCAGCCAGGCCCTCGCCTTCCGCGCGCTCACGGAGCGGCTGCGGACCATGGAGCTGGAGAAGGCCCGGCTCCTGGCGGGCATCTGGTCGGCCATCACCCTGATCCCGGAGCTGGCGATCGGTGCGGCGCTGGTGCTCGGCACGGTCCAGGTCGCGGACGGCGGTCTGTCGGCGGGCACCCTGGTCGCGTTCCTCTCCACGGCGCTGGCCCTGCGGTGGCCGGTCGAGTCGATCGGCTTCCTGCTGGCGATGTGCCAGGAGGCGGCGACGGCGGCCGACCGCTTCTTCGAGGTGATGGACGAGCCCGAGGAGGCGGACGCGGACACAGCCGCCGCACACGTCCCCGCGACCGGCGGCGAGGACGGCCCGGCCCGCGGCGAGATGGTCTTCGAGGGCGTCGAGTTCCGCTATCCCGACGCGGAGCCGGGCTCCGAGCCCGTACTGTCCCGGATCGATTTGCGCGTCCGCCCCGGCGAGACGATGGCCCTGGTCGGCGGGACGGGCTCCGGGAAGACGACGCTCACCGCGCTGGTCCCCCGGCTGTACGACGTCACCGCCGGGCGGATCACCCTGGACGGCACGGACATCGCCGCCATGCCCCGGGAGCGGCTGCGCGAGCTGGTCTCGGTGGCCTTCGAGGAGCCGACGCTCTTCTCGGCGAGCGTCGGGGAGAACGTGCTGATGGGCGCCGAGGGGGCCGGGGAGGAGGAGCTGCGCAGGGCGCTCTCCATCGCCCAGGCCGACTTCGTGCACGAGCTGCCCGAGGGCGTCGGCACCCAGGTCGGCGAGCAGGGGCTCAGCCTCTCCGGCGGGCAGCGGCAACGGCTCGCGCTGGCCCGCGCGGTGGTCGGCCGGCCGCGCTTCCTGGTCCTCGACGACCCGCTTTCCGCGCTCGACGTGCACACGGAGGCGCTGGTGGAGGCCGCCCTGCGCAAGGTCCTGGCCGAGACCACGGCGATCGTGGTCGCGCACCGGCCGTCCACCGTGATGCTCGCGGACCGGGTGGCGCTGCTCTCCGGGGGCCGGATCACCGCCGTGGGCACCCATCAGGAACTGCTGCGCGACAGCGCCGAGTACGCCTGGCTGATGTCGGGCGCCTCGCGGATACCGGACGGGGTCGGCCCGGACGCATTCCCCGAGCCGTCCCCCGCCGGTGCCCCGTTCGCCCCGGACCTCCCCGCCGAGAAGGGCCTCACCCGATGACCAGTACGACGACGCCCGCCGGGAGTCCGGCGGCCCCGGCGAACGCGGCGGAGCCCGGCGCGGAGGACGGCTTCGACCAGGACGATCTGCCCACCCCGCCCGGGGCGACCGGCACGCTGCTCAGGTCGCTGCTGCGGCCGATGCGGAGCCGGGTGGCGCTGGTCGCGCTGCTCCTCGTGGTCCAGCAGGCGGCGATGCAGGCGGGCCCGCTGCTCGTCGCGTACGCCATCGACAGGGGGGTGCCCGCGTTCCGGGACGCGGAGTACGGAGCGCTGGTCGCGGTGGCGGTCGGGTACGCGCTCTGCTCGGTGGTGTCCGGGGCCACGCAGTACGGGTTCGTCCGGCTGTCCGGCCTGATCAGCCAGAACGCGCTGCTCGACCTGCGGGGCCGGATCTTCCGCCACGCCCAGGAACTCAGCGTGGACTTCCACGATCGCTACACCTCGGGCCGGCTGATCTCCCGTTCCACCACGGACGTGGAGTCGCTGCGGGAGTTGCTGGAGGAGGGGCTCCAGGAACTGATCGGCGTGGTGCTCTCCTTCGTCACCATCTCGCTGATGCTGCTGTGGCTGGATCTCGGGCTGGGGGCGGTCGCCGTGCTGTCGTTCGTCCCGCTGTACCTGCTGGTGCGGCAGTTCCAGCGGCGGGCCGGGGAGATGTACGGCGCGAAGTCCACGGCGACCGCCGGGGTCATCGTGAAGTTCGCCGAGACGATGAACGGCATCCGTCCCGTCCAGGCGTTCCGCCGCGAGCGGGCCAACGAGGCGCGCTTCGAGGAGCTGAACCACACCCACCGCTGGTACAACGGCAGCGCCATGCTGGAGATGGCCCGCTATGTCGTCGGCTCGCGGCTGGTCGCCAACACCGCCGTCGCCGGGATCGTGCTCTGGGGCGCGTACCGGGTGGCCTCGGGGACGCTGGCGCTCGGTGTGCTGGCGGCGGCGGTGCTGTACCTGCGCCGGCTGTACGACCCGATCGACCGGCTCGGCATGTTCCTCAACTCGTACCAGTCGGCGGCCGCCTCGCTGAAGAAGATCGCGGGGCTGCTGGCCCAGACCCCGTCCGTGCCGGAGCCCCCGGCCCCCCGGGAGCTGCCCGCCCGCACCGGCGAGGCCCCGGGCCGGGAGGTCGTCTTCGACGGGGTGCGGTTCGCGTACCGGACGGGCGGCGAGGTACTGCCCCGGTTCGATCTGACGATCCCGGCCGGGCAGACCGTCGCCGTGGTCGGCTCGACCGGCGCGGGCAAGTCGACGCTGGCGAAGCTGCTGGCCCGGTTCTACGACCCGACGGAGGGCCGGGTGCTGCTCGACGGCACGGACCTGCGGGACCTGGCCGTACCGGAACTGCGGCGCGGGGTGGTGATGGTGACGCAGGAGGCGTTCCTGTTCTCCGGGACGGTCGCGGAGAACATCGCGATCGGCAGCCCGGACGCGAGCCGCGCGGACATCGAGCGGGCCGCGAAGGCGATCGGGGCGCACGAGTTCATCAGCGCCCTGCCCGACGGCTACGACACCGACGTGCGCAAGCGGGGCGGCCGGATCTCGGCCGGCCAGCGCCAGCTCGTCGGCTTCGCCCGCGCCCTGCTCGCCGACCCGGCGGTGCTGATCCTCGACGAGGCGACCAGCTCGCTGGACATCCCCGGCGAGCGCGCGGTGCAGCAGGCGATGGACACGGTGCTGCACGGTCGGACCGCGGTGGTGATCGCCCACCGGCTGTCCACGGTGGAGATCGCGGACCGGGTCCTGGTGATGGAGCACGGCCGCGTCGTGGAGGACGGCACCCCCGCCGAACTCATCGCCGCCACCGGCCGCTTCGCGGGCCTGCACCGGGCGTGGCGGGACAGTCTGACGTAGCGGCCGGGGCACCGGCCGGTCCGGCGCGGCGTGTCAGGGACGCGCCGGCGCCGGGTCCGGGCTCTCCCCGGCCCCCGTCCCCGTTCGCGGGTCCGGGACCGTGCCGTGGCCGGCCGTCCGGAGGTCGTCGAGCGCGTCGCGCCAGCGCGCGGGGAGCGTGGCCAGGCCGGGCAGGCCCGATTCCGTCACGAAGCACGCCACCGAGGTCCCGCCGTGGGTGATCATCAGCACGGTGAAGGGAAATCCCTGCGGCAGACACATCAGGGGGTCGATCCGCACCACCTCGGCGCCCAGCACCGCCAGCGGATGACGGAGCGTCAGGTTCGACACGATCGGCATGGTCCGGGACGGGGTGCCGAGCGACCTGAGCTGGAGGGCGGCGAGCCGGTGGGGCATGATCCCGCCGAACCGGTCGAGCAGGAACCGTACGGCGGGGTCGCGCAACGCCCGGGTGGCGGAACGCACCGGCGCCGGGCGCCCGGCCGGGGGCGCGGGCACCCGCACCGGCGCGAGCACCAGCGGGTTGCCGGGCCGGTCGAGATCCCGGTCCGTGCGCAGGTTGGCGGGGACCAGCATGGAGACCTCGCCCCGGCGCACCGGTCCCGCGCCGGACGCGGCGGCCCAGTTCCGTACCGCCCGTGCCGTCGCGGCGAGGAACACGTCGTTGCGGGAACCGCCCTCCCCGTCGGGCGGGTTGAGCCAGTCGGCCGGGACGGCGACGCAGTCGAGATCCCGGGTGGTGGAGAAGCGGTACTCCGGGGCCTGCCACGCCCGGCACCGTCCGAGGAGCCGCAGCGTCAGGGCCCCGGCCCGCAGCCAGTCCCCCGGCCGGGACAGCCGGACCCCCTGGGCCTTCCGGTACACGGCCGACGACTCCTGCGGCGCGACGGGCTCCGCCGAGAACAGCTCCTCCAGCGTGTGCAGCATGCCCGCACCGTCCTGGACGGCGTGGTGGACCCGGTACACCAGGGCGCAGCGGCCGGACTCCTCCTCGCGGAGGAGCGCCATCAGCCAAGGGGGAACGTCCCCGGGGAGCGGCGTCCGCAGGACCTCCCGCGCCGCGTCGCGCAGGGCGTCGTCCCCGGGCGGCACCAACAACTCCTGCACGTGCAGGGCGAGGTCGGGGTCCTTGGTGTGCCAGCGGCCGGTCCGGGCGTCCAGCACGGTGCGCAGGCCGGGGAGCCGGGCGAGCCGCTCCTCCAGGTGGCGGCGGAGGCCGTCGGCGTCCGGCGGGGTCCCGCGCAGATGGAGCACGCACCCGAAGTGCGAGTGGGCGTCGGTTCCGTCCTGCACCGGATACGCCTGGATGGCATGGTCCAGCGGGGTCGCCCGCTTCCGGTCCCGCATCTTCCGCTCCCTACAGACAGTCCACGGTCGCATGTCGATGGGCCATCCTGGCGTCGGCCGCCGGTGCCCGGGGCCGGTTGTCCCGGCGTCACCTGAACGAGGGACTGTCTACCCACGGGACCGGGGGGCTACGGGCGCACGCCGGGAAAGTCCCGGAACGCGGACCGGGCGTGCCCGACCATCGCGCGCACCGCCGGGTTGTGGGCGCTCCTCCAGACCAGGGCCAGCAGCCCCGGCGTCTCGACGTCGACGAGGGTGCGGGCGGTGAGCCGGTCCCGGTGGGCCTCGGCCATGGAACCGCTGAGGACGGCGACGCCGAGGCCCCGGGCGGCGAGGTCGGCCAGTGCCTCCGCCGCGCTGGCCTGCAACGCGATCACGGGCCGGAGGCCCTGTGCGGCGCAGGCCAGGTCGAACACCGCGCGCAGGCCGGTCCCGGGCGGCATGCAGACGATCGGATGGGCCATCAGGTCACCCAGGACGACCCGCCGTCGCCGGGCCAGGGGGTGCCCGGCCGGGACCGCCGCGACGAGCCGTTCGCCGAGGACGGTCAGCGTCTCCAGCCCCTCGTGGGCGGCGGTCGCGGTGCCGACGAGCGCCAGGTCGACGGCGCCGGCGCGTACGTCGTCGAGGAGCCGGTCGGACCGGTCCTCCAGCAGCGAGAGCTCCACGCCCGGGTGCTCCTCGTGGAAGGCGGCGAGGGCGTCGAAGAGCGGGGTGAGGGTGCAGCCCACGACCATCCCCACGGTCAGCGCGCCACGGATCAGGCCGGTCACCTCCCCCACCGCCTGCCCGACCGCTCCGGCCGCGGCGAGCGCGGCACGGGCGTGTTCGAGAACGGCCTTCCCGGCGACGGTGAGCATGACGGTGCGGGCCGACCGGTCGAACAGCTCGGCGCCCAGCTCCCGTTCGAGCCGTCCGATCTGCGCGCTGACACCGGACTGGCTGATGTGCACCCGCTCCGCGGCGCGGGTGAAGTTCCGTTCCTCGGCGACCGCGACGAAGTACTCCAACTGCCTCAGATCCATGACCAGAGATTCTAGTTCTCAGCATTTCCATCTGTTGGACTTCTGATCACCGGGCCACCACCCTGGAAGGACCGAAGCGGCACCGCGGCGGTGCCGATGCCCGACAGCAGGAGGAACCCGTGCCGGAGTACGAGAAGGCCATGCGCCCCGAGGACATCACCCGTCTGTTCGTGGAGCGGTCCAATGCCGGGGACGCGGCCGGGGTCGCCGCGCTCTACGAGGAGGACGCGGTGCTCGCCTATCCTCCCGGCCGGCTGACGGTCGGCCGGGAGGCGATCCGTGAGCTGTGGGCAAAGGTGCTGGCCCACGCCCCGCGTTTCGCGCCGGAGCAGCCGCTGCCCACCCTGGTCAGCGGCGACATCGCGCTCACCTCGACCCCGCCGAAGGACGGCACCGGGGCCCGTGCGCAGGTCGTCCGCCGCCAGCCCGACGGAAGCTGGCTGCGCCTGCTCGACCAGCCGGAGTTCCTGCCCGCCCCGGCCTCCTGAGCCCCAATAAAACGGAATCCGACCTGATGGCGTCCTACAGTCGCGGCACCGGCCGGGGTACGGGACCCCGGCGGGTGACCAAGGGGGCGCCATGCTGCGAGGACTGACCACCGTCAGCTTCTGGACCACGGACCTGACGGCGGCGAAGGAGTGGTACACGGAACTGCTGGGCGTCGAGCCGTACTTCGAGCGCCCCGGGTACGCGGAGTTCCGGATCGGCGACCACCAGCACGAGCTGGGGCTGATCGACAGCCGCTACGCGCCCGCCGGCGCGGAGGCAGGTCCGGGCGGCGCGATCGTGTACTGGCACGTCGACGACGTGCCCGCGACGCTGGAACGGCTGCTGTCCCTGGGGGCGAAGGAGTACGAACCGCTCATGGAGCGCGGCCCCGGCTTCGTCACCGCCTCCGTGACCGATCCCTTCGGGAACGTCCTGGGCGTGATGTACAACCGGCACTACCTCGACATGCTCGACGCACGCCCGTAGACCCTGCCTTCAGACCGCCGCCTCGATGTGGGCGAGCTGGGCGGCGAGGATCTCCTCGAACGCCTCGCGGCGCTCCACCCCGAGGGGGCGGATGTCGCGCGCGAAGTGGGCCAGGGCCGGGAAGCGAGGACGGCTGAGTAGGGCTGATCGCGGCAACGGCGTTGTCGGAGGCGGACGCTAACGTCACGTCCATGAGTTCTCCGATGATCCGGGCCGTCGAGGCGACCGGGAAGACCTGGGACGACCCGTCCGAGGAGGCCCTGCACGACCTCCTGGCCGACATGAGCCTCACCTGGCGGTTCGTCGTCGTGAACCGGCTCGGCGCGGAGCCGGCCGGCCAGCACTACATCCAGGTCTATCTCAACGACGACATGAGTTACCAGGTGGAGTACCGCGAGGGCGGGCCCGACCGGCACTTCCAGGCGACCGTCCCCCGCGACCAGGGCCCCTTCTCGGTGGAGCCGGTGGCCAGGGTGGTCCAGGACTGGGCGGCCGGGCGCCCCGGCTGGCGCGAGGCCCTGCCCTGGGCGCCGTGGTCGCCGTAGCGCCTGTCCTCGAAGCACCACCTGCCGTGCGGGGGGACGTGTACGGGGATACGGCCCGTCGCGGCACGGCATCCGGCCGGCCGGGCATCGGCGTCCCGGACCGGCCGGCCCTCGGGAGCGGCCCCCGGACCGGGCTCTTCCGGTCCGGCGGCCGCTCCCGATGTCCAACGCCCTCAGTCCGGCGGCATGGGGACGACGGGCAGGAGGATGCCCTGGCTCGCACCGGCGACGGTTCGCGCCACGGCGGCTTCGTGGTGGCGGTAGGCCAGGGGGTCGAGGCTGTGCTTCTCCAGCCAGAACTGCTCGGCGGTCCGCCAGGCGACCTCGCGGGCCTCGGAGATGGAGAAGGCGCTGATGGCGTGCTTCAGCGCCTCCGCGTCCCGGGTCGCCAGCTTGGCGATCCTGGGCTCGTACTCGGCACGCACCTCGGCCTCGACGGAGGCGAGGAGGTCGTTGACCTTCTCGTAGTCGTGGTGGACCGGCGGGGTGTCGGGGGTGGTGCGGCGCTCGGCGCAGGTGTCGACGACGGCGACGGGCAGGTCGTGGTTGATGTGGGCGTTCATCCCGGCCAGCGCGAACTGGAGGGGCCAGATGATCCGGTTGTCGCGGGCGGCGAACAGCGGGGCCCAGGCCGTGTCGACCGGATGCCCCGCGTTGTCGGCATCGATGTTGCGCAGGTAGAGACCCGCGAAGATGACGTCCATCCTCTCCAGGAACGCGCTGTCGCCGAAGGTGCCGGCGGTGATGTTCTCCTTCACCAGCTTGGTGACCTTCAGATACATGTGGTTGAAACAGGCGACCCCGTCGCGGGGGTCGAGTTCGGTGTCGATCTGCTCCATGCGGGCGATGACATCGTCGATGGTGGTGAGCAGCGGCTCGGCCGTCGCCATGGTCGTGACTCTCCCAAGTCGATTGGCGGGGCGAGGGGTCCGGGGGCGGGCGGTCGTCGTGGGGGCGGAACGACGCAGCGCTTCCGCCCGGCCCTGGAGCCGAACGGAAGCGCCGGTGTCATGCGGTGTGTTTCGTGTGTCGTGCGGGGTATGGAGGTCTAGTCGTTGTTCCAGGTGGCGCCGGAGCCGTTGAACGAACCGGAGACACCGTTCGCGTCCGACCAGATCCAGAAGCCGGCGTGGCTGACGCCGTCCGCCGCCACGGACGACTGGGCGCTCTCGACGCCCGCACCGTCCTGGTTGACGATGAACTGGCCCTGGCCCCAGTTCGCGTCGGGCCCTTCCTGGGCGCAGGCGGCGCCTGCCGCACCGATCAGGCCGGCCGTAGCGAGGGTGAGAGCGGCGAGTGCCGTCCGAATACGCATAGAGTCTCCCGAGAGGTGATGGTCGGGCCGCCGGGTCGCGACCCGCTCCGGCCGGAAGCTGCCCAGCTCAGCCAGGTGGCGCACCCTCGGAACACGCACGAGTGAATCAGTCACCCGTCTGGCCGTACCGAGGACCTGCCGGGTTGTCGTTCCGCCGGGTTCGGGACGGCTGGGCGTGGGGGCGCCGACGTCGGCGCCCCCGGGTGGGCGGGGGAACACATGGATGAGGGCGCGCTCGACGGTCGCCTCGCAGCGGCGGTACGGGCAGGGGACGCCGGGACCGTTCGGGCTCTGCTGGACGAGGGCGCGCGTCCCGACGCGGTGGACGCGGACGGGCTGCCGTTGCTGTGCTCGGCCGTGGCCGCCTACGACGCCCCGGTGGCCGAGGCGTTGGTGGAGGGCGGCGCGGACCCCGACCGGATGCTCCCCGACGGGACCACCCCGCTGTGGCGGGCCGTCGACGGCGGCTCCCCGGCGGGCTTCTCGGCGGTGCTGGGCGACGAGCCCCGGCTACGGCTGCCGCGGGACACGCGCGAGGCGCTGCTCGCCCTGGCCCGGCGTTGGTACGAGACGGGTGCCCCGGAAGAGCTGCGGCGCCGGACCGGTGCGCCGGGCCCCGCCGTGGCGGTCCCGGTCCAGGACGGCGTGTACTCCTGGGAAACGGTCGGCCAGGTCTCCTTGGGCGGCCTCGTCGCACGGGCCGGGCACGGCGCGATCCTGACGGCGCTGGAGTGGGCCTTCCGCGTCCTCACCCCGGTGGACGAGCTGATCGCCCGCGCCGCGGGGCGGCCGGACGAGGACCAGGCGACCTGGTGGCAGGTCTGCTGGGTCCTCTGCCGGCGCCGCAGCCCCGAGACCTGGTCGGCCCTGGTCGCCCACCGGCACCACCCCGACCCCGAGCACCGCAGCGTCGTCGCGCGCTGTCTGTGGATGCGGAGCATCACCGATTCCACCCCGTCCTTCTTGACGGAGGCGAGCGATCTGCTGGCCGTCTGGGCGGCCGAGGAGACGGACAGGGAGGTGCTGGCGCACGTGCTCGAAGCCTTCACCCAGTACGAGCACCCCGACCTGGAGGCGATCGGGCTCCGCTACGCCGACCATCCCGACCCCCGCGTACGCCGCGAGGTCCCCGCCGCCTTCGTCGGCGACGGTGTTCCCCTCACCGACGCGGCCAGGACCGCACTGGCCGCCCTCGTCCGCGATCCGGACGCCATGGTGAGGATGAACGCGTGCCGGGCGGGCACGGGCGACCCGGTCCTCCTCCCTCGGATCACCGGGGCGCTGTCCCCGTCCGCGACTCGAAGAACCCGGGTGGTCCGGTGCTGAGCGTTCCCGCTTCGTCGTTCGTGGCGGGCGTGAAGGCGGGGGAGTTCGGCACCGTCTGACCCGGCAGATCACCCTGCGGGGGTGCTCGCTCTCCGCCGCTTCCAGTCCCACAGGGCGTTGGCGCGGTGATCGGGATCGAAGCGATTGAGAGGACCGAGCCGGTCGATGGCGTCGGCGGTGCGGGGGTCGTCGCGCAGGGCGAGGCCGTAGGCGGCTTCCAGGCGGGTGATCGGGTCGTCCTCGTCGAGCAGCGTCCACAGGGCGTCGGCGACGGCGGGGCTCCGGTCCGGGGAGGCGGCCAGTCCGGTCGCCGCCGTACCGCGCAGGGCGGTGTCCGGGTCCCCGGCCAGGATCAGGACCACGCCATGCGGGGCGATCAGGTTGGCGGCGACCTGGACGCACTGGCCCCCGTTGCTGGCTCGGCGGGCAGGCGTTGTGGATCGCGGACCGGCTCGACCTCGACACGGGCTGCGGGCACCTCGCCGACCTCCGCGCCTGGTACGAGGACCGGCGCAGCCAGCGCGCCGCACACGAACTCCTCAGGGACGGGTCCCCGTTGCTCGTCGTGGTCCCCGACGCCGACTGCACGTACACCCTGTCGGTACGCTCCACGGAACGCGCTTCGGCGGGCGTGCTCGACCGACTCCAGGGGGAGGGGCTCCGATGCGAGAGCGGCCAGGGCGGCACGGCGAGCGGGGCGTACGGCCGCCCGATCTCCGGGGACCCCTTCGGTATCTGTGGTGGCTGATCGTCTGCCAGCGCCGCCGGGTCGCGGCGGGTTCGGTGCTGGGCAGTGCGTGGATGGTCTGTCTGGCGCTGCCGCCCTATCTGCTCTCCCGGGCGATCGACGACGGTCTGCGGCCGGGGAGTTGGCCCGCGCTGGGCGGGTGGGTCGCGGCGCTGCTGGGGGTGGGGGTGCTGAACGCCTGGCTGGCGATCATGCGGCACCGCACGATGACCCGGGTGCGGCTGGACGCCGTCCTCCGGTCGGTGCGGGCCGTCGTCGCACAGGCGACCCGGCTGGGTGGCGAGCTGCCGCGCAAGGTCACCGCCGGGGAGGTCGTCACCATCGGGTTCGGTGACGTCGCCATGATCGCGAACACACTGACCATCACCGGCCCCGGGGTGGGCACGGTGCTCGCCTTCGTCGTGGTGGCCGGGCTGCTGCTGGCGGTCGATCCGCTGCTCGCCGTCGTGGTGCTGGTCGGGGTGCCGTTGCTGATGGTGCTGGTGGGGCCGTTGCTGGGGCGGTTGCAGGGGGTGGAGGCGGCGTACCGGGAGCGGCAGGGGCTGCTCGCGGGCCGGTTCGAGGACATGGTCGGGGGGCTGCGGGTGCTCAACGGCATCGGCGGCAAGGAGGTGTACGCCGAGCGTTTCCGGCGCTCCTCGCGGGAGCTGTGCGAGGAGGGGTACCGGGTCGGCGCGGTGACGAGCTGGATACGGGCGCTCGGGGTGGGTCTGCCGACCCTGTTCCTCGGGGTGGTGACCTGGCTGGCGGCCCGGATGGCGGCCGAAGGAACCATCAGCGTGGGCGAGTTGGTCGCGGTGTACGGGTACGCGGCGGTGCTGGTGGTGCCGGTCGAGTTCTTCATCGAGGGCGGTTACGACCTGAGCCGGGGGCTGGTCGCCGCCCGCCGGGTCGTCCGCTTCCTGTCCCTGGGGCCCGGCGCGGGGAGCGGGGACGGGATCGGGGCGGACCCGCCCGCCGGGCCCGCCGTGCTGCGTGACCCGGAGTCCGGGGTGGAGGTGGTGCCGGGGCGGCTGACCGCGCTGGCCGGTGCCCGGCCGGGCCGGTCGGCGGCGGTGGTCGAGCGGCTGGGGCGGTTCACCGATTCGGCGGTGACCTGGGGGGACGTACGGCTGGACGAGGTCGATCCGGCGCGGGTGCGGAGCCGGATCCTGGTCGCGGACAACGACGCCGAACTGTTCGCCGGGCCGCTGCGCGAGGTGCTCGGCGGTGCCCGGGACCGGGACGCGGAGGCCATCGAGCGCGCCCTGTACGCGGCCGTGGCCGAGGACATCGTGCGCGGGCTGCCGGACGGGCTGGACGCGCCGGTGGACGCGCGGGGCGGCAATCTCTCCGGGGGCCAGCGCCAGCGGATCCGGCTGGCGCGGGCACTGCTGGCCGATCCCGAGGTGCTGCTGGCGGTGGAGCCCACCTCGGCGGTGGACGCGCACACCGAGGCGGCCGTGGCGGACCGGCTGCGGGCCGCCCGGGCGGGCCGCACCACGCTCGTCACCAGCACCTCGCCGCTCGTGCTGGACCGGGCGGACACCGTGCACTACCTGGTCGAGGGCCGGGTCGCGGCCACCGGGAGCCACCACGAGCTGCTGGAACGGGAGCCCGGCTACCGGCGCCTGGTGTCCCGGGGCACGGACGACGACCCGGTCGGCGGGCCGCCCGGCGCACCGTACGAGGAGGGCGTGCGATGAGCACCGTGACCGGGCGGGAATCCCGGGGGCTGCCCGTCGCCGGGCCGTCCCGTACGTTCCGGGCGGCGGTGCGGCTGGTCCGGCTGGACGGTCGCGCCTTCGCCGCGATGATCGGGCTCAACGCGCTGGCCGCCGGGGCCGGTCTGGTCGGCCCGTGGCTGCTCGGGCGGATCGTCGACGAGGTCGTGGCCGGCGGCGGGGCGGCCGCGGTGGACCGGCTGGCGCTCGCCCTGCTCGGCTTCGCCGTGGCGCAGTTGCTGCTGGTCCGCTGGGCCGGTTCGGTGGGGCACCGCTTCGGCGAACGGGCCCTGGCGCGCATCCGCGAGGAGTTCACCGAACGGACGCTGGCGCTGCCCGCCCGGGTGGCGGAGCGGGCCGGTACGGGCGATCTGCTGACCCGGGGCACGACTGATGTAGCCCTGGTCGGCGCCACGCTGCGGGACGCCGGTCCGGAGGTGCTGATCTCCTCGGTGCAGGCGCTGTTCATCGTCGGCGCGGTCGTCGCGCTCGATCCGCTGCTCGGTGTCTGCGGGGTGCTGGGGCTGACCGGGATCTGGTTCGCCGCGCGCTGGTACCTGCGCCGGGCACCGGCCGCGTACCTGGCCGAGGGGCGTGCCAACTCCGCGCTCGCCCAGCAGCTCGCGGAGACGGCGCGGGGCGCCCGTACCGTCGAGGCGCTCGGGCTCCAGGAGCGGCGGATCGCGGCCTGCGGGGCGGCGGCCGAGGAGTGCCTGCGGACCAGGACGCGGACGTTGTTCCTGCGCAGTGTGCTCTTCCCGGCGATCGACGTCTCGTACGTGGTGCCGGTGGCCGGGGTGCTGCTGCTCGGCGGGGCGCTGCACGCGCGGGGTGCGGTGAGCATCGGTGCGGTGGTGGCCGCGGCGCTGTATCTGCGGCAGCTCTCCCAGCCGCTGGACACGGTCCTCCAGCGGCTGGAGCAGCTCCAGAGCAGCGGGGCCTCCTTCGCCCGGGTCGAGGGCGTGGGCTCCACGGCGCAGGTGCCGGCGCCCTCCCCCGTCCCGGTCCCCGAAGCGGCCTCCGTACCGGCCGACGGCCGGATCGAGGTGCGGGGCGTGTCGTACGCGTACGACGGCGGGGACGACGTGCTGCGCGGGGTCGATCTGACGGTCCGTCCCGGGGAGCGGCTCGCGGTCGTGGGCCCCTCCGGGGCGGGCAAGACGACGCTGGGCAGGCTGCTGGCCGGGCTGGACGCGCCCCGGACCGGGTCGGTGACGGTGGGGCGGGCGCCGGTCGCCGGGCCGGCCGCCGAACGGCCGCGCCGCCAGGTCGTCCTGGTCACCCAGGAGCAGCACGTCTTCCTCGGCACGCTCCGGGACAACCTGAGGATCGCCGCGCCGGACGCCGACGACGCCGAACTGCGCGCCGCGCTGGCCGCGGTGGGCGTCGACGACGGGGCCGAGTGGCTGCCGGACGGGCTCGACACCGACCTGGGCCCCGGGGCGCACCGGCCGGACGGCGCGCGGGCCCAGCAGCTCGCCCTGGCGCGGGTGGTGCTGGCCGATCCGCACGCGCTGGTCCTCGACGAGGCGACGGCGCTGCTGGACCCGGGGACGGCCCGGCACACGGAGCGGGCGCTGGCGGCGGTGCTGGCGGGCCGGACCGTCGTCGCCGTGGCGCACCGGCTCCAGACGGCGCAGGACGCGGACCGGGTGGCCGTGATGGAGAGCGGCCGGATCACGGAACTGGGCACCCATGACGAGCTCGTGGCGGCCGGTGGGACGTACGCGGCGCTCTGGCGGTCCTGGCACGGCGGGGGCGGTCCGTCGCCGGCGGCCTGACCCGGGGGCCGCGCCACGGCATCCCGGCAGCCGGGGCGCGCCAGGCCCGCACCCGCACCTTCACGAACCCGAACCCGGCACCCGGCACCCGGACCGGATCCGCCGGACGCTCCGTGCGTCACGCGCGTCCGCACGGGCCCGAGCTGGTCTACTGGGGCCGGACGGTTCGACGACCCGTCCCAGGGGGGCCCGTTCGCAGATGCCCCCGGAGGGTCGGATGAGCAGCGTTCCCCGTGTGTACCGAGTCGCGCAGGCGGCCGCCGCCGGCGGCCCCCTCGAAGTCGTCGAGCGGGTGGTGTCCGAGCCCGGCCCGGGGCAGGTCCGGGTGGCGGTGGAGGCCTGCGGGATCTGCCACAGCGACACCCTGTTCGTGGAGGACCTGGTGCCGGGGGTGCGGTTCCCGGTGGTGCCGGGGCACGAGATCGCCGGGCGGATCGCGGAGCTGGGCGCGGGCACGGAGGACGCCTGGCAGGTGGGCGACCGGGTGGCGGTGGGCTGGTTCGGCGGGAGCTGCGGGCACTGCGTCCCGTGCCGCCGGGGCGACTTCGTGGTGTGCGTGAACCTGAAGGTGCCCGGGTGGGCGTACGACGGAGGGTACGCGCAGAGCGTGACGGTTCCGGCGGACGCCCTGGCCCGGATCCCGGACGCGCTGACGGCGGCCGACGCGGCGCCGATGGCCTGCGCCGGGGTGACCACGTACAACGGGCTGCGGCGCAGTGCCGCCCGGCCCGGGGACCTGGTCGCGGTGCTCGGGATCGGCGGTCTGGGCCATCTGGGGGTGCAGTACGCGGCGGCGATGGGCTTCGAGACGGTGGCGATCGCACGCGGCGGTGCCAAGGCCGGGTTCGCGCGGGAGCTGGGCGCGCACCACTACGTCGACAGCACGGCGGACATCGCCGTGGCGGACGCGCTCCAGTCCCTGGGCGGGGCCCGGGTCGTCCTGGCCACCGCCGCCAGCTCCGAGGCGATCACGGCGACCGTGGACGGGCTGGCCCCGCGCGGCGAGCTGGTGGTGATCGGGGCGGACGCGGAGCCGCTGGGGATCAGCCCCAACCAGTTGCTGATGTCCGGCCGGGTCGTCCGGGGCCATCCCTCCGGCACCGCGCAGGACGTGCAGGACACCCTCGCGTTCAGCGCCCTGCACGGCATCCGTCCGATGACCGAGACGGTTCCGCTGGACGGGGCCGAGGAGGCGTACCGCAAGATGCTCTCCGGCACCGCCCGCTTCCGGATGGTGCTCACGATCTGACGCCTCCCCCGCCCGCGGCCGGCGTCGCCCCCACCGAGGGGCGGCGCCGGCCGCCGCCGTGTGCCCGGGGAAGCGTGTTGGGGGACGTACACCGCGGAGCGGACGGTGGGAATTCAGCCACATCCGTAGCCCATCTCGGCCAGCCCCGAACTCCTCTTCCCGTGAAGCCTGTTCGAATGCGACGCCCGTGAGCCCACCTCGGCTCCCGCCACCGGACCCGGCCCGTATGTGAGAGCCGCACCGCCCCGGTGGTGATCCGCGAAACGTCCGCTTAACGAACATGACCTTTCCGGCAACGAACGAGTTCCGGCCAAGTTGTTGACGCGCTCCTGACAGGAACGGCCCGCGGCTGACAACCTTCACCCCGTTCTGCGCACTTCTCGCTCACCCCGGACGGCTCGTCTGAGCCGCCGGTACCCCCCTCGCAGAAGGAGTCCGCGTGAGATCCACGCACAGCCGTCGTGCCACCGCGACCGGCGCTCTGATCGCCGCAGCAGCCCTCCTCGCCGTCGGTGTCCAGACCGGCACCGCCACCGCCACCCCCACCGGCTCCGCCGCGGCACAGGCGACCGTCGGGGCCCGGACCGGGGCCCTGCCCAAGCAGCTCTCGCCCTCCCAGCGGGCCGAGCTGATCCGCGAGGCCGACGCGACCAAGGCGGCCACGGCCAAGGGCCTCGGCCTCGGCGCCCAGGAGAAGCTCGTCGTCAAGGACGTCATCCAGGACAACGACGGCACCACGCACACGCGTTACGAGCGCACCTTCGCGGGCCTGCCGGTGCTCGGCGGCGACATGGTCGTCGAGGAGAGCAAGGCCGGCAAGACGCTGGGCGTCACCAAGGCGTCCCGGGTGACCAGCACGGAGCTGAAGGCCGTGGACCTGAAGGCGGACATCGCGCCCGCCAAGGCCGAGAGCCAGGCCCTGGGCCTCGCCAAGGCCGACGGGTCGAAGAAGACCGAGGCCAGCCAGGCTCCCCGCAAGGTCGTCTGGATGGCGCAGGGCAAGCCGCAGCTCGCCTACGAGACCGTCGTCGGCGGCCTCCAGGACGACGGCACCCCCAACGAGCTCCACGTCGTCACCGACGCGGCCACCGGGGCGAAGCTGTTCGAGTGGCAGGGTGTCGAGAAGGGCGTCGGCAACACCGAGTACAGCGGCAAGGTGACCCTGGGCACCGCCCCGTCGTACACGCTGACCGACACCGGCCGCGGCAACCACAAGACGTACAACCTGAACCACGGTACGTCCGGCACCGGGACGCTGTTCACCAACTCCACGGACACCTGGGGCGACGGCACCCCGACGAACGCCGAGACGGCGGGCGCGGACGCCCACTACGGCGCCGCGGAGACCTGGGACTACTACAAGAACGTCCAGGGCCGCACCGGCATCCGGGGCGACGGCGTCGGCGCGTACTCCCGCGTCCACTACGGCAACAACTACGTCAACGCGTTCTGGCAGGACAGCTGCTTCTGCATGACGTACGGCGACGGCTCGGGCAACACCCACCCGCTGACCGCCCTCGACGTCGCGGCGCACGAGATGTCGCACGGTGTCACCGCGTCCACCGCCAACCTGGTGTACAGCGGCGAGTCCGGCGGCCTCAACGAGGCCACCAGCGACATCTTCGCGAGCGCGGTCGAGTTCTACTCGAACACCAGCGCCGACCCGGGCGACTACCTCATCGGCGAGAAGATCGACATCAACGGTGACGGCTCGCCGCTGCGTTACATGGACAAGCCGAGCAAGGACGGCGCGTCCAAGGACTCCTGGTACTCGGGTGTCGGCAACGTCGACGTCCACTACTCCTCGGGCATCGCCAACCACTTCTTCTACCTGCTCGCCGAGGGCAGCGGCGCGAAGGTCGTCAACGGGGTCTCCTACAACTCCCCGACCTCCGACGGCCTGCCGGTGACCGGCATCTCCCTGGCCAAGGCCGAGAAGATCTGGTTCAAGGCGCTCACCACCAAGTTCACCTCCACCACCAACTACGCGGCGGCCCGCACCGGCACGCTCGCGGCGGCCGCCGACCTGTACGGCGCCACCAGCGCCGAGTACAAGGCGGTGGGCGACGCCTGGGCGGCCGTCAACGTCGGCACCCGTGACGGCGGCGGCAACCCGAACCCGGGTACGGTCTTCGAGAGCACCACCTCGGTCGCCATTCCGGACCACGGCGCGGCCGTCACCAGCTCGGTCAACGTCACCGGTGTCACCGGCAACGCGCCGAGCGCCCTCAAGGTCACGGTGGACATCACCCACAGCTGGCGCGGTGACCTGAACATCGACCTGGTCGGCCCGAACGGCACCTCGTACCGGCTGAAGAGCGCCTCGATCAGCGACTCCGCGGCCGACGTCAAGGAGACGTACACCGTCGACGCCTCGGCGCAGGTCGCCAACGGCACCTGGAAGCTCAAGGTCCAGGACATGTACACCGGCGACAGCGGCAAGATCAACGGTTTCAAGCTCACCTTCTGAGCCCGCACCGGTCAGGCACCGGTGACCACCGCCCGGCGGGAGTCCACGCTCCCGCCGGGCGGTTCCGCGTTCCGGCCGGTCAGCGCATCGGCCCGCCGGCCGCCCCGTCGCCCTCCCCCGCCGCCTTCTCCGGGGGCAGCGCCACCAGGCCCAGCTCCGCCCCGGACGCCAGCAGCGGATGGGCCGGGAGCACCCGCACCGTGTAGCCGTACGGGCCGGTGCGGTCCAGGGCGAGCGGCCCCTCGTACAGCCAGCGGCCCTCCAGGTCCTGGCCGCCGGCCGGTTTCAGCGGGAAGACCTGGGCGTCGGAGATGCCGTCCGCCGTGTCCACCCGGCCCGCCACCGCCTGCACCTCCACGTCGCCCGGGTCCAGCTCCCCGAGGGCGGCCCGGACCCGCAGGGTCAGGGTGGCGCCCAGCTCGGCGGAGCCGTCCGCCGCGGTGGACGGCTCGGCCTCCACATGGTCGACGGCCACCTGCGGCCAGGCGGCGCGGACCTTGGCCTTCCACTCCGCCAGGCGGCGGGCCGTCCCGGCGTCCAGGGCGCGTCCGGCGCGTGCGGCGGGCCCGTACAGCCGCTCCACGTACTCCCCCACCATCCGCCCGGCCAGCACCTTCGGCCCGAGCACGCCGAGGGTGCGACGGACCATCTCGATCCAGCGCTCCGGCAGCCCCTCCCCGCCCCGGTCGTAGAAGCGCGGCGCGATGCGGTCCTCGATCAGTTCGTAGAGCGCGGCCGCCTCCAGGTCGTCGCGGCGCTCCTCGTCCACGACCGGTCCGTCGGCGGTGGGAATCGCCCAGCCGAAGTCCGGCTCGTACCACTCGTCCCACCAGCCGTCGCGCACCGACAGGTTGAGGCAGCCGTTGAGCGCGGCCTTCATCCCGCTGGTGCCGCACGCCTCCAGCGGGCGCAGCGGGTTGTTCAGCCACACGTCGCAGCCCGGGTAGAGCCGCTGGGCCATGGCCATGCCGTAGTCCGGCAGGAAGACCACCCGGTGGCGCACCCGGGGGTCGTCGGAGAACCGGACCAGCTCCTGGACCAGCCGCTTCCCGCCGTCGTCGGCCGGGTGGGCCTTGCCCGCGACGACGATCTGGACCGGGCGGTCCGGGTGGAGCAGCAGCCCGGTCAGCCGCTCCCGGTCGCGGAGCATCAGCGTCAGCCGCTTGTACGAGGGGACGCGGCGGGCGAAGCCGATCGTCAGGACGTCCGGGTCGAGCACCCCGTCGATCCAGCCGAGTTCGGCGGGGGCGGCGCCCCGTTCCAGCCAGGAGGCGCGCAGCCGGTGGCGGACCTCGGTGACGAGCCGGGCGCGCAGCGAGCGGCGCAGCTCCCACAGCTCCCGGTCGGGGATCTCGGCGGCGGTGTCCCAGCGGCCGGGGGCGGCGCCGTGTCGGGCGCGGAGCCGGAGGATCTCGGGCGCCACCCAGGTGGGCGCGTGCACCCCGTTGGTGACGGAGGTGAGGGGCACCTCGGCGGCGTCGAAGCCCGGCCACAGCCCGGCGAACATGCGGCGGCCGACCGCGCCGTGGAGGGTGGAGACGCCGTTGGCCCGCTGGGCGAGCCGCAGGCCCATCACCGCCATGTTGAAGACGCCCGGGTCGCCGCCGGGCCAGGTCTCGGTGCCCAGCTCCAGGACGCGTTCGGCGGGGACGCCGGGGAGTGCGCCGTCGTCGCCGAAGTACCGGGCGACGAGGTCGCGTTCGAAGCGGTCGATGCCGGCGGGCACCGGGGTGTGGGTGGTGAAGACGGTGCCGGCCCGTACGGTCTCCGTCGCGGCGTCGAGGCCGAGGCAGGTTCCGGAGAGTTCCCGGACGCGTTCGAGCCCGAGGAAGCCGGCGTGGCCCTCGTTGGTGTGGAAGACCTCGGGCGCCGGATGGCCGGTGAGGCGGCAGTACGCCCGTACCGCGCGGACGCCGCCGATGCCGAGGAGCATCTCCTGGAGGAGCCGGTGCTCGCTGCCGCCGCCGTACAGCCGGTCGGTGACCTCGCGTTCGCCCGGCGCGTTCTCCTCCACGCCGGAGTCGAGCATCAGCAGCGGGACCCGGCCGACCTGGGCCTGCCAGATCCGGGCGTGCAGCGAACGGCCGCCGGGCAGGTCCAGCACCACCCGGCTCGGGGTGCCGTCGGGCTCCCGCAGCAGGGCGAGCGGCAGCTCGTTCGGGTCGAGGACCGGGTAGTGCTCCTGCTGCCAGCCGTCGCGCGACAGGCTCTGGCGGAAGTAGCCGTGCCGGTAGAGCAGGCCGACGCCGATGAGGGGGACGCCGAGGTCGCTGGCGGCCTTGAGGTGGTCCCCGGCGAGGATGCCGAGCCCGCCGGAGTACTGGGGCAGTGCGGCGGTCACCCCGAACTCGGGCGAGAAGTAGGCGACGGCGTCGGGGAGTTCGGCGCCGCGCGCCAGCTGCTCCTGGTACCAGCGGGGCCGCTCCAGGTAGTCCTGGAGGTCCTGGGCGGCCGCGGCCAGCCGGTGCAGGAACGGTTCGTCCCGGGCCAGCTCGCCGAGCCGTCCGGCGGTGACGGCGCCGAGCAGCCGGACCGGGTCGCACTCCCGCGCCGGGTCGTCCTCCTCGGCCTCCGGGGCCACGGCCCGGAACAGTTCTCTGGTCCCGGCGTGCCAGGACCAGCGCAGGTTGCGGGCGAGCTCGCTGAGCGGTCGGAGGGGTTCGGGCAGGACGGGGCGCACGGTGAACCGACGGATGGCCTTCACGCCCTCCACCTTGACAGGGGAGGTACGGATCCCGGCGGACGCGGCACGGGGTGCGTCGCGGCGTACTCCGTCCGGGCGGGCGCCGTTTTCCCTTCCCGCGCCGGGGCCCGCGGCTGCCAGTCGGGTGAAGCGGACGGGTGCGGCCCCGGCCACGCCCTGCCGACCGGCCGCGAAGCGGTTAGAAAGGAGCGAAACCCGTCGGCAGCGGTGCGCGTGTCCCGCGTTCCGCCACCGCGCCACGCCCCCACCACCGGCCCGAGGCCCTGTCCCAGGTGAGTCCATTGATCGGTCGCATCCCCGTGCTCGACGTCCGCCCGCTCGTCGACTGCGGCCAAAGGCCCGCCAAGGCGGTCGTCGGTGAGACCTTCCTGATCACCGCGACGGTCTTCCGCGAGGGCCATGAGGCGGTGGCCGCCAATGTGGTGCTGGTGGGGCCGGACGGGCGGCCCGGCCCGTGGCTCCCGATGCGGGAGCTGGCCCCCGGCACCGACCGGTGGGGCGCCGAGGTCACCCCGGAGGCGGAGGGCCGTTGGACGTACGCGGTGGAGGGCTGGGGCGACCCGGTCACCACCTGGCTGCGCCACGCCGCGATCAAGATCCCGGCGGACCTCGACACCGCGCTGGTCCTGGCCGAGGGCGCCGAGCTGTACGAGCGGGCGGCCGAGGGGGTGCCGAAGCGGGACGGCCGGGAGGCGGTGCTGGCGGCGGCCGACGCGCTCCGTGACACCTCCCGCCCGGCGGCCGCCCGGCTGGCGGCGGCGCTCGTCCCCGAGGCGCGGGCCGCGCTGGAGCGGTACCCGCTGCGCGAACCGGTCTCCTCGTCCGGTCCGCTGCCGCTGGTGGTGGAGCGGCGCCGGGCACTGTTCGGCTCCTGGTACGAGCTGTTCCCCCGCTCGGAGGGGGCCCGGGTGGAGCCGGGGCGCGGCGGGCGGCCCGGCCGGGTGGTGAGCGGCACCTTCCGCACGGCCGCCGAGCGGCTTCCGGGGGTCGCCGCGATGGGCTTCGACGTGGTGTACCTGCCGCCCGTGCACCCGATCGGGACCACCCACCGCAAGGGCCGCAACAACAGCCTGGTGGCCGGTCCGCAGGACGTGGGGGTGCCCTGGGCGGTCGGCTCCGCCGAGGGCGGCCACGACGCGGTCCACCCGGACCTCGGCACGCTGGAGGACTTCGACCACTTCGTGGCGGTGGCCCACGGGCTGCGGATGGAGGTGGCGCTCGACTTCGCGCTCCAGTGCTCCCCCGACCACCCCTGGGTCCAGCGGCATCCGGAGTGGTTCCACCACCGGGCGGACGGGTCGATCGCGTACGCCGAGAACCCGCCGAAGAAGTACCAGGACATCTACCCGATCGCCTTCGACCGGGACATGGACGGGCTGGTCGCCGAGTCGGTGCGCGTTCTGCGGTTCTGGATGGGCCACGGGGTGCGGATCTTCCGGGTCGACAACCCGCACACCAAACCCGTGGTCTTCTGGGAGCGGGTGATCGGGGAGATCAACGGGACCGATCCCGACGTGGTCTTCCTCGCCGAGGCGTTCACCCGGCCGGCGATGATGAAGGCCCTCGCCGCGGTCGGCTTCCAGCAGTCGTACACGTACTTCACCTGGCGCGAGACCCGGCAGGAGATCACCGACTACGTCACGGAGCTGGCGGGCGAGTCCGCCGCGTACATGCGGCCCAACTTCTTCGTGAACACACCGGACATCCTCCCCGGCCACCTCCAGGCCGGCGGCCGGCCGGCCTTCGAGGCGCGGGCCGTGCTGGCCGCGACGCTCTCCCCGTCCTGGGGCGTGTACGCGGGCTTCGAACTGTGCGAGAACACCCCGGCCGGGCCCGACTGCGAGGAGTACCTCGACTCGGAGAAGTACGAGATCCGGCCCCGGGACTGGGCGGCGGCGGAGCGCGAGGGCCGTTCGCTGGCCCCGCTGATCACCGCCCTCAACCGGATCCGCCGCCGCAACCCCGCGCTCCAGCAGCTCCGCGACGTCCACTTCCACCCCACCGACGACGAGGCGGTGATCGCGTACAGCAAACGCTCGGGTTCGAACACCGTTCTGGTGGTCGTCAACCTCGACCCGCACCACACCCACGAGGCCACGGTCTCGTTGGACATGCCGCGACTCGGCCTCGACCGGCACGAGTCCGTGCCGGTGCGCGACGAGCTCACCGGCGACACCTATCACTGGGGCAGGACCTTCTATGTGCGTCTGGAGCCAGACGTCACGCCCGCGCACATCGTCGTCCTGCGACCGTTTCCGTCGACCGGAGGGTCACCCACACCATGATCGTCAATGAGCCCGTCCCCGACATGTTCGAGGACACCCCCGCCAAGGACCGCGATCCCGACTGGTTCAAGCGCGCCGTCTTCTACGAGGTGCTCGTCAGGTCCTTCCAGGACTCCAACGGCGACGGCATCGGCGACCTCAAGGGCATCACCGCCAAGCTGGACTACCTCCAGTGGCTCGGCGTCGACTGCCTCTGGCTGCCGCCGTTCTTCAAGTCCCCGCTGCGCGACGGCGGTTACGACGTCTCCGACTACACGGCGGTGCTGCCGGAATTCGGCGACCTGGCCGACTTCGTGGAGTTCGTCGACGCCGCGCACCAGCGCGGGATGCGCGTGATCATCGACTTCGTGATGAACCACACGAGCGACCAGCACGAGTGGTTCCAGCAGTCCCGCAAGGACCCGGACGGGCCGTACGGCGACTACTACGTCTGGGCCGACGACGACAAGCAGTTCCCGGACGCCCGGATCATCTTCGTCGACACCGAGACGTCCAACTGGACCTACGACCCGGTGCGCGGCCAGTACTACTGGCACCGGTTCTTCTCCCACCAGCCGGACCTCAACTACGAGAACCCGGCGGTGCAGGAGGAGATCGTCTCCGCGCTCCGCTTCTGGCTGGACCTCGGCATCGACGGCTTCCGGCTGGACGCCGTGCCCTACCTGTACCAGCGCGAGGGCACCAACTGCGAGAACCTGCCCGAGACCCACTCCTTCCTCAAGCGGGTCCGCGCGGAGATCGACGCGCACTACCCGGACACCGTGCTGCTCGCCGAGGCCAACCAGTGGCCGGAGGACGTCGTCGACTACTTCGGCGACTACGAGGCGGGCGGCGACGAGTGCCACATGGCGTTCCACTTCCCGGTGATGCCGCGGATCTTCATGGCCGTACGGCGGGAGAGCCGCTACCCCGTCTCCGAAGTGCTGGCCAAGACCCCGGCGATCCCGGGGAACTGCCAGTGGGGCATCTTCCTGCGCAACCACGACGAGCTCACCCTCGAAATGGTCACGGACGAAGAGCGCGACTACATGTACGCGGAGTACGCCAAGGACCCGCGGATGCGGGCCAACATCGGCATCCGGCGCCGGCTCGCCCCGCTGCTGGACAACGACCGCAACCAGATCGAGCTGTTCACCGCGCTGCTGCTGTCGCTGCCCGGCTCCCCGATCCTCTACTACGGGGACGAGATCGGGATGGGCGACAACATCTGGCTGGGCGACCGGGACGGCGTCCGCACCCCGATGCAGTGGACCCCCGACCGCAACGCCGGATTCTCCTCCAGCGACCCCGGCCGCCTCTACCTGCCGACGATCATGGATCCGGTCTACGGCTACCAGGTCACCAACGTGGAGGCGTCGATGTCGTCGCCGTCCTCGCTGCTGCACTGGACGCGGCGGATGATCGAGATCCGCAAGCAGAACCCCGCCTTCGGCCTCGGCTCCTACGACGAACTGCCCTCGTCCAACCCGGCGGTGCTCGCCTTCACCCGGGAGCACGGCGACGACCTGGTGCTCTGCGTGCACAACTTCTCCCGGTTCCCGCAGCCGACCGAGCTGGACCTCGGCTCCTTCACCGGCCGCCGTCCGGTGGAGCTGATCGGCGGGGTGCGGTTCCCGGCGATCGGGCAGCTTCCGTACCTGCTGACGCTGGCCGGGCACGGTTTCTACTGGTTCCGGCTGCACGCGGACGCGGCGGCGGGCTGATCCCGAGGACACCGGCCCGCCCGCACCGGGCGGGCCGTACGGACCAACCCGCCCCGACACGTTCCGCACAGAAGGACATCGACCACAGCAATCCAGGACACTCTCCGCATCCTGTGGTGTGCCCGGGGAAAGGATTCGACGCCATGTCGGAGGCTGTATCCACACGGGCCGCCACGCCGCGCGGCACCGGTCTGCTCCCGTCGCTCGCCCCGCTGCTGCACGGCTGGCTGCCCCGGCAGCGCTGGTTCGCCGGGAAGGGGCGGCCGGTCACCGGCTTCTCGCTGGTGTCGGCGACCGAGATCCTGCCGGTGGGCACCGGGACCGGCGCCGGGCTGCTCCATCTGCTGGTCCGGGTCCACCAGCCGGCCGCCCCCGGGCACTTGCCGGACGACTGCTACCAACTGCTCCTCGGGGTGCGGTCCGTGCTGCCGACCCGGCTCGCCCCCGCGCTCATCGGCCGGGTGCGGGAGGGGCCGCTCGCCGGGCACACCGTCTACGAGGGGCTGCACGACCCGCACCTGGCCGGAGTGCTGCTGGAACGATTCCGTACCCCCGGCACCCTGGGCGACCTGCGCTTCGACGGGAGCGGCCCGGCCGTCCCCGCCCGGCTCGCCCCCCGCCCGCTGGAGACCGAGCAGTCCAACACCTCGCTCGTCTACGGCGACACCTACATCCTCAAGATCTTCCGGCGGCTCTTCCCGGGCACCAACCCCGACCTGGAGCTGCCGCTGGCGCTGGCCCGGGAGGGGTGCGGCCGGGTGCCCGCCCCGGTCGCCTGGTTCGAGGCCCGCACACCCGGACAGCTCACCCTCGGCGTGCTCCAGCCGTTCCTGGGCGGCGCCGAGGACGGCTGGGGGCTCGCGCTGCGCGCCCTCGCGGAGGGCCGGGACTTCGCCGCCGAGGCCCGCGCCCTGGGCCGGGCCACCGCCGAGGTGCACACCGCGCTCGCCGCCGCCCTGCCGACACCCGCCCTGCACCGGGACCAGACCGAGCGGCTGGCCGCCGCGATGGTGCGCCGGCTGGAGTCCGCCGCGCAGGCGGTGCCGGCGCTCGTCCCGTACGTCCCCGGGCTGCGCACCGCCTTCGACGCGGTGGCCGCGCTGGGCGACCGGGGCCGGGGCTGGGCGGCCCAGCGGGTCCACGGCGACCTCCATCTCGGCCAGACCCTCCGCGCCGCCGACGGCTTCTGGTCGCTGATCGACTTCGAGGGCGAACCGGCCCGGCCGCTGCACGAGCGCCGCCGCCCGCAGCTCCCGGTCCGGGACATCGCCGGGATGCTCCGCTCCTTCGACTACGCGGCCCGCTCGCACCGCCCGTGGAACGACGCCTGGGCGGCCCGCTGCCGTACCGCCTACTGCGAGGGGTACGCCGAGACCGCGGGCACCGACCCGCGCGGCGAACCGGAGCTGCTGCGCGCCCACGAGACCGACAAGGCGGTCTACGAGGTGCTGTACGAGGCCCGGCACCGGCCCGACTGGCTGCCGGTCCCGATGGCCGCGATCCACCGCCTGGCCGCCGCCGAGGACTGAGACCCGCACCACGCCCCCCCGGCCGCCGAGGACCGAAGGACCGTTTCGCCCCGACCCGACTCGACCCGCCGAGGAGACCCGCCCCCGTGACCGCCGCCCGCAAGCCCGCCCGCCCCGCGTCCGCCCGGCCCGCCGCCGGGGCGTCCGGCACCGCTCCCTCCCGGCCCGCCGCCCGGTCGTCCCGGGCCGAGCCGGCGCGCCCCCGCCGGGGTGGCCCGCGCGCCGTACGCTCCCTCGACGGCGCCGACCGCGCCCGGCTGCTCGCCGGTGAGCACCACGCCCCGCACGACCTGCTCGGCGCCCATCCGGTGCGGGGCGGGGTGGAGCTGCGGGTGCTGCGCCCGTACGCCCGGTCGGTGACGGTGCTCGCGGACGGGGCGCGGACGCCGCTGCGCGACGACGGCGACGGCTTCTTCTCCGTCCTGCTTCCGGTGGCCGCCCCGCCGGAGTACCGGCTGCTGGTCGCCTACCCGGACGCCGAGGTGGAGACGGACGACCCGTACCGCTTCCTGCCCGCGCTCGGCGAGCTGGATCTGCATCTGATCGGCGAAGGCCGGCACGAGGAGCTGTGGACCGCGCTCGGGGCCCGGCCCATGGAGCACCAGGGGGTGGCGGGCACCCGGTTCACCGTGTGGGCGCCGAACGCGCGCGGGGTGCGGGTGGCAGGGGACTTCAACCACTGGGACGGCACCGCGTACCCGATGCGTTCGCTCGGCTCGACCGGGGTGTGGGAGCTGTTCCTGCCCGGGGTCGGGGACGGGGCGCTCTACAAGTTCGACGTCTGCCGCCCGGACGGTTCGCACACGCTGCGCGCCGACCCGATGGCCCGGCGGACCGAGGTGCCGCCCGCCAACGCCTCGGTCGTGACGGCCTCGCACCACGTCTGGCGGGACCAGGAGTGGATGGCCCACCGGGGCGACGTACCGGCGCACGAGGCGCCGATGTCGGTGTACGAGGTGCATCTGCCGTCCTGGCGGCCGGGGCTCGGCTACCGCCAGCTGGCCGCGCAGCTCCCGGCGTACGTGCGGGCCCTGGGCTTCACCCATGTGGAGCTGATGCCGGTCGCGGAGCATCCGTTCGGCGGCTCCTGGGGCTACCAGGTCACCGGTTTCTACGCCCCGACCTCCCGCCTCGGCTCCCCCGACGACTTCCGCTTCCTGGTCGACTCGCTGCACCGGGCCGGGATCGGCGTGATCGTCGACTGGGTGCCCGCGCACTTCCCGCGCGACGAGTGGGCGCTGGCCGAGTTCGACGGCCGGCCGCTGTACGAGCACCCCGACCCGGCGCGGGCGGCGCATCCCGACTGGGGCACGCTGGAGTTCGACTACGGCCGCCGCGAGGTGCGCAACTTCCTCGTCTCCAACGCGACTTACTGGTGCGAGGAGTTCCATGTCGACGGGCTGCGGGTGGACGCCGTCGCCTCGATGCTGTATCTCGACTACTCGCGCGAGGACGGCCAGTGGACGCCGAACGAGCACGGCGGCCGGGAGAACCCGGACGCGGTCTCCTTCCTCCAGGAGATGAACGCCACCGTCTACCGGCGCAGTCCGGGGGTGGCGACCATCGCGGAGGAGTCCACCGCCTGGGACGGTGTCACCCGCGCCACGGACCTGGGCGGGCTCGGCTTCGGCCTGAAGTGGAACATGGGCTGGATGCACGACTCCCTGGAGTACATGACGAAGGAGCCGGTGCACCGCAAGTACCACCACGACGAGATGACGTTCTCGATGGTGTACGCGTACAGCGAGAACTACGTCCTGCCGATCTCGCACGACGAGGTGGTGCACGGCAAGCGGGCGCTGGTCTCCAAGATGCCCGGCGACTGGTGGCAGCAGCGCGCCAACCACCGTGCCTACCTCGGTTTCATGTGGGCCCACCCGGGCAAGCAACTCCTCTTCATGGGCCAGGAGTTCGCCCAGGGCGCGGAGTGGTCGGAGGGGCACGGCCCGGACTGGTGGCTGCTCGACCCCTCGTACGCGGCACAGAGCGACCACCGGGGGGTGCGCGCCCTGGTCGGCGACCTGAACCGGGTGTACGGGGAGACGCCCGCGCTCTGGCAGCTCGACACCGTCCCGGAAGGGTTCGCCTGGGTGGACGGCGGGGCGGCCGAGGACAACGTCTTCGCCTTCCTCCGCTTCGACCGGCACGGCTCGCCGCTGCTGGCGGTCAGCAACTTCTCCCCGGTGGTGCGGGAGGACTACCGCCTGGGCGTGCCGGAGGTGTCCGGGGACCGGGTGGCCTGGGCCGAGGTGCTCAACACCGATGCGGCCCGGTACGGCGGTGGCGGCGTCGGCACGTCCGGCCCGCTGAAGCCCGAGCCGGTCCCGGCCCACGGCAGGAGCACCAGCATCGCGCTGGCGCTCCCGCCGCTGGCGACGGTGTGGCTGCGTCCGGTCTGACTCAGCCGCCGCAGGTGGTGAACGCGGGCGCGGTCTTCGCCAGGTAGACGCTGGCGTGGCCCTGGTCGTCGCTGACCAGCGGGACGGTGACGGTGTCGTGCGCCTTCCACGGGTAGCCGTTGGCGTCGAAGGTCCAGTCACCGGTGACCTTGGTGGCGAGCTTCGACAGCGCGACCCAGCCGTACTGCTGCTGCGGGACGGTGATGGTCAGGCTGTTGCCCAGCGTCTGGCTCAGGTCGTACGTCACGCTGCCGGAGATGGTGAGGGAGACGCTCGTCTGGACGGGGCTCGCCGCCCCCGTGCCCAGAGTCGACGTGAAGGACACCCCGAGCGTGCTGGACCATCCGCTGGTGGTGGTCAGCGTGAACGTCCACGGCACCGGCGCGCCCGTGCCGTTGTACCAGACGGGCGAGACGCACTCGACGGGCAGCGGCTCGGCCGGGGCCTGGGTCCCCTTCGTCCAGGAGCAGCTGCTCGCGTCCTGCTGGCAGCGCTTGGAGGCGTACTCCACGGCGGCGGCCATCGCGTCGCCCGAGGAGGCGGCCGGAATCCGCCACTGCTGGGCGGCGGAGCCGTTGCAGCCGTAGGTCTGGGTCCACGCGTCGTCGTACTGGGCGTTCAGCACGATGTCGATGCAGCTGTTGTTACCGGCGTTGCGGATCATGAAGGTGTTGGCCGCGCCGGTGACGGGCTGGAAGTACCACCGCTGCGCGGCGGCGCCGGAACAGGACTGCTGCCGCAGCGGCAGCCCGGTCGCCACGCACTTCCCGGTGAAGTCGTTGGCCAGGGTGAACGAGCCGTCGGCCTGCTTGCTGGCGGTCCACTGCTGGTGGTAGCCGGGCGCGGAATTGGTGACGACGTAGACGCCGTCGCCGGTGTTGCCGTTCTGCACGTCCAGGTTGCGGTTGTTGCCGGCGGAGCTGAACGTCAGTCCGGCGAGCCCGGACGTCTCGGCCGCCCGTGCCGTCCCGGTCTGCGCGGTCAGCCCGAGTACGACGGCCAGCGCGGCCACGAGAGCGGCCAGCGCCCTGGGTAAGGCGCCTCTTGCGCGTGAGGTCATGACTGTTCCCCCTGTGCGATCATCGGATTGCGCGGAGTAATGGCGCCGGTCACTTTAGTGCGTCCGTACCCGTCGGTTGGGCCGTTGCGCACGATTCCCCTCCAGGCCCCGCGTCCGCCGGAAGGCGCCCGGGAGGAAACTGTGGGGAACCCGGGAGGAATAGGGCGCTGTGAGGAGAACCGGCTGTGGCTGAGGGCTTGATCGATGTGGTGATCGCGGACGACCAGGAGCTGGTGCGCACCGGATTCGAGATGATTCTGGACGCCCAGCCCGGAATCCGGGTGGTGGGCACGGCCAGCGACGGCGCCGAGTGCGTCGAGCTGGCGCGGCGGCTGCGCCCGGACGTGGTGCTGGTCGATGTCCGGATGCCGCGCCTGGACGGCCTGGAGGTCACCCGTGTGCTGGCGGGCCCGGACGCCGATCCCCGGATGAACGTCGTGGTGATCACGACGTTCGACCAGGACGACTACGTGCGCGACGCCCTGCGGTTCGGCGCGTGCGGCTTCCTGCTCAAGGACGCCACACCCGCGCTGCTGGTGGAGGCGGTACGGGCCGCCGCACGTGGTGACGCGCTCGTGTCGTCGGCGGTGACGGTGCGCCTGCTGCGTCAGCTCGGCGCCGGACCGGAGGCGGGCGGCGGCCGGGCAGGGGCAAAGACGGCGGGGCTGAGCAGCCGGGAGGTGGAGATCGTGCGGCTCGTCGCGGTCGGCCGCACCAACCAGGAGATCTGCGACGAGCTGTTCCTGTCCCTGTCGTCGGTGAAGACGTATCTGGGCCGCATCCAGGCCAAGCTCGGTGTACGGAACCGGGTCGAGGCGGCGGCCTGGGCGTGGGAGCACGGCGTGGTCACGTCGCGGCCGTGACCAGGGGCCGCGGATGCCGGTGCCCCGGGTTCACGTGCCGGGCTGGGGGTGGCGGGGCAGTGCGGCGGAGACCTGCCAGTGCCCGGTGCCGCTGGGCCCGGCCCGGAACGTGCCGTCCAGGGCTTCGACGCGTTCCCGCAGACCGACGAGGCCCAGGCCGCCCTGGCCCCCGGCCGGGCGGGCCGGCTGGTGGCGCGGGACGGTGTTGGTGACCGTGACGTACAGCCAGTCGGCGACGGCGTCCAGGTGGACGGTGGCGCGTTCACCGGGGGCGTGGCGGCGGATGTTGGTGAGGGCTTCCTGCACGACCCGGTAGACGGAGGTCTCGACCTCGGGACTGAAGCGGGTGCTGCGGGCGGCGGCGGTGAACTCCAGCCGGAGCGGCGGCCCGCCGGGGTCGCGACGGGTGAACTCCGCGGTCAGGTCGCCGAGTTCGGCCAGCAGGTCACCGGGGCGCAGGGGGGTGTGGTTCTCCTCGCGCAGGACCCGGACCAGTCGGCGCATGGACTCCAGGGTCTCGGTTCCGGCGAGGGCGATCGCCTCCAGGATCGGTTCGACCTTGTCGGGGGCGGCGGCGTGGATGGTGCGGGCCGCGTTGGCCTGGACGATGATGCCGGTCATGTGATGGGCGACCAGGTCGTGCAGGTCGCGGGCGAGCGCGAGCCGTTCGGCCTGGCGGACGTCCTGCACGGCGCGCCGCCGACGGACCTCCTGGGCGCGGAGCGCGGTGCCGAGGATCACGCAGGCGGTCAGGGCGACAGTGATCATGTAGACGGCGCCCACGGCGGTGTCCGGGTTCCCGTCGCGCAGCGGCATGACGAGCAGCGCGACGACGAGGGCGGCGGCGGTCCAGCCCACGCTCCGTGCGGGACGGACCTGGGCGAGGACCCGGATGACCAGGGCCAGCAGCGCCGTCATCTCCAGGAAGCCCCAGCCGGGCCAGTGCTGCGGGAAGAAGAGGCATACGCAGCTGAGGGCCACGGACATGAGGGCCACGAGCGCGGCGCGCCGGGCGGGGGAGGGCAGCCACCGGTTGTCGGGCAGGGCCAGGACGAGGAGCCTGTCTAACTGATCGTTTCAGAATGACTCCGGCTGAGAGCAGCAGCCCCGTTGGCACTTGTGCAGCTGAGTTGACACCTTGGCCCATGGCCTTGTGCATGCGGCCTGAGCAACAGAAGCAGATTTCGGACCGGTCGGACGTAGGAGTGGGTGGATGGGCGCGGATGCGGAGCGGGAGTGCTGGGAGCTGCGTTCGGGAGTCGGTGCGGGTCCGTTGCAGTTCGGGATGTCTCCAGCCGACGTCGCCCAGGCGCTTCTGGTCTCTGGACCGCAGGAACGGGTTGGTGGTCCCTATGCGCAGGAGGACTTCCCGGATGGGGTGAAAGCGTTCTACGACGCGGGCAAGCTCGCCTGCGTCGCGCTGGATGCGGTCACCGGTCCGCAGGTCTTCCTGTCCGACTTCCCGCTGGCGGGAAGCGATCCGGAGCAGGGCCAGCAGTTCCTGCTGGACCACGCTGCGGAGCATGGGAACTGGGTGCTCTACACACCCGATGACTCGCTTTCCCTGACTGATCTCGGGGTTCTTCTGCGCTCGCAGCAGGTCGGGACAGCGCGCCTGACACGTCCGCTCTTCGTGAAGGAGGAGTGGTTGGATTCGCAGTACTTCCGGGACCACCTTCCGCTGGAGGGTGCCTCAGGCTGAGCGCTCGATCTGGCGAACGACGCCAGGCCCTGCGCTCGAATCGCGATGAGATGTCGCTGGCTCTTGCACTTGACGATCTTGGTCGGCAAGGTGTCCGGGTGCGTGCTGATCTTGTTCCGGACGACTTGTGGGAGCGGGTGGCCCCGTTGTTGCCACCCGCTCCCGAACGACGCGCCGATCTCCACCACGGGCTGCTCGAACTGGCCTGCAGCCTGATACGCCTCCGTCGGCTCCAGCGAACCCAGACGCGAGATCAGTAGCGGAGGCGAGCCTCGGACCCATTGATACGCACCATGCAGTTCTTGAAGAATTGCAACGGAGGCTGCCGACCGTCAACCAGAGCCAGGGTGAGCTCCAAGTCCTGCAACGGCTTGGCCAGGGCGACTAGCCTGGCCCCATCCGGATCCGGGCCTCTGAAGGCCGCCCAGGCATCGAACAACGACCTCACGCCCTCCCAGCCCGGACCTGGGGTGAAACGCGCCAGGAAGAACGGCTGATCACAACCGTACTCACTGAGCTCACCGACCAGGACATCTCCTCGCAAGAGCCGCCACTGCGTCATCTGGTGCCCCCGTCCTCCAGCGTTTGGTCGAGGTCGCATCTTCGCAGCACACATCCGTCTGACCAAGCGCGTCATTCTGAAACGATCAGTAAGGCACCGGTCACCAGGAGGGGCCAATCCCAGAAGGCCGGTCCGCGCCAAGAGCCGATCATCTCCGGCACACCGGGCCCGGCGGATAGAGTCACGCATGACGGCTCCTGGGGTCCGAATCACCCCAGGAGCCGTTCCAAACGCTCCCCGTCACCTACCGGAGCTTGTACCGCCCCCGGGCCGCGCGGCCTTCACCTCGGCCCATACGAATTTCCCCATCGGCCGCTCCCCCAGCCCCCAGGTGGCCAGGGCCTGCACGATGAGCAGCCCACGCCCACGCTCACACTCACGTGAGACGTTCCCCGATCTCCGACGCGGCCGCCGCCGCACTGTGTCGTGCACCTCGACCCGCGTACGCGTGGCATCGGCGTCGAGCGTGAGGAGTACGAAGTCGCCGGGTTCCGTCCCATAGCGAACGGCGTTCGTGACCAACTCCGAGACGACCAGTAGGACATCGTCCACATGGCCTGGCTCCGCGTCGGGCCGGTGGTGGTTCATGAACTGATGTGCGTAGGCACGCGCCCTCCGCACCGAACTGCTGATGCCGTCCAGGACGAGTTGCGGGGGTGGTGGCTCCAGTAACCGACTTTCGCTCGCTGCGCGGTGAGTGGTGCTCGCTTCCTTCATGACCTTCCCCTTACGAGTTCGGACAGCCCTCCCCTCGGGGCGGCGCTGTCGCGGAGATAGGTGAGCTCTGCGAAGCAGCTTGCTCGCATCGAGCTAGACAGTGCAAGCCTCGTAAGGGTGAATTGAGAATTTGCACGATAGATGCAGCAGTGGTGAGTGATGCGGTACGCCATGTGACAGCCCCGGCGTCGGCGCGGCAGACTGGTTGCCGAGCACGATCAGGGAGGGACCAGTGAGCGCGCCCACCGTGCGCCGACGCAGACTCGGCGCGAAACTCCGCGCACTGCGGGGCGAGATGAATCTCGAAGAGGTCGCGGACAAGTCGGGCGGTGTTTTCACGCTCTCCAAGTTGTCGCGGCTGGAGACAGCCAAGAGCGCCGCCAAGCAGGCAGACATCGGACTTCTCCTCGACCTCTACGTGAAGCTCGGCCGAGACATCGACGATGAACTGCGCGCGGCCCTGCTGACCTTGACCAAGGAGGGCTCCCAGCGGGGATGGTGGCACTCCTACCGCGGAGTCCTCACCCCCGTCCACGAGGACCTCATCAGCCTTGAGGCCGAGGCGACCGCAGTCATGACCTGGCAGCTCGGCGCCGTACCCGGGTTGCTCCACACGTCTGAGTACGCACGGGCCATCATCAGCGCCACCGCGATGTCCGAAGCGGTCGAAGCGAGAGTGGACGCACTGGTCGAAGTACGGCTCGCCCGACAGGCGGTGCTCACCCGGGACGAGCCTCTCGCGCTGTGGGCGGTGATCGCGGAAGGGGCCCTGCGGACGAAGGGCGTGGACGAGAGCGTCATGGACGAGCAGCTCGCGCGTCTGCTGACCATGGGGAAGCGTCCCAACGTGAACATCCAGGTATTGAGGTCCGACGCCCCGTTCCACGTGGGCCAACTCGGCTCGTTCAACATCCTGTCGTTCGGTGATCACGCGGACCTCGACGTCGTCCACACTGAGAACCTCACGTCCGCCGTCTACGTCGAGCAGCGTGACCAGGTGTCCATGTACCGCGAAGCCGCACGGAGGCTAGCCTCCGCTGCGGAGTCGGTCGAAGCATCGGCGGAACTGATCACGAAGATAAGGAAGTTGCTATGAACCATGTCGATGACGCGTCCACCCTCCCCGTGGCTTGGTGGAAGTCGTCCCGCTCCGACACCGGGGCCCAGTGCGTCGAGTGCGGCATCGTGAGCGCCGACGAACGGCGCGTCGCCGTCCGGGACAGCAAGAACCCCAACGGCCCGGCGCTGCTGCTCTCCTACACCGCACTCGGCGGACTGGTCACCGCACTTCGGAACGGCGACCTGGGATAACCCCTGTCGCGAGGCCGCTGCGTGGGCGTGGGATGTCCCGCTCACGCAGTGGCGGGCAGCGGTGTGGTCTGCCGGCTGGCCGAGCCATGGAATGCACTGTGTCGGCATACCCCTCGTCTTCGCAGGGTGTCCCGATTGCCCGCGCGGGCGAGATCCGGATCTCGTCTCCGACCGAGGCCGAGGCCGGTGGGCGGACAATCGACCGCAGTGGGTGTCAGGAGCTGACCCATGATCACTCCGATACGGGCAGACACTCGGCCAGCAGGTCGACGATGTCGCGCCAGGCCCGCTGCGCGTGCCGGGGGTGGTGGCCGACGCCTGGAGGCGTGGCGTGGTCGACCGGTGGGTGATGGAAGGCGTGCAGGGCTCCGCCGTAGACCGTGAGGCGCCAGTCGACGCCCGCGGCCCGCATCTCGGCGGTGAACGCCTCCCGCTGCGCGGGCGGCATGATCGGGTCCTCCGACCCGACCCCGGCCCACACCGGGCAGCGAATGCGGGCCGCCTCGCCCGGTCGGCCCGTGATCAGGCCGTTGACCGTCCCGATCGCGCGCAGGTCGACGCCGTCGCGACCGAGTTCCAGTGCGACCGCGCCCCCGGTGCCGTAGCCGATCGCGGCGGTCCGCTCGGGGTCGGCCCGTGGTTCGGCACGCAGTACGTCGAGCGCGGCGTGCCCGATTCCGCGCATCCGGTCGGGATCGGCGAGCAGCGGCAGGCAACGGGCCAGCATGTCCTGCGGGTCCTCGAAATAGCGCCCGCCGTGGAGGTCGAAGGCCAACGCCACGTACCCGGACTCGGCCAGGGCGTCGGCCCGTCGCCGCTCGACATCGCTGAGCCCCATCCCCTCGGGTCCGATCAGGACCGCGGGCCGGCGCCCGGCACCGGCGGGGAGCGCGAGGTGGCCGACCATGGTCAGGCCGTCGGCCGGGTACGTGACCGTACGCGTGGTGACTGTGGTCATGGAACGGGACGGTAGTGAACGCCGAGCCCGACCGGGGCGGTGTTCACCGCCGGCGGACGGTGATCCGCCCCAGCGCTCCAGCCCGGCGAAGCGGCCGTCACGCCGGAGCGGGCCGACGTGCGGCTGCCCCGATCCGGCGGGCCGACGTCTCCGGGCTGGAACCAGTCGGGTCAGGCCGACCTGAAGGCCACCAACCACGCACGCATCTCCTCGGGGGAGTCGCGGTCGAGAAGCCCGTTGATCTCCGCGATGAGCGCCTTGTCACCGTTCTTCTGCGCCCCGGCGAGAATGGTGACGATGGCGACCCGGTCGTCCTCGGCCTGGGCGAGCCGGTATCCCGTCTCCAGCCAAGCGCGCATCTCCTCCGGGGAGTTACGGTCGAGCAGGCCGTTGATCTCGGAGATGACCCGCTTGTCACCGTTCTTCTGCGCCCCGTTGAGAATGGTGAAGATCGCGACCCGGTCGTCCTCGGCCTGGGCGAGGCGATACCCCGTCTCCAGCCAAGCGCGCATCTCCTCCGGGGAGTCGCGGTCGAGCAGGCCGTTGATCTCGGAGATGACCCGCTTGTCACCGTTCTTCTGCGCCCCGTTGAGAATGGTGAGGATGGCGACCCGGTCGTCCTCGGCCTGCGCCAGCCGGTAACCCGTCTTCAAGAAGGCACGCATGTCGTCCACGGTGCCGTTGAGGGCCTCATTGGCCTCTCGGACGACCCCCTTGCCGCTCTTCTCGTCCACCAGGATGGCGGCGATCGCGGCGCGCAGTTCGTCCTCCGACATCTCGTCCACCGGCTTGTCGGACGTCGCCGCGATCGTCGACGTGGCCGCGGGCGCGGCCGTCGAACCGGCGGCGAACGCCGGGGTGGTGAAGAGAAGGGCCGGTGTCAGAGCTGCGGCTACGACGAGCAGGCTTGCGCGGTGCTGTCTCACGGGTGGGCCTCCATGGTCTTGTTGAGAACGTCAGGATTCTCGCCGTTGAGCGCTGCGAAATGCACTGCCGGAAGCGGGCAGTCTTCGTCGACCGCCGTTGCCGTCCGCGCACATCCCGTGCGGGCGACCGGTCAGATCAGGACGATCGGGTTGGTGAGTGCGGCGATGTGGCCGTGGGGATGGCGGACCTCGATGCGGACGAACATCGATTCCTCCGCCGTCGTGTGCCACCGCACCGCGCCTGCCCCGTCACCGGGAAGCGACGCGCGGTGGACCTTCCCGCCATCGGTGTGGAAGCTGATGTCCGCCGCCGGTACGCCACGTACTGCCGCCCGCACTTCGACGCGCCCGCCGTGAGTCGCGAGCTGTTCGCCCACCCCGGCGACACGGCCATCGGCACGGGCGGTGAACGACACGTCCACCTCCGCCGACTCGGCGATCCAGCTGCGGCCCGAGCCGATCCCGGCGAGGATCGCCCGGGTACTCAGCTCCTCGGAGAGGACCACGGTGTGCGGGGTGCCCATCTGCCCCTCCAGGTGTGTGTCGCTGTTGCCCATCGCCGGCCGCCAGGAACCCGTCCGGACGTCCGCGGCGAGGCTCCGCCCCCACTCGGCCAGGGCGGCCTCGTTGTCGGCGTTCCAGGGCCGGTCCGAAGTCCACAGCCCGTTCCACACCTCCACCACGTCGAAACCCCGGAAGGAGAACATGAAGTCGCCCGACGGGTAGGGCGCGTGGGGATGCGCGGCCACGCACAGGCCCCCCATTCGATGGACCTGATCCAGGCACCGGTCGATCCGCCCGTCCCTGACCTGGTGGTTCCAGTCGACGACGTGACCGGGGCCGGTACCGAGCGCAAGCCAGTGCCCGGTCCTCGTGGTCACTTCCTCGCCCAGCACGATCAGGAAGTCGTCGGCAGCCAGGTGCGCCCAGACATCGGGGGCCGCGGCAGCGTTGTGCTCCGTCGTCGCGATGAAGTCGAGCCCGGCGGTCCGGGCCCGCAGTACCAACTCCTCGGGCGTGAGCTCTCCGTCCGAGTGGACGGAGTGGACATGGCAGTCCCCGCGGTACCAGCCCGCCCCGCGCCCCAGTGCCCGTACCGGTGGGAAGCTCGAACTCGACAAGGTACTCCTCGGTCGAAGGTCTGCCGAGCGGACTGCCGCGCGGCGAAGCCGCTCCGTGACACCACCGGGCACCGCCCCCGCGCGAGGCACCAGGCTCTCGTTCCGGCGTCGTCAGCAGCTCCTGTCGCACCGTTCCGGCAGGGACGGGGAGGCTGGCATGATGACCTTCATGACCGTATACCGAAAGGCCGATGCCGCGTAGACGGCCGGGCACGTTGCGTGCCCAACGATGTGGCCCTCGCGTCTGGGAGGAGCTGTCCCCGGACCGGCTCACCGGGTTCTCGGCCCGCACCAGCCTCGCGATCCACCGGGTGGAGTGGGCTTCCGACGAGTACTACGTCTACCCCGGTGCCACGGAACACGCGTTGCGACGGTACCGGGCGTTCCTGGCACGGCCGGGACGCGGCGCTCTCTACCCGCGATACGCGCGGTGCTCGTGTGCCGGGTGTTCCTTCGACGACGTGCGCCACGCACGCGATGTGCTCGAACTGGTCCTGCGGAGACTGCCGGACCGCCCCCGGGTGGAGCTGGGACACCGCGTGGCGTCCCTGGACGCCGGTTACCTCCGGCGTACCCTGCCCGATCCCTTCGCCCGTCATCGGCAGTGGCGCTCCGACCTGTGGTGGCGTCGCCGTCTCGCCGACGGGGAGGAGGGCGGCTGACGACCGCGGGCGCGGGCGGATCACGGGGGGGCGGGACCGGGCCGGGAAGCGGCCCGGTCCGCGGTGACGGTCCCGCTCAGCCCGCCCCGTCGAGCACCTGCTCCAGTTCCGTCAGGAGCTTGCGCCGGGGGCGGGCGCCGACCATCTGCTGTACGGGTTCGCCGTCGCGGAAGACGATCAAGGTGGGCGCCGACAGGACGGCGTACCGGGCGGCGGTGGCGGGGCTGGTGTCGATGTCGAGCTGGACGATCTCCATCCGCCCGGCCAGTTCGGCGGCGACGGCCGAGAGCACCGGGGCCAACTGGCGGCACGGGCCGCACCAGTCGGCGGTGAACTCCACCAGGACGGGGAGCCCGGCCGCGAGCACCCGCTCCTCGAATGTGGCGTCGGTGACCTCCGCGACGCCCTGTGCGGTGTGGATCATCTGTCATCCTCCAAGTTCACAACGGGGTTCCGGTCCGCCGGGCAGCTCGGCGGAGGCTTCCAGCTCGGCGCGGGCGAGCTGCGCGCCCACCTGGTCTCGGACGGTGCGGAGCTGCTCGATCAGCGCGTCCAGTTCGCCGAGCTTGCTGCGGTAGACGGCGAGCGAGGCGGGGCAGGCGTCACCGGCCGGGTGGCCGGCGCGCAGGCACTCGACGAACGGCCGGGTCTCCTCCAGCCCGAACCCGAAGTCCTGGAGGGTCCGGATCTGCTGGACGAGCCTGAGGTCGTCCTCCCCGTAGTCGCGGTAGCCGTTGCCGGCGCGGCGCGCGGGCAGCAGCCCGCGCGACTCGTAGTAGCGCAGCGTCCGCGTGGTCGTACCGGCCCGTTCGGCGAGTTCCCCGATTCGCATGTCGTGAACGGTAGACCTTGACGTCGGCGTCAAGGCAAACGACAGCGGCCGGGGCCGGCACGGAAGCGTCCGTGGCGGCCCCGGCCGTCGTGGTCCGGGAGGCGGCTACGCCTTGGCCGTGGCGGCCTCGGCATCGCGGGGCGCCGGTACGTCGGCGGCGTCGGCCCCGTCCTCCTGGGCGAGCATCTGCTCGTTCCAGGGGAGGGCGCCGGAGAGGACCTGGTCCACCCGCTCCTTGTCGATCTCCTTGGTCCAGGTGCCGACCAGGACGGTGGCCACGGCGTTGCCCGCGAAGTTCGTCAGGGCGCGGGCCTCGCTCATGAAGCGGTCGATGCCGACGATCAGGCCGACGCCGTCGACCAGGCCGGGGCGGTGCGACTGGAGGCCGCCCGCGAGGGTGGCCAGGCCCGCGCCGGTGACCCCGGCGGCGCCCTTCGAGGCGACGATCATGAAGAGCAGCAGCGAGATCTGCTCACCGGCGCTCAGCGGGTCGCCCATCGCGTTGGCGATGAAGAGCGAGGACATCGTGAGGTAGATCGCGGTGCCGTCGAGGTTGAAGGAGTAGCCGGTCGGCACGGTGATGCCGACGACCGGGCGGCTGACTCCCAGGTGCTCCATCTTCGCGATGAGCCGCGGCAGGGCGGACTCGGAGGAGGACGTGGAGAGGATCAGCAGGAACTCGCGGCCCAGGTACTTCAGCAGGGAGATCAGGTTGACCCCGGCGACCAGCCGCAGGATGGTGCCGAGCACCACGAAGACGAAGATCGCACAGGTGAGGTAGAAGCCCACCATGATGATGGCGAGGGACTTCAGCGCGTCGACACCGGTCTCGCCGACCACCGCGGCCATCGCGCCGAAGGCGCCGACCGGGGCCGCCCACATGATCATGGCGAGGATGCGGAAGACCAGGCGCTGGATGTGGCCGATGCCGCGCAGCACCGGCTCACCGGCCGTGCCCATGGCCTGGAGCGCGAAGCCCGCGAGCAGGGCGACCAGCAGGGTCTGGAGGACCTCGCCCTGGGTGAAGGCGGAGACGATCGTGGTCGGGATGATGCCGAGCAGGAAGTCGGCGGTGGACTCGCTCGCCCCGGCCGCCTGCTTCTCGCCCGCGGCGCGCACGGCCTCGGTGAGGTGGAGGCCCTGGCCGGGCTCCAGGAGGTTGCCGACGAGCAGGCCGATGCCGAGCGCGACGGTCGACATCACCAGGAAGTAGCCGAGGGCGAGGCCGCCGACCGCGCCGACCTTGGCGGCCTTGCGGACCGAGCCGACGCCCAGCACGATCGTGCAGAAGATGATCGGCGAGATCATCATCTTGATCAGGTTCACGAAGCCGGTACCGATCGGCTTCAGCTCGACGGCGACACCCGGGGCCGCGAAGCCCACCAGGATGCCGAGCGCCACGGCCGCGATCACGGCCAGATACAGATAGTGCGTGCGGTCCCGCCTGGCGGCTGCCACTCCCACGGGAATTCTCCTCGGCTCGTCCGGGTCACTCCCCCGTCCCTGGGGGCGCAAGGGCTGCTCCGACGGTCCGGGCCGGAAAAACCCCCGGCGAATATCTCGCTCTCTGTGACGCCGGTCACCGTTGCGTGCATTTAGTTCACCGGTTTTCGGCCAGGCACACTGGGGCCATGCGTCTCCCCCGTACCCGTCCGCGCAGCCTCGCCGGTCAGCTCTTCGCCATGCAGGTGGTGCTGATGACGGCGGTGGTGGCGGGGTGCGCGTTCTTCGCGTACGCCTCCGGCAGCGGGCAGGCGAAGGAGACGGCGGCCAAGCAGGTGCGGGCGGCCGCGCTGTCGGTCGCCGACTCGCCGTCCGTACGGGAGGCGATCGGCACCCCGGACCCGTCCGCCGTGCTCCAGCCGTACGCGGAGCGGGTCCGCGCGGACACCGGGATCGCGTTCGTCACGATCATGTCCCCGGACCGGGTCCGCTGGACGCACCCGGACGCCGACCGGATCGGCGAGAAGTTCCTCGGGCACACCGCACGGGCGCTGCGCGGCGAGACGTTCACCGAGACGTACACCGGCACGCTCGGCCCGTCGATCCGGGTCGTCACGCCGGTCCGGGACGGTGACCGGGTCGTCGGCCTGGTCAGCGCGGGCATCACCGTGGACCGGGTCTCCTCGCAGGTGCGGGACCAGCTCGGGGCGCTGGCGCTGGCGGCGGGCGGGGCGCTCGCCCTCGGCGGGATCGGCACGTACGTGATCAACGCCCGGCTGCGGCGCCACACCCACGGGATGAACGCCGCCGAGCTGAGCCGGCTGCACGACTACCACCAGGCCACCCTGCACGCGGTCCGTGAGGGGCTGCTGATGCTCGACGGGCGGCGCCGGATCGCGCTGATCAACGACGCGGGCCGGGAGCTGCTGGGGCTGGCTCCGGGGGCGGTGGGTCGGCGGGTCGACGAGCTGGCGCTGCCCGCCCCGCTGACCGGGGCGCTGCTGGCGGACGGGGAGCGGGTCGACGAGCTGCATCTCACGGCGGACCGGGTGATCGTGGTCAACACCCGCCCGGTGGTCGGCGGGGAGCAGCGCGGCACCGTCGTGACCCTGCGCGACCACACCGAACTCCAGGCGTTGTCCGGCGAGTTGGACTCCGAGCGGGGGTTCACCCAGGCGCTGCGCTCGCAGGCCCACGAGGCGGCGAACCGGCTGCACACCGTCGTCTCGCTGATCGAACTGGGCCGGGCCGAGGAGGCGGTGGGCTTCGCCACCGCCGAACTGGAGCTGGCCCAGGCGCTCACCGACCGGGTGGTGGGCGCGGTCGGTGAACCGGTGCTGGCCGCACTGCTGCTCGGCAAGGCGGCCCAGGCCAACGAGCGCGGGGTGGAGCTGGTGCTCGCCGACGACAGCCTGATCGACGACGGCGCGCTGCCCGCGACGCTCCCGCAGCGGGACCTGGTGACGGTCCTCGGCAACCTGATCGACAACGCGGTGGACGCGGCCTCGGAGGCGGCGACCGGCACGCACGGCGCCGTACCCGCCCAGCGCGGGCCGGACGGCGGTGGCGGCCGGGCCGGACGTGCCCGGGTCACCGTCACCGCGCTCACCGGGGAGGGCGAGCTGCTGCTGCGGGTCGCCGACACCGGGGCCGGGATCGCCCCCGAGGACGCCGCCGAGGTGTTCGACCGGGGCTGGTCGACGCACGGCACCGGCCGGGGCATCGGCCTCGCGCTCGTCCGGCAGGCGGTGCACCGCAACGGCGGGACGGTGGTGCTGGACGCGGGACCGGACGGCGGGGCGCGGTTCACCATACGGCTGCCACTGACCGGCACGGCCCGCCCCGCACCCGCACCGGACACGAAGGAGGCCACGGCATGATCCGGGTACTGGTCGTCGAGGACGATCCGGTGGCGGCTGACGCCCACCGGATGTACGTGGAGCGGGTCCCCGGCTTCGCGGTGGCCGCCGTCGCGCGCTCCCGGGCGGAGGCGGTACGGGCACTGGAGCGCACCCCGGTGGACCTGCTGCTGCTCGATCTGTACCTGCCCGACGGACACGGCCTCCAGCTGCTGCGCGCGCTGCGGGCGGCCGGGCACGCGGCGGACGTCATCGCGGTGACCTCGGCACGGGATCTGGCGGTGGTCCGGGAGGGGGTGTCGCTGGGGGTCGTCCAGTACGTGCTGAAGCCGTTCACCTTCGCGACCCTGCGCGACCGGCTGGTGCGGTACGCGGAGTTCCGGGCGGCGGCCGGGGAGGCGAGCGGCCAGGACGAGGTGGACCGGGCCCTGGGCGTCCTGCGCTCCCCCGAACCGGCCCGGCTGCCGAAGGGGCTGAGCGGCCCCACCCTGGAGGCGGTGACCCGCGCCCTGCGGGCCGCCCCGGACGGGGTGACGGCCCGGGCGGCCGGGGAGGAGCTGGGCATCTCCCGGATCACCGCCCGCCGCTATCTGGAGCATCTGGTGACGGCGGGGCGCGCGGTGCGCAGCCCGCACTACGGGCAGGTCGGCCGCCCCGAGCTGTACTACCGCTGGGTGAGCCGGGACCGCTGAACGGAGCGGGACAACCGGCCGGATTCCCGGGACACCCGGCGTTCCCGGAAGTCTCCACCGAATTCCTAGGATGTTCCTACGATTCCTGGATATCGGTGGAACACACCGTAGTCAGGCAACGCCTTGACTCCTACCGTGGGGCCGTGCCTCCCTCCCCGCCGTTCAACGCCCCCGCCGCGCGCCGGCTGCGCGAGGCCCTGGGGATGCTTCCCGGCCATGTCGCGTACGGCCTCGCGGCCCAGTACGGGCTCCGGATCGAGACCGGGACGGTGGTCGCCTGGGAACGCGGCGAGGCCGCGCCCAGCGCGTACGAACTCACGGCGCTGGCCGGGGTGTTGTGGTGCTCCCCGGACGAACTCCTCACCGCCGCGCGCACCCTGCGCGAGCACCGGACGGCGCGGCGGCTGAGCGCGGAGGAGCTGGCCCGGCTGGTGGGGGTGGGCACCTCCGCGTATCTGCGGATGGAGGAGGCCGGGCGCTGGCGCGGCAACGAACGCCAGTCGGCGGCGCTCACCGAGGCGCTGGGGCTGACACCGGCCGGTTTCGTATCGGTGTGCGGCCGGGACGAGGAGCTGGCCCAGGCGCTGCGGGCCGCGGTGACCACGCGCTGGCAGGCGCAGCTGCGGGCGGTGGCGAAGCTGGTGCCGCTGGAGCGCGGAGCCCTCCAGGACGTGCTGGAGGAGCTGCACTCCGACTACCAGTCGCTGATGGTGTCGACGCTGAGCTGGAGCAGTACCGGCGAGGAGCGGCCCGGGACGACGGGCGACGCGGGGCGGGAGTTCCTGGCGACGGTGCTGGAGCGGTTCTGGCGGGCGGCGGAGACCCCCGGCCCGAAGGCATGACACCGCCTCCGCCGTAAGGGGTCAGCCGGCGGCCACCGGGTCGAAGGAGAACACCTTGCCCCGGTCCGGCCCCGCACAGCCCGTCTGCACCAGCTTGGCGCCGCGCTCCGTGCTCCGGCCCTCCGTGCCGACACAGAGCCGGGTGTGGGCGGGGACGATGCGGTAGCCCTGGACCGGGGTGCCCACGGGCCGGATCAGGAACTCCTCCGCCCTGCCGCGCAGCCCGCACTCCTGGTCCTGGAGCGGGGCCCCGGCGTCGGGTGCCCCGTCGACGACACCGGTGCAGCCCTTTCCGTAGTCCGGGTGGTCGGTCACGATCCGCCAGGTGTCGTCGCCCAGCGGCTGGAGCGAGAAGGCGGGGACCGTCTCCTGCCCGCACGCCACCTGGTACAGCCAGCCGAGCCGCGTGCCCCGTTTTTCGGAGAAGCAGAGCCCGGAGTCGACGGAGCGCAGTTGCACCGTCCGCCCGGCGACCGGGCCGGAGACGGGGCCGCCCGGGCTGCCCCCGTCCGGAACGAGCAGGGCGGCCGTGACTCCGGCGGCGGCGAGCACCACGGCCGCCACGACGGCCGCCACCAGGGCGCGGGGGCGGCGCCGGGGTGCGCCAGGGCCGGGGAGCGGCACGGTCGGCGGCTCGGCGGGGGGCGCGGCGGGATCTTCGACGGAGGCGGACGGGGCGTTGTCCGACGGGTCCGCGGCGCCGGCGCGGGGTCGGCGGGCGGCGAGGTCCGCGCGGACGTCGAGCCAGTCCCGTACGCCCTCGGGGCCGAGGCCGCAGGCGCGGACGAAAGCGGCCAGCAGCTCCTCGCGCGGGACCGAGTTCCGGGCCAGCATGTTGGCGATCGTGGAGCGGGGCAGCACCTCACCGGCCGCCTCGGCGCGCTGCGCCAGCTCGCGGAAGGTCAGCCCGGAGGCGTCCTTCAGGGCCCGCAGCAGGGCGACGAACTCCGGCGCGCCGTGCGCCTCCCGAGGGTCCGGAGCCCTCTCCTCGACCGCCATCCGCCGCGCCCCTCCCCCGTGTCCCGTGCCCGGACAGGACTGGGACATGTCCGGGACAGGGGCAAGCCTTGTTGATCGGCCCCGGCTGCTCAAGAGTGTTTCTGGCACCGCGCCCCGCCCCGGACCGGCCGTCCCGGCGGGCGCGGACACCGGGAGGAACGCCGAGCGGCTCCGACCGTCCACGGGGGGACGGTCGGAGCCGCTCGGCCGGTACGGGGCGGCGCGCCCCGTACGGGTGGGGTCAGAAGACCGACTCGGCCTCCTCCATCCGGTCCAGCGGAACCGTCTTGAGCTGCGTGATCGCGTCGGCGAGCGGCGCCATCACGATGTCCGTGCCGCGCAGCGCCGTCATCCGGCCGAAGTCACCCCGGTGGGCGGCCTCGACCGCGTGCCAGCCGAAGCGGGTGGCGAGCACCCGGTCGTACGCGGTCGGCGTGCCGCCCCGCTGCACATGGCCGAGAATGACCGGCCGGGCCTCCTTGCCGAGCCGCTTCTCCAGCTCGATGGCCAGCCGGTTGCCGATGCCCTGGAACCGCTCGTGGCCGTACTGGTCGATCTCGCCCTTGGCGTACGGCATGGAGCCCTCGGCCGGGTGGGCGCCCTCGGCCACGCAGATGACGGCGAACTTCTTGCCGCGCGCGAAGCGCTCCTCGACCATCTTCACCAGGTCGTCGACCTCGAAGCGGCGCTCGGGCAGGCAGATGCCGTGGGCACCGCCGGCCATGCCGGACTCCAGCGCGATCCAGCCCGCGTGCCGGCCCATCACCTCGACGACCATGACCCGCTGGTGCGACTCGGCGGTGGTCTTGAGGCGGTCTATGGCGTCGGTGGCGACGCCCACCGCGGTGTCGAAGCCGAAGGTGCGGTCGGTGGCGGAGATGTCGTTGTCGATGGTCTTGGGGACGCCGACGACGGGCATCCCGGCGTCCGACAGCATCCGGGCGGCGGTCAGGGTGCCCTCGCCGCCGATCGGGATCAGCGCGTCCATGCCGTAACGGCGGCTCAGCTCGGCACAGTTCTCGGCGGCCTCGCGGAGCCGGTCGCGCTCCAGGCGGGCCGAGCCGAGGATGGTGCCGCCACGGGCCAGGATGCCGCTCACGGCGTTGAGGTCGAGGGGGCGGAAGTGGCCGTCGAGGAGCCCCTTGAACCCGTCCTCGAAGCCGATGACCTCGTCCCCGTGGCCCACCACGGCGCGGTGCACGACCGAGCGGATCACTGCGTTCAGGCCCGGACAGTCGCCGCCTGCGGTGAGAATTCCGATGCGCATCGTGCTGTGTCTCCTGCTCACTAGTGCCGTGCCGCGTCGGGGGACGTGCGGATACCCCCCTTGCCCTGAGCCACGGCGATTGTCCCACGAGAGGTCTGGACCTTGCGTCCCCGGCCGCCCGGCGGCTCCCCCGGGCCGCTTCCCGCGCCGCTCCGGGACCGGTTCTCCCGGCGGGCGGCGGATCGGGGCCCGCGGGTATCGTCAACATGGCAATACCATCCCAAACCGCGGACCGACGGGAGAACACGCGTGACGCGCAGCGTGTACGTGACCGGGATCGACCGGGGAGACGGCCGTCAGGTCGTCGATCTGGGTGTCATGGAGCTCCTGGCGCGTCAGGTGGACCGGGTCGGCGTCTTCCGCCCGCTCGTGCACGACGGACCCGACCGGCTCTTCGAGCTGCTGCGTTCCCGCTACCGCCTCCCCCAGGACCCCGATTCGGCCTACGGGCTCGACTACCACGAGGCGTCCGCCCTCCAGGCCGAGCAGGGCACCGACGAGCTGGTCTCCCGGCTGGTCGACCGGTTCCACAAGGTGGCCCAGAAGTACGAGGTGGTGCTGGTCCTCGGCACCGACTTCGCCGCCACCCAGCTCCCCGACGAGCTGGCGCTCAACGCCCGCCTGGCCAACGAGTTCGGCGCCTCCGTGATCGCGGTGGTCGGCGGGAAGGGCCAGACCGCCGAGTCGGTGCGGGCCGAGACCCGCAACGCCTTCCGGGCGTACGCCGGGCTGGGCTGCGACGTCATCGCGATGGTGGTCAACCGGGTGGCGGCACAGGACCGCGACGCCATCGCGGACCGGCTGACCGCCACCCTGCCCGTCCTCTGCTCGGTGCTGCCCGACGACGCGGCGCTCTCCGCCCCGACCGTCGCCCAGATCACCGCGGCGCTCGACGGCACGGTGCTGCTCGGCGACGACTCGGGGCTCGCCCGGGACGCGCTGGACTTCGTCTTCGGCGGCGCGATGCTGCCCAACCTGCTGAAGGCGCTGACACCGGGCTGCCTGGTGGTGGCGCCCGGGGACCGGGCGGACCTGGTCGTCGGCTCGCTCGCCGCGCACAGCGCGGGCACCCCGCCCATAGCGGGGGTGCTGCTGACCCTCGACGAGCGCCCCGGCGAGGAGATACTCACGCTGGCCGCGCGACTCGCACCGGGCACCCCGGTCGTCTCGGTGGCCGGCGGCTCCTTCCCCACGGCGGGCCGGCTCTTCGCCCTGGAGGGCAAGCTGAACGCCGCGACGCCCCGCAAGGCGGAGACCGCGCTCGGGCTCTTCGAGCGCCATGTGGACACCTCGGCGCTGCTGGAGCGGATCTCGGTGGCCCGCAGCGGCCGGGTCACCCCGATGATGTTCGAGCACGAGCTGCTGGAGCAGGCCCGGGCCGACCGGCGCCGGGTGGTCCTGCCGGAGGGCACCGAGGAGCGGGTGCTGCGCGCCGCCGACGTACTGCTGCGGCGCGACGTCTGCGACCTGACCCTCCTCGGCGAGCCCGACCTCATCCGCAAGAAGGCCGCCGACCTCGGCATCGACCTGGCCGACACCCAGATCCTCGACCCCCAGCGCTCCGAGCTGCGCCGCACGTTCGCCGAGCGGTACGCCCAGCTCCGCGCGCACCGCGGGGTCACGGTGGAGCTGGCGTACGACGTCGTCGCGGACGTCAACTACTTCGGCACCCTGATGGTCCAGGAGGGACTGGCCGACGGCATGGTCTCCGGGGCCGTGCACTCCACGGCGGCGACGATCCGCCCGGCGTTCGAGATCATCAAGACGAAGGAGGAGGCGTCGATCGTCTCCTCGGTCTTCTTCATGTGCCTGGCCGACAAGGTGCTGGTGTACGGGGACTGCGCGGTCAACCCGGACCCGGACGCGGAACAGCTCGCCGACATCGCGGTGCAGTCGGCCGCCACCGCCGCCCGGTTCGGGGTGGATCCCCGGATCGCGATGCTCTCGTACTCGACGGGCACCTCGGGCTCGGGGGCCGACGTCGACAAGGTGCGCGAGGCGACGGAGCGGGTCCGGGCGAGCCGGCCGGACCTGCGGATCGAGGGCCCCATCCAGTACGACGCCGCGGTGGAGCCGAGCGTCGCCGCGACGAAACTGCCGGGCTCGGAGGTGGCGGGCCGGGCCACCGTGCTGGTCTTCCCGGACCTGAACACCGGCAACAACACGTACAAGGCGGTGCAGCGCTCGGCGGGCGCGGTGGCGGTCGGGCCGGTGCTCCAGGGCCTGCGCAAACCGGTCAACGACCTGTCGCGCGGCGCGCTCGTCCAGGACATCGTCAACACCGTGGCCATCACGGCGATCCAGGCGCAGGGCAAGGAGCAGTGAGGAACGGATGACCGCCCCGACCACCGAGAACCCGGGCACCGGGACCACCGAGGAGGGTGCCGCCGCGGACCCCGCCGGGGCGGGCGCGTACCGCGTGCTGGTGCTCAACTCCGGCTCCTCGTCGGTGAAGTACCAACTGCTGGACATGAGCGACCGGACCCGGCTCGCGGTGGGGCTGGTGGAGCGGATCGGCGAGGAGACCTCGCGTCTGGTGCACACCCCGCTGCTGGGCGGCGGCGGCGAGACCCGCGAGCGGACCGGCCGGATCGCCGACCACGAGGAGGCGCTGCGGGCGGCGGCCGAGGAGCTGGCCGCCGACGGGCTCGGCCTGGACTCGCCGCGGCTCGCGGCGATCGGCCACCGGGTGGTCCACGGCGGGCTCCGGTTCACCGAGCCGGTGGTGATCGACGACGCGGTGCTGGAGGAGATCGAGCGGCTGGTCCCGGTGGCCCCGCTGCACAACCCGGCGAACATCACCGGGATCCGCACCGCGCGGGCCCTGCGGCCGGACCTGCCGCAGGTGGCGGTCTTCGACACGGCCTTCCACACGACGATGCCGGAGTACGCGGCCCGGTACGCGATCGACGCGGAGACCGCCGACGAGCACCGCATCCGGCGCTACGGCTTCCACGGCACCTCGCACGCGTACGTCTCCCGCAAGGCCGCCGAGCTGCTGGGCCGCACCCCCGAGGAGGTCAATGTCATCGTGCTCCACCTGGGGAACGGCGCCTCGGCCTCGGCGGTGGCGGGCGGCCGGTGCGTGGAGACCTCGATGGGGCTGACGCCGCTGGAGGGGCTGGTGATGGGGACCCGTTCCGGGGACGTCGATCCGGCCGTCACCTTCCATCTGATGCGGGTCGCGGGGATGTCGGCGGACGAGGTCGACGTGCTGCTCAACAAGCGGAGCGGTCTGGTCGGCCTCTGCGGCGACAACGACATGCGGGAGATCCGGCGCCGGGTGGACGCGGGGGACGAGCGGGCGGCGCTGGCCTTCGACGTCTACGTGCACCGGCTGAAGAAGTACATCGGCGCCTACACGGCGGTGCTGGGCCGGGTGGACGCCGTGGTGTTCACCGCGGGGGTCGGGGAGAACTCGGCACCGGTGCGGGAGGCCGCCGTCGCCGGCCTGGAGGAGCTGGGCCTGGCGGTGGACGCGGGTCTGAACAACGCGCGGTCCGGCGAGCCCCGGCTGATCTCGCCGGAGTACGCGCGGGTCGCGGTCGCCGTGGTGCCGACGGACGAGGAGCTGGAGATAGCGGTCCAGACCTTCGCACTCGTCGGGCCGGGCGGGAAGGCCGCCGGAGGGCCGGGCGCGGTGCCCGCCGGGCGGCCGGGCGGGGACGTCGGAGGGCCCGGCGGGGGCGTCGGAGAGGTCCACAACTGAGCGCCCCCGCGCCCCTTTGTATCTTCCACCAGACGGAATATTCCGTAGCGAAACAAACCGATAGGATCCGCCTCATGCGCCGTTCCAAAATCGTCTGCACACTCGGTCCCGCCGTCGACTCCCACGAGCAGCTCGTCGCTCTGATCGAGGCCGGCATGAGCGTGGCCCGTTTCAACTTCAGTCACGGCAGCCACGAGGAGCACCAGGCCCGGTACGACCGGGTCCGCCGGGCCGCCGCCGAGACGGGCCGGGCGGTCGGTGTCCTCGCCGACCTCCAGGGCCCGAAGATCCGGCTGGCGAAGTTCGCCGAGGGCCCGGTCGAGCTGGTCCGCGGTGACGAGTTCACCATCACCGCCGAGGACGTTCCCGGCGACAAGTCGATCTGCGGCACGACCTACAAGGGGCTGCCCGGCGACGTCGCCAAGGGCGACCCGATCCTGATCAACGACGGCAACGTCGAGCTGAAGGTCGTCGCGGTCGAGGGCCCCCGGGTGCGGACGATCGTCATCGAGGGCGGTGTCATCTCCGACCACAAGGGCATCAACCTGCCCGGCGCGGCGGTCAACGTCCCGGCCCTGTCCGAGAAGGACGTCGATGACCTGCGGTTCGCCCTGCGGATGGGCTGCGACCTGGTGGCGCTCTCCTTCGTCCGGGACGCCGACGACATCAAGGACGTCCACAAGGTGATGGACGAGGCGGGCCGCCGGGTCCCGGTCATCGCCAAGGTGGAGAAGCCGCAGGCGGTCGAGCACATGCAGGAGGTCGTCATGGCCTTCGACGGTGTGATGGTGGCCCGTGGCGACCTGGCCGTGGAGTACCCGCTGGAGAAGGTCCCGATGGTGCAGAAGCGCCTGGTGGAGCTGTGCCGGCGGAACGCCAAGCCGGTGATCGTGGCGACCCAGATGATGGAGTCGATGATCACCAACTCGCGGCCGACCCGCGCCGAGGCGTCCGACGTCGCCAACGCGATCCTGGACGGCGCGGACGCGGTCATGCTGTCGGCCGAGTCCAGCGTGGGCGCGTATCCGATCGAGACGGTCAAGACGATGGCGAAGATCGTCACCGCCGCCGAGGAGGAGCTGCTCTCCAAGGGTCTCCAGCCGCTGGTGCCGGGCAAGAAGCCGCGTACCCAGGGCGGTTCGGTGGCCCGTGCCGCCTGTGAGATCGCGGACTTCCTGGACGGCCGGGCGCTGGTCGCCTTCACCAAGTCCGGTGACACCGCCCGCCGGCTCTCCCGCTACCGCGCGGCCCAGCCCATCCTGGCGTTCACCACGGACGAGTCGACCCGCAACCAGCTCGCGCTGAGCTGGGGCGTCGAGGCCCACATCGTCCCGCACGTGGACACCACCGACGCGATGGTCGACCTGGTCGACGGCGAGCTGCTGAAGCTCGGCCGCTACAACGAGGGCGACACCATGGTCATCACGGCCGGTTCGCCCCCCGGCATCCCCGGCACCACCAACATGGTGCGGGTGCACCACGTCGGCGGCGGCGCCCGCGACTGACACCCCCGGCGAACGACGGCGGGCCGCACTCCCCCTCGGGAGTGCGGCCCGCCGTGTTCTCCGTACGGTCAGTTCCCGCCGGTGAGGTAGTTGTGCAGCCCGGGGACCGTGAGGGTGCCGCCGAACTGGCCGGCCTGCGTGACCTTGACCTTGGTGAAGATGGCAAAGGGCACGTTCAGCGGGGGCGGCGACTGCGGGCTGAACGTCACCGGGATGAGGCCGAAGAGATTGCCCTTCAGCTCCTCGGTGTACATCGTCACCTCGCCGTCGCGGATGGTGGACTTGGAGCCCTTCCGCGCCTGGACATGGGCCGTCGTCCCGGCCGGGCCGACGGTCTTCTGGTGGAGGTTGTCGATGTCGATCGAGCTGGCGGTGAACTTCAGCACCTTCTTGACGGTGCCGTTGTACGTCTCCACCTCGACGATGCCCTTGTAGTCGAGCCCGCTGAGGGTGAGCGCCGAACTCTCCAGGATCCACGGGTCGTCCGGGAGGAGCGGGACGCCCGTGTCCTGCTTGGCCGCGGCCAGCGCCTCGGCGTCGAGGGTCGGGCAGGGGAAGGGCTTCTTCGCCCCGTCCGGGATGTCCTCGTCCTTCTTCGCGTCGAGGCCCTTGACGCTGTCGTCGAGCTCCTCGACCGTCTTCCCGGCCCTGCCGGCCGCCTCGCGGATGGCGTCGGCGGTGCTGTCGGCCGTCCGCTTCGCGGCGTCCGTGCCGTCCGAGGACTTCGGAGCCTGCTTGTCGGCGGGCTTCTCCGCGCTCTTGGACTCCTCCGGCGCGGGGGCCCCGGTGCTCGCGTCGGGGGACGGGGTCTCCGCGTCCTTGTCCGGGATGCCGAAGAGGTCGCGCAGCGCGTCGCCGACGCCCAGCGGGTCGAGCGGGTTCTTCGACTTCGTCGGGGTGGGCGAGGCGCTCGGCCCGGGGGCGTCGGACTCGACGGACTTGGCCGCGGGCTTCACCGCGTCCCCGGCGGCCGGGGTCGTGGCGGGCTCCGGGGCCGTCGCGTCGTCCTTCTTCCCGGCACCGGCACCGGACGTGGCGGCATCGGTGGCGGACGGGGACGGAGACGTCGTCTTCGAGGCGGACGGCGAGGGCGACTCGGCCGGCTCGTCGGAGCGGGTGACGCAGGGGCCGGGCGCGAACGGGATGTCCGGGTTGTCGTCGGCCAGCGCGAGCTTGGGAGTGAGCCCCATGCCCACGAAGACGGCCGTCGGCATGGCGGCGAGCGCGAACGCTTTGCCCGCCGGGATGTGCAGCTTCGTCAGCAGCGACTTCCGGGGGGCCGCGTGGCGCGGTCCGCTCCTGGCGCCGGGGCGGTCCCCGGCCGAGTTCAGTTGCGTCTCGTCACCCCGCACGGCGCCTCCCGCCATCGGCCTCGACTGTCGTGTCGTACTGCTCCGGCTGCTGTGGCACCGCCGCCGTGGTGTGGAACTCGGGTCCGGGCGCCTGCGTCCCGGCGCCGGTCACCCCGGCCTCCTCCGCCGCCGTGTCCTCGGCCACGGGCTCGCCCGGGGCCCACGAGATGGAGAGCGCGCCGCCCAGCAGGGAGAACAGGAAACCGACCAGGAAGCCGCCGATGTTGGCGACCGGAATCGAGATCAGCGCCAGCAGGATCGCGGCGACGCCCGCGAACACCCTCACGATGTGGTGGAACCACATGGTGAGCCCCAGCGTTATCAACAGGACCCCGATGATCAGGGACCCGGCACCGGCGGTCGTGGACATCGCCAGTGTGACGTTGCCGAGGTGCATGTTGGCGTACGGGAAGTACGCGATGGGAAGGCCACCCGCCATGGTGAACAGGCCCGCCCAGAACGGCCGATTACCCCGCCAGGTGCGGAATGCGCGCCAGAACACGCGGAGGTAATGCTCGTTCTGCCCTGTGGACTCGGGGCTCATGAAAGACAGCTCCCTGGAACCGGTACTGCTGTGAGAAGTGAAAGGGTGGGTGGCCGGAGTGCGTTCGGGAACGCCCCGGCCACCCGGCGGGTGCCTAGTAGCACTCCTTGACGCCACTGTGCAGCCGCAGGCTCAGGTTGCTGAGCTTGAACGTGCCGGCCGTGGTCGCCCACGCCGTCTGCTTCACGTTGGTCAGCGTGGCCTTCTCGGCGCGCTGCGCGAAACCGTTCGGGTTCGCCTGGGTGCGGGGCTGGATGCCGATCGAACCAGGCTTGTTCGGGTCCTTGAGGGCACCCGCGGCAACGCCGATGTCGATGTTCTTGAACGACGCGTCGGCGTCGAGCTCGGCGACATCGAGGTACAGGTTGGTCGCCTTGACCGGCTTCTTCGGGTTGGTGCCCGCGTTCAGCTGAAGCGTGACGGTGCCGAGGCCGAACGGCAGGTTCGGCGTGACCACCGACTGGCACATGTTGGTGATCGTGGCCTTGCTGAAGCCGGACACGGCGACGGCGTGGGCCCCGTTCTTGCCCTCGGGGTCCATACCGGTGGCGACCGACCCGTACTGGACGAAGTCCTCACCGACGAGCTTGTCCGCACGCACCTTGAAGCTCTGGCCGGACACGCTGAAGGACGCCGCGAGGGCACCCTGCGCGAGACCGACACCCACCGCCGCGGTCGCGACGACGCTCGGCACCATGACCAGAGCGAAACGCTTCCATCTGGTGCCGCCACGAACCTGGGAACTCATTGTTTTCCTCCTTCTCGGACGTACATCTCCGGTCCGGGCCTGGGCCCGTCCTGGGATGGGAGAAGTGCTACGTCCTCGGAAAGGAGAGCGCCCGCGGACGGAGGCAGGAACCGCGTCCGAATCACCGGCGATCACCCCCGAGCGACAACCACCGGCCGCGCGTGTGCGCGGCCTGTTTCGGACAGGCCCTGCCGGACGACAGGAACCCCCCTGTCCGGAGCCGGCGCCAATGCCACCGGCCCACCCGGTGGGGACCAACGGAACCGCCCGCGCCGACTGGTGGTCGGGCCGGCGTCATTGGACCGAGCGTGGCCGATCGTGGTCCATTCACGCCCGTGACACAAGGGGGTTCGTTACTCGCTAGTAACGGCCCGATAACCCTCGCTCGACCGCCTGATACCGCCCGGCCACACAGGGTGGCTCCGAATCGGACGCCAAAAGGGGGCAAGGGCGGGTGGATGCGGACAGACGTCCGCGCACGATTTACTACGAGTAACAGGCCGCCGCTTTATCAAGATTTGGTAAAGCGGCGGCATCTCTTGTCGTCCGTCCGCGAAAACGGCCGCGATTCCCGGGCGGGAACCGCGGCCGCTTGTCACATCAGAACAAGACGCGTGCCAGCGCCGTCCGCGCGGCCATCACTCGCGGGTCGTCCGGGCCGATCACCTCGAACAGTTCCAGCAGCCGCACCCGCGCCGTGTTCCGGTCGTCCCCGAAGGTGCGCCGCACCGTCTCGACGAGCCGGCCGAAGGCGTCCTCGACATGACCGCCGACCAGATCCAGGTCGGCCGCGGCGAGTTGGGCCTGCACATCGGCCGGATTCGCGGCGGCGGACTCGCGGACCCGCTGCGCGTCCATCTCCTTGACCCGGGAGAGGAGTTCGGCCTGGGCCAGGCCGAGCTTGGCCTCCTCGTTGGCCGGATCGTCGGACAGAACGTTCTTGTACGCCTGGACGGCACCGGCGAAGTCGTCCGCGTCCAGCGCCTGTACGGCCGAGGCCAGCAGGGCGTCGTACGGGCCGGCCGGCACCTCGGCGGGCTCCGGGGCCCCGGCGGCGTCCTGGTCGACCGCGATGCCGGTGAGACCGAAGCGCTCCTCGCCGACCTGGATCAGCTGGTCCAGGGTCTGCCGGATCTGGGCCTCGGGGGCCACGCCCTGAAAGAGCGGGAGGGCCTGTCCGGCGACGACGGCGAAGACCGCCGGAATGCCCTGGATGCCGAACTGCTGCATCAGCATCTGGTTGGCGTCGACATCGACCTTGGCCAGCACGAAGCGGCCGTTGTACTCACGGGCCAGCCGCTCCAGGAGCGGGCCCAGCTGCTTGCACGGCTCGCACCACTCGGCCCAGAAGTCGATGACGACCGGCACCTCGGCGGAGCGCTGGAGGACATCGCGCTCGAAGCCCGCCTCGTCGACATCGATCACCAGGGCGGAGGGCGGTACGGCACCGCCGCCACCCTGCCGGGCGGCCTCGGCACGGGCCTGCTCCGCCTTCACCTTGGCCTCGCCGGCCGCCTTCACCGCGGCGAGGTCGACGACGCCGCTCATGGACATGTTCCTAGGCTGCATGCGTACATCCTCCCCCCTCGGTGCGCCGATCCGGAAAGCGATACCGGAACCGGGCCCGTCCGGCCGCCCCGCCGGTGTGCGGGACGCGCGGACAGACACGGCCCTGGGCCCCTGAAAGGCCCTGTGCGGCACCGGGTCCCCACCCGGAGCCTGTGGCTGTCGTTCGGTCGCGGCGTTCACGACGGCACGACCGTCGTCCTTACGCTACGACCCGTAGCGTAACTGTCCCGCCCCCTTCGCGCACAGGTGCGACCGGTGATCTGTCTCACGCCTCCCGGGGCCGGTCCGTCGTACTTACTCACCGGTATGGTCGCGGCATGCCGAGCCCCGCCCGCCCCGAACCCCCTCGAACGGGACGCCCTCGCAGTGCCGCCGCCGACGAGGCGATCCTGGAGGCGACCCGGGCCTCCCTGGTCGATCTCGGCTGGTCGAAGCTGACGATGGGCGATGTGGCGGCGCGGGCCGGGGTCGCCAAGACGACCCTGTACCGGCGGTGGGCGGGCAAGAACGAGCTGGTCGTGGACGCCGTCGCGGTCCTCTTCGACCAGCTGGAGCTGCCGGACCTGGGCAGCCTGTCGGCCGATGTGCAGGCGGTGGTCCTCCAGTTCGCCGCGCTGCTGGACCGGCCGGAGACCCGGACGGCGCTGATGGCGGTGGTCGCGGAGTCGACCCGCGACGAGGCACTGCGCCACCGGATCCGAGGCTCGATCGTCGAACGGCAGAAGCGGCTGGTGCTCCAGGGTCGGCAACGGGCCCAGCGGCGCGGGGAGTTGCCCGTCGAGAAGGACGCGGAGACCGCCGCGACCACCGCCGACCTGATCTTCGACGTGATCGCGGGCGCGGTGGTGCACCGGACGCTGGTGAGCGCCGAGCCCGTCGACGAGGACTGGGCCCGGCGTTTCACCGTGCTGCTGCTGGCGGGGCTGGGGGCGGCGGCGGCCCGGTAGACCGACGCCGTTCCCGCGGGAGGCGGGCGGCCGTCCGGGGCAACCGCGAGGGCCCCGATCACGTCCGCCCCCATGAGAGCCGCACCCCGTCCCCGCGCCTCGTGTCCGGTGGGGGCGACCCCTGTCCGCCCGCCGCCACGGAAGCCCCTCTTGATACCCACGCCCCGTACCCCGCGCCCGTCCTCCCGTGCCACTTCCACTTCCACGGGAACCACAACGCCGTCCGCCCGGCTCCCGGCGGGCGGACCGCTCCGCCGGGGACCCGTCTGGGCGGTACCGGTGCTGTGGACCGTCGCCCTCGGGCTGTGGGGGCTCTCGCGGCAGGACAGCGTGTGGCGGGACGAGGCCGCGACCTGGCAGGTCGCCCAGCGCTCCACGGCCGAGATCTGGCACATGCTCGGGAACATCGACATCGTGCACGGCTGCTACTACCTGCTGATGCACGCGCTGTTCGAGTGGTTCGGCCCCGGCACCACCACGCTCCGGCTGCCCTCGGTCCTCGCCATGGCGGTGGCGGCGGGCTGCGTGGCGGTCATCGGCCGCCGACTGGCCGGTCCGTGGGCGGGCCCGGCCGGAGGGATGGCCCTCGGGCTGCTCCCGGCCGTGCAGTTCCACCTCCAGGAGGGCCGGCCGTACGCGCTGGTCGCGGCCGGGGCCGCGCTCTCCACCCTGCTGCTCGTGACGCTGCTCCAGGGCGACGGGCGAACGCCGCGCTGGGTGGCCTACGGCGCCGTCGTCGCGCTGTGCGGGCTCCTGAACTGGCTCTCGCTCCTGATCCTCCCGGCGCATCTGGCGACCCTGGTCCGGAGCCGGGCCCCCCGCCCGGTGCTCGGGCGCTGGGCCGTCGCGGCCGGGTGCGCGACGGCCTGTGTGCTGCCGCTGATCCTCTTCAGCCGGACCCAGTCCTCGCAGGTCTCCTGGATCCCGCCGCTGACCTGGCACATGCTCATCGCTCCGGCGGTCCTGCTGGCGATCGGCGGGAGCTGCGCGCTGCTGGACCGGCCCCGGGAGGGCCGGCTGTCGGTCGCGGCCGTCGCGCTGCCGCTGCTGGCGGTCCCGCAGCTCGGTCTCGTCGCGGTCTCGCTGGTCCGGCCGCTGTTCCTGGACCGGTACGTCCTCTTCAGCCTGCTGGGGCTGGCCCTGCTGATCGGCACCGCGGTCGCGGCGGCGGCCCGGGCGGTGCGGAGCCGGTACCCGGCGGCGGCGGGGGCGGTCCTTCCCCTGACGCTCGCGGTGGCGATGGCGGCCCTGCTCCCCCAGTCCCTGGCCAAGCGGTCCCCGTCGAGCCGGGTGGACGACGTCCTGGCGGTGTCCGCGGAGGTGCGCCGGCTGAAGAGGGCCGGGGACGCGGTGGTCTTCGTGCCCTCGTTCCGCCGGGACACCAGGGCGGTCTCCCCGGACGCCTTCTCCGGTCTGCGGGACATCGCCCTGGAGCGGAGCCCGGAGGAGTCCGGGACGCTCGGGGGCGTGGAGAAGAAGCCGGACCGGATCCGTGCGGCGCTGCTGGCCCGGTGCCGCGTACTGCTCGTCACGGACGCGCCCCGGGCGGCGCGCCCGCCTGCCACCGAGCGGGACCGGACGAAGAGCTCCGTGCTGCGGAAGCACTTCCGGGCCGTGGCCGACGCGCAGGTCCGCGGCCGACGGGTGACGGTGTACGAGAGGTGCCCGGCCGGCTGACCCGGCCGGGCATCCCGGGCCGCCGGGCCCGGTACGGATCAGAAGCCGGGCGGCTCCGTGTAGGTGCCCCACTCGTCGCGCAGCACACCGCAGATCTCCCCGAGGGTGGCCTCGGCGCGGACCGCGTCGAGCATGGGGGCGATCATGTTGGAGCCGTCCCGGGCGGCGGCCAGCATCGCGTCCAGCGCGGCCTTCACCCGGGCGTCGTCGCGGGCCTCCTTGCGGGCGGCGAGGACCCGGACCTGCTCGCGCTCGACCTCGTGGCTGACCCGCAGGATCTCCAGGTCGCCGGTGACCGAGCCGTGGTGGACGTTGACGCCCACGACGCGCTTGTCGCCCTTCTCCAGCGCCTGCTGGTAGCGGAAGGCGGACTCGGCGATCTCGCCGGTGAACCAGCCGTCCTCGATGCCGCGCAGGATGCCGGAGGTGATCGGGCCGATGGGGTGCTGCCCGTCCGGGTGGGCCCGGGTGCCGCGCTCCTTGATCTGGTCGAAGATCTTCTCGGCGTCGGCCTCGATGCGGTCGGTGAGCTGCTCGACGTACCAGGAGCCGCCCAGCGGGTCGGCCACGTTGGCGACGCCGGTCTCCTCCATCAGCACCTGCTGGGTGCGCAGCGCGATCTCGGCGGCCTGCTCGGAGGGGAGGGCGAGGGTCTCGTCGAGGGCGTTGGTGTGGAGCGAGTTGGTGCCGCCGAGGACGGCGGAGAGGGCTTCCACGGCCGTGCGCACGACGTTGTTGTACGGCTGCTGGGCGGTGAGCGAGACCCCGGCGGTCTGGGTGTGGAAGCGGAGCCACTGCGCCTTGTCGGTCTTCGCGCCGTAGACCTCCTTCATCCAGCGGGCCCAGATCCGGCGGGCGGCGCGGAACTTGGCGATCTCCTCGAAGAAGTCGAGGTGCGCGTCGAAGAAGAAGGAGAGGCCGGGCGCGAAGGTGTCGACGTCGAGCCCGCGGGAGAGGCCGAGCTCCACGTAGCCGAAGCCGTCGGCGAGGGTGTAGGCGAGCTCCTGCGCGGCCGTCGCCCCGGCCTCGCGGATGTGGTAGCCGGAGACCGAGAGCGGCTTGTACGCGGGGATGCCCCGGGCGCAGTGCTCCATCAGGTCGCCGATGAGGCGCAGATGCGGCTCGGGCTGGAAGAGCCACTCCTTCTGCGCGATGTACTCCTTGAAGATGTCGGTCTGGAGCGTGCCGTTGAGCACCGCCGGGTCGACGCCCTGGCGCTCGGCCGCGACCAGGTACATGCAGAACGTCGGGACGGCCGGTCCGCTGATCGTCATCGACGTGGTGACGTCGCCGAGCGGGATGTCCTTGAAGAGGACCTCCATGTCGGCGGCGGAGTCTATGGCCACGCCGCAGTGGCCGACCTCGCCGAGTGAGCGGGGGTCGTCGGAGTCGCGCCCCATCAGCGTCGGCATGTCGAAGGCGACGCTGAGGCCGCCGCCGCCCGCGGCGAGGATCATCTTGTACCGCTCGTTGGTCTGCTCGGCGTTGCCGAAGCCGGCGAACTGGCGGATGGTCCAGGTACGGCCCCGGTAGCCGGTGGGGTGGAGCCCTCGCGTGAAGGGGTACTCACCGGGCCAGCCGATCCGCTCGAAGCCCTCGTACGCGTCCCCGGGGCGGGGGCCGTAGACGGGCTCGACCGGATCGCCGGAGAGCGTGGTGAAGTCCGCGTCACGCTTGCGGGCCTTGTCGTAACGGGCCTGCCAGCGGAGGCGGCCTTCCTCGATCGCGTCAGCGTCCATACGATCGAATTTACTAGGACGTCCTACTAAATGTCGATGGGAAACCGCCCGGCGCTTCGCGCGGGGCGGTTTCGGGGGGTCCGGAGCTCCGGGCCGGTCAGGCCTTGGCGGTCGCCGGGGCGGCGTCGGCGATCAGCGGCTCGACCTCGCGGACGACCTTGCGCTCGACGAAGAACGCGGCCGTCGGGATCGTGCCGGAGATCAGCACCCAGAGCAGCTTGCCCATCGGCCACTTCGCCTTGGAGCCGAGGTCGAAGGCGAAGATCAGGTAGATGATGTAGAGGACACCGTGGATCTGGGAGACGACGAGCGTCAGGCTCTCACCGGTGTCGAAGCCGTACTTGAAAACCATGCAGGTGCAGAGCACCAGCAACATGACGGCGGTGACGTAGGCCATCACCCGGTACCGGGTCAGCACACTGCGTTTCATGGCATCGAGCCTAACCGGACACCCGGGGCGATCTTGCGGCGGGCCGGTCTCTCGAAGCGCCGTTCTACGCCCCGTGTTTCCCCGGCTACGCCCGCCCTTCCCCCGGGGCTACGACTCCTCGAAATCGTGCGCCGCCACCCGCAGCGGACGCAGCAGCGCGAAGATCTCCGCGCACTCCTCGGCGTCGTACACCCCGAGCCCGAACTCCATGGCGACCAGATCCTCGGTCGCCGCCTCGACGACCTCGCGGCCCTTGTCGGTGATGGAGGCGAGGGTGCCGCGGCCGTCGTTGGGGTTGGGGCGCTTGTCGACCAGGCCGGAGCGGACCAGCCGGTCCACGGTGTTGGTGACGGAGGTGGGGTGCACCATCAACCGCTCGCCGATCTTGGACATCGGCAGCTCACCGGCCTTGGAGAAGGCGAGCAGCACCAGCGCCTCGTACCGGGCGAAGGTCAGCCCGTACGGCTTGACGACCGCGTCGACCTCGGCGAGCAGGATCTGCTGGGCGCGCATGATCGAGGTGATCGCCCCCATCGAGGGGACGGGGCCCCAGCGCTGCCGCCAGATCTCGTCGGCGCGGGCGATGGGGTCGAAGGGGAGGCTGAGCGGCTTCGGCACGGCATCGACCTTACCCACTGGTCATATGCTGGTCAGCTTCGTCTCGAACTTCGGTCCGAATAACGCGGGATCACCCGGGCCGCACCGGAACGAGAAAGCCGCGAAAGCGGACGAGCCCCGCAGAAGGGGGCTCGTCAGGGGGGTCGGGTGCGGAATACCGGTGCGCGATACCGGTGCGCGGACGTCAGTGCGCGAGGTGGCGCTCGACCGTTTCGACCTTCGAGGTCAGACCGTCGGTGACACCGGGGCGGATATCGGCCTTCAGTACCAGGGAGACGCGTCCGGCGCGGGCCTCGACGGCGGCGACGGCGCGCTTGACGACGTCCATGACCTCGTCCCACTCCCCCTCGATCGAGGTGAACATCGCGTCCGTGCGGTTGGGCAGGCCGGACTCCCGGACGACCCGGACGGCGTCGGCGACGTACTCGCCGACGTCCTCGCCCACGCCCAGCGGGCTGACCGAGAAGGCGACGATCATGCGCCGACCACACCCTCGCGGCGGGCGCGGGCGGCGATGACGCCGTCGGCCTCGTACCGCTTGAGCACCTTGTCGCCGTAGAGCCCGCCGAACGGCAGGACCGCGAGCAGGAAGAAGAAGGCGATGCGCTTCAGCGGCCACTTGGTCTTCGACCAGACGTCGATCAGCAGGACGGCGTAGATCACGAAGAGCACACCGTGCAGCATGCCGAGCGGCATCATCAGGAAGTCGATGTCCGAGATCCGGCTGAGGACCGAGCCGAAGAGGATCAGGGCCGGGAAGGAGAGCGCCTCGGGAACCGAGATGAGGCGCAGCCGGTGCAGGGCGGTAGCGGTCTTGACGTCCACGGGGGCACCTTCGGTGGGAGAACGGTGACGGCTGGCGAAAGCAGGCTTGTGAATCAGGGCACAAGCTCGCCCCATTGTGGCATCGGTACGACGGCCGGCCGCCCCCGGGGCGGTGTGTACCGGCTCACGTGCCGTCGGACCGTACGTCCCGATCGCGTACGGATCCCGTACCGGGTGCGTATCAGGGGCGGTCCGGGGCGGATGTCACGGGGACGGGCCCTGTTCCGGCCGGGGGCCTGCCGTTAACGTCGGCCCGTGGCAATGTTCCGACTCCAAGGCAGCAGAACGCTCGCCGTCGACCTGGCCGGCGACTCCGTCAAGGCGAAGAACGGCTCGATGGTCGCCTACGACGGACGGATGACGTTCAAGAAGATGACCGGTGGCGGCGACGGTCTGCGCGGCATGGTGACGCGCAGACTGACCGGCGAGCAGATGACCGTGATGCAGGTGACCGGCCAGGGCACCTGCTATTTCGCGGACCGGGCGAGCGAGATCAACCTGGTCTCCCTCCACGGCGACAAGCTGTTCGTCGAGGCCAGCAATCTGCTCTGCACCGACGCCGGGCTGCGCACCGGCACCTCCTTCACCGGCCTGCGCGGCGGGGCGAGCGGCAACGGCCTGTTCACCACCACCGTCGAGGGCACCGGGCAGGTGGCGATCATGTCGGACGGCGCCGCGGTGGCGCTGCGGGTCTCCGCGCAGTACCCGCTCTTCGTCGACCCCGGCGCGTACATCGCCCACCAGGGCCGGCTCCAGCAGCACCTCCAGGCCGGGGTGAACTTCCGGACGCTGATCGGCGAGGGGTCCGGGGAGGCGTTCCAGATGCGGTTCGAGGGCGAGGGCGTCGTCTACGTCCAGCCCAGCGAGCGGAACACGATCGGGGGCGACGTCTGATGCCGTTCCGCGAGATCAACCCGAAGATGGTCGAGGCGACGGTGGTGCCCGGCCAGCGGCTCTTCAGCCAGCGGGGCGCGATGCTGGCGTACCGGGGCGAGGTGTCGTTCACCCCCAGCATCCAGGGCGGCCAGGGCGGCGTGATGTCGATGATCGGCCGGCGGGTGGCGGGCGAGGCGACCCCGCTGATGACGGTCGAGGGCAGCGGCACGGTGATGTTCGGCCACGGCGGCCACCACATCCAGGTGATCAACCTGTCCGGCGACACCCTGTACGTGGAGGCGGACCGGCTGCTCGCCTTCGACGGGACGCTCCAGCAGGGGACGATGTTCATGGGCTCGCAGGGCGGCGTGATGGGCATGGTGCGCGGCCAGGTGACCGGCCAGGGCCTGTTCACCACCACCCTCTCCGGGCACGGCGCCGTCGCGGTGATGGCGCACGGCGGGATGATCGAGCTGCCGATCACGCCCGGCCGCGAGGTCCATGTGGACCCGCAGGCGTACGTCGCGCACCACGGCGAGGTTCGGAACAAGCTGTCGACCGCGCTCGGCTGGCGCGAGATGGTGGGGCGCGGCTCCGGCGAGGCGTTCCAGCTGGAGCTGAGCGGGAGCGGCACGGTGTACGTCCAGGCCTCGGAGGAGAAGCTGTGAGCACGCCCGTGGTCCTCGACCCGATGACCCTGCCGTCCGACGACAACGTCAACGCGTACACCTTCTGCGTGGAGCTCAAGGGGAGCCAGTGGTTCCTGCAGAAGGGCAAGATGATCGCCTACTACGGGCGGATCGGGTTCGACGGCGTCGGCCACGGCCGCTTCGAGCGGCTGCTGCGCACGAGCTTCCACTCGCCGCTGCACGCGAGCGACTGGGTGGTGGCCGAGGGCAGCGGCAAGATGCTGCTGGCCGACCGCGCCTTCGACGTGAACTCCTACGACCTGGACGAGGGGAACCTGACCATCCGGTCCGGCAACCTGCTCGCCTTCGAGCCGTCGCTGGCGCTGAAGCAGTCGATCGTGCCGGGCTTCCTGACCCTGATCGGCACGGGGAAGTTCGTGGCCGCCTCGAACGGTCCGGTGGTCTTCATGGAGCCGCCGCTGCGGGTGGACCCGCAGGCCCTGGTGGGCTGGGCGGACTGCCCCTCGCCGTGCCACCACTACGACCACGGGTACCTGACCGGGGTGCTGGGCGGCCTGCGCCAGCTGACGGGGATCGGGGGCACCTCGGGCGAGGAGCACCAGTTCGAGTTCGTCGGTGCGGGCACGGTGCTGCTCCAGTCGACGGAGCATCTGATCGCCGAGCAGCCGACGGGCGCGGTGCCGGATCAGGCGGGGGTGCCGGGGCACGGGGGTCAACCTGGCGCCACCCCCCGGATGCCCGGTCAGCTCGGGGACCTCCAGCGTCGTTTCCGACTGTGAACGGTACTCTGCGGAGTGTGACGCCGCGCGTCCGAGCCCCGCGTCCGGATCCGTTCCCGGGCGGTGCCGACCGTCACACTCCCACTTCGTCCAGCTTTCAACTTCTTAGGTAGAATCCATACATGGAGACCGAGACGGCCACTCGCTGGCTGAACGACGCGGAGCAGTGCGCCTGGCGCACCCATCTGGACGTCAGCAGACTGCTGATGCACCAACTGGAGAAGGACCTCCAGCCGTTCGGCCTGACCAACAACGACTACGAGATCCTGGTCAACCTCTCGGAGTCGGACGACCAGCGGCTGCGGATGAGCGACCTCGCCGCCGCGACGCTCCAGTCCAAGAGCAGGCTCTCGCACCAGATCACCCGCATGGAGAACGCCGGGCTGGTCCGCCGGGAGAACTGCGAGTCCGACCGGCGCGGACTGTACGCGGTCCTCACCGAGGAGGGCGCCGAGACCATGCGCCGGGTGGCGCCGCACCACGTGGCCTCGGTGCGCAAGCACTTCATGGACCTGCTGACCCCCGAGGCGCTGGAGAACCTCCAGGCGGCGCTGGGCCCGGTCGCCGAGCACCTGAGGGGACGGCGCGGCCGGATCTGACGCCCGGCGGGCGGGCGGCGGTCTCAGTCGGCTCCGGGCAGCCGGAGCTCGAAACGGGCGCCGCCCTCCCGCGCCTCGCCGACCGTCAGGGTGCCGCCGTGCCGGACGGCGACGTCCCGGGCGATGGCCAGGCCCAGCCCGGCACCGCCGTCGTCCCGGCTGCGGGCGTCGTCGAGCCGTACGAACCGCTCGAAGATCCGCTCCCGCTGGCCGGGCGGGACCCCCGCCCCGTCGTCGTCGACGGAGACGACCACCCCGCCCCGGCCCGCCGCCCGCACCCCGACCTCCACCGCGCCGCGTGCGTGACGCTCCGCGTTGTCCAGCAGATTGCCGAGCGCCCGCGCCAACTGCCCGCGCGAACCGGTCACTTCGAACCGCTCCCCCTCGGGAACCGACACCGTCACCGCGATCCGGTCCCCGGTCCGCCGGGCCACCTCCTCGCGCACCAGCCGCCCCAGGTCCACCCGCGTACCGCCGGGCCGCTCCCCCGCGTCCAGCCGGGCCAGCAGCAGCAGGTCGGCGGCGAGCGTCTGGAGCCGTACGGTGTCGGCGACCGCGCCCGGCAGGTCCAGCAGCTCCGGATGGGCGGCGGCCACCTCCAGCTGGGTGCGCAGCGAGGCGATCGGGCTGCGCAGTTCGTGCGAGGCGTCGGCGACGAACCGCCGCTGCCGCTCCACCGAGGACTCCAGGGCCGCCAGGGTCTCGTTGGTGGTGCGGGCCAGCCGGGCGATCTCGTCGCGCGCGTCCGGCTCGGGCACCCGCCTGCCCAGGTCCTCGGAGGCGGTGATCGCGGCCATCTCGCGCCGGATGCCCTCGACCGGGCGCAGCGCCCGCCGGGTCACCAGCCAGGTCACCCCGGCGACGACCAGCAGCAGGACCGGCAGCCCGGTCAGCATCGAGTCGCGCACGGTGCCCACGGCCTGCTGCTCGGCGGCGAGCGGGGCGCCCGCGTGGACGGTCAGGGTCTCGCCTGCGGGGGTGGTGGCCCGGACAGAGGCGAAGCGGTAGTCGGCGCGCTCGCCGTCGACGGTGGCGGTGCCGTTGGAGAAGTCCGCGTCGTCGGGGTCGGTCTCGCCCCGGCCGGGGGCGGCGGAGTCGTCGTCACCGTCGCCGTCGTCGCCGTCGTCGGAGGAACCGGAGGAACCGGAGGAACCGGAGGAACCGGTGACGGACGGGCGGACCGGGACGACCCGGTCCGTGCCGGTGCCGCTGATCGCCTGGAGGTCCTTGGACACGGCGACCACCCGGCCCTCCTCGTCGGTGACCTGGACCGGGTGGTCCTCCTCGTCGCGGGTCTCCAGGCCGTCGTACGGCACGCCGAGGGCCAGCTGTCCGGCCACCTCCCGGGCCACCACCTCGGCCTGGAGCCCGGCCTGGCCGGTGAGGTTGGCGCGCAGCACGAGCAGCACGGCGATCCCGGCGCCGACCAGGGCCAGCGCCACCACGGCGGTGGCGCCGAGCGCGGCCCTGGCCCGTACCGAGCTCACCGCGCCTCCAGCCGGTATCCGGCGCCGCGCACCGTGCGGATGGTCGCCGCGCCGAGCTTGCGGCGCAGGGTGCTCACGTAGACCTCGACGATGTTCGGGTCGCCGTCGTAGGCGAAGTCCCAGACGTGTTCCAGGATGTCGGCCTTGCTCACCACCTCGCCGGGGCGCAGCGCGAGCTGTTCCAGCACGGCGAACTCCTTGGCGGTGAGGGAGATCTCGGCGCCGTCCAGGTGGACCCGGCGGGCGGCGGTGTCCATCCGCAGGGCGCCGGCGGTGAGCACCGGGGAGCCGGAGCCGCTCCCCCGGCGCCGCAGCAGCGCCCTGATCCTGGCCAGCAGCACGACGTACGAGAAGGGCTTGGTCAGGTAGTCGTCGGCGCCGGTGTCCAGCCCCTCGGCCTCGTCGTACTCCCCGTCCTTCGCGGTCAGCATGAGGATCGGGGTGTCGTCCCCGGCGGCGCGCAGGGCGGCGCAGACCCGGTAGCCGTTCATCCCGGGCAGCATGATGTCGAGGACCAGCAGGTCGTAGCCGCCCCCGCCGGCCCGGTGCAGTCCTTCGAGGCCGTCGTGGACCACGTCCACGGCGAAGCCCTCGGCGGTGAGCCCCGCGGCCAGGGCCGTCGCGAGCCGCTTCTCGTCCTCCACGATCAACAGGCGCATGCCCCACAGGTTCGCAAACCGGAGCTGAAGACGGCTTCAGGTGGCTTCAGGCTGTGTTCAGCATCGCCCCGGCAGAGTGGTTCCCGTCGCAAACCGGCGCACCCGTTCGGGAGGAAACCCATGAAGCGCAAGATCGTCATCGCCGCCGTCACGGCCGCCGTGCTGGCGGGCGGCGGGGCCGCCACCGCGGTCGCCTTCGCCGACGACAGCGACCACGACCGCGAGGTCGGAAGCAGTCTGGCGAGCGACCGGGCCGCCGAGGTGGACGTGAAGGAGGCGGTGGCGGCGGCCCTGAAGGCGGTCCCGGGCACGGCCACCGAGGCGGAGCTGGACGACGAGGACGGCGGGCTCGTCTGGGAGGTCGACGTGTACGGCTCCGACAAGGTCCGGCACGACGTGACGGTGGACGCGGGCAACGGCAAGGTGCTCGACCGGCACGCCGACAAGGACGAGGACGACGACCACGGCGACGACCACGGCGGGCGGGCGTCCGGCCCGGCCCGGGTCTCCCTGGACGCGGCCGTCGACGCCGCGCTGAAGGCCCGCCCGGGGACGGTGACCTCGGTGGACCTGGAGCACGACCGGGACGGCCGGGCGCAGCACTGGGAGGTCGAGGTCGACGCCAAGGACGGCAGGGAGCACGAGCTGACGGTCGACGCGGCCACCGGCAAGGTGACGGCCGACCGGGTGGACGACGACCACGACGACCACGACGACCACGACGGCCACGACGACGACTGAGTACGGACCGGGGCGGGTCCGGGCCGGGCGGTGGGCCGGGAGCCGCCCCGGGGCCGTCTCAGGGCGCGTTGCCGGAGAGGACCGTGCCGTCGGCGAAGCCCAGGTACAGCACATCGCCCTGGACGATCAACGAGACCGTGGCCGGGTCGACCCGGTCGCCCGGTGGTGCGGGCCAGCCCGTGTAGAGCTTGGAGCCGGTGCTCTCCGCGTTCCCGGTGGCGGGCGCCGCCAGGTCGAGGGCCTCGGCCCCCTGCCCGCCGAGGACGACGACCCGGTCGCCGGCCAGCGCCGGGGCGCCCGCGATCTCCAGCCCCTCGCCCAGGTCCTCCGTCGACCAGACCGGGCCGCCGTCGGAGAGCCGGAGGGCGCGCACCTGCTTCGTGTCGCCGATCACGACCGTGCCGTCCCGGGAGACGGCAGGCCGGTAGGCGATGTCCACGCCGGGGGCGTAGGACCGGCGGCTGTCCGGGGCGGTGACATCGACGACGGTCAGCCCGTCCGGGCCGGAGCAGAGCAGGTCCTTGCCCGTCAGGACGGGGGTGCGGCAGGTGACGGCGCCCGGGGCGACCGTGGCCAGTGGGGTGCCGTCGGCGCTCTTCAGGACGGTGATCCCGGCGCCGGCCGCGACGAGCCGGCCGTCGGCGAGGGCGAGCTCCGCCGTGCTGGACCGGTCGTTCCACGGCTTGTCCCAGACGGCCCGGTGGCTGCCGGTGAGGCGGTGGGCGAGGAGCCGGGAGGCGCCGGTGCCGGTGGACCGGACCGCGTAGTACAGCACCCCGTCCGACAGGACGGCGGCCGTGGCCCGGGTGCCGGAGGGCAGCGGCTCGCGCCACTTCTCGGCGCCGTCGGCGAGGCCGCGCGCCACCAGGGCGCCGCCCTCGAAGGCGTGGACGGTGGTGCCGACGACACCGCCCACCAGGGCCGGGCCGCCGGCCGGGGCGGTCCGCCAGCGCCGCTCGCCGGTCGCCGCGTCGAGCGCGGTCACCCGCTGCGGGCCGCCGCAGACCAGCGTGGCCCCCGCCTGTACGCAGGCCACCGGGCCGTCCCCGATCCGGGTCTTCCAGGCCCGCCAGCCCGCCGGTTTCCCGGCGATGTCCGCACCGGCCGCGCCGAAGTCCCCGGTGTGCCCGGCGCCGGCGCCGGGGACGACGACGGGCCCGGACGCCGTCCGTACCGGCCGCGAGGCGGAGGCGCTCGGCCCGGCCGCCGCGTCCCCGCCGTCCCCGCCCTCATCGGCGAAGAGCCCCGGCAGCAGCACCGCGCCCAGCGCCCCGCACACCACCACGGCCGCGGCCGCCCACGCGATCCGCGCTCCCCGCCGCCGCCCCGGCTCGTCCCGTACCGTCACCGGGTCCGGCACCGGGGTCGCCGCGAGGGCGGGGCCGAAGCCCGGGGCCCCGGCCGGTGCCGGTGGTACGGCGGCGGCCGGGCCCGCCGTCCGGGCCGCGTCGCGCGCCCCCGCCGCGTGGGCGTCGAGTTGGTCGCGTACCGCCTCCGGCCAGGGGAACCGCCCGTCCGGCACGTCCCCCGGCAGCAGCAGATCGGCCAGTTCCCCGGGGGCGGGCCGGGCCGCGGGGTCGCCGCGCAGGCACTCCTCGATCACCGCGCGCAGCCGGGGCGGCACCCCGGAGAGTTCGGCCTCGCCCTGGGCGATCCGGAAGATCACGGCGGCCATGTCGGGGTCGTCGAACGGCCCCCGCCCGGTCGCCGCGAAGGCCAGCACCGCGCCCAGGCAGAAGACGTCCGAGGCGGGGACGAGCGCCCGGGAGCCGTTGACGTGCTCCGGCGAGATGTAGCCGGGGCTGCCCACGACCACGCCGGTCCGGGTCAGCTGGGTGGCGTCGAAGGCCTGAGCGATCCCGAAGTCGATCACCTTCGGCCCGGCGGCGCCGAGCAGGACGTTGCCCGGTTTGAGGTCGCGGTGGAGGACCCGGACCGCGTGCATGTCGGCCAGGGCGCGGGCCAGCCCCGCGCCCATCGCGCGGACCACCGATTCGGGCAGCGGACCGCCCCGGACCACCGCCTCCGCGAGGGAGGGGCCGGGGACGTACTCGGTCGCCAGCCAGGGCAGCCGCCCGTTCGCGTCACCGCCGACCAGCGCCGCGGTGTGCGGGGAGCGCACCGCGCCCGCCGCCGTGATCTCCCGCCGGAACCGGACCCGGAAGCCGTCGTCGAGATCGAGGTCGGCCCGGACGGTCTTCAGCGCGACCAGGCCCTCGTACGGGTCCGGCGCACCGGCCGGGCGGGCCAGGTACACCTCGCCCATGCCTCCGGCGCCCAGCAGCCCGAGGAGTTGGTAGGGGCCGATCAGCCGGGCTCTGCCGGCCGGAAGCGGCTCGATCACTCGTGGGTCCTCTCACGCCTTCACTCGGGCAGCGGCACGGAGAGCGTCGTGCCGTCGTCGTAAACGATCTGGACGACGCCGCCGAGGGGCAGCACCTGCGGGTCGTTCAGTTCCTTGTCCAGCTGGATGCCGTCGACGGCGTCGTACGTGGGGGCCGGGACCGGTCCGGGGGCGCCCGGGAGGCGGGTGCGGACCAGGTCGCCGAGGGTGCCGTCGGAGCGGACCGGGACGGTGTACAGCGTCGTGCTGTCCGCCCAGACGACCGTGTCGGCCGCGATCAGCGGGGCGGAGACCGCGTTGCTCCGGCCCCCGCCCGCCTTCAGGGCGAGCGGGAAGCGGTGCAGGACCCGGCCGTCGTCGCGGCCGACGACGACGATCTCGTCGGGCGCTGTCGGCACGTACGGGTTGCCCCGGCGCAGGACCGCCACCCGGTCGTCGATCGCGGTGACGGTGGTCTCCAGGGTGAGTTCGGAGGCCAGCGGCACCCGGCCCTCGTCCTTCAGCGTGGCCGCGTCCAGCCGCACCAGCCCGGTGTCGGTGCCGAAGCCGGAGCCGTCCGAGGCGGGGCGCGCGACGGAGCAGTAGGCGGACCGGCCGCGCAGCCGCAGCTCGTCGCAGGACGTGCCGTCGCCGCCCGCCGTGCCCAGCTCCGTGCCGTCCTCGGCGCGGAACGCCTTCGGCCCCGCCGTGCTGATCGCGTAGACCACCGTGCCGTCGGTGGCGACCGGCCAGAGGTTGCCCTGCCCGCCCTTGGCGATCACCTGCGGGGCCAGCGACTCGTGCCACTTCCGCTCGCCGGTGCGCAGGTCGTACGCGGCGAGCTCGGCGCCCTCGGCCGACCAGGTGGTGGCGGCCAGGACCAGTCCGTCGACGACCATCGGGGCGCTGGCCAGGTTGTGCGCCCCGCCGCCGCGGACCTCCCAGCGGACCTTGCCGGTCCGGGCGTCCAGCGCCTGGAGCCGTTCGCCCGCGGCGAGCAGGACGGTGTCGTCGTGCACGGTGGGGAGGGTGGCGTGGGCGGGCATGAAGAACTGCCCGGTCGGCCCGTAGCCCGCCACCTTCGAGGTCTCCCCCGTGTCCAGCGTCCACATCCGGTGCCCGTCCGCCGCCGACAGGGCCTCGTACGTGCCGTCCGCCTTCCGGCAGACCAGCACGGAGCGCCCGGCGGAGCAGCCGATCGGCGCGCCGGTGAGCTTCCCCCGCCATGGCTTGGTCCAGCCGTCGGGGCGGACGTCGCGGCCGTACGGGACGGTGCCCGAGGCATCGGGGCCGCCCGTGACGCCGACGCCCGCGACGATCCGGCCGTGCCCGGCCGGGGCCTTGCCGGGGCCCGCCGCGTCGGTGGCGCCCCGGCCGCCCCGCCAGACCAGGTACCCCCCGCCGGCCGCGCCCGCCACCAGCAGCGCGGCCAGCGCCAGGGCGAGGCGTCGGCGGGCGCGGCGCGGCTCCGGGGGGCGGGTGGCGCCGTCGGTACTTCCGGCGGCGGGCCCGGGGCCCCGGGTCGGGGCGCCGTGCACGTCGGGGACGCCGGGCGGGTACGGGGCCGGGGCGGCGGCCCCGGTGGGGAGCTGGTGGAACGAGGGGCGGCTGTCGGGGGTCGCCTCGGTCGGGGTGTAGCCGGGGAGCAGGGGGCCGGGCAGCGCGGCGACCCGGGCCAGTTCGCGCCCGTGCTCGGCGATGTGGCCCGCCACCTCGGCCGGCCATGCCCCGGCCGCGCCGGGGTCGAGCAGCCCGGCGAGCGCGGCGGCGTCCGGGCGGGCGGCCGGGTCGGCGGTCAGGCAGCGCTCCAGCACGGCGCGGAGCCCGTCCGGCACCCCGTCGAGGTCGGCCTCGACGTACTTGACCCGGTAGAGCACGGCGGCCACCGGCCCGTCCCCGAAGGGGTCGCGTCCGGTGACGGCGAAGCAGAGCACCGAGGCGAGGCAGAACACGTCCGACGCGGGCACCACGCGCCCGCTGCCCGCCACGTGCTCCGGGGACATGAAGGACGGGCTGCCGACCATGCGGCTGGTGGTGGTGAGCGGGGCGGCCCCGGCGTCGCGGGCGATCCCGAAGTCGATGAGGCGCGGCCCGTCCGCGGCGAGCATCACGTTGCCGGGCTTCACGTCGCGGTGGACGATCCCGGCCGCGTGGACGGCGGCCAGGGCGCGGGCCAGGGCGGCGCCGAGCATCCGTACCGCGGCCTCGTCCATCGCCCCGGCCCGGCGGACGGCGGCGGAGAGGGTCGGCCCGGCGACGTAGCCGGTGGCGAGCCAGGGCACCTCGGCGTCGGCGTCGCCGTCGAGCAGCGGGGCGAGGTGGGGGCCGGTGACGGAGCGGGCGACGGTGATCTCGCGGCGGAAGCGGTCGCGGAAGCCGGGGTCCTTGGCCACGTCGCGGCGGACGGTCTTGACCGCGGCCGGTTCGCCGCCGCCGTCCCGGACGCCGAGGAAGACCTCGCCCATGCCGCCCGCGCCGAGTCTGGCCCGTACCGTGTACGGCCCGATCCGTCTCGGCGAGTCCTCCCGCAACGGCCCCAGCATGCGCCTCTCCCCCCGTCGTGCGCGGGGACCGGCGGCGCCGCGCGGGTGCCGGTCCGGTCCGGCGGTCATCCTGCCACGGACACGTCAGACGCGTGTACCGCCGTGGACCGCCGGACACCGCCCCGGGTCAGGGCCCGTCGGTGAGCCCCGCCACCAGCTCGTCGGCGGCCGTGTACGGGTCGAGGCCGCCGGCCACGACGCGTTCGGCGAGCGCGCCGAGATGGCGGTCGCCGTGCAGGTCGCCGATGCGTTCGCGGAGCCGGGTGACGGCGATGGTCTCGACCTCGCGGGCGGCGCGGGCCCGGCGCCGTTCGGCGAGCACGCCGTGCTCCTCCATCCAGGCCCGGTGCTTCTCCAGCGCCTCGACGACCTCGTCGATGCCCTCGCCCCGGGCGGCGACCGTCTTGACGATGGGCGGCCGCCAGTCGCCGGGGCCGCGCGCCTCGCCGAGGCCCAGCATGTGGTTGAGCTCGCGGGCGGTGGCGTCCGCGCCGTCCCGGTCGGCCTTGTTGACCACGTACACGTCGCCGATCTCCAGGATTCCGGCCTTCGCCGCCTGGATGCCGTCGCCCATGCCGGGCGCCAGCAGGACGACGGAGGTGTCGGCCTGGGAGGCGATCTCCACCTCGGACTGGCCGACCCCGACCGTCTCCACCAGGATCACCTCGCACCCGGCCGCGTCCAGCACCCGGATCGCCTGCGGCGCCGACCAGGCGAGCCCGCCGAGATGGCCGCGGGTGGCCATCGAGCGGATGTAGACGCCCGGGTCGGAGGCGTGCTCCGACATCCGGACCCGGTCGCCCAGCAGCGCCCCGCCGGAGAACGGCGAGGAGGGGTCGACGGCGAGGACGCCGACCCGCTTCCCGGCCCGCCGGTACGCAGAGACCAGCGCCGACGTGGAGGTCGACTTGCCGACCCCCGGCGAGCCGGTCAGCCCGACCACGTAGGCGTTGCCGGTCAGCGGCGCCAGCGCCGCCATCACCTCGCGCAGCTGTGGGGACGCCCCCTCCACCAGGGAGATCAGCCGGGCCACGGCCCGCGGCCGGCCCGCGCGCGCCTGCTCCACCAGGGTGGGGACGTCCACCATCACCGCTCCGTTCGCTCGTTGCGTGCCACGTACTACTTGCCCGGTACGCGGACGATCAGCGCGTCGCCCTGACCGCCGCCGCCGCACAGCGCCGCCGCGCCGACCCCGCCGCCGCGCCGCTTCAGCTCCAGCGCCAGGTGCAGGACGACCCGGGCGCCGGACATGCCGATCGGGTGGCCGAGCGCGATGGCGCCGCCGTTGACGTTGACCTTCTCCGGGGTCACGCCGAGGTCCTTCATGGACTGGACGGCGACCGCGGCGAACGCCTCGTTGATCTCGATCAGGTCCAGGTCCTCGACGCCCAGGCCCTCCTTCTTCAGGGCGTGCCGGATCGCGTTGGACGGCTGCGACTGGAGCGAGTTGTCCGGACCGGCCACATTGCCGTGGGCGCCGATCTCGGCGATCCAGTCCAGGCCCAGCTCCTCGGCCTTGGCCTTGCTCATGACGACGACCGCGGCGGCGCCGTCGGAGATCTGCGAGGAGGTGCCCGCGGTGATCGTGCCGTCCTTGGCGAAGGCCGGGCGAAGCCTGCCCAGGGACTCCACGGTGGTCTCCGGGCGGATGCCCTCGTCCTGGGCGAAGAGGACCGGGTCGCCCTTGCGCTGCGGGATCTCGACCGGGGTGATCTCGGCCTCGAAGACGCCGTTCTTTTGGGCGGCGGCGGCGCGCTGGTGCGAGAGGGCGCCGATCTCGTCCTGGTCGGCGCGGGTCAGCCCGAGGCGGGCGTTGTGCTTCTCGGTGGACTCGCCCATCGGGATGTTCTCGTAGGCGTCGGTCAGGCCGTCGTACGCCATGGAGTCGAGCATCTCGATCGCGCCGTACTTGTGGCCCTCGCGGGACTTCGGGAGCAGGTGCGGGGCGTTGGTCATGGACTCCTGGCCGCCCGCGACGACCACGTCGAACTCGCCCGCGCGGATGAGCTGGTCGGCCAGGGCGATGGCGTCGAGCCCGGAGAGGCAGACCTTGTTCACGGTGAGGGCGGGGACGTTCATCGGGATGCCCGCCTTGACCGCGGCCTGGCGGGCCGGGATCTGGCCCGCGCCCGCCTGGAGCACCTGGCCCATGATCACGTACTCGACCTGGTCGCCGCCGATGCCGGCCCGGTCCAGCGCCGCCTTGATGGCGATGCCGCCGAGGTCGGCGCCGGAGAAGCTCTTCAGCGAGCCGAGGAGGCGGCCCATGGGCGTCCGCGCGCCCGCGACGATCACGGAGGTGGTGTCGGTCGTTCCAGACATGAGGAGCGCCCCTTGGGTGAGAAGTGAACGAGGGTTTACCCGAATGTACTGAGCGGCCCCGCGCCCGTCATCCGGCAGCGGGTGTGACGGCGCGCACGTTGCGTAACCGTCTCCGCGGCGCTGCACTGGTTCCATGCTGACGCGCATCGATCACATCGGAATCGCCTGTTTCGACCTGGACCGGACCGTCGAGTTCTACCGTTCGACGTACGGCTTCGAGGTCTTCCATTCGGAGGTCAACGAGGAGCAGGGCGTACGGGAGGCCATGCTCAAGATCAACGATACGTCCGACGGGGGCGCCTCCTACCTCCAGCTCCTGGAGCCGACCAGGGAGGACTCGGCCGTGGGCAAGTGGCTGGCGAAGAACGGCGAGGGCGTCCACCACATCGCCTTCGGGACCGCGGACGTCGACGGGGACGCCGAGGCGATCCGGGGCAAGGGCGTCCGGGTCCTGTACGACGAGCCCAGGACCGGCTCGATGGGCTCCAGGATCACCTTCCTGCACCCCAAGGACTGCCACGGGGTCCTCACCGAACTGGTCACGTCCGCAGCGGAGCACTGACCTCCGGATACCTGGCCCGGTAGAGTGGGCGGTTCCGGGCCGGGGCCGGATCGGGGCCGCGCCGCGTCCTCGTCGTTTGTCTGTCACCATTCCCCGGGGGACCGCTCGCCGGCGAGCGGTGCTCATTGCGACCAGGGTTGGGGTCTTCCCTGCTCAATGGGTCATCCCCTGCTCGAACGAAGGTGAGAGCTCGGGAAGAAGTTGAGAGCTCGGGGAAGGATGGGACCGCGCAGTGCGGGGCTACGAACGCCAGGAGAGCCACCGAGCTGAAGACGACCATCTCTCGCGGTTCGAGGCCGAGATGGACCGGCTGAAGACCGACCGGGAGAAGGCCGTCCAGCACGCCGAGGACCTCGGTTACCAGGTCGAGGTCTTGCGCGCCAAGCTGCACGAGGCTCGGCGCAATCTCGCGAGCCGTCCCGCGTACGACGGCGCGGACCTCGGCTACCAGGCCGAGCAGATGCTCCGCAACGCGCAGGTCCAGGCGGACCAGCTGCGGACCGACGCGGAGCGGGAGCTGCGCGAGGCCCGGGCGCAGACGCAGCGGATCCTCCAGGAGCACGCCGAGCACCAGGCACGGCTCCAGGCCGAGCTGCACAACGAGGCCGTGCAGCGGCGCCAGCAGCTCGACCAGGAGCTGGCCGAGCGCCGTCAGACCGTCGAGTCGCACGTCAACGAGAACGTCGCCTGGGCCGAGCAGCTGCGGGCCCGTACGGAGGCCCAGGCCCGCCGGCTGATGGAGGAGTCCCGGGCGGAGGCCGAGCAGTCCCTGGCGTCGGCCCGCGCCGAGGCGGCCCGGCTCGCGGAGGAGACCCGGCAGCGGGTCGGCTCCGAGGCGCAGGCGGCCCGCGCCGAGGCCGAGACGATCCTGCTGCGCGCCCGCAAGGAGGCCGAGCGGCTCCTCGAAACCGCCTCCGCCCAGGCCCGCGAGGCCACCAGCCACGCGGAGCGGCTCCGTACGTCGACGACGGCGGAGACCGAGCAGACCCGGCAGCGGACCGCCGAGCTGGGCCGGGCGGCCGAGCAGCGCATGCAGGAGGCCGAGACCCGGCTGCGCGAGGCGCGGCTGGCGGCCGAGAAGGTCACCGCCGAGGCGAAGGAGGCCGCCGTCAAGCGGCTGGCCGCCGCCGAGTCGGAGAACGACCAGCGCACCCGTACCGCCCGGTCGGAGATCGCCCGGCTGGTCGGCGAGGCCACCAAGGAGGCCGAGGCCCTGAAGGCGGAGGCCGAGCAGGCGCTCGCCGACGCCCGCGCCGAGGCGGACCGGCTGAAGTCCGAGGCCGCCGAGAAGGCCCGTACCGCCGCCGCCGAGGATGCCGCGGCCCAGCTCGCCAAGGCCGCCCGGAGCGCCGAGGAGGTGCTGACCAAGGCGTCCGAGGACGCGCGGGCCACCACCCGCGCGGCGGGCGAGGAGGCCGAGCGGATCCGCCGCGAGGCCGAGGCCGAGGCGGACCGGCTGCGCGGCGAGGCCGCCGAGCAGGCCGACCAGCTCAAGGGCGCGGCCAAGGACGACACCAAGGAGTACCGGGCCAAGACGGTCGAACTCCAGGAGGAGGCGCGGCGGCTGCGCGGCGAGGCCGAGCAGCTGCGCTCCGAGGCGGTCGCCGAGGGCGAGCGGATCCGCGGCGAGGCGCGCCGCGAGGCCCTCCAGCAGATCGAGGAGGGCGCGAAGACCGCCGAGGAGCTGCTGGCCAAGGCGAAGGCGGACGCGGAGGAGCTGCGCTCGACGGCGGGCGCCGAGGGCGAGCGGGTCCGCGCCGAGGCGGCCGAGCGTGCCGGGGCGCTGCGCAAGCAGGCCGAGGAGGCCCTGGAGCGGGCCCGTACCGAGGCCGAGGAGGTGCGCAAGGAGGCCGAGGAGCTGGCCGCCTCGACCACCGCCGCGGCCGAGGCGGCGGCGGCCGCGCTGCGCGAGGAGACCGAGCGGGCGGTCGCGGCCCGGCAGTCGGAGGCGGCCGAGGAGCTGACCCGGCTGCGCTCCGAGGCGGAGACCAAGGTCGCCACCGCCGAGCAGACGCTCACCGACGCCCGTACCGAGGCCGAGGCGCTGCGCCGGGAGACCGGCGAGGAGACCGAGCGGCTGCGCACGGAGGCCGCCGAGCGTGCCCGTGCGCTGCGCGAGCAGGCCGAGGCGGAGGCCGAGCGGCTGCGCGACGAGGCGGCTTCGGACGCCTCGCAGGCGCGGGCGGAGGGCGAGGCCGTCGCCGTACGGCTGCGTTCGGAGGCCGCGGCGGAGGCCGAGCGGCTCAAGACCGAGGCCCAGGAGGCGGCGGACCGGCTGCGCGCCGAGGCCGCGGCCGCGGCGGAACGGGTGGGCACGGAGGCCGCCGAGGCGCTGGCCGCCGCGCAGGAGGAGGCGAACCGGCGCCGCCGGGAGGCCACCGAGACCCTGGACGCGGCGCGCGCCGAGGCGAACCAGGAGCGCGAGCGCGCCCGCGAGCAGAGCGAGGAGCTGCTGGCCTCCGCCCGCAAGCGGGTCGAGGAGGCGCAGGCCGAGGCGCAGCGCCTGGTCGAGGAGGCGGACGCACGGGCGACCGAGCTGGTCTCGACGGCGGAGCAGACCGCCCAGCAGGTACGGGATTCGGTCAGCGGGCTCCAGGAGCAGGCCGAGGCGGAGATCGCCGGGCTGCGCTCGGCCGCCGAGCACGCCGCGGAGCGGACGAAGTCCGAGGCGCAGGAGGAGGCGGACCGGGTCCGCTCCGACGCGCACGCCGAGCGGGACCGGGCCGGTGAGGACGCGGCCCGGATCCGCGAGGAGGCGCGGGAGCAGGCCGACGCCGCGAGGGCCACGGCCGAGCGGACCGTCGCCGACGCGGTCGCCGAGTCGGAGCGGCTGCGGGCGGACACCGCCGAGTACAGCCAGCGGATGCGTACGGAGGCGTCCGACGCGCTGGCCTCGGCCGAGCAGGACGCCTCGCGGAGCCGCGCCGAGGCCCGCGAGGACGCCAACCGGATGCGTTCCGACGCCGCGACCCAGGCCGACCGGCTGGTCGGCGAGGCGACCGGCGAGGCCACCCGGCTCGTCGAGGAGGCCACGCAGCAGGCGGCCGCTCTGGTCGAGGAGGCCACCCAGCAGGCGGCCCGGCTGTCGGGCGAGGCGGCGGACGAGGCCGAGCGGATGCGGGCGGAGGCGGCGGCCACCGTCGGCTCGGCCCAGGAGCACGCGGCCCGTACCCGCGAGGAGGCCGAGCGGGTCCGTACCGAGGCGGAGGCGGCGGCCGAGCAGCTGCGCACCGAGGCCCGCGAGGAGGCGGACCGGCTGCTCGACGAGGCGCGGGAGGCCGCGGCGAAGCGCCGGGCCGACGCGGCCGAGCAGGCCGACCAGCTCATCGAGAAGGCCCGCGAGGAGGCGCTGCGCGTCGCCACCGAGGCCGAGGAGCAGGCCGACACGATGGTCGGCGCGGCCCGCAAGGAGGCCGTGCGGATCACGTCGGAGGCGACCGTCGAGGGCAACTCCCTGGTGGAGCGGGCCCGTACGGACGCGGACGAGCTGCTGGTCGGCGCGCGCCGGGACGCCACGGCGATCCGCGAGCGGGCCGAGGAGCTGCGGGCCCGTCTGGAGGGCGAGATCGAGGAGCTGCACGACCGGGCCCGGCGGGAGACCGCCGAGCAGATGAAGACGGCGGGCGAGCGCGTCGACAACCTGATGAAGGCGGCGACGGAGCAGCGCGACGAGGCGGCGGCCAAGGCCAAGGAGCTGCTGGCGGACGCCAATTCGGAGGCGAGCAAGGTCCGGATCGCCGCGGTGAAGCGGGCCGAGTCGCTGCTGAAGGAGGCCGAGCAGAAGAAGGCCACGCTGGTCCGCGAGGCCGAGAAGCTGCACGCCGACGCGGAGGCCGAGGCGAAGCGGATCGTCGACGAGGGCCGGCGCGAGCTGGATCTGCTGGTGCGCCGCCGCGAGGACATCAACACCGAGATCTCCCGCGTCCAGGACGTCCTGGAGGCGCTGGAGTCCTTCGAGACCCCGGCAGGCGGCGGCAAGGGAACGGGCGGCTCCTCCGGCGGCGTCAAGGCCGGAGCCGGTTCCTCCACTCGATCGGGTGGCAAGTCGTCGGAGAGCTGAGGGATGTTCAACTGCCCCCGGCAGGACCGTTCCGCCCTCCGGGTGGCAAGGGATGCCGGGGCCGGCCACTCAAAAGAGGTGTCATTCTCCAGATCAAAAAGGCATCCACTCGATGACACGCCGTTCAGGCCCCTAGGATTCCCCCTATAACACCTCACCGGTCTCATCCGACAGGAACCCCATGAGCGACCCTTCCTCCCCCTTCGGCTTCGAACTCGTCCGACGTGGATACGACCGCGGTCAGGTGGATGACCGCATTACCAAGCTCGTCGCCGACCGTGATAGTGCCCTGACCCGCATCACGTCTCTGGAAAAGCGCATCGAGGAGCTCCACCTCGAAACGCAGAACGCCCAGGCCCAGGTGAGCGACGCGGAGCCGTCGTACGCCGGTCTCGGTGCCCGTGTCGAGAAGATCCTCCGGCTGGCCGAGGAGGAGGCGAAGGACCTGCGTGAGGAGGCCCGTCGCGGTGCCGAGCAGCACCGCGAGCTCGCCGAGTCCGCCGCCCAGCAGGTGCGCAACGACGCCGAGACCTTCGCCGCCGAGCGCAAGGCGAAGGCCGAGGACGAGGGCGTCCGGATCGTCGAGAAGGCCAAGGGTGAGGCCGGCTCGCTGCGCGCCGAGGCGCAGAAGGACGCGGCGCAGAAGCGCGAGGAGGCGGACGCCCTCTTCGAGGAGACCCGCGCCAAGGCCGCCCAGGCCGCCGCGGACTTCGAGACCAACCTGGCCAAGCGCCGCGACCAGTCGGAGCGCGACCTCGCGTCCCGTCAGGCCAAGGCCGAGAAGCGCCTCGCCGAGATCGAGCACCGCGCCGAGCAGCTCCGCCTGGAGGCCGAGAAGCTCCGTACGGACGCCGAGCGCCGGGCCCGTCAGACGGTGGAGACCGCGCAGCGCCAGTCCGAGGACATCGTGGCCGACGCGAACGCCAAGGCCGACCGGATCCGCAGCGAATCGGAGCGCGAGCTGGCGGCGCTCACCAACCGCCGCGACTCGATCAACGCCCAGCTGACCAACGTCCGCGAGATGCTGGCCACGCTGACCGGTGCCGCGGTCGCCGCCGCCGGCGCTCCCGCCGACGACGAGCCGGTCACCCGTGGTGTCCCGGCCCAGCAGGGCCGCTGACCCTTCGGCAGTACGCCTCTCAACGCGCCCGGTTCCGCCTTTGTGGTGGCGCCGGGCGCGCGGCCGTTCTAGCGTGAACGCATGATCGAGCTCGATGGCCTCACGAAACGCTTCGGCAACAAGGTTGCCGTCGACCGACTCTCCTTCCGGGTGAAGCCCGGAATGGTGACGGGTTTTCTGGGACCCAACGGGGCGGGCAAGTCCACGACGATGCGGATGATGCTCGACCTCGACAATCCGACCAGTGGTTCGGTACGGATCGACGGCAGGCCCTACCACGAGCTCGACGAACCCCTGAAGCACATCGGGGCGCTGCTGGACGCCAAGTCGATGCACGGCGGGCGCAGCGCGTACAACAATCTGCTCTGCCTCGCGCAGAGCAACCGCATCCCGGAGGCCCGGGTCGCGCAGGTGCTGGACACCGTGGGGCTGACGGCGGTGGCGAAGAAGAAGTCGAAGGGCTTCTCGCTCGGCATGGGGCAGCGGCTCGGGATCGCGGCGGCGCTCCTCGGCGACCCGCAGGTCCTGCTCTTCGACGAGCCCGTCAACGGCCTGGACCCCGAGGGCATCCACTGGATCCGCCATCTGATGAAGGCGCTCGCCGCGGAGGGCCGGACAATCTTCGTCTCCAGCCACCTCATGAGCGAGATGGCGCTCACCGCCGACCATCTGATCGTGATCGGCCAGGGGAAGCTGCTCGCGGACACGTCGATGGCCGACTTCATCCAGCAGAACTCCCGCAGTTACGTACGGCTGCGCTCGCCGGAGCCGGAGCGGCTGCGGGACGTGCTGCACGCGGAGGGGCTGGTCGTGGTCGAGACCACCGGCGGGATGCTGGAGGTCGACGGTGCCACCACCGAGGCGCTCGGTGAGCTGGCCGCACGGCACCGGATCACACTGCACGAGCTGAGCGGCCAGCGGGCCTCGCTGGAGGACGCGTTCATGCAGATGACGGCGGGCTCCGTGGAGTACCACGCGCACGCGGACCACATGACGGCGCCACCGCCCGAGGGCCCGCAGTGGGGCGACCAGTGGAACGCGCGGACCGGTGACAGCCCGGCCGCCGACGGCAAGGAAGCGTGACGACGATGGCATCGGTACCCGCGGTCCTGACCTCCGAGTGGACCAAGATCCGTACGGTCTCGTCGACCGTCTGGACGCTGATCTCGGCGTTCGTCGTCACCGTCGCGATGGGCGCGGCGCTCTGCGCCCTGATGAACGCCCAGTTCAACGAGCTCCCGGAGCTGGAACGGGGCACGTTCGACCCGACGCTGATCAGCTTCTCCGGCATGACCCTCGGCCAGCTGGCGATGGTCGTCTTCGGGGTGCTGGTGGTCGGTACGGAGTACAGCTCCGGCATGATCCGCACCTCGCTGGCGGCGGTGCCCCGGCGTGGCGCGTTCCTGTTCAGCAAGGTCGCGGTGGCGGGGGTGCTGGCCCTGCTGGTGGGGCTCGCGACCAGCTTCGTCTCGTTCTTCCTCGGGCAGGCGCTGCTCGGCGACCACCGCACGGACATCGGCGCGGAGCATGTGCTGCGGGCGGTGGTCGGCGGCGGGCTCTACATGGGTCTGATCGGGATCTTCTCCATGGGGGTGGCGACGATGCTCCGCAGCTCCATGCTGTCCCTCGGCATCCTGATGCCGTTCTTCTTCCTGGTGTCCCAGATCCTCTCGGTGGTCCCGGGGGCGAAGAAGGTCGCCCGCTACTTCCCGGACCAGGCGGGGTCCAAGATCATGCAGGTGGTGCCCGACGCCATGGGCAGCGCCCCGGCCCCGTACGGGCCGTGGGGCGGGTTCGGCATCCTGCTCGCCTGGGTCGCGGCCGCGCTGGTCGGCGGCTACCTGGTGCTGCGGAAGCGGGATGCCTGAGATCGTCCTGGAATCGACGCACGTGTGTAACGGCTTGGCCGGAACCGTCAGCGGCTCGTTATCCTCCTAACTCTTACGGGGGCGTACGGCCACGCGGCCGGGGCCCCGACGACAGAGTTTGAGTCGATGGGGCTGAAGCATGATCGAGGCAGTCGGCCTGACGAAGCGCTATGGCGCCAAGACGGCCGTGCACAACCTTTCCTTCCAGGTGCGGCCGGGGGCCGTCACCGGGTTCCTCGGTCCCAACGGGTCGGGCAAGTCCACCACCATGCGCATGATCCTCGGCCTGGACCGGCCGACGTCGGGCAGCGTGACGATCGGTGGACACCCCTACCGCAGCCTGCCGAACGCCCCGCGTCAGGTGGGTGCGCTGCTGGACGCGAAGGCGGTGCACGGCGGGCGCAGCGCCCGTAATCACCTGCTCTCGCTCGCCCAGCTCGCCGGAATCCCGGCCGCCCGGGTCGACGAGGTGCTCGGTGTCGTCGGGCTCCAGGACGTGGCCCGCAGGCGGTCCAGCGGCTTCTCGCTCGGCATGGGGCAGCGGCTCGGGATCGCGGCGGCGCTCCTCGGCGACCCGCAGGTCCTGCTCTTCGACGAGCCCGTCAACGGCCTGGACCCCGAGGGCATCCTCTGGGTCCGCAACCTGATGAAGATGCTGGCGGCCGAGGGCCGCACGGTCTTCGTCTCCAGCCACCTCATGAGCGAGATGGCGCTCACCGCCGACCACCTGATCGTGATCGGCCGGGGGCAGCTGCTCGCCGACATGGACGTCAAGGAGTTCATCTCGGCGAACTCCGCCGACTTCGCCCGGGTCCGGGTCGCCGACGGCCCCGCCGAGGAGCGCGAGAAGCTGATCGCCGCCCTGACCGGGGCGGGCGGGCAGGTGCTGTCGGAGCCGGACGGCGGGCTGCGGGTCACCGGGCTGCCGCTCCCCCGGATCAGCGACGTGGCGCACGGTGCGGACGTCCGGCTGTGGGAGCTGTCGCCGCACCAGGCGTCGCTGGAGGAGGCGTACATGCGGATGACCCAGTCGGTCGTCGACTACCGCTCGACGGCCGACCAGAAGGCCGGTCTCGTGCCCCCGCAGGAGCCCGGACAGCCGGGCTACGGACAGCCCGGCCACCCGGCCGGCCACGGGCAGCAGCCCGTCCCCGAGGCACCGCAGCAGAACTGGTACGCCCCGCCGCCGCCCGGCCAGAACCCGTACGCGGCGCCCCAGGCCCGGCCCACCGCAGACCTGACCACGCACGACACCAGCGAGGACGCCCGATGAGCACGCCGCCGATCCCGCAGGCACCGTCCCCGCACCACGGCCCGCAGACCGCCTTCGTCTCGCCGATCCCGGTGCGCGCGGCGACCCTCGGCGACGCGCTCGCCTCCGAGTGGACCAAGATCCGCTCGGTGCGCTCCACGATGTGGACGCTCGGGGTGATGATCGTGCTGCTCGTCGGAATCGGGGTGCTGGCCGCCGTCGCCGTGAACGCGACCGGCGCCGGCCTCGAATCGACCCCGGTGCTCAGCTTCGGCTTCTTCGGGGTGCTGCTGGGCTCGCTCTGCGTGATCACGCTCGGGGTGCTGACCATCGCGTCGGAGTACGGCACGGGCATGATCCGTACGACGCTGACGGCCTGCCCCAGCCGCGCCCGGGTCCTCGCCGCGAAGTCGATCGTCTTCTTCCTGCTGACCTTCGTGGTCACGACCGTGACCACGGCGGTGGTCGCGATGCTGCAGACCGCGATCATCGGCGGGGCGGACGCCGACGGCTCCCAGTGGCTGAGCGCGACCGTCGGGGTCGGCCTCTACATCGCGACGCTGGGGCTGCTCTCGCTCGCGGTCGGCGCCCTCGTCCGGCACTCCGCCGGGGCGATCACGATCATGATCGGTGTGGTGCTGCTGCCGCTGGTGCTGGCCATGTTCATGCTCTCGCAGTCCCTCGAGGACCTGCGGATGTGGCTCTTCGAGTACTCGATCCCCAGCCAGCTCAGCGTCCTCTACGAGACCGCGCCCACCACGTCCGGGCCGTCCGGCTGGGAGCCGGTCTGGATCATGCTCGGCGTCACGGCCGTGGCGCTGTTCTTCGCGTTCCTCTCGCTGGACCGCCGGGACGTGTGAACCGGCCTCAGTAGCGAGGCGCGTTCCGGGACCGCTGCACCTGTGTGGTGCGGCGGTCCTTCGCGTTCCAGCAGGCCTTGTGCCAGTGCCGGCGGTCGTCGATCCCCGCGTACTCGGACCAGGCCACCAGATGCGGGGTGCCGGGTGGGATCTCCTGGTCGCAGCCGGGGCAGCGGTAGCGCTTGCCGGCCGCGCTCGCCCCGCTGACCGGACGGACCGACCACTGCTCGCCCTGCCACTCCTCGGCCCGCCCGCCGCCGCCGTACCGGGCACCCGGCTCCGGCATGCTCTCGTGGGGACTCTCGCCGCCTCGGGGGCGGTTGCGGCGCGGGGACACGTGTACACCTCTCGGGGCAGTCCGGACGGGTCCCGTCCAGCGTAGGGCCATTCGGCGGACCCCGGTCCCCGCACCGCACGGCCGCCCCCACCGAAGAGGGTGAGTTACCGGAAAATCGCAACAACTTGCCCCGGGCCCGTGCCCTTGGCACGTGTCGGACGTTGTTGCTCTACAGGGGAGAGCCGCGTCGGCCGCAAGGAGGCAATAGGCGATGCGCGTGGGAACGTTCGTACTGGCGGCCCAGTTTCCGGGCCAGGGGGCGGCGGAGGCACTGCACCGCGCGGTCCGGTCCGCCGAGGTCGCGGAGGAGTCCGGGCTCGATGCGGTCTGGCTGGCGGAGCACCACTTCGTGCCGTACGGGGCCTGCCCGTCCGCCGTGACGCTGGCCGGGCTGCTGCTCGGCCGGACCCGCAGGATCCGGGTGGGCACGGCGGTGAGCGTGCTGCCGACCCAGCACCCGGTGGCGCTGGGCGAGCAGGCCGCGCTGCTCCACCTCACCAGCGGCGGCCGGTTCAGCCTCGGCGTCGGCCGGGGCGGCCCCTGGGTGGACCTGGAGGTGTTCGGCGGCGGGCTGGAGGCGTACGAGAAGGGCTTCCCGGAGTCGCTGGGGCTGCTGCTGGACTGGCTGCGCGAACCCCGGGTGGCGGGGCGCGGCGAGCGGTACGCCTTCCGCGAGGTCGCCGTGGTCCCCCGCCCCGACGAGCTCTTCGTCGGCGACGGGGCGGCGGCCTGCGACGGCCCCGAGGTGATCGTCGCGTGCACCTCGCCGGGGACGGTCCGGCTCGCCGCCGAGCGGGGTCTGCCGATGCTGCTCGGGATGCACTGCGGGGACCAGGAGAAGGCGGACATGGTCGCGCTCTGGCGCTCCACCGCGCTCGACGCGGGCCATCCGCCCGAGCACGTCCGGTCGGCGGGACACGTCTCCGCCGGGGTGGCCCAGATCGCCGACCGCCCCGAGGAGGCGGTGGAGACGTTGGTGAAGGCGATGCCGGGCTGGCTGCGGCAGGGGCTGGCCGCGCATGTGACGGTCGACGGCCGGCACCGGGTGATGCGTGATCCGGTCGCGTACACGGAGCTGCTGTGCGGGCTGCACCCGGTGGGCCCGCCGCGCCTCGCCGCCGACCGGCTCGCCGCCACCGCCGAGCGCACCGGCATCACCCGGTTCGCGCTGCTCACGGAGGGCTCGGGAGAGCTGGCGGGCACGGAGGAGAACGTGACGCGACTGGGCACCGAAGTGCTCCCGCTGCTCACCTGACGCACCGGAGACCGGGCACGCCTTTCCCGGAGGCCGCGGTCCACCGCGGGTACGGAGCTGCCGCCCCGGAACCGGTCGCGCCACCGCGGCCCGGAACGGCAGCCGCCGTCAGCAGTCCCGCAGCTCCGGCGACTGGTTGAGCAGCTGGCCGCGCACCGAGGTGAACCGGGCCAGCCGCTCGTCGGACGAGGCGTCCAGCGGGAACACCGCCACGCGGTGGCAGTTCTGGAACGCCAGACGCACCCCGAAGTGCCGCTGGAGCGCACCCCGGATCGCGTCGCTCGCAAGGGCGCGCAGCAGCTGACCGCGCGCCTGCTCGTTGGGCGGCGGCGTCTGGTTGTCGGCGAACTCTCCGCCGTCCACCTTCAGTTGGGCCACCAACGAACTGATCATCTCCCATGCGTAGGGCAGGGAGGTCCGGACGCAGTCGACGAAGTCGGCTTCGTCGACCTCGCCTCGCTCGGCCTGTTCCAACAGCGCCGGTGAGACGTCGAGCGACATGGGGTTCTCCTCTCGCGACCCCGGCGCCGGGCCGGGGCCTTACGGGCTGGGACGGAGAGCGGCGACGCACCGTACACGCGCGACGACCTCCTGCTTCCACGGTAAGGGTGCAGTCCGGCCCGCACCAGGAGATTGGGAACACAACCGGCCATCAGCGAAGGCACCCAAAGGGGGGCAACCCCGAGGGGCACCGCACAGCGGTGACCGCAGATGCGGGTGTGACGGGGGAGAATCGCGTGGAGCCCCTCTCGTCGAGTAGCGTTGCCGACCATGCGTCTCGTCATCGCCCGCTGTTCCGTGGACTACGCCGGCCGTCTCACGGCCCACCTGCCCTCCGCTCCCCGTCTGATCCTGGTGAAGGCGGACGGGAGCGTCTCGATCCACGCCGACGACAGGGCGTACAAACCACTCAACTGGATGTCGCCGCCCTGCACCCTCAAGGAAGGCACCGGCGACAGCGCGGGTGTCTGGACCGTGGTGAACAAGGCGGGCGAGAAACTGATCATCACGATGGAGGAAGTCCTCCACGACTCGTCCCACGAACTGGGGGTGGACCCCGGCCTCATCAAGGACGGCGTGGAGGCGCACCTCCAGGAGCTGCTCGCCGACCGGATCGAGACCCTCGGCGAGGGCTACACCCTGATCCGCCGGGAGTACTTCACCGCCATCGGCCCGGTCGACATCCTGTGCCGGGACGCCGACGGCCGGACCGTGGCCGTGGAGCTGAAGCGGCGCGGCGACATCGACGGCGTGGAGCAGCTGACCCGTTATCTGGAGCTGCTCAACCGCGATCCCCATCTCGCCCCGGTGCGCGGCATCTTCGCGGCGCAGGAGATCAAGCCGCAGGCGCGGGTGCTGGCGACGGACCGCGGCATCGGCTGCGTCGTGCTCGACTACGACGCCCTGCGCGGCATCGAGGACGACAAGCTGCGCCTGTTCTGACCCTCCGGACCCGCCGCGCTCTCCACGCCCGTTCCCTTCCGGGGCGGGCGTGGATCATCATGCCCGGATGGATCCCCGTTTCCTCGGCATACCCGAACTGACCACCGAAGCCCCGTCCGTGGCGGTCGTCGTCGACGTCATGCGCGCCTGCACCGTGGCCGCCTGGGCCTTCGCCCGGGGGGCCGAGAGGATCGTGCTCACCGACACGCTGGACGAGGCGCTGGCGCTCAAGGCCCGCCACCCTGACTGGGCGGCGCTCAAGGACGGCCCGCCCGCACCCGGCTTCGACCTGGTCAACTCCCCCGGACAGCTCCGCTCCGCCGACCTCGGCGGGCGGACCGTCGTGCAGAAGACCACGGCCGGGACGGTCGGTGCCCTCGCCGTGCGGGACGCGTCGCTGGTGCTGTGCGCCGGTTTCGTGGTCGCGGAGGCGACCGCCCGGGTGCTGCGGGAGCGCGCCCCTGACGAGGTCACGTACGTGGTCACCGGCGAGGACGGGCGGGCCGACGAGGACCTCGCCTGCGCCCAGTACATCGCCGGACGGGCCGCCGGGGGTTCACCGGACCCGGCCGGGTACCTCCGCCGCGCCGCCGCCTCGCGCGCCGCCGCCGAGCTGACACAGGGCGTGCGCCGGGGCAGCCACCCCGACGACGTCGCCCTCTGCCTGGAGCTCGACCGGTTCCCCTTCGCCATGGTGGCGGCGGAGGAGGACGCGCTGCTGGTCCTCCGCCGGTACGACGGGAATCCCTGAGGGCCGTCCGGTGGTCCCGCGTCCGCCGGGGATCGCCGGGACGGCCCTCAGACGATCTCCGGGCCGTCGTCCCCGCCCGCCGACGCCGAGGTGGACGTGGCGGAGGGGCCGCTCGCCGAGTCGGAGGTGTCCGGCTCGGTGGGGCCGGGGTCGGTGGCCGTGTCGGAGGGGGTCGGGGAGTCGGACTCCGTCTCCGTGGGGGTCGGCTTCGGCGACTTCGTCGGCTTCGGCGGCGGGGAGGACTTCGTGCCGCTCTGCGTCCCGGTCGGCCGGGGCGAGGACGGCCCGGTGCTGGAGGGGGCGTCCGACGAGGCGCTCCCGCTCGGTCCGTCCGGGTCGCCGGACGGGTCGGTGCTGCCGCTCGGGGTGGGGCCGCTGTCGGACGGGCCGGGCGTCATGCCGTTGTCCGACCGCGTGGAGCCGGGCGTGGAGCCGTCCGCCGGGCCGTCGGCCGGGCTCTCGTCCTCGTCCTCCTCCTGGCCCTGCGTCTGCTCGGTCACGATGTCCTTGTGGCCCGGGACGTCGTCGTCGCCGGAGGTCAGACCCAGCGTCACCACGGTGCCGAGCACCCCGGTCAGCAGGATGCCCGCGAGGGTGGCGACCAGGTTGCGGCGGGCTCCGGCGAGCAGCGCCGAGCCGCCCCGAGCGGCCCCGGCCGGGGCCTTGGGGGTGCCGCCGTGCTGCGGCAGGGCGGCGGTGGTCCCGTACGGGCCGGGCGCGGGCCGCGACGCCACCGGCACCGCGCGGGTGACCGGTTCGTCCGCGCGGGGGGTGAGGGCGGGCAGCGGGGCCGTGACGGCGGCCGGGAGCTCCCCCTCCAGCGGGGCGAGGCTCGCCGGCAGCGCGCCGCCGGCCCGGTCCGCGACCAGGGCGAGGGCGCGGCGCCCGGCGACGGCGCCGGACTTGTCGGCCAGCGCCCCGCGCATGCCGATCGAGGTCTCCAGCTCGGCCCTGGCCCGGTCCGGGTTGCCGGTGAGGAGGGCGAGCACGCCCAGTTCGTGGTGGAGGTACGCCTCCTCGGCGACCTCCCCGGCGATCCGGGCGGCCTCCTGGCCGATCCGCAGCGCCCGCTCCCAGGCGCCCCAGTGAAGCCCCGCCGCGAAGGCCGGGGCGGCGCTGCGGGCCAGCAGCACGGCCACGCTGGCCTGTCCGGCGCCGTCGCCGGGGACCAGTTGGGCCATCGCCGCGAGGACCGCGTCGCCCTCGGCCGTCACCCGCTCGGGGGTGACCGAGGGGTGCCCGGCCCACCAGGCGTAGTGCTGGGCCGCGGTCCGGGCGCGCTCGGTGGCGCCCTCGCCGTATCCGGCGGCCTCCAGCTGGGTCACCACCCCGGCGGCCAGCCGGTAGCGGGACCCGGCCGGGGAGAGCAGCCCGCAGCCGGCCAGCTCGCCGAGCGCGGCGTCCGCGTGGGTGTCCCCGATGAGCGCCGGGAGATGCGCCTGGTGCGGCACCTCGCCGCCGAGCGCCACCGCGAAGCGCAGGGTCTCGCGGGCGGCCTCGCTGAGCCGGGAGGCGAGCAGGGCGGCCGGGGCCGCCCCCTCCCCCAGGCTCGGCAGCGGTACGTGGACGCCGTCGACGGCCGGGTCGTGGCCGAACGGGGCGTCCTGCGCCGGGCCGTCCTCGGTGTCGTACGCCCCGGGGTCGGCGCGCAGCAGGTCGCGCTGGCGCAGCAGGGCCGCGGCCTGGACGAAGCGGAGCGGCAGCCCCTCGGACTCGAACCGGAGGTCGCCCGCCCAGTTCCGTTCCTCCTCGGTGAGCGGGCGCTCGACGGCCCGCTCCAGCAGGTCGAGGCAGGCCCCGCGGCCGAGGCCCGCGAGGAAGACCTCTTCGAGCTGGGAGTCCGTGGTGGGCGCGGCGACGTCGGGCACCGTCGCGAACAGGAAGGCGCACTCCGGGGTGGCGTCGAGCAGCTCCTCCAGGGCCGTGCCGCCGAACTCCAGGTCGTCGAGGACGACGACGGCGCCGATGCGGCGGACCGCGTCGAGCAGCTGGGCCCGGTCGGGGCGGTGGTCCGGTGCGTCGTGGACCGCCTCGAAGAGGCCGTACAGGAGGTCGGCGGCGGTGCGCTTGTAGCCGCTGAGGCGTACGACGCCGTCGGGGGCGAGATCGGCGCAGTCGGCCGCCACGGCGTCCAGCAGGGCCGTACGGCCGGAGCCGCCGGGCCCGGTGAGCCGTACCGAGCGGCCCTGGGTGAGCAGCCGGACGAGCCGCTCGCGCTCCCGGGTGCGCTCCAGGAGGGGGAGCTGCGGGGCGGGCGGGCCCGGGGGCACGGGCGGCGCGGCGGCGCGCTCCCGGCCGGCGCGGCCGGCCTCGGTGCGCCGGGCGGGCGGGCCGGGGTGTTCACCGGGCGGGCAGAGCTCGATCTCGCTGCCGTCGACCGGGTTGACGGTGAGGAGGTAGTCGCCCGATATCAGCCGCACGGTCCGGGCCTGCGGCGGCGCGGGCCGCCCGGGGTCCGGGGTCAGCTGGCCGCGGACCGGCCGGCGGGGTCCGGCGGCCGTACCGGGGCCGTCGTCGTCCCGGCCGTACAGTTCCGGTCCCCGGTGTGTCGAATCCATCGACGAAAGCCCCCAGACGCGTCGCGCACGATTGCCCCTCCCGGCCTCACACGCCCCGCAGTCGCTTCTGGTCCGGTGTCCGCCCGGTGGGTTCCCGTCAATCGGCGGACGGGCCGAACCCTAATCCGTCGTGCGGTGCCCCCGCACAGCCGGGGGGTCGTGCCGCCCGAAGCGGCTCGCTCTCGCACGGATTGCGCGGATCTGTCCGTGGTGAGCGTCCGTGGTCCGGGCCGGGCGGGTGGTTCTACACCCGGGGCAGCGAGTCGGCGGCGATTCCGCCCTCGATGGCCAGAATGCGGTGCAGCCGGGTCGCCACCAGGAGACGCTGCATCTGCGGCGGCACTCCGCGGAGCACCAGCCGTCGGCCGGCCCGGCCGGCCCGGCGGTGGGCGCCCATGATGACGCCGAGTCCGGTGGCGTCCCAGGAGTCCAGCTCGGTCAGGTCGAGCACGAGGTCGCCGACCCCGTCGTCGAGGGCGGAGTGCAGGGCCGTACGGGCGTCCGCCGCGCTTCGGACGTCGAGGCGGCCCCCGACGACCAGTTCGGCGTGGTCGCCCCTGATGTGCATATGCGCTCCCCTGGAATGCCCCGTTGCAAGGTTCGTCTGTCTGTTCTGTCTCTGCCACAACTGACTCCGGCGGAGACAGGGAAGTTTCCGTCTGTAAGCGAACCGATACCGAATTCACCCCGTCGAGTGACCGAGGTGCGGCGAAGGCCGGATCGGGCCCACGGTTCCCGGGGCCTGCGCCCCGGGTCCCCGGGCGCCGGCCGACGGAGGACCGGCCCCCGGAGGACCGGGAACGATCAGTACGTGTAGAAGCCCTGCCCGCTCTTGCGGCCGATGTCACCTGCGTCCACCATCCGGCGCATCAGCTCCGGGGCGGCGAACTTCTCGTCCTGCGACTCCGTGTAGATGTTGCCGGTGGCGTGCAGCAGGATGTCGACGCCGGTCAGGTCCGCGGTGGCGAGCGGGCCCATGGCGTGGCCGAAACCAAGCTTGCAGGCGATGTCGATGTCCTCGGCCGAGGCGACGCCCGACTCGTACAGCTTGGCGGCCTCGACGACCAGGGCCGAGATCAGCCGGGTGGTGACGAAGCCGGCCACGTCGCGGTTGACGACGATGCAGGTCTTGCCGACGGACTCGGCGAACTCGCGCGCGGTGGCGAGGGTTTCGTCGCTGGTCTTGTAGCCGCGGACCAGCTCGCAGAGCTGCATCATCGGGACCGGCGAGAAGAAGTGCACACCGACGACGCGCTCGGGGCGCTCCGTCACGGCCGCGATCTTGGTGATCGGGATGGCGGAGGTGTTGGAGGCGAGGACCGTGTCCTCCCGGACGATCTTGTCGAGGGAGCGGAAGATCTCGTGCTTGACCTCCAGCTTCTCGAAGACGGCCTCGACAACGACGTCCGCGTCGGCGACCGCGTCGAGGTCGGTGGTGGTCGTGATGCGGGCGAGGGCGGCCTCGGCGTCGGCCGCGTCCAGCTTGCCCTTGGAGACGAACTTGGCGTACGACGCCTCGATGCCGCCACGACCGCGGGCCAGCGCCTCGTCGGTGACGTCGCGCAGCACCACGTCCCAGCCCGCCTGGGCGGACACCTGCGCGATACCGGACCCCATGAGTCCGGCTCCGATGACGGCGAGCTTCCTGGCCACGTATGCACCCCTTGGTTCAGTGTTTCGCGCGCGCGGCTGGTCCCCGCACGGCCTGTCCTCACGCTTGTTCACATGCCCTCCGGCGGAGATTAGTACCCGGGAAGGGCCCTGGGGCCGTGAAGAGATGCGCGTCACGTCTCACATGACGGACATCACACCGGCAGGGGTCATCCGGCGGCGCGCCGGGCGTAGTTACGCTGACGGCATGGTCAATCTGACACGTATCTACACCCGCACCGGCGACCAGGGCACCACCGCGCTGGGCGACATGAGCCGCACCGCCAAGACCGATCTGCGGATCTCCGCGTACGCCGACACCAACGAGGCCAATGCCGTCATCGGGACCGCCATCGCGCTCGGGCAGCTCTCCGAGGACGTGGTGAAGGTGCTCGTCCGGGTGCAGAACGACCTGTTCGACGTGGGCGCGGACCTGTCGACCCCGGTCGTCGAGGACCCGAAGTACCCGCCGCTGCGCGTGGAGCAGTCCTACGTCGACAAGCTGGAGGCGGACTGCGACCGCTTCCTGGCGGAGCTGGAGAAGCTGCGCAGCTTCATCCTGCCGGGCGGTACGCCCGGGGCCGCGCTGCTGCACCAGGCGTGCACGGTGGTCCGGCGCGCGGAGCGGTCCACCTGGGCGGCGCTGGAGGTGCACGGCGACGTGATGAACGCGCTGACCGCCACGTACCTCAACCGCCTCTCCGACCTGTTGTTCATCCTGGCGAGGACGGCGAACAAGGAGGTCGGGGACGTGCTGTGGGTGCCGGGCGGCGAGCGGTAGCGGACCGTCCTCCCGGGCGGGCCCGCACCCCCGTGGCGGGCCTGTCCCGGTGTCAGCGGACGGCTTTGGGCTCCTGCTTGGGGAACAGCGTGTAGCTCACGGCGATGACCAGGTTGATGCCGATGACCAGCAGCATCTTCTCCTGCCAGGCCCGCAGCGAGGAGACGTCGCCGTCCCCGCCCACGTACCAGGCGGCCGCCTGGAGCAGCGCCAGCGCGGTCGCCGCCGCGAGGGACCAGCGCCCGGCGACCCGCCATTCGTGCGCCGCGCGCGCCCGGCCGTACTTCGGCGGCTTCACCGGCGGCGGACCGCCCGCCCACCGGTGGGCGACCCGGGCGTCGACCCAGCGGATCGTGGAGTGGCCGAGCCCCACCGTGAAGCCGATGTAGACCGCGGCGAGCCCGTGCTTCCAGTCCGGCTGCGCCCCGTTCTTCAGGTCGATGGCGGTCACCACCAGGAGCACGAGCTCCAGCAGCGGCTCGCACAGCAGCACGGCCGCCCCGAGCCTCGGCTTCCTCGCCCAGTACCGCAGGGCCAGCCCGGCCGCCAGCAGCACCCAGAAGGCGACCTCGCAGAGCACGATCAGTGTGACGATCACGGCGTTTCCCTTCTTCTCCCCGTTCCCTCCAGCATTCCGGCCGTCCGGGGCGTACTCGTCGTCGGCGATGACGAATCCGCACTGCATCCTTCGATGTACCGGCGCCTCCCCCCGCGACAGGAGGCCGGCGCCCCGGTCACCGTGTTGGATATGAGGGTGTCCACGCTTCCCCGACCGCACCGCCACGACGTGCTCCTGGCCGTGCTGGGCCTGTCCGGCGGCCTGCTCCTGTGGCTGCTGGGCCTGCACCTCCAGAACAACCGGTTCCTCGCGGGCCCGTGGGCCTGCCTGGTGCCGCTCGTCGTGGTCTCCGGGCTCGAACTCCTCCGCCGGAGCGCCCCGCAGACGGGGCTGGTCGTCGGCACGATCGCCCTGGTCGCGGACCAGTTCACGGTCGGGAACCTGGCGACGGTCCTGATGTTCACGGACCTGGTCTACGCGGCCGTGCTGTACGGGAAGCCGTCCGCCGCCCGGCGCATCCCGGTGACCACGTTCCTGATCACGGTCGGGGTCACGATCGGCTTCCTGGCCTGGTTCCGCAATCCGCAGGCCCTGCTCATCGGCGTCGTCACCGCCATGGTCTCGTTCCTCCCGGCGCTCACGGCGGTGAGCGTCCGCAACCACCGGGACGCCGCCGCGACGGCCCGGCTGCAGGCCGAGCAGACCGCGCGGCTCGCCGAGATGGACCGGGCCCAGGCGGTGACCGCCGAGCGCGCCCGGATGGCCCGCGAGCTCCACGACGTGGTGGCCAACCACCTCTCCGCGATCGCCATCCACTCCACCGCCGCGCTCTCCATCGACGACCCGGGGACCTCGCGCGAGGCGCTCGGGGTGATCCGGGAGAACAGCGTCGACGGCCTCGCCGAGATGCGCCGGCTCATCGGGCTGCTGCGCACAGGGGACGCGGCGCGGCCCGCCGCCTCCCCCACGCTCGCCTCGCTGGACGCGCTGGTCGAACAGGCCCGCGCCAACGCGGCCTCCAGCGGCCTGGGATGCTCCTTCGAGGACGTCCGGGAGGAACGGGGGCCGCTGCCCGCGCCGGTCGAACTTGCCGCGTACCGGATCGTCCAGGAGTCCCTGACGAACGCGCTCAAGCACGCCGCTCCCGGGCCCGTCACGGTACGGCTCGGACAGTCGGGGCGGCTGCTCACGGTGGAGGTCAGCAGCGCGCTCGGGGAGCGCGGCGGACCGCGCGTGCCGGGTTCCGGGGCCGGTCTGGTGGGCATGCGCGAGCGGGTGGCGCTGCTGGGCGGCACGATCGACGCGGGCCCGTCGGCCGGCTCCGGCGGCGGGAGGATCTGGCGGGTACGGGCCGAACTGCCCGTGGAGGAAGGGGTGTCCGGACGATGACGATCCGGGTGGTGGTCGCCGAGGACCAGTCGGCCGTACGGGCGGGGCTGGTGCTCATCCTGCGCAGCGCGGGCGGCATCGAGGTGGTGGGCGAGGCCGGGGACGGCGAGGAGGCGGTGCGGCTCGCCCGCGAGCTCCGGCCGGACCTGGTGCTGATGGACGTTCAGATGCCCCGGCTGGACGGGGTGTCCGCGACCGCGCGGGTGGTGGCGGAGCGGCTCGCGGACGTCCTGGTGCTCACCACGTTCGACCTGGACGAGTACGTCTTCGGGGCGCTGCGGGCGGGGGCCTCGGGCTTCCTGCTGAAGAACACCGACGCGCGCGACCTGATCGAGGCCGTCCGCACGGTGGCGCGCGGCGAGGGCCTGATCGCCCCGGCCGTGACGCGCAGGCTGATCGCCGAGTTCGCCGGGACCCGCCCCGCGCCCCCGGCGGACGGTCCCGGCGCGGCGGCGCTGGACGCGCTCACCCGGCGGGAGCGGGAGGTGCTGGGCTGCCTCGGCGAGGGGCTGTCGAACGCGGAGATCGCGGTCCGGCTCTCCATGGCGGAGGCCACCGTGAAGACCCATGTGAGCAGGCTGCTGGGGAAGCTCGGGCTGCGCAGCCGGGTACAGGCGGCGGTCCTCGCCCAGGAGTTGGGCATCTGAGGCCATCAACTGATCTTTGGTCCAGACCTCTTGACGATTGGTCCAGACCTTCCTAATCTCACCGGACACACTGCGGTGAGCACGCCATGACAAGGTGCGCTCTGGGCGGCGCAGGGTTTGCAGTTCACGGACCACCCCCGTTTGTCCGGACTCACCCGAGGAGCACCGTTGAGCACTGAAAACCCCCTACGCCGGACCCGATTCAGACTCGGGACCGGAAGAGCCACGAAAACCCGAGCGGTCGCGGGCCTCACCGCGCTCCTGCTCCCGCTGGCCGCCATGGTCGGCCTGGCCGCCCCCGCCGAGGCCGCGTCCTCGGCGACCGCCTCGTACGTCAAGAAGTCCGACTGGGGCAACGGCTTCGAGGGCCAGTGGACGGTGAAGAACACCGGCACCACCGCGCTCTCCTCCTGGACCATCGAGTGGGACTTCCCCTCCGGCACCGCGGTCGGCTCCGCCTGGGACGCCACCGTCACCAGCTCCGGAACCCACTGGACCGCCAAGAACCTCGGCTGGAACGGATCGGTCGCCCCCGGCGCCTCCGTCAGCTTCGGCTTCAACGGCACCGGCACCGGCGCCCCCACCGGCTGCAAGCTGAACGGCGCCTCCTGCGACGGCGGCAGCGTCCCCGGCGACAACGCCCCCTCGGCCCCCGGCACCCCCACGGCCAGCGGTATCACCGACACCTCGGTCAAGCTGAGCTGGACCGCCGCGACCGACGACAACGGCATCAAGAACTACGACGTCCTGCGGGACGGCGCGGTCGTCTCGACGGTCACCGGCACGACGTACACGGACTCCGGTCTGAAGGCCGGGACCGACTACTCGTACACCGTGCAGGCCCGCGACACCGCCGGCCAGACCGGACCGGTCAGCGGCGCGGTCAAGGTGCGCACCACCGGCGGCGGGGGCAACCCCGACCCGGGCACCGGCGGCAAGGTGAACCTCGGCTACTTCACCAACTGGGGCGTCTACGGACGCAACTACCACGTCAAGAACCTGGACACCTCCGGTTCCGCCGCGAAGATCACGCACATCAACTACGCCTTCGGCAACGTCCAGGGCGGCAAGTGCACGATCGGTGACTCGTACGCCGACTACGACAAGGCGTACACCGCCGACCAGTCGGTCGACGGCGTGGCCGACACCTGGGACCAGCCGCTGCGCGGCAACTTCAACCAGCTCCGCAAGCTGAAGGCGAAGTACCCGCACATCAAGATCCTGTGGTCCTTCGGCGGCTGGACCTGGTCCGGCGGCTTCGGTGACGCCGCGAAGAACCCGGCCGCGTTCGCCGACTCCTGCTACAGCCTGGTCGAGGACCCGCGCTGGGCCGATGTCTTCGACGGCATCGACATCGACTGGGAGTACCCCAACGCCTGCGGCCTCACCTGCGACACCAGCGGCCCCGCCGCGCTGAAGGGCCTCACCTCTGCCCTGCGGACCAAGTTCGGCAAGGACTACCTGGTCACCGCCGCCATCACGGCCGACGGCTCCCAGGGCGGCAAGATCGACCTCACCGACTACGCCGGCGCCGCCCAGTCCCTGAACTGGTACAACGTGATGACGTACGACTTCTTCGGTGCCTGGGACGCGAAGGGCCCGACCGCCCCGCACTCCCCGCTCACCTCGTACAACGGCATCCCGCAGGCCGGCTTCAACTCCGCCGACGCCATCGCCAAGCTGAAGACCCAGGGCGTCCCCGCCTCCAAGCTGCTCCTCGGCATCGGCTTCTACGGCCGCGGCTGGACCGGCGTCACCCAGGACGCGCCCGGCGGCACCGCCACCGGCGCCGCCCCGGGCACCTACGAGGCCGGCATCGAGGACTACAAGGTCCTCAAGACCAGCTGCCCGACCACCGGCACCGTCGCCGGCACCGCCTACGCCCACTGCGGCACCAACTGGTGGAGCTACGACACCCCCGCCACCATCACCTCCAAGATGACCTGGGCGAAGAGCCAGGGCCTCGGTGGCGCGTTCTTCTGGGAGTTCAGCGGTGACACCGCCAACGGCGAACTCGTCAGCGCCATCAACAGCGGCCTGAAGTAGCCCCTACGCGGTCCCGGCCGCCCCCCACCGGCACACCGCATCGCACCACCCCGCAAAGCAGCCGGGGAGACAGGTCCGCCCCCTGTCTCCCCGGCTTCTCCATCTGTACGGCGGCCCGGTGACGGCCGCCCGCGGCGCTCAGGCCACGTTCACCCGCTGGCCGGGCGGCGCCGCCTCCAGCCAGGCCAGGAAACCGGTCAGCGCGTCCTCGCTCATGGCCAGCTCCAGGCGGGTCTCCTCATGGAGACAGCCGAGCACCACCGCGTCGGACAGGAGCGCCAGCTCCTCCTCGCCCTCGGGCAGCCGCCGGGCGACCACCTCGATCGAGGCGCGCTCCAGGACCCGGCGCGGGCGGGGCGCGTAAGAGAAGACCCGGAACCAGTCGATCCGGTCCCCGCTGTACCGGGCGACGCCGTACACCCAGCCCTTGCCGGAGAGATCGGGCTCCTCCGGAACGTTCCACCGCACACTGCAGTCGAAGGTGCCGCCGGAGCGCTGGATCAGCCGCCGGCGCAGGCCGAAGACGAACAGCCCCACCAGAACCAGGGCGACGACCAGACCGCCCACCCACAGCGCGAGGATCATCTGCACCGACCTCCTCGCGTCGTCGAGTTACGAATACCGCCGGACCTGCAACAAACCGCACCTGCATCGCCTCAGCCGCGGCCCGGTCTGGAGGGGTTCTCCAGCACGGGCCGCGGCTGAGGGTAAAGCTACGTCGTCGCGGTGCGCTAGCGCGCCGCCACCGCGCGCAGTCGCACTTCGGCGCGTCGCTCGGAAGCGGCGTCCGTGTCCGACTTCGCACGCTCCAGCGCACGCTCGGCGCGCTGGACATCGATCTCGTCCGCAAGCTCGGCGATCTCCGCGAGCAGCGAGAGCTTGTCGTCCGCGAACGAGATGAATCCGCCGTGCACGGCGGCGACGACCGTGCCGCCGTCGCTCGTACGGATGGTCACCGGGCCCGACTCCAGCACACCCAGAAGCGGCTGGTGACCGGGCATGACGCCGATGTCGCCGGACGTGGTGCGCGCGACGACCAGGGTGGCCTCGCCGGACCAGACACTGCGGTCCGCGGCGACCAGCTCGACGTGCAGCTCAGCAGCCAAGGGTGGCTCCTCGGGTCACCACCCGGCCGTTCCGCCGGGTGTTGGGTCAATTCTAAGGGGCGTGGTGAGGGGGACGGGACGTGCCCCGCCCCCCTCGGTGAGCCAGGGCTCAGGAGACGCCGAGCTCCTTGGCGTTGGCCTTCAGGTCCTCGATGCCACCGCACATGAAGAACGCCTGCTCGGGGAAGTGGTCGTACTCACCGTCGCAGATCGCGTTGAACGCGGCGATCGACTCGTCCAGCGGCACGTCCGAACCGTCCACGCCGGTGAACTGCTTGGCGACGTGGGTGTTCTGCGACAGGAAGCGCTCGACACGGCGGGCACGCTGGACGACCAGCTTGTCCTCCTCGCCGAGCTCGTCCATACCGAGGATGGCGATGATGTCCTGGAGGTCCTTGTACTTCTGGAGGATCCCCTTGACGCGCATGGCGGCGTCGTAGTGGTCCTGCGCGATGTAGCGCGGGTCCAGGATGCGGGACGTGGAGTCCAGCGGGTCCACGGCCGGGTAGATGCCCTTCTCGGAGATCGGACGGGAGAGAACCGTCGTCGCGTCGAGGTGGGCGAAGGTGGTGGCCGGGGCCGGGTCGGTCAGGTCGTCCGCGGGGACGTAGATCGCCTGCATCGAGGTGATCGAGTGACCGCGGGTCGACGTGATGCGCTCCTGCAGCAGACCCATCTCGTCGGCCAGGTTCGGCTGGTAACCCACCGCGGACGGCATACGGCCGAGCAGGGTGGACACCTCGGAGCCGGCCTGGGTGTACCGGAAGATGTTGTCGATGAAGAAGAGCACGTCCTGCTTCTGAACATCGCGGAAGTACTCCGCCATGGTCAGACCGGCGAGCGCGACCCGAAGACGCGTCCCCGGCGGCTCGTCCATCTGGCCGAAGACCAGCGCGGTCTTGTCGATGACGCCCGAGTCGGCCATTTCCTCGATGAGGTCGTTGCCCTCACGGGTGCGCTCGCCGACACCGGCGAACACCGACACACCGTCGTGGTTGTTGGCCACGCGGTAGATCATTTCCTGGATCAGAACGGTCTTGCCGACACCGGCACCACCGAACAGACCGATCTTTCCACCCTTGACGTACGGGGTGAGAAGGTCGATGACCTTGACGCCGGTCTCGAACATCTCGGTCTTGGACTCGAGCTGGTCGAAGTTGGGCGCCTTGCGGTGGATCGCCCAGCGCTCGGTGACCTCGGCGTTGGCCTCCGGCTTGTTGAGGATCTCGCCGAGGGTGTTGAACACCTTGCCCTTGGTGATGTCACCGACGGGGACGGTGATGCCCTCGCCCGTGTCGGTCACCGGGGCCTGGCGGACCAGGCCGTCGGTCGGCTGCATCGAGATCGCGCGGACCATGCCGTCGCCGAGGTGCTGGGCGACTTCCAGGGTCAGCGTCTTGAGCTTGCCGTCCTCGGCCGGGTCGGCCACCTGGACGGTCAGCGCGTTGTAGATGTCCGGCATCGCGTCGACGGGGAACTCCACGTCGACGACCGGGCCGATGACCCGGGCGACGCGGCCCGTGGCAACGGCCGTCTCAACTGTCGTCGTCATTACTTGTCACTCCCCGCGGTCGCGTCGGCCAGCGCACTGGCACCACCGACGATCTCGCTGATTTCCTGGGTGATTTCGGCCTGGCGGGCCGCGTTGGCAAGCCGGGAGAGCGTCTTGATGAGCTCACCGGCGTTGTCGGTGGCGGACTTCATCGCGCGGCGGCGGGCGGCGTGCTCGGAAGCAGCGGCCTGCAGCAGCGCGTTGTAGATCCGGCTCTCGACGTACCGCGGCAGCAGGGCGTCGAGGACGTCCTCCGCCGACGGCTCGAACTCGAACAGCGGCAGGATCTCTCCCTTGCCGTCCTCGTCCTTCGCCGCACCGAGACTGAGCGGCAGCATCCGGTCGTCGACCGGGCTCTGCGTCATCATCGACACGAACTCCGTGAAGACGATGTGCAGCTCGTCGACACCGCCCTCGGCGGTCTCCTGGGTGACCGCCTCGATCAGCGGCGCAGCGGCGCGCTTGGCGTCCGCGTACGTCGGGCTGTCGGTGAAGCCGGTCCACGAGTCCGCGATCTTGCGCTCGCGGAAGCCGTAGTAGGCGACGCCCTTGCGGCCGATCACGTAGGTGACGACCTCCTTGCCCTCGCCCTGGAGGCGCTCGGTCAGTCGCTCCGCGGCCTTGATGGCGTTGGAGGAGTAACCGCCGGCCAGACCGCGGTCGCTCGTGATGAGCAGGATCGCGGCCCGGGTCGGGGCGTCGGCCTCGGTCGTCAGCGGGTGCTTGGTGGTGGAGCCGGTCGCCACCGCGGTCACCGCACGGGTGAGCTCGGTCGCGTACGGCGTGGATGCCGCCACCTGGCGCTGCGCCTTGACGATGCGCGAGGCGGCGATCATCTCCATCGCCTTGGTGATCTTCTTCGTGGCGGAGACGGAGCGAATGCGGCGCTTGTAAACGCGAAGCTGAGCGCCCATCGATCAGCCCTCGCCCAGCAGCTTGCCGTCCGAGGTCTCGAACTGCTGCTTGAAGGTGGCGACGGCGTCGGCGATCGCCTGCAGCGTGTCGTCGGACATCTTGGCGCCCTCGCGGATGCTGGTCAGGAGGTCCTTGCGCTCGCGGCGCAGGAACTCGAGCAGCTCCGTCTCGAAGCGGCGGATGTCCTGGACCGGGACGTCGTCCATCTTGCCGTTGGTGCCGGCCCAGATGGAGACGACCTGCTCCTCGACCGGGAACGGCGCGTACTGCGGCTGCTTCAGCAGCTCGACCATGCGCTTACCGCGCTCCAGCGACGCCTTCGAGGCCGCGTCCAGGTCGGAACCGAAGGCGGCGAACGCCTCCAGCTCGCGGTACTGGGCGAGGTCGACACGGAGACGGCCGGAGACCTGGCGCATCGCCTTGTGCTGGGCGGAACCACCGACGCGGGAGACCGAGATACCGACGTTCAGGGCCGGGCGCTGGCCGGCGTTGAACAGGTCGGACTCCAGGAAGCACTGGCCGTCGGTGATGGAGATGACGTTGGTCGGGATGAACGCCGACACGTCGTTGGCCTTCGTCTCGACGATCGGGAGACCCGTCATCGAACCGGCGCCCATGTCGTCGGAGAGCTTGGCGCAGCGCTCCAGCAGACGCGAGTGCAGGTAGAAGACGTCGCCCGGGTAGGCCTCACGGCCCGGCGGACGGCGCAGCAGAAGCGACACGGCGCGGTAGGCGTCGGCCTGCTTCGAGAGGTCGTCGAAGATGATCAGGACGTGCTTGCCCTGGTACATCCAGTGCTGGCCGATGGCCGAACCGGTGTACGGCGCCAGGTACTTGAAGCCGGCCGGGTCGGACGCCGGGGCGGCGACGATGGTCGTGTACTCCAGCGCGCCGGCCTCTTCGAGGGCACCGCGCACGGAGGCGATGGTGGAGCCCTTCTGACCGATGGCGACGTAGATGCAGCGGACCTGCTTGTTCACGTCGCCGGAGCGCCAGTTGTCGCGCTGGTTGATGATTGTGTCGACGGCCAGAGCGGTCTTACCCGTCTGACGGTCACCAATGATCAGCTGACGCTGGCCGCGGCCGATCGGCACCATGGCGTCGACGGCCTTGTAGCCGGTCTGCATCGGCTCGTGCACCGACTTGCGGACCATGACGCCAGGGGCCTGCAGCTCAAGGGCGCGACGGCTGTCGGTCGCGATCTCGCCGAGACCGTCGATCGGGTTGCCGAGCGGGTCGACGACGCGGCCGAGGTAGCCCTCGCCGACGCCGACGGAGAGCACCTCACCGGTGCGCTGCACCGGCTGGCCCTCCTCGATACCGCTGAACTCGCCGAGGACGATCGCACCGATCTCGCGCTCCTCGAGGTTGAGGGCGAGACCGAGGGTGCCGTCCTCGAACTTCAGCAGCTCGTTCGCCATGGCCGAGGGAAGACCCTCGACCTTCGCGATGCCGTCGCCGGCAACGCTGACCGTACCGACCTCCTCGCGCGAGGCCGCGTCCGGCTTGTACGACTGGACAAAGTTCTCCAGCGCGTCCCGGATCTCCTCCGGCCGGATCGTGAGCTCCGCCATCTGGGTTCCCTGCTCTCCTTGTTGGGCCCGAAGTTTCTTAAGGGGGTCTGGGGGCCGACCCCCAGGAATCTTCTGCAGTTTCTGCACGGCCCAACCGGGCCGCTGGTCTTGCTCTGTTCTGTTGCTGCGCGGCGTCGGTCAGCCGGCCATGCGACGGGACGCCTCGTCGAGGCGGTCCGCGATGGTGCCGTTGATGACCTCGTCGCCGACCCGCACCGAGATCCCGCCGAGGACCGTGGGGTCCACGTCGAGGTTCAGGTGCATCGGGCGACCGTAGATCTTCGCCAGCGCCGCGCCGAGGCGCTGCTTCTGCTGATCGCTCAGCGGCACTGCCGAGGTCACGACCGCGACCATGCGCTCCCGACGCTCCGCGGCGAGCTTGGAAAGGGACTCCAGTCCCTCTTCCAGGCTACGTCCGCGCGGCTGGGTGACGAGCCGCGTGACGACGCGCACGGTGGCGGCCCTGGCCTTGCCGTCGAGCAGGCTGTGCAGCAGCTGGCTCTTGGCGGGGGCGGAGGCCGACCGGTCGGTCAGCGCGGCGCGCAGTGCCTTGTCGGAGGTGACGATCCGGCCGAACCGGAACAGTTCGTCCTCGACGTCGTCGAGGTCCCCGCTGCGCTGGGCGGCGGTGAGGTCGGCGGTGTTCGCCAGCTCCTCGACCGCGTCGACCAGGTCGCGCGACTGCGACCAGCGGGAGCGGACCATGCCGGAGACCAGGTCGACGGTCTCGCCGCCCACCTGACCACGCAGCAGCCGTCCGGCCAGCTCCGCCCGGGCCTCGCCGGGCTGCGACGGGTCGGTCAGGACCCGTCGCAGGGAGACCTCGCGGTGGAGCAGCGCCGTCACGGCGGCCAGCTCCTCGGCGAGCTTCGCCGCGTCGACCGACGTGTTGTCGGTCAGCGCGTCGAGGGACTCACGTGCGGCAGCCAGTGCCTCGCGGCTCGCTCCGTTCATCGGACAGCCTCGGCCTTCGCCTCGAGCTCGTCGAGGAAACGGTCGACGGTGCCGCTCTGCCGGGCGTAGTCCTCCAGGGACTCGCCGACGAGCTTGCCGGCCAGGTCGGTGGCGAGCTTGCCCACGTCCTGACGCAGCGCGGAGGCCGCGGCCTTGCGGTCGGCCTCGATCTGGGCGTGACCGGCAGCGATGATCTCCTCGCGCTGCCGCTGGCCCTCGGCCCGCATCTCCTGCAGGATCACGGCACCCTGCTCCTGCGCCTCCTGGCGCAGGCGCGCGGCCTCGTGACGGGCCTCGGCGAGCTGAGCCTTGTACTGCTCAAGCACGCTCTGGGCCTCGGTCTGGGCCGCATCGGCCTTTTCGATACCGCCTTCGATGGCCTCGCGGCGCTCTTCCAGAACCTTGTTGATGTTCGGGAGGAGCTTCTTGGCGAGGAAGCCGAAGACGATGAGGAAGGCGATGAGGCCGATGACGAGCTCGGGGATCGGCGGGATGAGCGGGTTTTCCGTCTCGGCCGCGATCGTAAGCAACTGGCTCACGTCATTGCCTTTCGTCTAGTGGGCTGGTCTGTGATCCGTGGATCAGGAGCCGTAGACGAACGGCATGACCAGACCGATGAGGGCGAGCGCCTCACAGAAGGCGAAGCCGAGGATCTGGTTGGCGCGGATGAGACCGGCGGCCTCGGGCTGACGGGCCAGCGCCTGGGTGCCGTTACCGAAGATGATGCCGACGCCGACGCCGGGGCCGATGGCGGCGAGGCCGTAACCGATGGAGCCGAGAGCCTTCAGGTCGCCGGTGACAGCGGCAAGGGTCTGGGACATGCCAGTTCTTCCTTCTCTTTCAAGAACCGGTGGGGGTTGGCCACCGGACGTTTAAGGGACCGAGCGCGAGGGGCTCAGTGGTGCTCGGCGAGCGCGCCCTGGATGTAGGTGCAGGTCAGGAGTACGAACACGTACGCCTGAAGCGCCTGGACGAAGAGCTCGAAGGCGGTCATCACGATCGTCATCACGAAGGAGACGCCCGCGTAGGCGATGCCGACACCGTTGAGCAGGTACCAGCTGGCGATCGTGAAGAGCAGCAGCAGAGTGTGACCGGCGAACATGTTCGCGAAGAGTCGCACCGCGTGGGTGAAGGGCCGGACCAGCAGGTTCGAGAAGAGCTCGATGGCCCCGGCGAGGTAGGCGACCGGGCCCAGAGACTTGTCGAAGCCGGTGAAGTTCTTGAAGGCACCGACGAAGCCGTGACGCTTGAACGTCAGGCTGACCCACACGATGTAGACGATCAGCGCCAGCCCCACGGGGTAGGCGATGATCGACGTCACCGGGAACTGGGCGACCGGAATGATCGCCCAGAGGTTCATCATCCAGACGAAGAAGAACAGCGAAACCACGAGTGGGACGTACTTCTCGCCCTCGCGCTTGCCGATCGTCTCGTAGACGATGCCGCGGCGGATGAAGTCGTATCCCGTCTCCGCGACCATCTGCAGCTTGCCGGGAACGACCTTGGGCTTGCGGAAGGCCGCCCAGAAGAAGCCGACGATGACGATCGAGCCGAGCAGGGCCAGCAGCATCGGCTTGTTGAAGTACAGGTTGCTGTCCGCGTCGCCCCACAGGGGCTCGAACAGGAACGAGTGCAAGCCGGGTGCCGGGAAACCACAACCATCGAAGATGTGGCAATCGGTCTCGAAGGCGAGCACCTGTGTCGGGTCAGCACTCACCGCGGGCTCCTTCAGCGTGGCGCATAGGTACGGCAACCTCGTTGTGTCGGCGCGGCGCGCAGCCGCGGTTCGGCACTGGACTGGTGTTACGGATGTGTGAGCGGCAGTCAGGCATTGAGCCTCGCGATCGAGCAGGCGTCAGCTCACATGCCCGCGCCCGCAATGCCGCAGTTGGAACCGGACGATAGCAGGGTCTTGAACCCGCTCTTATCCCGCCCCTACCCTTCACGACTTCGTGCCCGTGTTCTTGGGCTTTTCCGCCTTGCCGGACTCGGGCTCGACGTAAAGGATCTTGGCCTTCATGTGTGCACGCGTCTGCGCGCCGATCCACACGAGGGTCATCGCCACCAGCGTGATCGCGAATGCCTTCGGGTTGAACAGCGTCGTGTTCTTGAATGCGGCGACGAAGATGAACAGCAGGAGAAGCTGAGCCGTGTAAAGCATCAGCCCCATCGCCTGGAAGAGGTGAGGCAGGGACCTCGCGGTCCGTTGCAGGACGATCAGCCCGATCCCCATGAAGAGGATCACCACGACCGTCGCCACGAGCGCGCCCAGGGCTCCCTTGCCGCCCGCGATCCCGGCACTGACCGCGACGGCGACAGCGCCGGCGGCAGCGGTGGGTACGGCGACTTGGAGGAGAGTCCGGGCGTCGTTGGACGGCATGGCGGCAGCTCCGCTTGCAGGGGGTGGGCAGTGTGTCGTCATGGACGAGCGTAGGCCCGGGACCGGTCGTTGGATTCAGGCCGAGGAACCGTTGCTACTCAAGTCCTTCGGCCCCGTCACCGGGCTTCGTGAACGGTATCACAAACTATTTGATGAGGTCTTTACTCGAAAGGTGTGCTTACTGTCACACGTGAGAGTGAAGCTGCGCATGTGAGCAAGGCAACTAAGCAAGCTGTCTGCTATTGCCCCGCGATGCCCTGAATATCAGCGCGCGCTTTCAGCCGTGTTTCTGTCCGAAAGACGCGAACGGGGGCCGATGGCGGTCGCTCCGTTGACGCCCGAAACTCCCACCACGACCGGGGTGCGCTCCGGCTCCACGGACTCCGCACGCCCCTCGTGCCCCGTCCGCTCCGCCGGCCCCTCAGGGCCCTCCCCGGCGGCCGCCGGGGGTTCCGTTCCGGAGGTTCCTCTTTCGGCGCGACGGTGGCGGTAGCGGGGCGGTACGAAGCGTTCCGCCCAGTACGGGGCCCGCGGGGTGAAGCGCGGCATCAGCAGCAGGACGAGACCGATCGTGCTCATCCCCATGATGACCAGCACGATCCACAACGACGTCGAGTGCACCGAGTAGCCGACCGCGCCGAAGGCGATCAGGGCCGACCAGAAGTACATGATCAGCACCGACCTGCTGTGCGAATGGCCGATCTCCAGCAGCCGGTGGTGCAGATGGCCCCGGTCCGCCGCGAACGGCGACTGGCCGTTCCAGGTGCGCCGCACGATCGCCAGCACCAGGTCCGCGGCCGGGATCGCGATGATCGTGAGCGGCAGCAGCAGCGGGATGAAGACCGGCAGCATCGCGTGGGTCGCCTCGCGCTCACTGCCCGCGAAGATCTTCAGTGTGTCCGGGTCGACCCGGCCGGTGACGGAGATCGCCCCGGCCGCCAGCACCAGGCCGATCAGCATCGAGCCCGAGTCCCCCATGAAGATCCGGGCCGGATGCATGTTGTGCGGCAGGAAGCCCAGGCACATGCCCATCAGGATCACCGCGAAGAGTGTCGCCGGGGCCGCCGCCTCGATCATGTGCCCGTACCAGAGCCGGTACGTGTACAGGAAGAACGCCGCGGCGGCGATGCACACCATGCCCGCCGCGAGCCCGTCGAGGCCGTCGACGAAGTTGACCGCGTTGATCGTGATGACGACCAGCGCGACCGTGAGCAGCGTGCCCTGCCACTGGGTGAGCGCGACCGTGCCCACACCCGGGATCGGGAGCCACAGGATCGTCAGCCCCTGGAGGACCATGACCGCGGCGGCGATCATCTGGCCGCCGAGCTTGATCAGGGCGTCGATCTCGAACTTGTCGTCGAGCACCCCGATCAGCCAGATCAGCGCGGCCCCGGAGAGCAGCGCCCGCGGTTCGGTGGAGAGCTGGAAGACCCATTCGAGGTTGTGGAGGTGCGCCGCGACGATCAGCCCGGCGCAGAGCCCGCCGAACATGGCGATGCCGCCGAGCCGCGGGGTCGGTTCCCGGTGGACGTCGCGCGCACGGATCGCGGGCATCGCCCCGATCGCGATGGCGAACTTGCGCACCGGACCGGTCAGCAGATACGTCACCGCGGCCGTGACGCAGAGCGTCAGCAGGTAATCACGCACGGGCTGCCCCACAGAATTTGCCTGGCCATCTCAGCCCACACCATAAACCGTCCGGAGCCACCGGACGGTCGCGCTGGACGGGCCCCGTGACCGAGGACACCGGGCGCGGGACGGCCGGTTCCGGGCTTCGGGAACCTCCCACGCGGCCCTTTCGCGTCACCCCGGGTAGGGCGGATGGTTCACGGCCAGTGCCCGGACCTCGGCACGGACATCGGCGTCCTCCCGCACCGCCTGCCCCAGGAGCACCGCCAGCCGGGCCATGTCGGCCCCGTCCAGGCCCTGGGTGGTCACGGCCGCCGTGCCGAGCCGAATGCCCCGGGCGTCCCCGTACGGCAGCGCGCAGGTGTCCAGCACCACCCCGGCCGCCGCCAGCCGGGCCCGCGCGGTGGCGGCGTCGACGCCCAGCGGGGCCGGGTCCGCGACGATCAGATGGGTGTCCGTGCCGCCCGTGGTGACCTCGAAGCCCTCCGCCTCCAGGCCGGCCGCCAGCACCCGGGCGTGCGCGACCACCCGATGGGCGTACGCGGCGAACGCCGGGGCCGCCGCCTCCCCGAACGCGACGGCCTTGGCCGCGACGCTGTGCATCTGGGCGCCGCCCTGCGTGAACGGGAAGACCGCCCGGTCGATCCGCTCCGCCAGCTCGGCGCCGCACAGCAGCATCCCGCCGCGCGGCCCCCGCAGCACCTTGTGGGTGGTCGCGCAGACCACGTCGGCGTACGGCACCGGGCTGGGGGCCGCTCCCCCGGCGATCAGCCCCATCGGGTGCGCGGAGTCGGCGATGAGATACGCCCCCACCTCGTCGGCGATCTCCCGGAACCGCTCGTGGTCGGGGTGGCGGGGGTAGGAGATCGAGCCGCTCACGATCGCCTTGGGGCGGTGGGCGCGGGCCAGGGCACGGACCTGCCCGTAGTCGATCAGTCCGCTCTCGGGGTCCACCCCGTAGCCGACGAACTCGAACCAGCGGCCGGAGAAGTTGGCGGGCGAACCGTGGGTGAGGTGCCCCCCGTACGGGAGTCCCATGGCGAGGACCGTGTCGCCGGGGCGCAGCAGCGCGGCGTACGCGGCGAGGACCGCGGCGGAGCCGGAGTGCGGCTGGACGTTGGCGTGCTCGGCGCCGAAGAGGGCGGTGGCCCGGCGGCGGGCGATGTTCTCGGCGGCGTCCGCCTGCTCGCAGCCGCCGTGGTGGCGGGCGCCCGGGTAGCCCTCGGCGTACTTGTTGGCGAGCGGGGAGCCCAGGGCGGCGAGGACCGCGGGCGAGGTGAAGTTCTCGGCGGCGGTGAGCTGGAGGGTGGTGGACTGGCGGCGCAGCTCCGCCTGGAGCACGGCGGCGATCTCCGGGTCCTCCCGGAGCAGGGCGGCGGGGTCCTGGGGCAGGACGGGGCCGGAGGGCGGTGCGGCGGGAGTGGTGACCGGCATCGGGATGCTCCGGACCTGGAGGGGGTGCGCTGGCGTCAGCTCTCAATGTAGGCCGGGGACGGCGCTCCCGCCCGCTGTACGGCGTCGTGGCGCGCCGGTCGGCCCCATGGGCCCGCCGCGCTTCCTCCGCCCGTCGTGGGGGCGCGGGCGGCGTCGCGCTCAGTGCGGCGCGGGGACTCCGGTCAGGGCCGTGAGGACCGGGTCGAGGGCCTGGTTGATCTCGTCGCCGATGGACCGGAAGAAGGTGATCGGGGCGCCGTACGGGTCGTGCACCTCGTCGGCCTCGACGGTGGGCGCCAGCAGCCAGCCGCGCAGCGCGGCGGCGGCGCGGACCAGCGCGCGGGCCCGCTCGACGACGCCTTCGTCGAGCGGGTCGGGGAGGGTGGCGGGGTCTATCGCCCGGACCAGCCGGGTGAATTCCTTGAGCGTGAAGGTCCGCAGCCCGGCCGAGTGGCCCATCGAGATCACCTGCGCGCGGTGGTCGCGGGTGGCGGTGAGGACCAGGTCGGCGCGGATCACGTGCTCGTCGAGGAGCTCCCGGCCGACGAAGCCGGTGGTGTCGGCGCCGAAGTCGGCGAGGACGATCTCGGCGTTGGCCTCCATCGGGGCGCCCTCGTGGCCCCAGGTGCCCGCGCTCTCCACGATCAGCCCGCCGCCCAGCGGATCGCCGAGGCGGTCCACCAGGGCGTGCCGGGTCAGCCGCTCGGTGATCGGTGAGCGGCAGACGTTGCCGGTGCTGACGTGGAGGATGCGGAAAGTGTCGGGCCGCCCCGCTATGCCACGCCCCTCAGGGGCGGTCAATTGGCCACCTCGAGGTCGGGTACCACCTTGCGGAGCTCCTCGGCGGAGAGCGCGCCGGCCCGGAGCAGCACGGGGACCTTGCCAGTGACGTCGACGATCGACGAGGGGACGATGCCGGGGGTCGGCCCGCCGTCCAGGTAGACGGAGACGGAGTCGCCGAGCATCTCCTGGGCGGCGTCGCAGGTCTCGGGGGCCGGGTGGCCGGTGAGGTTGGCGCTGGAGACGGCCATCGGGCCGAACTCCGTGAGCAGCTCGATGGCGACCGGGTGCAGCGGCATCCGGATGGCGACGGTGCCGCGGGTGTCGCCGAGGTCCCACTGGAGCGAGGGCTGGTGCTTGGCGACCAGGGTGAGGGCGCCGGGCCAGAAGGCGTCGACCAGCTCCCAGGCCTGCTCGGAGAAGTCGGTGACCAGCCCGTGCAGGGTGTTCGGGGAGCCGATCAGCACCGGGGTCGGCATGTTCCGGCCGCGTCCCTTGGCCGTGAGCAGGTCGGCGACGCCCTCGGAGCTGAAGGCGTCCGCGCCGATGCCGTACACGGTGTCGGTGGGCAGCACGACCAGTTCGCCGCGGCGGACGGCCGACGCGGCCTCGCGCAGGCCCGTCGTACGGTCGGTCGCGTCGTTGCAGTCGTATCGCCGAGCCATCAGCCGGCCTCCTCAAACGTGTACGGGTGTGACGGGTGGGGCGGGTACGGGGTGTGCGGAGGGTGGCCGCCGGTCACGGCAGGGCCTTGCGGGCCGTGGCGAACCGGGGTCGGTTGTTCAGGTCGGGGTGGTCGGCCGCGTCGGCCCAGCCGCGTTCCTCGGCGAAGATCCACGGCACCTGGCCGCCCTGGGTGTCGGCGTGCTCGATGACGACGAGGCCGCCGGGGCGCAGCAGGCGGTGCGCGGTGCGTTCGATGCCGCGGATGGTGTCGAGGCCGTCCTCGCCGGAGAACAGGGCCATCTCGGGGTCGTGGTCGCGGGCCTCGGGCGCCACGTACTCCCACTCGGTGAGCGGGATGTACGGGGGGTTGGAGATGACCAGGTCGACCTGGCCGTCCAGCTCGGGCAGGGCGGTCAACGCGTCGCCCTGGTGGACGGTGACGCGGGAGCCGTCGGCGTTCTTCCGGGTCCAGACGAGGGCGTCGTCGGAGAGCTCGACGGCGTGCACCTTGGAGCGGGGCACCTCCTGGGCCATGGCCAGGGCGATGGCGCCGGAGCCGCTGCACAGGTCGACGACGACGGGCTCGACCACGTCCATCGCGCGCACCGCGTCTATCGCCCAGCCGACGACCGACTCGGTCTCCGGGCGGGGGACGAAGACCCCGGGCCCCACCTGGAGCTCCAGGTAGCGGAAGAAGGCGCGGCCGGTGATGTGCTGGAGGGGTTCGCGGGCCTCGCGGCGGGCGATCGCCTCCCAGTAGCGGGCGTCGAAGTCCGCGTCCGGCACCCGGTGCAGCTCGCCCCGCTTGACGCCGTGCACGAACGCGGCGAGTTCCTCCGCGTCGAATCGCGGCGAGGGCACACCGGCGTCGGCCAGCCGCTGGGTGGCCTGGGCCACCTCGGCGAGCAGCAGGTTCATCGCGGTTCTCCGTACGGTCTACGGGCGGGCGGGGCGGGCTCTGCTCACGCGGCGGCGAGCTTGGCGGCGGAGTCGGCGTCGACGCACGCCTGGATCACCGCGTCCAGGTCGCCGTCGAGCACCTGGTCCAAGTTGTACGCCTTGAAGCCGACGCGGTGGTCCGAGATCCGGTTCTCCGGGAAGTTGTACGTGCGGATCTTCTCGGACCGGTCGACGGTGCGCACCTGGCTGCGGCGTACGTCGGAGGCCTCCTGCTCGGCGGCCTCCTGGGCGGCGGCGAGCAGCCTGGACCGCAGGATGCGCATGGCCTGCTCCTTGTTCTGGAGCTGGCTCTTCTCGTTCTGGCAGGAGGCGACGACGCCGGTCGGCAGGTGCGTGATACGGACGGCGGAGTCCGTGGTGTTGACGGACTGGCCGCCGGGGCCGGAGGAGCGGTAGACGTCGATCCGGAGGTCGTTGGCGTGGATCTCCACGTCGACCTCCTCGGCCTCGGGCGTGACGAGGACCCCGGCGGCGGAGGTGTGGATGCGGCCCTGCGACTCGGTGGAGGGCACCCGCTGCACGCGGTGCACCCCGCCCTCGTACTTGAGGCGGGCCCACACGCCCTGGCCGGGCTCGGTGGCGCCGTTGCCGCCCTTGGTCTTCACGGCGACCTGGACGTCCTTGTAGCCGCCCAGCTCGGACTCGGTGGAGTCGATGATCTCGGTCTTCCAGCCGACCCGCTCGGCGTAGCGCAGGTACATGCGCAGCAGGTCGCCGGCGAAGAGGGCGGATTCGTCGCCGCCCGCGCCGGCCTTGATCTCCAGGAGGACGTCCTTGTCGTCGCTGGGGTCGCGCGGGACCAGGAGCAGCCGGAGCTTCTCGGTGAGCTCCTCGCGCTGCTTCTCCAGCTCCTTGACCTCGGCGGCGAAGTCGGGGTCGTCGGCGGCGAACTCGCGGGCCGTCTCGATGTCGTCACCGGACTGCTTCCAGGAGCGGTACGTCGCGACGATCGGGGTCAGCTCGGCGTAGCGCTTGTTGAGCTTGCGCGCGTTCGCCTGGTCGGCGTGGACCGCGGGGTCCGCGAGCTGCTTCTCCAGATCGGCCTGCTCGCCGATCAGTTCCTCGACCGCCTCGAACATCTTCGGGCTCCTGTTTCCTTCACTCGGGCGTGCCTGCCGGACGGCGTGGTGCCGGCCGGGCGGGGGTGCGGCGGCGGGTCCGTCCACCCCCGGCCGGAAAAAACGCCGGTCCCGACGCCCCCGTGAGAGGGCGCCAGGAACCGGCGCAGTGGCTCGCTACTTGCTGGCGGAGCCGGAAGCAGCCTTGCCGAAGCGGGCCTCGAAGCGGGCCACACGGCCACCGGTGTCGAGGATCTTCTGCTTGCCCGTGTAGAACGGGTGGCACTCGGAGCAGACATCGGCGCGGATGGTGCCGCCCTCGATGGTGCTACGGGTGGTGAACGACGCGCCGCAGGTGCAGCTGACCTGCGTCTCGACGTACTCGGGGTGGATGTCGCGCTTCAAGGGTTTCTCCTAGGTTCGGGAGGGCACCGGGTCGCACGCGCGGATTGCGCGTCCGTGAACCGGGGCCGACGTACCAGTCTGCCAGGACCAGTCGTATCTCCCAAAACCGGGGGCGGTCCGGAACTATTCCCCCGGCCCGGGAGGGGCTCCGGTCAGTGGACGACGCTGCCCGCGGCGCCCTTGTCACCCGCCGAGTGCTCGGTGGCGGAGGCCGGGATCGGCCGGTCGTGGGCGAGCGCGGTCCAGACCTCGGTGGCGCCGGGCTCCAGCGGGACGACCCGGTTCGGGTCGGTGGGGTCGTACTCCACGGGCAGGGTGACCATGTGGACGTTCTTCGAGCCGAGCCCCTTGAGGCCGTTGGCGAAGGCGGTGAGCTCCTTCACCGAGCCGAGGTCGGAGTCGGTGGTGACGGTCCTGGTCGCGGTGTCCGCGAGGTCGAACAGGGTTTTCGGGTTGGAGAACACCCCGACGTTCTTGACCTGGTCCATCAGCGCCTTGACGAACGCCTGCTGGAGCTGGATGCGGCCGAGGTCGCTGCCGTCGCCGACGCTCTTGCGGGTGCGGACCAGGCCGAGCGCCTGCTCCCCGTCGAGGGTGTGGGTGCCGGCGGCGAGCTTCAGGTGGCTCTTGGGGTCGTCGATCGGGGCGGCGGTGGTGATCTCCACGCCGCCCAGCTGGTCGATGAGCTTCTTGAAGCCGGTGAAGTCGACCTCCAGGTAGTGGTCCATGCGGATGCCGGACATGGCCTCGACGGTCTTGACGGCGCAGGCCGGGCCGCCGACCTCGTACGCCGTGTTGAACATCGCCCGCTGCTGCCCGGCGACGGGTCGGCCGGTGGTGTCGCTGACGCAGTCGGGGCGGGTGACGAGGGTGTCGCGCGGGATGGAGACGACGGAGGCCGTCCGGTGGCCCTTGTCGACGTGCAGGACCATCGCGGTGTCGGAGCGGGCGGTGCCCTCGTCCGCGCCGTACTCGCCGTTCGCACCGGACCGGGAGTCCGAGCCGAGCACGAGGATGTCCTGGGAGCCGTTGTCGACGTTCTGGGGGCGGTTCTTGCCCAGGGCGGCGTTGATGTCGACGGACTTCAGGTTGCCGTTGAGCTTGACGTACGCGAACCCCAGTCCGGCGCCGCCGACGACCACGGCCCCGGCCAGGGTCCAGGCGGCGATCACCGTCGCCCTGCGGCGGCGGGAGGGCTTCTTCCGGCGCTTACCGGTGGGACGTATTCGGCCGCCGCTCCCGTTCTGCTCGGTCATGGGTCTCCTTAGCTCCTCGGCCTCGCCCGGCTACCCCCAAGCAGTGGTGTGCGGGTACGGAACGCGTCGACGGACTCGTCGACAAACCGGGTATCGACGACTTGTCGGTACTTCTCACGACGTCGCCCTACCAAAAAGGGTTGCACAGCCACCCGTTGTGCCGGCGTGAGGAGACGCCGGGTTCCCGGCCCGCGCGGACACCCGGTAATTCCCCGCTCACCTGCGGTTTCTTGAGCGGTACAGCCATCTCGCCGCCCTTCGGCGCCGGCCCGGGGTGTGGCAAAGGTCTCGGTCCGGACACGGTGTACGACACAGGGCCGCCCCCGGCACCGAAGTGGCGGGGGCGGCCCTGTGTGCGGCGGCCGGGCGGGAGCGACGTCAGTCGTTGCCGTTGCCCGGGGCCGGTGTCGTCTTCTGGATCTGGAGCAGGAACTCCGCGTTGGACTGGGTCTTCTTCATCCGGTCCAGGAGGAGCTCGATCGCCTGCTGCTGGTCGAGCGCGTGGAGCACCCGGCGGAGCTTCCAGACGATCGCCAACTCCTCGCTGCCCAGGAGGATTTCCTCCTTGCGGGTGCTGGACGCGTCGACGTCCACCGCCGGGAAGATGCGCTTGTCCGAGAGCTTCCGGTCGAGCTTGAGCTCCATGTTGCCGGTGCCCTTGAACTCCTCGAAGATCACCTCGTCCATGCGCGAGCCGGTCTCGACGAGCGCGGTGGCCAGGATGGTCAGTGAACCGCCGTCCTCGATGTTGCGCGCGGCACCGAAGAAGCGCTTCGGCGGGTACAGCGCGGTCGAGTCGACACCACCGGACAGGATGCGGCCGGAGGCGGGGGCCGCGAGGTTGTACGCGCGGCCGAGGCGGGTGATGGAGTCCAGCAGGACGACCACGTCGTGACCCAGCTCCACGAGACGCTTGGCGCGCTCGATGGCCAGCTCGGCGACGGTGGTGTGGTCCTCGGCGGGGCGGTCGAAGGTCGAGGAGATGACCTCGCCCTTCACCGACCGCTGCATGTCGGTGACCTCTTCCGGACGCTCGTCGACCAGGACGACCATCAGGTGGCACTCGGGGCTGTTGACCGTGATCGCGTTGGCGATGGCCTGGAGGATCATGGTCTTGCCGGTCTTCGGCGGGGCCACGATCAGACCGCGCTGGCCCTTGCCGATGGGGGCGACCAGGTCGATGATCCGCGTCGTCAGGACGTTGGAGTCGGTCTCCAGGCGGAGCCGGTCCTGCGGGTAGAGCGGGGTCAGCTTCTGGAACTCCGGGCGGCCGCGGCCGGTTTCGGGCGCCATGCCGTTCACCGAGTCGAGGCGGACCAGGGCGTTGAACTTCTCCCGGCGCTCGCCGTCCTTGGGCTGGCGCACCGCACCGGTGACGTGGTCGCCCTTGCGCAGGCCGTTCTTGCGGACCTGGGCGAGCGAGACGTACACGTCGTTCGGGCCGGGCAGGTAGCCGGAGGTCCGGATGAACGCGTAGTTGTCGAGGATGTCCAGGATGCCCGCGACGGGGATCAGGACGTCGTCCTCGGAGACCGGCACCTCGCCCGCGAAGTCCTCGCGGCCGCGACGGCCCCGGCGGTCGCGGTAGCGGCCGCGACGGCCCCGGCGGCCGCCGGCCTCGTCGTCGTAGCCGTCGTCCTGCGGGCCGCTCTGCGGACCCTGGCCCTGGCCCTGGCGCTGCTGGCGCTGGCCGCCCTGCTGGCCCTGGTCGTCGCCCTTGCCCCGGCGGTCGCGCTGACGGTCGCGGCGGTCGCCACGCTCCCCGCGCTCCCCGCGCTCCCCGCGCTGACGGTCCTGGCGGTCGCCGCGACGGCCCTCGGCCGTGTCGGCGGCGGCCTCGGCGCGCTCCTCGCCCTTGGGCTCGGCCGACGCCTCCGCCTTGGCCTCGGCGGGCTTGGACTCCGCCTTGGTCTCGGTGGGGCTGCCCGCCTGCGCGGTCGCCCGGCGGCGACGGCGCTCGACCACGGGCTGGTCCTCGCTGGCCGGCTGGCCGGGGATGTCGATCTGCTGCTGGGCCGCGCTCTTCTCGGCGGGCTCGGCGGCCGCGGACTCGTCCCCGGTGCGCGCCTTGGAGGTGGCGCGGCGCTTCGGCTTGGTCTCCGCCGTCGCGGCGGGCGCGGCGGCCTTGGGCGCGGCGTTGCCCGCCTGCGCCTCCTTGATGACCTCGATCAGCTGGCCCTTGCGCATCCGCGCGGTGCCCTTGATACCGAGGCCGGACGCGACCTGCTGCAGCTCGGCCAGGACCATGCCCTCAAGGCCGGTGCCGGAGCGGCGGCGCCGTGCGGTGGTGCCAGTGGCAGCACCTTCGGCGGGCGCGGCGCTGTCGACGGTCTTGTCGGCAGTCACGCCCATCAGATCGGTGGTGTCGCTCACGAAGGGTCCTTCCCTGGAGCGGACGTCGGCCTTCTGGCTCGGCGACCGGTTGTGCTGTCCGACTGCGGTCTTCTTTGCGGACCGTGCCGGGGCGGTGGTCCCGCCGGGGTACGGCGGAGAGATGAAAGTGTGCGTGGGGTCCGGCGCGAGCATCCCCCTGCTCGGCCCACTCCTGGACGAACGAGGGGTGTCGTGCCGGTTCCGGAGCGTGCACGAAACTGCTCAGAAAGGCTGCTCAGGCAGTTTTGGGGAGGCTCCCGGAAGAATCGGTGGTCCCGGAACGGGACACGAAGCAACGCGCCACTGAGACGTCGATTGCTGACTTGAGGTTAACACTACCGGCTCCAACAAACATTCCCCCTCTCCCTCACCGGCAATCTTCTCCGCTACGGAGCGAGCGGCAGCACACTCGCGCCCTGGGCGTCGAGCGCGAGGCGGTTGGCCGCCCAGCCCTCGCCCGCCAGCCGTGCGGCCTTCTCGGCCGCACCGTCCTCGGTCAGTGCGAGCACGGTGGGCCCGGCACCGGAGATGACCGCGGGGACGCCGTCCGCGCGCAGTCGGTTGACGAGTTCCACGCTCTCGGGCATCGCGGGGGCGCGGTACTCCTGGTGGAGCCGGTCCTCGGTGGCGGTGAGGAGCAGCTCGGGGTTCCTGGTCAGGGCCTCGACGAGCAGGGCCGCGCGGCCCGCGTTGAAGGCGGCGTCGACGTGCGGGACCGTTCGGGGGAGCAGGCCCCGGGCGGTCTCGGTGAGCACCGGCTTGCCGGGGACGAAAACCACCGGAACGATGGATTCTGCGGGGTCCATCCTGAGGGCCCGCGCCGCTCCCCCGTCCATCCACGCCAGCGTGAATCCGCCGAGCAGACAGGCCGCGACGTTGTCGGGGTGGCCCTCGATCTCGGTGGCCAGCTCCAGCAGGGCCGCGTCGTCGAGGCGGGCCTCGCCGCCGGTGGTCACGGCACGGGCCGCGACGATCCCGGCGCAGATGGCGGCGGAGGAGGAACCGAGGCCGCGGCCGTGCGGGATGCGGTTGGCGCAGACGATCTCCAGGCCGCGGGGCTGGCCGCCCAGGAGGTCGAAGGCCGCGCGCAGCGAGCGCACGAGGAGGTGCTTCTCGTCGCGGGGCAGCGTGTCGGCACCCTCGCCGGCGATGTCGATGTGCAGTCCGGAGTCGGCCACGCGGACGACGACGTCGTCGTACAGCCCCAGGGAGAGGCCGAAGGCGTCGAAACCCGGGCCCAGGTTGGCGCTGGTCGCGGGGGTGCGCACCCGGACGGCGGCGGCTCGGAAGGCGGGACCGGCCATCGGTTGAACGACTCTCCTTGGGTGGCGGCGGGGGTGGTGAAGCGTTTTCTCCGTGCGGCGTGAGTCGTGGTGACGGGGGGTGGGGTGACGGAGAGCCCGACGGCCACGACGGCCCAGGCACCGCGGCAGACGCGGCGGGGCGGTTGGGTACAGCTTATCGAAGGAAGGTTCTGTGGCGACATAGGGCGCACAGGAGGCGCACGATGCGTGTCGCACGCCGCGGGTGCGCTCTCGTCCCGAAAAGGGGTGGTTGAGCTGGGTTCTTGCCTGCGCGGGCGGAGCCCGGGGCGCGTGCCGGACCGCCCGGGTCCGGCACGCGCGGGAATGCCTAGACGAGGCCCAGCTTCTCGGCGGCGGTGGCCGCGTCGACCGGGACGGTGACCGGCTGCGGGGCGCCCGCGACGGCCCAGTCGGGGTCCTTGAGACCGTTGCCGGTGACCGTGCAGACGATCTTCTGGCCGGGGTCGACCTTGCCCTCCTCGGCGGCCTTCAGCAGGCCCGCGACGGAGGCGGCCGAGGCCGGCTCCACAAAGACGCCCTCCTGGGAGGCCAACAGCCGGTAGGCGGACAGAATCTGGCGGTCCGTCACCTCATCGATGAAACCGCCCGATTCGTCCCGGGCGTTCAGCGCGAACTGCCAGGAGGCCGGGTTGCCGATCCGGATCGCGGTGGCGACCGTCGACGGGTCCTTGACGACCTCGCCGCGCACGATGGGGGCGGAGCCGGACGCCTGGAAGCCCCACATGCGCGGGGTGTGCGTGGCCATGCCGTCCGCCGCGTATTCGCGGTAGCCCTTCCAGTACGCGGTGATGTTGCCCGCGTTGCCGACCGGGAGGACGTGGATGTCCGGCGCGTCGCCGAGCGCGTCGACGATCTCGAAGGCGGCGGTCTTCTGGCCCTCGATACGGACCGGGTTGACCGAATTGACCAGCGCCACCGGGTAGTTGTCCGAGAGCGAGCGGGCCAGCGTCAGGCAGTCGTCGAAATTGCCGTCGACCTGGAGGATCTTGGCGCCGTGCACCAGCGCCTGGCCCATCTTGCCGAGCGCGATCTTGCCCTGCGGCACGAGCACGGCGCAGACCATCCCGGCCCGCACCGCGTACGCGGCGGCGGAGGCGGAGGTGTTGCCGGTGGAGGCGCAGATGACCGCCTTGGCGCCCTCCTCCTTGGCCCGGGTGATGGCCATCGTCATGCCGCGGTCCTTGAAGGAACCGGTCGGGTTGGCGCCCTCGACCTTGAGGTGCACCTCGCAGCCCGTGCGCTCGGAGAGGACCTGAGCGGGGACGAGCGGCGTACCGCCCTCACGGAGCGTGACGACCGGCGTCGTGCTCGTGACCGGAAGCCGGTCCCGGTACTCCTCGATGATGCCGCGCCACTGGTGGGTGCCCTTGGTGGTCATGGGTCCTTACTCCCCTTCAACACGCATGATGCTGGCGACACCGCGCACGGTGTCGAGCTGCCGCAGCGCCCCGACGGTCGCCGAGAGCGCCGCGTCGGACGCACGGTGGGTGACGACGACGAGGGACGCCTCACCGCCCTTGCCCTGCTGTCGGACCGTATCGATCGATACGCCCTTCTCGGCGAAGACCGTCGCGACCTGGGCGAGCACGCCCGGCTTGTCGGCCACGTCGAGACTGATGTGGTACCGCGTGACCACGTCGCCCATCGGGCTGACCGGCAGGCGCGTGTACGCGGACTCACCGGGGCCGGTGGCCTCGTTGAGCTTGTTGCGGCAGACCGCGACCAGGTCGCCGAGGACCGCGGAGGCGGTCGGCGAGCCGCCGGCGCCGGGGCCGTAGAACATCAGCTGCCCGGCCGCCTCGGCCTCGACGAAGACCGCGTTGTACGCCTCGCGGACGGAGGCCAGCGGGTGGCTGAGCGGAATCATCGCCGGGTGGACCCGGGCCGTGACCGACTGCCCGTCGGCGGCGCGCTCGCAGATGGCGAGGAGCTTGACGGTGCAGCCCATGCGGCGGGCGGAGGCGATGTCGGCGGCGGTGACCTCGGTGATGCCCTCGCGGTAGACGTCACCGATCCGCACCCGGGTGTGGAAGGCGATGCCGGCGAGGATCGCGGCCTTGGCGGCGGCGTCGAACCCCTCGACGTCGGCGGTCGGGTCGGCCTCGGCGTATCCGAGGGCGGTGGCCTCGTCGAGCGCCTCGGAGTACCCGGCGCCGCTGGTGTCCATCTTGTCGAGGATGAAGTTGGTGGTGCCGTTCACGATCCCGAGGACCCGGTTGACCTTGTCACCGGCGAGGGATTCGCGCAGCGGGCGCACCAGCGGGATGGCACCGGCCACGGCGGCCTCGTAGTAGAGGTCCCGGCCGTGCTGCTCGGCGGCGGCGTGCAGCGCGGCGCCGTCCTCGGCGAGCAGGGCCTTGTTGGCGGAGACCACGCTCGCGCCGTGCTCGAAGGCGGTGGTGATGAGCGTCCGGGCGGGTTCGATGCCGCCGATGACCTCGATGACGACGTCGATGTCGCCCCGTTTGACCAGGGCGGTCGCGTCGGTGGTGATCAGCGCGGGGTCGATTCCCTCGCGCACCTTGGAGGGCCGGCGCACGGCGACACCGGCGAGCTCGACCGGCGCGCCGATGCGCGCGGCGAGGTCGTCGGCGTGCGTCGTCATGATGCGCGCCACCTCTGAGCCGACCACTCCACAGCCCAGCAGCGCCACCTTCAGCGGACGCGTACGCATCATCCGACCTCGATTCCTTTACATCTGATGTGTGGACCAGTCTCACTCACCGGACGGGCGATTCTGCCACCCGTCCGGATCCTGAGACATCTATTTCATCAGCCGACATCGAGACGCAGGAGATCTTCCTCCGTCTCGCGCCTGACGATGACACGCGCCGCACCGTCGCGCACGGCGACGACCGGCGGACGCAGGGCGTGGTTGTAGTTGCTCGCCATGGAGCGGCAGTACGCGCCGGTGGCGGGCACGGCGATCAGGTCGCCGGGGGCGAGGTCGGACGGCAGGAAGGCGTCCTTGACCACGATGTCGCCGCTCTCGCAGTGCTTGCCGACGACCCGGACGAGCATCGGCTCGGCGTCGGAGGCGCGGGAGGCGAGCGCGACGCTGTACTCGGCGTCGTACAGCGCGGTGCGGATGTTGTCCGACATGCCGCCGTCGACGCTGACGTACGTCCGCAGCCCCTCCAGGGGCTTGACCGTGCCCACCTCGTACAGCGTGAAGGCGGTCGGGCCGACGATCGCGCGGCCGGGCTCGACGGAGATCCGCGGGGTGGTGAGCCCGGCGGCCTCGCACTCGCGGGTCACGATGTCGCCGAGCGCCTTGGCGATCTCGTGCGGCTCGCGGGGGTCGTCCTCGGAGGTGTAGGCGATGCCGAGGCCGCCGCCGAGGTCGATCTCGGGCAGCTCCACCCCGTGCTCGTCGCGGACCTCGGCGAGCAGCTGGACCACCCGCCGGGCGGAGACCTCGAAGCCGGCCATGTCGAAGATCTGCGAGCCGATGTGCGAGTGGATGCCGATGAGCTCCAGCCCGTCGAGGGTGAGGGCCCGGCGCACCGCCTCGGCGGCCTGTCCCCCGGCCAGCGCGATCCCGAACTTCTGGTCCTCGTGGGCGGTGGCGATGAACTCGTGGGTGTGCGCCTCGACGCCGACGGTCACCCTGATCTGTACGCGCTGCCGCCTGCCGAGCCGCTGCGCGACGTGCGCGACCCGGACGATCTCCTGGAAGGAGTCCAGCACGATGCGGCCAACCCCGGCGGAGACCGCCCGCTCGATCTCGTCGACGGTCTTGTTGTTGCCGTGGAAGGCGATGCGCTCGGCGGGCATCCCGGCGGCCAGCGCGGTCGTCAGCTCGCCGCCGGAGCAGACGTCGAGGTTGAGCCCCTCCTCCGTGAGCCAGCGCACGACGGCGCGGGAGAGGAACGCCTTGCCGGCGTAGAAGACGTCGGCGCCGGGCCCGAAGGCCTCGGCCCAGGCGCGGCAGCGGGCCCGGAAGTCGCTCTCGTCGAGGAAGTAGGCGGGGGTTCCGAACTCCTCGGCCAGCCGGGTCACTTGGAGGCCGCCGACGGTGATCGCGCCGTCCTCGTCGCGGGTGACGGTACGGGCCCAGACCTTCGCGTCCAGGGCGTTGAGGTCGGCGGGCGGGGCGGTGTAGTGCCCCTCCGTCATGACGTCGGCGTGGCGGGGACCGGCGGGGTGTGCGGATCGGCTCATGGTGGTTCGGCTCTTTCGGGTCTCTCAGAGGACTTCGGGCGCGCTGATGCCGAGCAGGGACAGGCCACCGGCCAGCACCGTTCCGGCGGCCTCGGCGAGGGCGAGCCGGGAGCGGTGGGCGGCCGAGGGTTTCTCGTCACCGACGGGGAGCGGGGCGGCGCCGTCGTGGAAGTCGGAGAAGGCCGCGGCGACGGCCTCCAGATGGCGGGCGAGCCGGTCGGGCTCGCGGTACCGGGCCGCGGCGGTGAGCACCGCCGGATGGTCGGCGAGCAGCGCCCCGAGCGCGGGGGCGTCCACGGCGCACTCGTAGGCGGCCCGGAAGCCGAGCTGCCCGGCGTTCCGGCTCAGGGCGCGGGTCCGGGCGTGGGCGTACCGCACCCGGAAGAGCGGGTTGCCCTCCCGCTGGACGAGCAGCTCGCCGTTCCCGGTGTGCCGGGGGCGGTCGTGCGGGGCGGGCCGCAGCAGGGCCCAGCGCGCGGCGTCCTCGCCGAGCCGGGCGAAGAGGTCGCGGTCGGTGGCGGGCACCGGGTGGACGTGGAGCGCCTCGCCGTCCGCCGCGCGGTCGCCGACCTCGGCGCCCTGGGAGCGCAGCAGCCGCTCGACGGTGTCCGTGACGACCCGGGCGCGCGGCTCCTCGGCGGGTACGAAGGAGACGGCGGTGCCGGCGAGGGCGTCGCCGTGGCCGTACGCCGTGCCGTGCTCCCGGACCGTGCGGACCAGCGCGCCGAGGTCGCGGGCGGCGGGCAGCGTGAAGTTCAGGAAGCCGGGGCCGGTGACCTCGACGGCGGCGATGCCCGGTGTCCGGGCCATCCGCCGCCGCAGGATCTCGGCGACGTCCCTGGCGGGGAGCGCGGCGGGGCCGGCCAGCTGGAGGGCGACGGCGCAGGCGTAGTCGCCGCGGCCGCCGGGCCTGGTCCGCTCGACCCGGACGCGCGCGGGCACGGCCACGCGCAGGGCGTCCTCGTCGACCGCGCGGCGCACGGCGTGCAGCACGGTCGTGGAGAGATCGGCGGGGGTCACGGGACAAGCGTAGGGGAGGAGGGGTGGCACCCCGCGACCCGGTTTCACCATGCGGTCACCCCGCGGCGCGCTCCGCGGTCCCGGCTTCCCGCCGCCCGGCCGGCGACGGCGGCTCCTCGCGCACCATCAGCCGTCGCACGAGCCGCACCAGCTCGGTCGGCTCGAAGGGCTTCGCGAGGAAGGCGTCGATCTCGGCCGCGCCGCCGTCCGTCCCGTAGGGCGTACAGGCGCTGATGATCGCGACGGGCAGATGTCTGGTCCGCGGGTCGGAGCGCAGTCTGGCCGCGGTCTGCGGACCGTCCAACCGGGGCATGACGACATCGAGCGTGATCACGTCGGGCAGGACCCGATGCACCAGATCAAGACACTCGACACCATCGGCCGCGGTCACGACCTCGAAGCCCTCTAGCTCGAGATTGACCCTGATCAACTGCCGGATGACCTTGTTGTCGTCGACAACAAGCACGCGGCCACACGCCCCTGACACACTCCGAGAGTAGGGCGGTTCCGGGGCTGCGTCCGGGTTTTACCCACTTACGCCCCCGGACGGGTGGCGCGAACGGTGGCCGGAAGCGTCCGGAACACGCCGCACACCCCCGTCCCCGGCCGGGGACGACCCGGCCCGGGCCGCCCGCCGGGCACCCCCTCGGGCGGCCCGGAAATACCTGTTCACGGGCACCCCTCGGAAGCTGGTAGTGTTTCACCCGTCGCCGAGCAACACAGCGACTCGCCCTCGTAGCTCAGGGGATAGAGCATCGGCCTCCGGAGCCGTGTGCGCAGGTTCGAATCCTGCCGAGGGCACTTCGAAGAAGTGTCGAGGGAAAGACCCCCGATCAGGCATCGCGCCGGATCGGGGGTCTTTCTCGTAGGGCCCCGCGCCGATACGGATCAGGCGATGCCCGATCCGCCACCCGGGCCGTCCGGCCCCTCGGTGCCGATCTGTTCGGCGCGCAGCGCCAGGTCCTGGAGGACGTCGGCGGAGGTCACGTCCGTCTGTCCGGAGTCGTGCACCTGGGCCAGCATCGCGAAGGCCAGGGTGAACGCGCCGACGAGTTGTTCGACCGCGCCGCCGACCTCCCGGGCGATCAGGGTCGCCACCTCCTGGACCGAGGCGTCCTCGGGTACGGAGATGCGGGGCATCGTCTCGTTCAGCAGCACGGTGACGACGCCGCTGTCGGGGTCCAGGTCGTCGCGGTCGACGTCCTCCTCCAGCAGCCGGCGGATCTCGCCCGCCTCCGTGAGGATGCCCACCACCCGCTTCACCACTTCGCTCTGCTCCATACCGGTGAGCATAGGCCCGTGGCCTCGCGGAAGGGCCCTGCCGCGCGGCGTCCCGCCCGCCTGCCCCGCCACTGCCCGACAAACCCGGCCATTGCCCGCGAAGGGTCTGCGAATCACCTGCTGAACCGCCCGGAGAAGCAGGGCACTTGATGGATTCTTGGCCTCCGCATGCCCCTCATATGAGGTGTTCCTCGCCAGAGTGGCGCATTACATGTGCACACCATCCAGTGCATGTCGTCCACACGCGAAGACCACATCGCAGGGGGTTGTATGAGAACCAGCCGCGCGAGAAGTCGCGCCGCGCTGAGCATGGTGGCCACGCTGCCGCTGCTGGCCGGTGCGCTCGCCCTCGGGTCACCGAACGCCAGCGCCGACTCCGCTCCGGGCGGACGGGCCGCGCTGGCCGGCACCAAGCCCGCCTGGGCCACCGCCGGGGCGGACCGGGGCGCCAGCGCCGACGGCGCGAAGGTCGCCGTCCGGGTCCATCTGGCGGGCCGGGACGCGAAGGGGCTGGCCGCCTACGCCGCCGCCGTGTCCGACCCGGACTCCGCCGCGTACGGGAAGTTCCTGAGCCCCGCGCAGGCGCGGGCCCGGTTCGGGGCCACCCAGGGGCAGATCGACCGGGTCCGGGACTGGCTGCGGTCGAGCGGGCTGACCGTCACCGGCGCCAACCAGCACTACGTCTCGGCCACCGGTGACGTCGCCACCGCCCAGCGGGCCTTCAGCACCCGCCTGCACAACTACCGCAAGGGCGACCGGACCTACCGCGCCCCGGCGTCCACCGCCTCGGTGCCCGCCGCGCTGGGCGACGCCGTCCTCGCCGTCTCCGGCCTGGACAACGCCCCGCACAAGTCGAGCCACGACGAGGAACTGCCGCCGCCGGACGACGTGTTCCGCAACGCCGGGCCCTTCTCCACGTACTACGGCTCCAAGACGTCCCCGGCGCTGCCGGACGCGTACGGGAGGAAGGCGCCGTACGCCGTCAAGGGCTACACCGGGAAGCAGCTCCGCGCCGCGTACGGGGCGGGGAAGTGGACCGGCAGGGGCGTCACGGTCGCGATCACCGACGCGTACGCCTCGCCGACCATCGCGCGGGACGCCGCCGAGTACGCCCGGCGCAACGGCGACGCCCCGTACCGCGAGGGACAGCTGCGCCAGGTGCTGCCGGCCGACTACACCCGGACCGAGGAGTGCGGGGCCTCCGGGTGGTACGGCGAGGAGACCCTGGACGTCGAGGCCGTGCACGCGGTCGCGCCGGCCGCGGACATCGTGTACCTGGGCGCGGCCTCCTGCTACGACGAGGACCTGCTGGACACCCTGAACAAGGTGGTCGACAAGCGGCTCGCCGACATCGTCTCCAACTCCTGGGGCGATGTGGAGTCCAACGAGACGCCGGACGTGGCGGCCGCCTACGACCAGGTCTTCAAGATGGGCGCGGTCGAGGGGATCGGCTTCTACTTCTCCTCCGGCGACGACGGCGACAACGTCGAGTCGACCGGGACGAAGCAGATCGACGTGCCGTCCAACTCCGCCTGGGTGACCTCCGTCGGCGGCACCGCGCTGGCGGTCGGCAGGAACGACACGTACCAGTGGGAGACCGGCTGGGGCACGCTCAAGGCGACCCTCTCCGCCGACGGGAAGAGCTGGGACGGCTTCCCCGGCGCGTACACCTCGGGCGCGGGCGGCGGCACCAGCTCGACCGTGAAGCAGCCGTTCTACCAGCGCGGGATCGTGCCCGACGCGCTCGCCCGGGCCAACGGCAAGCAGCGGATGCGCACGGCCCCGGACATCGCGGCCGTCGCCGACCCGAACACCGGCTTCCTGGTCGGCCAGACCCAGACGCTGCCCGACGGCTCGCTCGGCTACGACGAGTACCGCATCGGCGGCACCTCGCTGGCCGCGCCGGTCGTCGCGGGTGTCCAGGCGCTGGCGCAGCAGGCCCGGCACGGGCTGCCGATCGGGTTCGCCAACCCGTCGATCTACGCCCGGTACGGCTCGAAGGTGTACCACGACGTCACCGACCACCCGCTGGGCCCGAACCGCGACCTCGCGGTGGTCCGGGTCGACTACGCCAACGGGGTGGACGCGGCGGACGGGCTGCTGACCTCGCTGCGCGGCCTGGGCAAGGACGCCTCGCTGAAGGCGGTCCGCGGCTACGACGACGTGACGGGGGTCGGGACCCCGGCGCCCGGTTACGTGGACTCGTACCGCTTCCCGTTCCTCGGCAGGCACTGAGCCGCGGGCAGGACGACGGCGGCCGTCCCGGGGAGCGGGTGCTCCCCGGGACGGCCGGTCCGCGCTTACGGGGCGGGGAGGTTCAGGCCGAGGCCCGTCCGCGCGGGGCGGCCTTCCCCGTCGCCGCCTTCGCGGTGGTCCTCTTCGCGGTCTTCTTCGCCGATGCCTTCGCCGCCGTCTTTCCGGTGGCCTTCTTCTCGGCCGTCTTCCTGGCGGCCGGCTTCGCCGACTTCGTGGTCTTCCCCGCCGTCTTCTTCGCCGTCCGGCGCGCGGGCTGCGCCTTCTTACGGGCGCCGGTGGCGCCGGACTTCCGGCGGCCGGCCAGCGGGGTGACCTCGGCGACGGAGGCGTCCTCCGGCTTCTCGCCCCGGGCCTCCTTCGCCTCCCGGACACTGCTCTCCAGGGCCGCGATCAGGTCGATGACCTTGCCGCCGCCGGTGCCCTCCGCCTCGGCCCGTTCGGGGGTGCGGCCCGCCGCCTTGGCGGCGATCAGCTGCTCGACCGCCTCGCGGTAGTCGTCGTGCAGCGAGTCCAGGTCGACCTCGCCGAGGGTGTCCATCAGCGCGTCCGCCAGGTCGAGTTCGGCGTCCCGGACCGTGACGTCGGCCTGCGGGGCGGCCCCCTTGGGGCTGCGGATCTCGTCCGGCCACAGCAGTCCGTGCATGGCGATCACGTCGTCGACCACCCGCAGCATGCCGAGCCGCTCCCGGCCGCGCAGCGCGTACTTGGCCACGGCGACCTTCCGGCTCCGCTTCAGCGCCTCCCGGAGCAGGGTGTACGGCTTGGCCGCGGTGACTCCGTCGGCGGAGAGGTAGTACGCCGTGTCCATCTGGAGCGGGTCGATCGAGGCGGCGGGAACGAAGGCCACGATCTCGATCGTGCGGGCGGTGGGCAGCGGGAGCGAGCCGAGGTCCTCGTCGGTGATCGGGATCATCGAGCCGTCGGCCTCCTCGTACGCCTTGCCGATCTCGGCGGCGGAGAGCTCCTCACCATCGAGTTCGCAGACCTTGCGGTAGCGGACCCGGCCGTTGTCGGCGAGGTGGATCTGCCGGAAGGAGACCGCGTGGTTCTCGGTGGCGTTGACCAGCTTGATGGGGATGCTGACCAGCCCGAACGAGATGGCACCGTTCCATATGGATCTCACCGTTCACCCCTTGTGTCCGGATGGATACCTGCACCTGGCGAAACGTGTGATTCTTATCGTATGACGCCGATCACGGAGGTGGCAGGGCGGCGGCTGGCGCTCAGCAATCTCGACAAGGTGCTGTATCCGGCCACCGGGACCACCAAGGGCGAGGTGCTGCACTACTACGCGGTCACGGCGGCGGGGCCGCTGCTCGCCCAGTTGCGCGACCGCCCGGTGTCGTTCCTGCGGTATCCGGACGGTGTGGACGGACCCCGGTTCTTCAGCAAGAACCCGCCACCGGGCACACCGTCCTGGGTGCGGGTCGCCGCGGTGCCCCGGCACCGGGACGAAACGGCCGGGCAGGTGCTCGTGGAGGATCTGGCCGCGCTGGTGTGGGCGGCCAATCTGGTGGTGGAGTTCCACACCCCGCAGTGGCGGGCGGCGGCGCCGGGGCTCGCCGACCGGATCGTGTTCGACCTGGACCCGGGCGACCCCGCGACCGTCGTGGAGTGCTGCGCGGTGGCGTGCTGGCTGCGCGGGCGGCTGGCGGCGGACGGGCTGCGCGGCTACCCGAAGACGTCCGGATCGAAGGGGCTGCACCTGCTCGTCCCGCTGGAGCCGACCCCCGCCGAACGGGTGTCGGCGTACGCGCGCCGGCTGGCCGTCCGGGCCGAGCGGGAGCTCCCGGAGCTGGTGGTGCACCGGATGCGGCGGGCGCTGCGCCCGGGGAAGGTCTTCGTCGACTTCAGCCAGAACTCCGCGTCGAAGACCACCGCCACCCCCTACACACTGCGCGCCCGCCCCGAGCCGACCGTCTCCGCGCCCGTCACCTGGGCGGAGGTCGAGGGCTGCCGCTCCCCCGGCGAGCTGGTCGTCCTGGCGGACGGGATGGCGGCGCGGCTGGCCCGGTACGGCGACCTGCTCGCGCCACTGGCCGATCCGGCCTCGGCCGGGACGCTGCCGGACGCGACGTCGCCCGGGTGACCGGGCACCCCGGCGCGCGGCCGGTGCGAACGCGCCGGAGCGCGGCTGATCCGGTGCGCCGGAGCGCGGGCGGGTCCGGTGCGCCGGGGTACGGGTGGCATGGACGCGCCGTAGCACGGATGTCCGAATCACCCCGGTCCGATAGCGCATACCCGGCCGTTTGTCATGCCCGCCGGGAAAAGACCGCATGTGAAGGGCGGATCGGCCGGACCGTGGTGCACACTCCTCGCAGACACTGCTTCGTTGTAACGCGTGGGGAGGCGATGGGGTGTTCGCGGGGATCGACGAGGTCGACTGGGCCTCGATGGAACATGCCTACGGGCCGGCCGATGACGTGCCCGCCCTGCTGCGGGGGCTCGCGTCCGCCGACCCGGCACGGCGCGAGACGGCGCTGGACGGGATGTACGGCGCGGTGCACCACCAGGGCGATGTGTACGCCTGCACGCTGGCCAGCATTCCCTTCCTCTTCGAGCTGGTCGTGGACCCGGGCGTCCAGGACCGGGGCGGCATCGTCGAACTCCTCACCAGCATCGGCGGGATCGATCTGGACGAGGACGACGAGATCGACGAGGACGAGATCGAGGGCGCGGCCAACTACGCGATGGCGGCCACCGCGGTCACCGCGGGCGCGGGGGTCTTCTTCGAGCTGATGTCCGACGAGGACCCGGGCGTGCGACTCAACGCGCCCCTGGCGCTCGCCGCGCTGCACGACCACCCGGACCGGGTGCTCGCGGTGCTGCGGGAGCGGCTGCCGATCGAGCCGGACGAGGAGGTGCGGCTCGCCCTGGTCGAGGCGGCCGGGCGGATCGCGCTGCGCCACCGGTCGCTGGCCGGGCAGGCGGCGGGGTGGCTGACCCGGCTGGCGGGCGGGGGTTTCCCGCCGGGGCTGCGGCTGGCCGCGCTGGCCCAGCTGGCCCGGTGCGCCCCCGATGCGCTCCCCGGTGACGTGGTGCGGGTGGTGACGGGGGTGCTGCGGCAGTTGCGCGCGGTCCCGGCGCGCCGGTCCGGCGCGGGTCCGGCGGCGGGCGCGCGCCCCGGGGCGGCGGCGGTCGAGGCGTACCCGGAGGCGGTCGGGGAGCCGCCCGCGGAGGAGCGGTCCGCGCCGGCGGCGGCCCGGTTGCGCGCGCTGCCCGACGAGCCGGTGGTACGGCCCGCCGCCCCGTGGACGGCGGATCTGCTGCGCACCCTGCACGCCGGGCTCGACGACCGGGTCGCCGAGCGGACGGCGCTCCTGACGGACCAGTTGCGCAGCCCGGACCGGCAGCAGCGGATCGACGCGCTCCGGATGTGCGGCGGGCTGATCCGGGCCTGGCGGGGCGAGTACGGCGAGCTGGTCCGGCTGGTCGGCGAGCAGCTCGCCACCCCCGAGCCGCGGCTCGCCGAGGCCGCCTCGCACGTGCTGGAGGAGCTGTTCGGGCTGGCCGCGCCGGCCGCGGACGCGCTGGCGGCGCGGGTGGCGGCGGACCCGGGGGCATGGGTGCGGGACTGGCCGAGCGGACCGCCCGAGCTGGGCAGCGCGGTGAAGGCGCTGGCCCGGCTGGGCGACGTACGGGCGCTGCCCGCGCTGGCCGCCGCGCTGGAGCGGACCGAGGTGCCGCACGACGTGGGCTTCGCCGTCGGCTGTCTCGGGGCGGCCGGGGCCCCGCTGACCGGTGCGCTGAGGCGCGGGCTCGCCGCCCTGCCGCTCGACGGGCGCACGCACGACCGGGCCGGGCCGCTGCTGACCGCCGTCACCGCGCTGCGGGCGGACGAGGCGCTGCCGGAGGTGCTGCGGGTGCTGCGCGGTGCGCCGGAGTACCGGGGCGACTGGGTGCGCACGTCGGCGCTGCGGGCCATCGGTTCGTTCGGGCCGGTGGCGCGCGAGGCCGTCCCCGAACTGCGGGCGCTGCTGCGGAGCCCGGGGGCCACCTCGGCGACCGAGGTCGCGAAGGCGCTGTGGGCGGTCGAGGGGGACGCCGGGGCGGTGCTGCCGGTGCTGGTGGAGGAGTTGCGGGCGGAGCGCGTCCATGAGGTCCGGGCCGCGGTGCGGGCGCTGGGCGGGCTGGGAGCGCGGGCCGAGGTGGTCGCGCCGAGGCTGCGGGCCCTGCTGGGCCACGGGGAGGCGGCGGCGCGGGTGGACGCGGCGATCGCGCTGTGGCAGGTGACCGGGCGGACCGGGGAGTCCGTGCCGGTGCTGCTGGCGGCCTGGGAGCAGGAGCGCCAGGGCCGCGTCCGGGTGGCGGAGGGCCTGGCGCTGATGGGGGCGGCCGGTGAGGGGTCCCCGGCCGCGGAGGTGCTGCGCGCCGAACTCTCCTCCGTACGCCGCCACAACGCGATGGACGGCGGGTACGCCAGCCATGACACCCATGAGGACGAGAAACTGCTGACGCTCTGTCGGCAGGCGCTTTCGGGCAGGACGGGGAAGGGACCCACCACATGATCATTTTCGGTACGCGCGGCTATCTGTACCAGCTGGCCATTCTGACGCTGGTCTGCGGCTGGTGCGGGAACCCGGCCGCGCACACCCTGCGCAAGCGGGTCACGAAGTTCACCCTGTTCTTCGTCCCGCTCTTCCCGTTCTCGACGAAGTACGCCACCCAGTGCACGTTCTGCGGCGGCGAGCAGCAGATCGCGAAGGAGCAGGCCGAGCAGTTGCTGGCCCAGCACACCGCCGCACAGCAGGGCAATCCGTACGGGCAGCCGCAGGGGTTCGCGCCGAACGGGCGGGGCCCGCACCAGGACTGACGTCCGGCCGGTTGCCGCCGGGGCGACACCCCTCGCGCGCAGTAAATACGGATAACTGACTTCTTAAATACACATAACCGACTTCCTTCCGCATACAGTCGTGGAATCCGGTCTCCGGAAGGGAGGGAGTCATGCGTCGGCTGGGACACCGTGCGGCGGCGGCCCTCGGAGCCGTCGCCGGTGCGGTGCTGCTGGCCGGCTGCGGGGACAACGGCGGGCTGCGGAGCGCCGGTACGGTCCCGCCCGCCGTCGGGCCCGTCCGGCTCTGGCCCGGTCTGCCGACCGCCTCCGCCGCCCCGAAGGACTACGGCGAGGGCGAGACCGCGCGCATCCCCGGGATCACCGTGCCGGACGACGACGTGCACCGGCTGGACCCGGTGGCGGTGGTGCGGGCCGGTCTCGCGGCCCGGTCGGGCCGGACCAGCGGTACGGCCGAACTGCCCGCCGACACCGTACGGCGGATCAACGCCTGCGGCACCGAACCCGCCTCCTGCCCGGTGCTGCGGCCGTACTACCGCGATCTGACCGGCGACGGCCACGACGACCTGGTGCTGGGCATCCGGTTGACGAACGGTCAGCTCTCGGTGCGGGCCTACACCGCCCGGGGCGGCGTGCTGACCCGCATCCTGTCCACCTCGGACGCGGTGATCAGCGTCGAGCTGGCGGGCCGGGACCTGATCGTGCGCGCCCCGTCGGCGATCCCGGGCTACGAGTACCGCACCTCCTGGACCTGGGACGGCAGCCAGCGGGCGATGCTGCCCACCCAGGAGGAGATCCAGCGGATGCCGTCGTCCCCCTCGCCGCTCCCCCGCCCCACCCCGGCCGGCTCCTCACCCGCGCCGCTCGCCGAAGCCCCCGCGGGGCGGCGATGAGCCGGCTGCGCCCGCCCGCCTGGACCGCCTCGCTCACCTGGAAGGCGGGGCTCTTCATCACGGTGATGTGCTGCGCGCTGGCCGCGCTGCTGGGCGCCCTGGTACACACCGAGGTGACCCGCCGGACCGTGGGCCAGTCCCGGGACAAGGCGCTGGCCCGGCTCTCCGACGTCACCACCGCGTACGAGACCGGCGAGGCCCTGCCGCCGGGCTCCGGGCTCGACCCGCCGGGGCTGCCCGCCGCGCTGCGCACCCTGGCGGCGGGCGGCGGGCGCGGCACGGTGGTCGGCGACCTGGACGGCCGGCCGGTCATGTGGGCGGCGGCCCCGGCGGACGGGCGGGCGCTGGCCGTCCAGATCGACTACCGGCAGAGCGCCCGCACCATCGAGAGCCTCGACGGGGCGATCGCCGGCTCCTCGGTCCTGGCCATCGGCGCGACCCTGCTGGTCGGGGCGTTCGCCGTCACCCGGGTCACCCGGCGGCTGCACCAGACGGCGCTGGTGGCCCGCCGGATCAGCGCGGGCGATCTCGACGCCCGGGTCGACGACCCGCGCACGACGGACCCCTCGCGCCCGCAGGACGAGGTCGCGACCGTCGCCGGGGCGCTCGACACCATGGCCGCCACGCTCCAGCGCAAGCTCCTCGCCGAGCAGCGCTTCACCGCCGACGTGGCGCACGAGCTGCGCACCCCGCTGACCGGTCTCTCCGCCGCCGCCGAGCTGCTCCCGCCGGGGCGCCCCTCCGAGCTGGTCCGGGACCGGGTGCGCACCATGCGGGCGCTGACCGAGGACCTGCTGGAGATCTCTCGCCTGGACGCCGGCCGGGAGCACGTCGACCTCGGGGTGTACGAGCTGGCGCCGCTGGTCGCGCGGGTGGCCCGCGCCTCCGGGACGGCGACCGAGGTCCGGGTCGAGGGGGCGACGGCGGGGGCGCCGGTGCACGTCCGGACCGATCTGCGGCGGCTGGAGCGGGTGCTGGGCAATCTGATCGCCAACGCCCACCGGCACGGCCTGCCCCCGGTGGTGGCGACGGTCGACGGCCCGGTGGTGACCGTGCGCGACCACGGTCCCGGGTTCCCGGAGTACCTGCTGGACGACGGGCCGCGCCGGTTCCGCACCGGGGGCGGCGGCAAGGGCCACGGCCTCGGGCTGACCATCGCCGCCGGGCAGGCCGCGGTGATCGGCGCCCGGCTGGAGTTCCGCAACGCCCCGGACGGCGGGGCGGCGGCCCGGGTGACGCTGCCCGCGCACCGGCCGCCGGACGACCCGCGCTCCACCCCGCCCCAGGCGTGACGGGGCGGCCGTTCCACGGTCCTTCTTCGGACATACCCGCTGCGACATAAAGGAAATACGGAGCGGCTCTTGCTACGTTTCCCGGCATGACCGCAACGACGGCGGACGCGCCCCCGCCCGAGCTACGCCTGGCGAAACGGCGCGGGATCGAGCTGCTGCTCCTGCTCGGGGCCGTCCTGATCGCGGTCTTCGGGTACGTCTCCGTCGGCCTGGCGAAGAACGGCACGGTCCCGCCCGACGCGGCCGGGTACGGGGCGGGGCTGGGGCTGCTGGCGCTGCTCGCCCATCTCGCGGTGCGGCTGCGGGCCCCGTACGCCGATCCGCTGCTGCTGCCCATCGCCGTCCTGCTCAACGGGCTCGGTCTGGTGCTGATCTACCGGCTCGACCTGGAGACGCCCGGGGACCGGGCGGCGCCCACCCAGTTGATCTGGTCCACGCTGGGGGTGGCGCTGTTCATCGTGGTGGTCGTCGTGCTCCGCGACCACCGGGTGCTCCAGCGGTACGCGTACCTCTCGGTGGCCGCCGCGCTGGTCCTGATGATCGTGCCGATCTTCTTCCCGGCGGTGAACGGCGCCAAGATCTGGATCCGGGTCGGCGGATTCTCCTTCCAGCCGGGCGAGTTCGCGAAGATCCTGCTCGCGGTGTTCTTCGCCGCGTACCTCGCGGTCAACAGCAACGCGCTCGCCTACACCGGCCGCCGCGTCTGGCGGCTCCAACTGCCCACCGGCCGGGTGCTCGGCCCGATCGTGGCGATCTGGCTGCTCAGCGTCGGCGTCCTGGTCCTGGAGCGCGACCTGGGCACCTCGCTGCTCTTCTTCGGCCTCTTCGTGATCATGCTGTACGTGGCCACCGGGCGGACCGGGTGGATCGCGGTGGGGCTGCTGCTCGCGGCGGTCGGCGCGTTCGTCGTCGGCTCCCTCGAACCGCATGTGCACAGCCGGGTGCAGGACTGGCTCGCCCCGTTCGCCTCCATCGACGCCGGCCAGGGCCCCGGCCAGTTGGCCCAGTCGCTGTTCGCGTTCGCGGCGGGCGGGCTGCTCGGCGCGGGGCTGGGGCTCGGCCACTCGATCCTGATCGGGTTCGCCGCCAAGTCCGACTTCATCCTGGCGACGGCGGGCGAGGAGCTGGGGCTGACCGGGCTGACCGCAATCTTCCTGCTGTACGCGCTGGTGGTGGCGCGCGGCTACCGGGCCGGGCTCGCCCTGCGCGACCCGTTCGGGCGGCTGCTGGCGATCGGTCTGGCCTCGATCCTGGCGCTCCAGGTCTTCGTGATCGCGGGCGGGGTGATGGGGCTGATCCCGCTGACCGGCATGGCGATGCCGTTCCTCGCCCAGGGCGGTTCCTCGGTGGTCACCAACTGGATCATCATGGCGCTGCTGATCCGGATCAGCGACCAGGCCCGCAGACCGCGGCCGGATCCCGTGGAGACCGGGATCGTCGCGCGGATCCCGGGGGGCGGACGGTGATCCGCTACATCAGGCGGGCCGCCGCGCTCCTGCTGGTCCTGCTGGTGGCGCTGCTGCTGAACGCCGCCCGCATCCAGGTCCTGGACGCCGACGAGCTCGACAACAACCCCGCCAACCGCCGCCTCACGATCGCCCGTTACGACCAGCCGCGCGGCGATATCGTGGTGGGCGGCCGGTCCGTCACCGGCTCGAAGGACACCGGTGAGCAGCTCGCCCACGAGCGCACCTACCGCGAGGGCCCGCTGTACGCGCCGGTGACCGGCTACGCCTCGCAGACGTACGGCACGACGCTGCTGGAGAACGCCGAGGACCCCCTCCTCTCCGGCACCGACCCGATGCTCGCGCCGTTCCCGTTCTGGAACGACGTCACCCGGGCGCAGCAGCCCGGCGGACGGGTCGTCACCACCGTCGTGGACGCGGTGCAGCGGGCCGCGTACCAGGGGCTCGGCGGGCGGCGGGGCGCGGTCGCCGCCCTGGAGCCGGCCACCGGGAAGATCCTGGCGCTGGTCTCGACGCCCTCGTACGACCCCGGGCTGATCTCGGGCACCGGGGCGGCGGTCACCGGTGCCTGGGCGCGGCTGAACGCGTCGAAGAGCCAGCCGATGCTCAACCGGGCGATCCGGCAGACCTATCCGCCGGGCTCCACCTTCAAGATCGTGACGGCGGCCGCAGCGCTGGACGCCCAGGTCGTCACCGATCCCGACACGGACACCCGCACCCCGTCCCCGTACGTCCTGCCGGGCACCACGACCACGCTGCCCAACGAGGCGCACGGCTGCGAGCGGGCCTCGCTGGCCGAGGCGATCCGGATCTCCTGCAACACCGTCCTGGCGGACCTGGGCGTACGGGTGGGGCTCGACGGCATGGTGGACGCGGCGCGGAACTTCGGCTTCGACGACACCGGGCTGCGGATCCCCTCGGGGGTGGCGAAGAGCAACTTCGACACGGAGATGACCAGGGACCAGCTGGCGCTCTCCTCGATCGGGCAGTTCGACACCACGGCCACCCCGCTCCAGATGGCGATGGTGGCGGCCGCCGTGGCCAACGGCGGCGAGCTGATGCGCCCGTACCTGGTGGACCGTACGACCACCCACGGGTCCAGGACGGTCCGGCGCAACGGCCCCCGCTCCTACCACCGGGCGATGAACCCGGGCACGGCGGTGCAGCTGCGGCGGATGATGGTCGACGTGGTGGAGAACGGCACCGGGACCAACGCGGCGATCGACGGGGTGACGGTCGGAGGCAAGACCGGCACCGCGCAGCACGGCGTGGACAACTCGGGCCTGCCCTATGCCTGGTTCATCTCCTGGGCGCAGGCGCCCGACGCGGCGCGGCCGGCCGTGGCGGTCGCCGTGGTGGTCGAGGACGCGGCGGCGGACCGGGCGGACATCAGCGGGGGCGGCAGCGCGGCCCCGATCGCCCGTTCCGTGATGGCGGCGGCCCTGAGAGGCTGACCCGATGGCGAGTCGGGTGGAAGCGGTGGAGCGGGCCCTGGAGCGGATCGGCCGGGAGGATCCCCGGCTGTGCGCCTTCGTGGAGGTGTGGCCCGAGCGGGCGCGCGCGGCGGCGGAGCGGGCGGGCGGGCTGCCACTGGCCGGGGTGCCGTTCGCGGTCAAGGGGCGGACGGGGATCGGCGCGTACACGGCGCGGCGGCTGGCCGGGGCCGGGGCGGTGCCGGTCGGCTCGACCTCGGTGCCCGGCCCCGGCACCCCCTGGCAGACCTGGGGGCAGGGCGCCCTGGGCCGTACGGTCAACCCCTGGCGCGCCGACCGCACCCCGGGCGGCTCCTCGGCGGGCGCGGCGGTCGCGGTGGCGGCGGGCCTGGTGGGGCTGGCGACCGGCGGCGACGGGGCCGGGTCGGTGCGGATCCCGGCGGCGTGGTGCGGGGTGTTCGGGCTGAAGACGACGAACGGCCTGCTGCCGTCGCCGGACCGCACGGGGCTGGCCGCCGCCGGTGTGCTGGCCCGCACGGCCGGGGAGGCCGGTGCCTTCGCGCGCCATGTCCTGGAGGTGGCGGTGCCCGAGCCGCCGACGGGGCCGGTGGACGCGGTGTTCAGTGTCGATCTGGGGTACGCGGAGGTCGACCCGGAGGTCGCGGCGGTGGTCCGGCGGGCGGTGCGGCGGCTGGTGGCGGCCGGGGTGGTGCGGCTGGTGGACGGCGGGTGCCCGCTGCTCGACCCGCGGGAGGCGTGGCGGACGGTCCGGGGCGGGGCGGTGTCGCCGGAGGGCGGGGAGGTCCGGCGGGCGAACGACACGGCGCTGGACGCGCTGTTCGCCCGTACGCCCCTGCTGCTCACCCCGACCACCCCGAACCGCCCGCACGGCCACGAGGGCCCCGGCGAGACGTACTCGACCGCGCTGACCTGGGCGTTCAACCTGAGCGGTCATCCGGCCGCCAGTGTGCCGGCCGGGTTCACGGCGGACGGCTGCCCGGTGGGGCTCCAGCTGGTCGCGGAGCGCGGGGCGGACGCGGCGCTGCTCGCGGTGGCGGGCGCGGTGGAGCGCGCCCTGCCCGCCGTGCGCCGCTGATCCGGCGTCAGTCGAGCGGCTCGCGACGCCGCAGCCAGGACGCGGGCACCCCGGTGGTCCCGGTGGCCGCGCCGACCACGCCGCCGGTGATGGCGCACGTCGTGTCGACGTCACCGAGTCCCTCGGCCGTCGCCCAGAGCGCCGCCTCCAGGTCGTCCGGGTGCCTGGCCGCGGTCCACAGGGCGAACGGCACGGTGTCGTCGGCGCGGATGCGCTGCCCGTTGCCCAGCAGGTCGGACGCCTTCCACGGCGCGGTGTCGAAGGGGAGGTCGGCGGCTCGGCGCAGCCCGTCGCGGACGAGCCCGGCGGGGGTCAGTCCGGCGACCTCGGCCAGGGTGAGCGTGCCCCGTACGGACAGCGCGGCGGCGACCGCGACCGCCACCGCGCCCGCGATCCCCTCCGGGTGGGCGTGGGTGACCTCCGCCTGGCGCGCGGCCTGGTCCGCGACGAGGGCGAGGTCGTGGTGGAAGTAGGCGCCGAGCGGGGCGACCCGCATCGCCGCGCCGTTGCCGAGGCTGCCGCCCTCGAAGAGTCCGGGGGCCAGGGTGCGCCAGTCGGCGGGTGCCGTCAGGAGCGCGGGCAGCAGCATGTGCATGCCGTGGCCGTAGCCCCGGCCCCGGTCGGCCTCGTGGGTGAGGGCGAAGCAGAGGGCGAGCCGGTCCTGCTCCACCCGGCCGTGCTCGTCCAGCACCCGAAGCAGGGCGCGGGCCAGCGCGGTGTCGTCGGTCCAGTGCCAGACGGGCTCGTCGGGGGTGTGGCGGGCACGGATCTCGGCGGCCGCCCGCCGGGGTTCCCGGAAGAGCGGGGCCCACCGCTCCCCGAAGGCGTCCCCGAGGGCCAGCGCCTCCAGGCTGCGGCGGGCGGCGGCGGGGTCGGCGGCGTACGCGGGCGGCGGTGGCGGCGGTGTGGTCATGGCGGCCATCCTCGCCGGGCCGGGCCGCGGCGCACACCCCCGTTTCCGGCCGTGCGCCGCCCGCTCAGGCGCCCCCGCCCTGGGCTATCGCTTCCTCGACCTCGGCGACCCGGGCCTGCTCCTCCGCCGCGAACCGGTCCCGGTCGAGCTGCTCGGCGATCTCCTCGTCCTGGGCCATCAGCAGGTCCAGGTTGGAGTCGCCGAGTTCGAGGACGCCCATGTCGACGTAGGCCTTCTGGAGCCGTTCGCCCCACAGGCCGATGTCCTTGACGCACGGCACGATCCGGCTGAACAGCAGCTTCCGGAAGAGCTGGAGGAACTCCGAGTGCTCGGACAGCTCCTTGGCCTCCTGCTTGCCGATGCCGAAGTTCTCCAGCACCTCGACACCGCTGAGCCGGTCGCGCATCAGGTAGCAGCCCTCGATGACGAACTCCTCGCGCTCGCGCCGCTCGGCCTCGCTCAGCTGCCGGTAGTAGTCGCGCAGCGCCATCCGTCCGAACGCGACGTGCCGGGCCTCGTCCTGCATGACGTAGGCCAGTATCTGCTTGGGCAGCGGCTTGGTCGTGGTGTCGCGGATCATGCCGAACGCGGCCAGCGCGAGGCCCTCGATGAGGACCTGCATGCCGAGGTAGGGCATGTCCCAGCGGGAGTCGCGCAGGGTGTCGCCGAGCAGCGCCTGGAGGTTGTCGTTGATCGGGTAGACCATCCCGACCTTCTCGTGCAGGAACCGGCCGTACACCTCCGCGTGCCGGGCCTCGTCCATGGCCTGGGTCGCGGAGTAGAACTTGGCGTCCAGGTCGGGGACGGACTCGACGATCCGGGCGGCGCAGATCATGGCGCCCTGCTCACCGTGGAGGAACTGGCTGAACTGCCAGGAGGTGTAGTGGCTGCGCAGCCGACCGCGGTCCTTCTCGGTCATCTTGTCCCAGTGCGGGGTGCCGTAGAGGGTCAGGGCCTCGTCGGGGGTGCCCAGCGGGTCCTCCGGGTCGACCTCCAGGGACCAGTCGATGCGCTTGTTGCCGTCCCACTGCTTGTCCTTGCCCTTCTGGTAGAGGGCGAGCAGGCGTTCGCGTCCGTCGTCGTAGTCCCAGCTGAAGCGGGCGGCGCCGGAGGCGGGCACCTCCCACAGCGGAGCCCCGGGGGCGGTGGTGTAGAGGTCGTGTGTCGACACGGACAACTCCTTCGCCTGGCAGTTCGCGGCAATTCCCTTGGCGGTGCGCTCAGTTGGCAGGTTCACACGTTGGTAGACGCCGGGTCAACAAGTCGCGCGGAAGGGATTGACGGCCTTGCTGACTGGGAGTCTCATAAGGAGTGACCGCCGGTAACCCCAGAGCGAGGTGCCTCCTCATGACCCCAGTGACCGAAGCCGACGTCCAACTCCTGCGCGACGCGCTCGGACCGCTCCGGGACCGCGAACAGGTGGCCGCGCGGCTCCTCGAATCCTCGGCCAGGCACTCCTTCGACCCGGACAAGGAGCTGGACTGGGACGCCCCGATCGAGGAGGGCAAGTGGTTCTGGCCGCCCGAGCTCGTCTCGCTCTACGACACCCCGCTGTGGCGGCGGATGTCCGAGGAGCAGCGGATCGACCTCTCCCGGCACGAGGGCGCCTCGCTCGCCTCGCTGGGCATCTGGTTCGAGATCATCCTGATGCAGCTGCTGGTCCGGCACATCTACGACCGGCCGGTGACCAGCAACCACGTCCGCTACGCGCTGACCGAGATAGCCGACGAGTGCCGGCACTCGATGATGTTCGGCCGCATGATCACCTGGGGCGGCTCGCCCGACTACCCCGTACCGCGCGTCTACCACAACCTCGCCCGGGTACTGAAGACCATCTCCACCACCCCCGGCTCGTTCGCCGCGACCCTGCTGGGCGAGGAGATCCTGGACTGGATGCAGCGGCTGACCTTCCCCGACGAGCGCGTCCAGACGCTGGTGCGCGGCGTGACCCGCATCCATGTCGTCGAGGAGGCGCGGCACGTCCGCTACGCCCGGGAGGAGCTGCGCCGCCAGATGGTGACCGCCCCGGCCTGGGAGCGCCGGCTGACCCGGCTGAGCTGCGGTGAGGCGGCCCGCGTCTTCTCCGTCTGCTTCGTCAACCCGCAGGTGTACGAGCACGTCGGCCTGGACCGCCGCGAGGCCGTCGCCCAGGTGCGGGCGAGCGGCCACCGCGCCGAGGTCATGCAGTCGGGCGCGAAGCGGCTGACGGACTTCTTCGAGGACATCGGGGTGCTGAACGGGGTGGGGCGCAAGCTGTGGAAGCGTTCCGGACTGCTGGCCTGAACGGCCGGGGCGCGTCCGGGGACGGAACACCTAGGCTTCGGTCATGACCCCTGTCGCCGCCGCGTCACCGGCCCGTGCGTACCGAAGGCTCAGTGTCGAGGAGCGCCGCGCCCAACTGCTCGGCGCGGCGCTCTCCCTCTTCGCCCACCGGGCCCCCGACGAGGTCTCGCTCGACGAGGTGGCGAGCGTCGCGGGGGTCTCCCGTCCGCTCGTCTACCGCTACTTCCCGGGTGGACGGCAGCAGTTGTACGAGGCGGCGCTGCGCTCGGCGGCCGAGGAGCTGATCCTCTGCTTCACCGAGCCCCCGGTGGGACCGCCCACCGAGCGGGTGACGCGGGTACTGGACCGCTACCTCGCCTTCGTCGACGGGCACGACACCGGGTTCAGCGCGCTGCTGCGCGGTGGCGGCGTCGTCGGGACCTCGCGCACGTCGGCGATCGTCGACGAGGTGCGACGGGCGGCGGCCGAGCAGATCCTGCGCCATCTCGGCGAACGGTCCGAGCCGGGCCCCCGGCTGCGGATGATGGTGCGGACCTGGATCGCGGCGGTCGAGGCGGCGTCCCTGATCTGGCTGGACGAGGAGAAGCGGCCCGCCGCGTCGGAGCTGCGGGACTGGCTGGTGGACCACCTGATGGCACTGCTGGCCGCGACCGCGGCGAGCGACCCGCAGACCGCGGAGGTGCTGGCGGCGCTGCTGCCTCTGGAGCGGCCGGAGGGCCCGGCGGGCCGCCTGGCCCAGGGTCTGGGCCCGGTGCTCGGCGGGGCGGGCCATCTACTGCCGGGGGCCGGGCGGTGACCGGGCGGGACGGCTGACCGGTCGGAACCGCTGACGGGCCGGGACGGCCGACCGGCCCGCCCACTCCCGGACTCGCCGGGCCGACCGCTGCCGGGTGCGGGCCCATCGGTCAGACTGGGGCGGTGCGAAGCGAGAACACCGCCTTCACCGGCGGCCCCCTGGACGGCCGGGTGCTGCCCGTGCTGGTCGGCCCGACCGGTCACCCGCCCAAGTGGTACGAGGTCCCGGTACCGTCCGCCGACGGCGGGCCCGCCACGGTGCACGCGTACCGGAGGGCCCCGGCCGGCTACTCCAAGCGGCTGGGCATCCAGCGCGGCTGGGTGTACGAGTACGTCCCGGAGGGCCGGGAGCGCCGCACCCTCAAGTGGCCCTGGTCCAGGCCGGACTGACGGGCCCGGTAGCGGAGACGGCCGCCCGTACCCCCTAGGATCGACGCTCTGGTGCCCAGGGACGGTCAGCGAGGGGGTGCGCCATGGAGGCGCTGCGTCAGGACGATCCACGCCGCTTCGGCCCGTACACCGTGCTCGCGCGGTTGCGCACGACCGCGGGCAGTGTGCTGTACCTGGCGCGCGGGGCCACCGGGGACGACGCGGTGGTGGTCACCGCGGCCCGTACCGAACTCGCCTCGCAGCCCGTCTTCCGGCGCCGCTTCCAGGCGGAGGCCCGCACCGCGCGCGAGCTGGCCGGGAGTTGGGTCCAGCCTTCGCCGGACGGGCCGGACGGCGAGGCCGACGAGTTGCAGTGGACGGCCGCCCCGTATCTGCCCGCGCTGACCCTGGCGGAGGTCATCGGGACGACCGGGCCGCTGCCCGAGCGGGCCGTGCGGGTGCTGGGCGCGGGACTCGCCGAGGTCCTGGCGCGGGTGCACGCCTCCGGGGCGGTGCTCCAGGGACTGGCCCCGCACACGGTGCTGCTGGCCGGGGACGGGCCCCGGCTGATCGCCTTCGGCCCGCTGGGGGCGGCGGTCGACGCGTCGGCGGGCCCCGGCGGCCAGTTGTCGGTACGGCTCGGGTACCTGACGCCGGAACAGGTCGAGGGCGAGGAGCCCGGACCGGCCTCGGACCTCTTCGTGCTGGGCCTGCTGCTGGCGTACGCGGCGACCGGCACGACCCCGCTCGCCGAGGGGCCGGCCGCCGAGGGCGCCGAACGGATCGCCCGCACCGCCCCCGAACTGGGCGCCGTTCCCGAGGAGTTGCGCGGCCCGATCGCCCGCTGCCTGGAGAAGGACCCGGCCGCCCGGCCGAGCGCCGAGGAGATCGCGGCCGAGCTGGCCCCCGGGGGCGCGGCGGAGTCGGCTAAGGACGGCTGGCTGCCGGACGCGACGGCGGCCGCGGTGGCGGAGCAGGGGATGCGCGTACGGGAGGCCGTCGCGTCCGGTGAGCGGATCGAGGCGAAGGAGGCGCCGGGAACGCCGGAAGCACCCGTCGCGGAGGCGCCCGGGGCCGCCGAGGCCCCGGCGCCCGCCGCCGCACCGCCCGCGGACACCCGGACCGCCCAGCTCGGGGACATCGCCCACCGGGCCCCGGCGACGGACCGGCCCACGACCCAACTGGCCGTCCCCCAGGAGCTGACCGGCCGCCCCGCCCTGCCGTCGGCGTCCCCGGCGCTGCCCGCGGTCCCGTCCTCGGGGCCCGTACCGGCGCTGCCCGCCGGGCTCTCCCCCGTACCGGCCGTGCCGCAGTCCACCAGCGCCCTGCCCGCCCTTCCCGCGCCGTCGGGCGCGGCGGACCCCCGGCCGCTTCCGGTCCCGCTGGGCAGCGGCCCCGCCGCCCCGCCCTCCTCCGCCGCTTCGGATGTCGGGCGGCGGAGCCTGTTCATCGGGCTCGCCGCCGGGGCCGCCGGGCTGCTCGTCGGCGGGGGCGGGGCGCTCGCACTGGCGGGCGGCGACGGGGACACCGACGACGACGCCGGGCCCTCGCCGAGCCACGGCGGCCCCACCGTCGCGGGCCTGCCGCCGCAGCCCCGCTGGGTGTACACGCACCCGGACGCCGACGCGGCGTCGCTCACCGCCACCGTCTGGAACAAGCGGCTGCTGGTGCTGACCGGCGAGTCCGGCGCGTCCGCCGTCGATCTGCGGACCGGGCGCCGGATCTGGGAGAACAAGGACGCGGCCGGCGGCCGGGCCGTACCGGACGCCGGGCAGGACTTCTGCTTCGTGGCGACGCCGTCCGCGTTCCTCTGGCTGTCACCGAAGGACGGGAAGACCGTGCACCGGGCGGCCCTCGCGGAGCTCTCCCCCGAGACGCCGTCGCTCGCCGCCCCGTCGGTGACCGGTGCGTCGGGGACGGAGCTGTGGTTCACCGCCACCGAGACGGTCACGGTCAAGGCTCCGCCGCCGAAGAAGGGCAAGAAGCGCGGCAAGGACCAACGGGTCGTCAAGGCGTACCTGTTCGGCTACGACCTCGCCCGCCGCGCCCAGCTGTGGCGGACCCCGGTACCCGCCGGACGCGGCACCGCCACCCCCGTCCACCGGCTGGTCGCGGTCCGCGGGGACGGCGTGGTCGTGCGGCAGACCTCGGCCACGCTCGCCCCCGGCCAGGTGAAGGCCGACAAGGGCAAGGCGGTCTTCCGGAGCTTCGACCGGAAGACCGGGAAGCAGCAGTGGAACCATTCGTTCGGCTCGGTCGCGCCGGACGCGGCGGTCGCGGGCGACGACCGGGGACTGCTGTACGGGGCGGTGGGCGACGCCCTCCAGGCGTTCGAGACCCCGGGCGGCAAGCCGAAGTGGACGCTGAACGGCACCGACGGGGCCCCGTTCGGCACCCCCGTCGTCTCCGGGACGGTGCTGCACGTCACCAGCCGCAACCAGGAGGTCGGCGCCGTCGAACGGGAGACGGGACGGCTGCGCTGGCGGCGCTCCACGGAGGCGGCCATCGGCACGGCGGCCCCCGCCGTCACCCTCAGCGCGGGCGGCGGAACACTGCTGGCCGCGGACGCCTCCCAGGTCACCGCCTTCGCCTCGGCGGACGGCCGACGACTGTGGAAGTTCCAGGACATCGGCGCCCAGGACCCCAAGGGCCCCACGGTCACCGCCCCGTACCGCGTCCTGCCCGCCGACCGCACGGCCGTGGTCCAGCGCGACCGGATCTTCTACGCCTTCCCGGTCGACTGAGACCCCGCCCCGCCCCGGTCGCGGCCGCACGCGCGATGCGACCGGGGCGGCGGGTCACACCGGCCGAATCCGTACGTCGCTCCGCGGCGGGTGCGATCCGATCACGTCGCCCGCTCCGGACCGGGCGTATGCGCCGACGACGACGGTGGGCAGGGAACGTCGCGCAGGCCCGGTCGGGCAGGCACGCCCCCTGAAAGCTCAGCACCCCACCCCGCCCCAACACCCGCGTCCTTCCGGGCGAATCCGCCCGGCGCCACGCGCCACGGTTCTTGCATCCCCTGACACCGAGTGACCGTATGGTCTCGTTGCGCTCACTTATGGGGTAGTCCCATGATCGCCCCGTTGCCGGAGGTGTGTCATGCCAGGTGGAGTCTCCCGCACGGTCTGTGCCGCGGCCCTGGCTGCGGTCGTCCTCGCACCGGCGGCCGTCGCCGCCCCCGTGCCGGTCGCCCCGAGGAACAAGAGTGTCGCCCAACTACTCTCAGAAATGCGGCAGTTGTATCAGCAGGCCGAGGAGGCCACCGAGGCGTACAACGGCACCGTGGCGGAGCTGAAGCAGCGCAAGGCGCAGGTGAAGAAGCTGGACGCCGCGCTCGTCACCGCCCGGTCCGCGCTGGCCGACAGCCGTGACGCGGTGGGGCGGCTCGCCCGGGAGCAGTACCAGGGCCGGTCCGACTTCTCCGCGTATCTGCAACTGCTGATGTCCCGGAACCCCGAGGGCCTCCTGGACCAGGAGCATCTGATCCGGCGCGCGGCGACCGTGCGGACGGCGGCCGTGCAGCGGCTCACCGGTGCCGAGAAGCGCGCCGACCGGCTGGCCGCCGAGTCCCGCGCGGCGCTGGACCGGCAGCAGACGCTGGTGTCGAAGCGGAAGAAACAGCGGGACGCGGTCCGGTCCCGGCTCAAGAACGTCGAGACGATGCTGGCGTCGCTCTCCGGCAGTCAGCTCGGCGCGCTGTCCCGGCTGGAGCAGCGCCAGACGACGCAGGCGCAGCGCGCCCTGGCCGCCTCGGGAGCGCTGTCCTCGACCGGGCGGCCGTCGGCGGCGGGCCGCCGGGCGGTGGCGTACGCGATCGAGCAGATCGGCAAGCCGTACGTGTGGGGCGCGCAAGGCCCGAACTCCTTCGACTGCTCGGGGCTCACCTCGCGGGCCTGGGCGAAGGCGGGCCGCCCCATCCCGAGGACCTCCCAGGAGCAGTGGCGGCAGTTGCGGAAGGTCCCGGTGAACGCGCTGCGCCCGGGGGACCTGGTGATCTACTTCCCGAAGGCCACGCATGTGGCGCTGTACATCGGCAAGGGGCTGGTGGTGCAGGCGCCCCGGCCGGGCTCGCGGGTGAAGGTGTCGCCGATGGGATCGAACCCGCTGCTGGGCGCGGTACGCCCCGACCCGGGCAGCGCCCCGCTGTCCGAGTACCGGTTGCCGCGGCTCCCCTCGGGCGCCGCCTCGGGTTCGCACACGGGGTACGGCTCCTCGTCCGCCCCGAGGCGCTGAGGCCGCCGGGACGGCGGACCGCGACGGGCGGGACGGTGGCGGGACCGACCCGTGCCCCTGCGGCTGCGGGTGCTCCCCGTCCCCCGCGCGCTCTCAGCCGAGGAGTGTCGCCAGGATCAGTTCGTAGAAGACGAGATAGGCCACCAGCGAGAAGGGAACGGCGGTCAGGAGGGCCAGCGCCCGTTCTCTGTGGGTGCGGCCCATGAGCAGGGGGACGAGAACCAGAATGGCGAGGCAGGCCCACGCCTGAGGGGCGTAGTGCAGAACCCAGGCGTAGTGGATGGCTTCCGTGCCGAAAACGCCCGCCAGCGCGGCAAGGCCGATGACGCGGTGGCGAGGGCTGCTCCCTCGCCACCCGAAGCCCGCCGCCCCGAAGAGGGGACCGGCGACGAACGCCATGCCGAGCCAGACGAGCGGAGCGAACAGGGAGCCCATGCCGTCGCGGCCGACCTCCGCGTAGCCGTAGTAGCCGACGACGAGACCGGACTCGGCGAGCAGGCCCGCGACGACGGCCGTGGACAGGCCGGCCTTCCGGGCCACCAGCGCGCCCGCGACGAACGCGGCGACGGACCAGACCCCACCGGAGTTGACGATCTGATTCCACGCGCCCGGAAGCCAGCCCTGGAGCAGGTTGGTCAGGACGCCGAGAAGGATCCCTCCGACGCATGCCGACACTGTCGCACAGGCCCAGGATCTTCCACTCGTACCGGGCACTGGGGCGATGACCGGGGACGCGCTCATGGTGGTGCTCACTTCGTCTGTCGAGGGCTGCGTGGCTCGCACCGCTTGGTGCAGTTGTAAGGATGCGTGGCGCCGGCGGTACGTTCCCCCGACCTGCGGGCGCTGACGTGGCAGGGGGCCTACGGCGCCGCACGGAGTGTGCGGTCGCGGGCCAGCGGTGCGAGGCCGGCCATGAGACCGACGGCCGCGAGCGGGATCAGGTCGAGGTCGGCCGTGATCAGGGCGAAGGACACGAACACGAGCACCGGGCTCCACACGGGCAGCCGCCCGGGCCGTACGGCTGCCAGCATGATCAGCAGGGTGAGCAGGCCGAGCTGGAAGGCGAGCGGGCCTGCGAGCTTGAGAAGGTCGGGCAGCGGAGCGGAGTCGGCCAGGCCGGGGAACAGGTCGCCGAGGATGACCCAGACGAAACAGCCCGCGCCGAACACTCCGCCGATCACGGCGGCACCGGCGGCGGTTCGTGTCCGGGTGGTGGTCGCGGGAACGAGGCGGCGCAGCTCCACGACGAAGGCGCCGAACAGGAGGAAGGCGGCGAGGAAGGACGTGTGGCCGAGGTTCCAGGCCGTCCCCGGGCCGTGGTCGCCGTCCATGCCGTCGATCAGGCGCAGCACGCCGTAGCACAGCAGCAGGAAGGGGATGAGGACGGAGAGCAGTCGGGTTCCGCGCGGCATCGAGGTCATGCCCATACGGTGTCGGCCGACCCGGTCATGAGGTATCGGGATGATCCCCGGGCGCACCCGGAGGGCCGCCTTAGGGGTTGGGCCGCTCAACGACCGGCGCTCTCGGGGTACAGCACCCCCGCGGGGGCTCCCCGGGGCCCATCTCCGGCGGGCGCTGTGAGCCCGCCACCCCCCACCCCCGCCTCGCCGACGGCCGGGCCGCCCGCGGGCCGTCCGAGGACGGCCCACAGGCACCGAAGTTCACCAGCGTCGACCGCTGCTCCGCAGGTGGGACGCCTACGCGGCGCCCGAGACCTCGGCCAGGTAGGCGTTGGTCCTCTCCGGGTCGAAGAAGAAGTTCTCGAAGTCCGCCGGGTCGTTGAAGCCGTTGGCGAAGCGGTCGGCGACCGGCTGGAGCTGGCCTGCGGCGCCGATCAGGTTCAGTACGTGCTCGGGCGGTACGCCGAGCATGGCGTTGGTCCACTTCACGACGTGCTGGGCGGTGTCCCAGTAGCGGTCGAACGTGGCCTGCATCCATGCCTCGTCGAACTCGCGGTCGCCGTGCTCGACGATCGAGTCCAGGTAGGCGTTGGCGCACTTGGAGGCCGAGTTGGAGCCCTGGCCGGTGATCGGGTCGTTGGCGACGACGACGTCCGCGACGCCGAGCACCAGACCACCGCCGGGCAGTCGGCCGATCGGCTTGCGCACGGTCGGGGCGTACCGGCCCGCCAGGGTGCCGTTGGCGTCGGTCAGTTCGACCTTGGTGGCGCGGGCGTACTCCCAGGGGAGGAACTTCTCCATCAGCGCCAGGGTCGTCTCCAGGTGCTCCGCGGGGTCCTTGATGCCCCGGAAGACGTCGACCGGGCCGCCGGGGACGCCTTCCCAGAACAGGATGTCGGCGCGCCCGGAGATGGTCAGGGTCGGCATCACGAAGAGCTCGCCGACGCCGGGGACCAGGTTGCAGCGGACCGCGTCGAACTCCGGGTGCTCCGGGCGCGGACCCATGCCGTGGACGTAGGCGACGGCCAGGGCGCGCTGCGGGGCGTCGAACGGCGAACGGGAGGCGTCCCGGCCGAACATGGAGACCAGCTCGCCCTTGCCCGCGGAGACCAGCACGAGGTCGTAGGCGCGGGAGAAGTAGTCGAGGTCCGAGACGGCCGCGCCGTGGATGACGAGCTGACCACCACGCTGGGCGAACGTCTCCATCCATCCGGCCATCTTGACCCGCTGGTCGACGGACTGGGCGAAGCCGTCCAGCTTGCCGACCCAGTCGACGGCGCGCGAGGAGTCGGGCGCCGCGACGGAGACGCCGAGGCCCTCGATGCGCGGGGCCTGGGACTCCCAGAAGTTGAGCTGGTAGTCCCGCTCGTACTGGAGCGCGGTGTGGAACATGCACTGCGTGGACATGACCCGGCCGGAGCGGATCTCGTCGGCGGTGCGGTTGGACATGAGGGTGACTTCGTACCCCTTGGACTGGAGTCCGAGGGCGAGCTGGAGGCCGGACTGGCCTGCTCCGACTATGAGTATCTTCCGCATCGCGCTTCTCCGTGCTGTGTCTGGGACGTCTGAGGCAGGGCCTAGGGCCTTTCGTTTGGATCACGCCGGGTTCGCGTGCCCCGGCACGCACGCTCGCCGCGTTGTCGTCGGTCGCCGACGCTCCGCGTCGACTCCCTCCTCCGCCTTGCGATCGCACGCACCGGACCCCGCTCACTGATCCGGCCCGATCCAAACGAAAGTCCCTAGGCGGGGGTGGCGTCGAGGGCGTGGCCGACGAGGGCCAGCAGGGACTCGACGACGGTGATCCGGTTACGCGCGTCCATGATCACAACAGGTACGTGCGGGGCTATGGTCAGGGCCTCCCGTACGTCCTCCGCCTCGTATCCGGGCGTCCCCTCGAAGTGGTTGACGGCCACGATGTAGGGCAGGCCGCAGCTCTCGAAGTAGTCGAGGGCGGGGAAGCAGTCGGCGAGCCGACGGGTGTCGGCCATCACGACCGCGCCGATCGCGCCGCGCACCAGGTCGTCCCACATGAACCAGAAACGTTGCTGCCCGGGGGTGCCGAAGACGTAGAGCACCAGGTCGTCGTCGAGGGTGATCCGGCCGAAGTCCATCGCGACGGTGGTGGTGACCTTCTCGGGCGTCGCGGAGAGGTCGTCGGTCTCCTCGCTGGCCTGGGTCATCATCGCTTCGGTCTTCAGCGGGGTGATCTCGGAGACGGCGCCGACGAAGGTCGTCTTGCCGACGCCGAAGCCGCCCGCGACCACGATCTTCGTGGCGATGGGGGCCCGGGTACGGTCGAGTTGCCAGGCCTGGAGCGATTCCTCTGCCTGGTCCGCTGTGCCCGGCCGGCGCGGGGCGAAGAGCGTCGACTCAGAGACGGCGGAGTCCATTGAGCACCCTTTCGAGCAGTGCGCGGTCGGGCTGGCCGGTGCCGTGACCGGTTCCGTACACGCGGATCTTTCCTTGGTCGGCCAGGTCGCTGAGGAGGACCCGGACCACGCCGAGCGGCATCTTCAGCAGGGCCGAGATCTCCGCGACCGTGCGCATCCGGCGGCAGATCTCGACGATCGCCTGGAGTTCGGGCATGACCCGGGTCGACAGGCTGCCGTTGGTCAGCTCGCGGCGTTCCTCGGGGGCGTCGAGCGCGGCGACGAAGGTCTCGACGAGCAGGACGTGCCCGAAGCGGGTGCGGCCGCCGGTGAGGGAGTACGGCCGGACCCTGGCGGGCCTGCGGTCGGCCCCGCGTACGGGGAGCCTGGGCGCGGATTCGGCAGCGGGCTTCACTGGGTGCTCTCCATCGATTTGCGCAGTTCACTGCGGAGTTCGGGGGTGAGTACGTGTCCGGCCCGGCCGACGAAGAGCGCCATGTGGTACGCGATGACGCTCATGTCGCAGTCCGGGGTGGCGTGCACCCCGAGCAGGGATCCGTCGCTGATCGACATGACGAAGACGCTGCCCTCGTCCATGGCGACCATCGTCTGCTTGACGCCACCGCCGTCCATGAGTTTGGCGGCACCGATGGTGAGGCTGCCGATGCCGGAGACGATGGTCGCCAGGTCGGCGCTGGAACCCCTGGGGCCGCCGGGGGCCCCGGTGTTCGTGGTGCTCGTGGTGGCCAGATGGCCGGGGTCGGAGGAGAGCAGCATCAGTCCGTCGGACGAGACGACGGTGACCGAGTGGACCCCTGGTACCTCCTCCACCAGATTGCTCAGCAGCCAGTGCAGGTTGCGGGCCTCGGTGCTCAGCCCGATTGTGCTCGGCGCAGTCAACTGCGTGCCTCCTCGACTGTGTCCCCCGTCTCATCGGTCTGGTCGGTCATGCTGCTGCCCGGGCGGGCCGCGTCGCCGTGCTGGTCGGTGGGTGTGCTGTGCGGGGCGGGGTACCCTTCGGCGATCTCCGCCTCGACGTCCCGGCGGCCGTCCTTCGCGCCCTGGTGGAAGCCGCCGAGCCGTCGGCGCAGCGCCTCCTTGTCCAGGTTCCCCTTGCGCTCGGTGGTGGCCGCCGCGGCGGGCTTGGTGATGCGGGGGGTGCGCTTGGGCAGCCCCTTGTCGGTGACGCGCCCGGCGGGAGCGGCGGGCTCCGCCTCCGCGGCGGGGGCGGCTTCCGCGGGCGACTGGGTGCGCTGCTCCGGGATGCGGTCCCGGGGCTGGTCGGGCGTCCGCTCGTGGCGGTCGGGGCCGATGGCGTACGGGTCCGCCGCCTCGGGCCGCGGGGAGGCGGCGGGCTTCGGTGCGACGGGGAGGCGGACCTGGAGGGTGACCTCGGACTCCGACTCGGCCGGAGCCGGGGTCGGGGACTTCTGGGCCGGGGACGGATCTGCGGCTGCCGGGGCCGGTACGGAGTCGGCGCCCGACGCCCGGATCGCCCGCTCGGCGGCGGCGATCAGCGGGTCCTCGGCGGGCCGCTTCCCGGACGGCTGCCACTCCTCGGGCGACTGCGGCTCCTCCGCGGACGGCCGCTCCTCGACGGACGACCGGGCCTCGGCGAACGGCGGCGCCTCGGCGGGCCGCGGTTCCGGTGCGGTCGCGGCCGCGGTCGGCTCCTCGTCGCCGGACGACGGCTGCGGCTCGCCGGACGACAGCTCCGGCTCCGGCTCGGTCGACGGCGTACGGGCGGGCAGCGCGTTGGAGTTGGCCTCGGCGACCGAGCCCGGGAGGTTCAGCGTGGGCGCGGAACCGGAGGACTTCGCCGGGGGCGGGGTGACGGCCGGGGGCGCCTCCGGCAGCAGGGCCTTGGGCAGGACGACGACGGCGGTGAGCCCGCTGCCGGTGTGCTCGCGCAGCTCGACGCGTACGCCGTGCCGGGCCGCCAGCAGTGCGGTGACCTGGAGGCCGAGCCCGGCCCCCTCCGTGCTCCGGTCGCCCGCCTCGAACAGGGTCGGGTCGGCCAGCCGGGCGTTCAGCTCCGTCATCCGCGCCGCGGGCATCCCGAGGCCGTCGTCCTGCACGGAGAGCATCACCTCGCCGCTCTCCAGCAGCCAGCCGGAGAGCTGGATCCGGGACTCCGGCGGCGAGAAGGCGGTGGCGTTCTCCAGCAGCTCGGCGAGCAGGTGGCTGAGGTCGTCGGCGGCGAAGCCGGCGACCTGGGCGTGCGGCGGCAGGGCCTGGATGACGACCCGCTCGTACCGCTCGATCTCGGAGACCGCCGCGCGTGCCACGTCGACCAGCGGGATCGGCCCGGCGTGCCCGTGGCCGTGCTCGGCGCCCGCGAGGACCAGCATGTTCTCGCTGTGCCTGCGCATGACGGTGGCCATGTGGTCGAGCTTGAAGAGGGTGGCCAGCCGCTCCGGGTCCTGCTCCCGGTCCTCCAGGCCCTCGATGACGCCGAGCTGACGGTCGACCAGGCCGAGGGTGCGCAGCGAGAGGTTGACGAAGGTGTGGTGGACGGTGTTCTTCAGCTGCTCCAGCTCGGCCGTGAGCTCCGCGGTCGCGGTCTGGAGCTCGGCGCGCTGGGCGGCGAGGGCCTCGCGCCCGGCGGCCAGCTCGCCGCGCTCGCCCTCCAGCTCCGCGAAGCGGCCGTTGAACTGGGTCAGGAGCCCCCGGAGCCTCGCGTGCAGGCTGTTGAGGGACCGTACGACCTGGGCGTACTCGTCGTTGCGGCCGGTGTAGCGGACCGGCTCGGCGGTCTCGGGCTCCGTGGCGAGCCGAGCGGCGCCGATCCGCAGCACGGCGAGCGGCTGGGTGAGGGTGCGGGCCACGGCGGTGGAGACGCCGACGGCGATCAGCAGGCAGCCGCCGAGCAGCGCGATGCGCAGTTCGAGCGCGGTGACGTCGTCGTCGCGCAGCTGCTCCAGTCGGCCGATCCGCTCGGTGCCCAGGGCCGATTCGACGCTCCGCATCCGGTCGATCCGCGCGGAGAGCGCCGCCCCGGCCTTCTTCCGGCTGGTGGCGCGGCCGCTCTCGGACAGTTCGGGGCGGGCGGTGAGCTTGTTGAGGTACTTCTCAGCTCCGGCGACCTCCGGTCCGGTGACCGTGGACGCCAGTTTGTCGCGGGCGGTGGCTCCCGCGACCTGGTCGAAGTCGGCGAGCGCGCCGAGCTCGCGGACGCGGGCGAGCTGGGCCGCGGCGCTCAGCTCGTCGCGGGTGCGGTCGTCCTTGGCGCTCGCGCCGTCCTGCGTCTGGACCGGCAGGCCGGTCGCCGGGTCGATCGTGCTCGAACCGTTCTGCACCGGCAGCCCGGTCACCGGGTCGATCTGCGGGGTGGGGGCCCCGCCGGGCACCGAGAGCGCGGCGAGCAGCAGCCCCCGGGTGGCGGCGGCCTGTTCGGTGGCGCGGGCGAGGGCGAGCGAGGCACGGGTGGCCCCGGCGGCGCGCGGCGGGGTCTTCTCCGTCAGCTCCTCGGCGAGGGCCTGGAGCTTTCCGATGATCTCGGAGTACGCCTGGTGGGCCTCCAGCGCCGTGCCCTTGCCGGTGAGCGCCTCGCGGCGCAGGGAGGGGATGCCGGCGAGGTCGCGGCGGAGCGCGGCGGGGGCGGCGGCCCGGATCTCCTCGACCCGCTGGTCGACCCGGGTGCTCCGGGCGTCGTCCGCGCCGGTCTTCCCGTCCCGGCCCGCGGCGATCCTGGCGGTGACGTCGTCGCGCTCGTCCGCCAGCGCGTGGGCGAGGGCGACGGCCTGCTGGTTCAGCTCGGCGAGGGTGACCAGGCGCTGCGAGTCGTTCAGCTCGGAGGAGGCGGTGAGGACCATGGGGGCACCGGCCGCGATGACGGTGACCCCGACCACCGCGACTCCGGCGACCAGCCTGCTCCGCACCCGTACGGGACGCCGGGTGCTCCCGCTCTCGGCGGGGGCCGGTGACACCGCCCCGGAACCGTTCCGCTCTTCGCCCTTGCTCCGAGGCCGCTTCTTCTGCACCGGTGCTCGCATTCTTGACTCGTCCGCCCATGAAGCAGAGGTGACGCACGGTCACACGCGCGGGCGTCCCTTCCCACTGGTACGGCTTCCGACCATTCCAGCGCTGTTGGGAGGGGGACACGCAACGACCACTCCACCACCTGAAGGAGTGAACATCACTCCCGAGTTGGCGAACAAGTCTGCCCGGACAGGCCCTCGGCCACACCCGGTCCGCCGGGTGGAACTTCCGCCCGGGCTTTGGCAGGATGCCCGCCCGCACGCCCCACGGAGGCCGCCCTTCCGCTCCCTCACCGGCCGGAAGCCGCAGGTTCAGGCCAATCACACGGGAGTGCGGAGGGCGTGAAGGCGTCGTGCAGACTGGCCGCATGCTCTTCGCGCTGGCCACGGCCCCCGGAAGTCCCGAACACCCGAACGAGGACTGGGCGGCCACCGTTCTCCCCGCTTCCGGGTGGGGCGGGGCGCTGGTCCTGCTGGACGGGGTGACGCCGCCGCGGGGCGACGACGGTTGTGTGCATTCGGTTCCGTGGTTCACGGCCCGGCTGGGCGGCGCGCTGATCGAACTGTCCGGTTCGCGGCGGGATCTGACCCTTCAGGAGATCCTCGCCCTGTCCATAGGGCGCACCGCCGACACGCACCGTTCCCTGTGTGACCTTTCTCACGTACGTACACCGCAGGCGACGGTCGTCATGGCCCGGTGGGACGAACGCGAGATCGAGCACCTGGTGCTCTCCGACTCCGTGCTGCTGCTCGGGATGCGCGACGGGAGCGTACGCCCGGTGCTCGACGACCGGCTGGACCGGCTGCCGCCCGGCTCGCTGAGCTCCGTGGCGTTCACCGACACCCGGCTGCGCAACAAGGAGGGCGGCTTCTTCACCGCGGCCGCCGACCCCGCCGTGGCGTCCCGTGCGGTGACCGGCCGCACCCCGCTCGACCAGGTGCGGGCGATCGCCGCGCTGACGGACGGGGCGGCCCGCTGGACCGAGGTGTTCCGCGCGGGCGACTGGGCGGACTGCCTGAAGGTGCTCGACGACGAGGGGCCGCAGTCGCTGATCGACCGGGTCAGGGTGCTGGAGGAGGCGGACGCGGGGGCCGGGCGGGCGCTGCTGGGCCGCGGCAAGACGCACGACGACGCGACGGCGGTCCACTCGGTGCTGTGACGGGGCGTCCGGGCGCCCGCCCTCGCGCTCCGGGGGCCGCCCCCGAGGCCGTACGCCCTCCGGCCCCGGGGCGTCAGTTCTCGGCGCGGGCGTTCAAGTGGTGGAGCAGCCGGGCGAGTTCGGCCACCTCGGCGCGGTCCCAGTCGGCGAGCTTGCGGACGTAGCGCTCGCGGCGGGCGTCGCGGACGCTGCGGTAGCGGTCCAGTCCTTCGGCGGTGAGGCGGACGAGGAAGGCCCGGCCGTCGGCGGGATCGGGTTCGCGGATCACCAGCCCGAGCGTTTCCAGGGCGCGGAGTTGACGGCTCATGGTCGCCTTGCCCACCCCGAAGTAGGCCGCGAGGTCGGTGGCCCGCTGCGGCCCCGCCGACTCCAACTGGACGAGCAGGCCGTACGCGGCGGATTCCAGGTCGGGATGGACCTCCCGGGCCATCTCCCCCGAATTGGCGCGGGCCCGGCGCAGAAAGACGGCCAACTCCCGTTCCAGCGCGAGGAATGCGTGGTCCACACCACTCCTTCCGGTCGCGCCCGGTTCACTACCGCTTTCGCTCCCGTGCACGTCAACACCCCTCATGAGCTTTCCGGTCGCTGAAAATTTCTTTCACCGCAGGTCATCACCGCAGCTTGCGCCAGTATTTCGCAGGAGTAGACCAACGGCGGCGCCCGGACCCCCTTCCCCAGCACGGGTCTACGTGCGTAGCGTCATGCCTGGCATGTTCACACCATTACATGCCCGCAGGGGGGTGTGCCCCACGTCCCCCTGGGATCAGCGCGTCCCCCCACCACGTCCTCGGAGGCACTCCCATGCCGGTGCTCAGATCCACTGCCAGGTCCTCCCGCCGCTCCCGTTTCGCGGCGGCCGGAACGCTCCTCGCAGCGCTCTCCCTCATGCTCACCCTGCCCGGCGCGGCGAGCGCCGCCGACACCGACGCCGCGGCCGCCAAGAAGCCCGCCAGGGGCACCGCCACGATGGGCATGGGCGTCATAGCCCACGACGGCGAGGCCGGACTCCCCCGCGACACCCGCGCCGTCCAGACCGAAGGCGTGGACGTCGCCAGCTACCAGGGCAACGTCGCCTGGTCGACGCTCTGGGGCAGCGGCGTGAAGTGGGCCTACACCAAGGCCACGGAGGGCACGTACTACACGAACCCCTACTTCGCGCAGCAGTACAACGGCTCGTACAACGTGGGCATGATCCGGGGTTCGTACCACTTCGCCACCCCGAACACCACGAGCGGCGCCACCCAGGCCAACTACTTCGTGGACCACGGCGGCGGCTGGTCCAGGGACGGCAAGACGCTCCCCGGCGTGCTCGACATCGAGTGGAACCCGTACGGCGCCCAGTGCTACGGCCTGAGCCAGGCCGGCATGGTCAACTGGATCCGCGACTTCGTGAACACGTACAAGGCGCGCACCGGCCGCGACGCGGTCATCTACACCGCGACCAGCTGGTGGAAGGACTGCACCGGCAACAACGCGAGCTTCGGCGCCACCAACCCGCTCTGGGTGGCCCGGTACGCCAGCACCGTCGGCGAGCTCCCGGCCGGCTGGGGCTTCTACACGATCTGGCAGTACACCTCGTCCGGCCCGTACGTCGGTGACCACAACCGCTTCAACGGCGCCCTCGACCGCGTACAGGCCCTCGCCAACGGCTGAGCCTCTCCCGGACGCGCATCCTCCCCGCGTACACCGCAGTGCCCCGGCGCGCCCCGCCGGGGCACTGCGCGTACCGCGTTCCATACGCCTCCGAACAGGGATTTCGTCCCCCGGAGCGGTGATTGACCCCGACGTTCGTTGACGTATACACGCTGTGTATAGTCCTCCTCCGGCGCACCCGGCACACCGCGCCGCGCGCATCTGTTCAGCCACGGAGGAGTGACCCGCCTTGCCCAAGAAGACGAAGCCGATCGGTAAGGGGTTGACCGCGGCCCTGGTGACGGCGCTCACGCTGACCCTGGGCGGCTGCGCGATGCAGACCACGGCTCCGGCCTCGGCGCGCGCCGACGCGGGCTCCGACGCGAAGGGCACCTTCGGCCCGGTGGACTGCCGCAAGGCCAAGTGCATAGCGCTGACCTTCGACGCCGGACCGGGCGAGGACACCCCGCGTCTGCTGGACATCCTCAAGGAGAAGAAGGTGCACGCGACCTTCTTCCTGCTCGGCAAGAACCATGTGAAGAAGCACCCCGACACGGTGCGCCGGATCGCCGCCGAGGGCCACGAGGTGGCCAACCACACCTGGACCCACAAGATCCTCACGGATCGCGACCCGGCCGACATACGCGCCGAGCTGAAGAAGACGCAGGACGCGATCACGGAGATAACCGGCAAGCAGCCCCGGCTGATGCGCCCGCCGCAGGGCCGCACCGACGACATCGTCTCGGACGTCAGCAAGGACCTGGGCCTCTCCCAGATCCTGTGGAGCGCCACCGCCAAGGACTACTCCACGACCGACTCCGCGCTGATCAGGAAGCGGATACTCGACCAGGCGAGCCGGGACGGCGTCATCCTGCTGCACGACATCTACAAGGGCACGGTCCCCGCAGTGCCGGGCATCATCGACGCGCTGCAGAAGCAGGGCTACACCTTCGTGACGGTGCCGCAACTGATGGCCCCCGCCGAGCCGGTCCCGGGCACCATCTACCGCCCCTGACCTCCCGGTTCCACGACGACGCGACCCCCGGCACCCCGGCACCCCGGCGCCGGGGGTCGCGTCGTCACGGAAGGGTCAGCCGCCGCGCACGGGCACGCGGTACGGCCCGCTCCCCCGGGGATCCCGGGAGGCGGGCCGTCCGTACCGGTCACGCGCGCGGCGCCACGTCCGTCACGCCGTGCCGCTCACGCCGCGACCGGGATCTCCTCCCGTGCCGGGGCCTCGGCCGGGGCCAGGGCGATCTCCAAAACCTGGCGGACGTCGGTCACCGGGTGGACCTCCAGGGTGTCCAGCACCTCGGCCGGGACGTCGTCCAGGTCGGCCTCGTTCCGCTTCGGGATGACCACGGTGGTGATCCCGGCCCGGTGGGCGGCGAGCAGCTTCTGCTTGAGGCCGCCGATCGGCAGCACCCGCCCGGTCAGCGAGACCTCACCGGTCATCGCCACGTCCGTACGGACCAGCCGCCCGGAGAGCAGCGAGGCCAGCGCGGTCGTCATGGTGATGCCGGCGCTCGGGCCGTCCTTGGGGACCGCGCCCGCCGGGAAGTGGATGTGCACGCCCCGGTCCTTCAGGTCCGCGACCGGCAGTTCCAGCTCCGCCCCGTGCGAGCGCAGGAAGCTCAGCGCGATCTGCGCTGACTCCTTCATGACGTCGCCGAGCTGACCGGTGAGGGTCAGTCCGGAGGCCCCGGTCTCCGGGTCGGCCAGCGAGGCCTCCACGAAGAGCACGTCGCCACCGGCCCCGGTGACCGCGAGCCCGGTCGCCACCCCCGGCACCGAGGTCCGGCGCTCGGCCGGGTCCTGCGCCGACTCCGGGACGTGGTGCGGGCGCCCGATCAGGCCCCGCAGGTCCGCGTCGGTGACGGTGAACGGAAGCTCCCGGTCGCCCAGTTCATGCTGGGCCGCGACCTTGCGGAGCAGCCGGGCGACGGCCCGCTCCAGGTTCCGGACCCCGGCCTCCCGCGTGTACTCGCCGGCCAGCCTGCGCAGCGCGGACTCGTCGAGCGTGACCTCGTCCGCCGCCAGTCCGGCCCGCTCCAGCTGACGCGGGAGCAGGTGGTCGCGGGCGATGACGACCTTCTCGTCCTCGGTGTAGCCGTCGAGCCGGACCAGTTCCATGCGGTCGAGCAGCGCCTCCGGGATGGCTTCGAGCACATTGGCGGTGGCCAGGAAGACGACGTCGCTGAGGTCGAGCTCGACCTCCAGGTAGTGGTCGCGGAAGGTGTGGTTCTGCGCCGGGTCGAGGACTTCGAGGAGGGCGGCGGCCGGGTCGCCCCGGAAGTCGGAGCCGACCTTGTCGATCTCGTCGAGCAGGACGACCGGGTTCATCGAACCGGCCTCCTTGATCGCCCGCACGATGCGTCCGGGCAGAGCACCGACGTACGTACGCCGGTGGCCGCGGATCTCGGCCTCGTCCCGCACCCCGCCGAGGGCGACGCGGACGAACTTGCGGCCCATGGCGTGCGCGACGGATTCGCCGAGCGAGGTCTTGCCGACACCGGGCGGCCCCACCAGCGCCAGTACGGCGCCGCCGCGCCGCCCGCCGACGACCCCGAGGCCGCGGTCGGAGCGCCGCTTGCGCACGGCCAGGTACTCGGTGATCCGCTCCTTCACGTCCTGGAGCCCGGCGTGCTCGGCGTCCAGGACCCGCTGGGCGCCCCGGATGTCGTAGGCGTCCTCGGTCCGCTCGGTCCAGGGAAGTTCGAGGACGGTGTCGAGCCAGGTCCTGATCCAGGAGCCCTCGGGGCTCTGGTCGGAGGCCCGCTCCAGCTTCTCGACCTCCTTCAGCGCCGCCTCACGGACGTGCTCGGGCAGGTCGGCGGCCTCGACGCGGGCCCGGTAGTCGTCGGACTCGTCGCCGGAACCGGACTCGCCGTTGAGCTCGGCGAGCTCCTTGCGTACGGCGTCGAGCTGGCGGCGCAGCAGGAACTCGCGCTGCTGCTTGTCGACGCCCTCCTGGACGTCCTTGGCGATGGACTCGGCGACGTCCTGCTCGGCGAGGTGCTCGCCGAGCCACTGGATGGCGAGCTTCAGCCGGGCGACCGGGTCGGTCGTCTCCAGGAGCCGCACCTTCTGGGCGGTGGTGAGGAACGGGGAGTAACCGGAGTTGTCGGCGAGCGCGGAGATGTCCTCGATCTGCTGGACCCGGTCCACGACCTGCCAGGCGCCGCGCTTCTTCAGCCAGCTGGTGGCGAGCGCCTTGTACTCCTTGACCAGCTCGGCGGCGGCGCCCGGCAGCGGGTCGGGGACGACCGGGTCGACCCGGGTCCCCTCCACCCAGAGCGCGGCGCCCGGACCGCTGGTCCCGGCCCCGATCCGCACCCGGCCCCGGCCGCGGATCAGCGCGCCCGGGTCTCCATCCGAGAGCCGCCCGACCTGCTCGACGGTACCGATGACACCGGTACCGGCGTACGTACCGTCGATCCGCGGCACGAGCAGCACCTCGGGCTTGCCCCCGTCGGCCCGGACCGCCGCCTGCGCGGCCTCGACGGCGCCCCGCACCTCCGCGTCGGACAGGTCCAGAGGCACCACCATCCCGGGCAGCACGACCTCGTCGTCGAGCGGCAGCACGGGCAGGGCGAGCGGAGTAACCGCGGTGGAATCGGTAGCCATGATCTCCCCTTCGGCAGTCAAGTTGAGCTATGCAGACTCAATGCTCCTGAGCCGCCCATTGTTCCCAGGGATGTGTTCGCTCTGAGCGATCAACCGGAAGCGCTCCCGTGTCGCCGGTCTCTTCGTTTCGCAGCTAGGGGTCACCGTTCGGTCGCGGTGCAGAACCGACGGCCGCGCGCTTCGTCCAGCAGGGGCAAGAAGCGCCGAGCGTCCGAAGCAACAGCCTCCGAAGCGTCAACCCTTCCGCACTACAGTCCCGGCTCGTGACCGATGCCACCCACCGCACTGCTACGGACGACGACGCGCTCCTGAAGAGACTGCACGCACTCGCATGGGGCGCCGGAGGCGCAATCCCCTCCCGCAGAAGCCTCCCCGACACGCCCTTCCCGCCTGTCACGCTCGCCCAGGTCGAGCACGCGGAGCAGAAGCTCGGGTATCGGCTGCCCGCATTGCTTCGCCGCATCTACACCGAGATCGGCGACGGAGGGTTCGGGCCGGATGGCGGCCTCGCATCACTGATACCGCGCAGCATTCCGCACTGGCACTTCCCGGACTGGCACTGTGCAACCACCGTCCACGACCAGCGGCCAGGATGGGGGCCACCGGCATCGTGGTTCTTCCTGACGGGTGGCGGCTGCACCATGGAGTGGCACGTCTCCCTGACAGCGATCGACAACCCGGTGCTGCTCTGGGACGCCGACGGTTGGGAACCAGACTGGGGCCAGAACCCCCACGATGGCCTGCGCTACGCGGCACCGTCTCTGCGTCAATGGCTGTGGACCTGGGCGGACGGAGGGGACGTGTGGGACGAAGCGCTGGCGCACATCAAGCAGGACGTCAGCAACTGAACGTGACCCACCAGGCGTCGGGTCCATGCGCGGACGGGGCCGAGGCGAGTCGCTCAGAGCAAGGAGGACCAGGGGTCGTCGTCGTACGGTTCGGGCTTCTCGGGGTGGAGCATGCGGCGAACACAGCGCAGGAGTCCGGGTTCACCGGTTCCGGCGGCGGCACGCATCCACGGCAGGGCGTCCATGGCGTGCGCGCGTTCGTCCGTGGCGAGGGTGTCGACGGTCCGGTGGAGATCCTCGGGGATGGGCTCATCGGTGAGGCAGAGCCAGCCGATCGCCGCGGCCAGGCGGACTTCGGGGGCGTCCGTCCCGTCACGCCACCCCTCACGGAACCACGGGACGGCCGACGGCCCTACGTGAGCCCGGGCGGTCTCGGCGACGGCGAGGAGCAGGGCGGCGCGGACCATGACGTCATGCTCGGCGGCGAAACCGGCGGCAAGGGCGCCCCGCACCACGAGGTCGGGGTCGGCGGCCGTGGCCAGGGCATAGGCCGCGTCGATGCGGATGGCGGGGTCGGAGTCGTTGAGAAGCGGCAGGAGGACGGAGGTTCCGGCGGTGATCGCGGCCCGGGCGGCAGACACCGACCAGCCTGCCGGGTAGCCCGTCACCTCGACACCGTAGTCGTCGTAGTCGTCGGGGGCGTGACGCCGGGGGTCGTTGCGATGGAGGAGGAATTCGTCGCGGGAGGCGACGCCATGATGCCGGGCGCGGGCCGGGCCGGAGAGCACGGCAAGGGCGGCAGCGCGGTGAGGGTGGCGGGTATCGGCGGCGATGGGGATCAGGAACGGTACGGCGAGGGCGGCCGCGGCCCGGCTGTCGTTGGCGCACAGGCCGCCCAGCACGTCCGTCGCGCAGCGAACGGGACCCTCGCCGGTGCGCAACAGGCGAACGGCTGCCCGGGCGTCGTCACCGTGCGGGAAGTTCCCCCACGGAACGGCTTCGGGAAGCAGCCCGTTCCGGTTCCCGGACTGGACGGCAGCGACCACCGCCCGCACATCGAACCCGCCTCCCGCGAACGATGCCGGATCCGCCCCGTTCACCAGCGCCCGGCACATCGCGAACGTCGAATCGGTCCGCCAATCCCTCACACCGCACCCCCATGATCGAATCTCCAGAGACTCCATCATGAATACCTTCACACCGAGGTTCCCACCCGGACGACGATGCGCCGCACCGCATGTGGCGGTTAATCTGCACCGGCTTCCTCACATTTCAACTCACGTCGAAAAAATTCCACGAGCTGTCGCAGAATTTTCGGCAGGCAAGTCTCCAGTTCGCCCCTTCCGAACGCGCTGTCCGAGCTGGCGGCCAGGTCGAGACACCGTCCACCACCCGAACCACCCCGACGCCGTTCGTCCGCATGGGGCGACTTCTGCTGGACGGCCTCGGTCCCGATCTTCTCCCCTTCGTTCCAGGCCATCGTGCGCCGCCGTTTCGGCCGGTTCTCGTTTCTCCCGCAGGCATACGCGCATCGCCGTGCCCCGTGGCGGGCTGTGCGTTTTATTCAACAGGGGATGACCGATCGATTCGACATTCCCTTGCGGCTCCTTGTGATTCGGTCGCATCACGACCGAAAGAGGGCCACCTCGGGAATCACCGGGCCCCTGACGGCGACCCGGACGGGCGCCGGTGCTCCCGGACACCCGTCCCGGACTACCCGCACGGAGCCCCCGCGACCGCGCCGGGTGCTGCCCCTCCGAGCTGAGCAGCGGTGGCGCGGCCGGGGCGTGGGGGAAAAAATGGGGCCCATGTCGCACATCTCGCGGAGATCCGCGGCCGCGTCCCCTCATGGTGAGGAGACGCCTGCGGAGCGCGCCGACCGCAATCTGGTCGAGCTGCTCCAGGAGCTGCGGGTCGTGCAGACGGGGGTGCAGATCGTCTTCGCGTTCCTGCTCGGTGTGGCGTTCACCAACCGGTTCCCGGATCTCGACAGCTACGAGCGCGCCACGTACGTGGTGACGCTGCTGCTCACCGTGGTCTCCTCGGCCGTGCTGGCGACCCCGGTCGCCCTGCACCGGGGGATGTTCCACCGGGGCGTCAAGTCCCGGATCGTCGCCCTGTCGGCGCAGTTCGCGCAAGTCGGTCTGGTCTTCCTCGCCCTCGCGCTCAACGGGGCCGTTCTCCTGCTGATGACGGTGGTCCTCGGCCGGGTCGCCGGCATCGCGATCACGGCCGCCACCCTCTGCCTCTTCATCGTCCTGTGGTTCATCCTCCCGAAGGCGCTGCTCCGCCCGCCTCCGTGAGCCGGGCCGGGCGCCCCGCCGTGGCCCCGGCGTAAATCCGCCGGGGGCCACAGCGGGGCGGCGGGCAGAGTACGTGCATGGACGACAAGGACGACCGGGGGCTGAACCCGGACGGAACGATCCGGCGAGAGGGCTCGCCGAGCCGGGTGCCCGCGCCCTTCGCCCCCGTCGTGGCGGCGGCCCGGACCCGGATCGCCGGGACATTCGGCGCCGCGCGGCTGCACAGCGCGTACGTCTACGGCAGCATTCCGCGCGGCACCGCCGTTCCCGGGGTCAGTGACCTGGACCTGCTGGTGGCACTGCGTGGGGCGCCCACCGCCGACGACGCGGCGGCCGTCCGCGCCCTGGAGGCCGAGCTGGACGCCGCCTTCGACCAGATCGACGGGGTCGGGGCGCTGCTCCACGACGCCGCCACCCTCACCAGCCGCCTGGAACGCCACGACCTCGGCTTCTTCGTCGCCTGCCTCTGCACCCCGCTGCTGGGCGAGGACCTCGCCGCACGGCTGCCCGCCTACCGTCCGACGCCCCTGCTCGCCCGCGAGACCAACGGGGACCTGGGCCTCGCCCTGCCGCTCCGGCGGCGCCGGGTCGCCGGGGCCGCCACGGACGCCGAGCGCCTGGCCCTCTCCCGGGGTGTCGCCCGCCGTCTGGTCCGGACCGGTTTCACCCTGGTCATGCCGCGGTGGCGGGGATGGACCAGCGATCTGGCCGAGTCGGCCGAGGTGTTCGCCCGCTACTACCCCGGCCGCCCCGAGCGGATCGCGCAGATGCGCCTCGCCGCCCGCACCGGCCGCGCCCCCCTCCCCCGACCCGGCGGTCCTGACGCCCCTCGTCGAGGACCTGGCCCCCTGGCTGGCGGCCGAGTACCGCGCGGTGCACGGGGAGAAGGCGCCCCGCCCGTGAACTATCGGGCCGGCTCCGCCCGATATAAGAGGTGTGAAGCTGTTGCGCCCCGGGGGAAGGTCCGTCGGCGCCGCGCTCGACCGGAACTCGCCCGAGCTGCGCGAGGTTCTGCTCGCCGAACGGGGTCCCGGCCCTGTGAGCGCGCTGTCCCTCCTCTATCTCCGTTCCCGCGCGCTCCCCGTCACCGCGGCCGCCCTCGCGGGCGTCGTGCTCGTGGCCGCCTGGTCCGCGGACCAGCTCCAGGACCGGCCGCACTTCGACCACACCGCCCGCGCCCCGGTCGTCGTGCTCGCCCCGCTGCTCGCCGCCGCGGCGATCGGCACCGCGCTGCACTCGCACGCCGAGGAGCTGGACCGGACCGCCGCCCGGCGGTGGTGGCCGCTTCTGCTGGCGCACCTGGTGGTGGCGACCGCCCTGGCCGCGGGGGCGTTGGCGGCGGCGGTGCCGGGGCATCCGGAGGCGTTCGGCGCCCCGGCCATGGTGCGCAACGTGCTCGGCTCGACGGGGGTGACCGTGGCGTCCGCCGCCCTGCTCGGCGCCCGGCCCAGCTGGCTGCCGATGACGGTGTACGGGAGCGCCGTCTACCTGGCCGCGCCGAACGAGCCGGGCCGGGCGGCGGCGCTCTGGGCGTGGCCGCTGCAGCCGGGCCCGGAGGCCGGGGCCTGGGCGGTGGCGCTGGCGGCGTACGGGGCCGGGGCCGCGCTGCTCGCGGTGCGCGGGCCGGGCCGGTCCCGGTAACCGGCTGGCCCCGGGCCGTGCCGAGAGGCCAGGATGGCGGGGACCCCCGCCCCCACGACCGGAGAGCCATGCCATGCCCGACTTCGCCCGTACCGATGACTCCTCCCCCGTCACGCTCGACCGCCGGGACGGGCCGTACGGGGAGGTGGTCCTGCGCAGACGGGGGGGCGACTTCGAGATCATCGCCAACGGGTGCTTCCTGATGGACACCTCGGACGGCCGGTCCGAGCGGCTGCTGATCGACGCGGCGCTGGCGGCGCTCCCCGCCGACCGGACGGCCCCGTCCGTGCTCATCGGCGGGCTCGGGGTCGGCTTCTCGCTCGCCCGCGCCGCCGCCGAGCCGCGCTGGGGGCGGATCGCCGTCGCCGAACGGGAGCGGGCGATCGTCGACTGGCACCGGGAGGGGCCGCTGTCCGGGATCTCCGGTGCGGCGCTCGCCGACCCCCGGACCGGCATCCTGACGGTCGATCTGGTCGAGTATCTGCGTACGACTACCGACCGTTACGACGCCCTGTGCCTGGACATCGACAACGGCCCGGACTGGACCGTCACCGAGGACAACGGCACCCTCTACTCCCCCGCCGGGCTGGCGGCCTGCCGGGAGCGGCTGACACCGGGCGGCGTTCTCGCAGTGTGGTCCGCACAGCCGTCCGCCGACTTCGAACAAGCCTTGCGAAATGCCGGATTCATCAGCGTAAGAACCGAAGAAGTCAGCGTTGCCCGAGGTGTTCCCGACGTGGTGCATCTCGCACTCCGGACACTCTGAGACCCTCCACCGGCCCTCCACGCCCCCCCGGCGCCCCGGTGTCCGGGCATCGCGCGACGGCCGGGACGCCACTTCCCCGCAGCCGGGGCGTTACACCCTGCGTAGCCGAGAGCGGGTCGCTGCCTTTACGCTGGCGACCCGTAATCGGGACACTACGAAAATCCACAAGCGAAGACCGTGCGTCCGGGGGAATGGCCCCCGTGAGAACGGGGCAGGGGCGGGGCGATGGAACAGACACACACCACCCAGACCGGTGTCGCGGCCACCCCGGGCGCGCAGCGCCGGGTGCTGGTGGTCGAGGACGACGCCACGATCGTCGAGGCCATCTCCGCCCGGCTGCGGGCCGAGGGCTTCCTCGTGCAGACCGCGCTCGACGGGCCCGCCGCGGTGGACGCGGCCGAGGCGTGGCAGCCCGATCTGATGGTGCTCGACATCATGCTGCCGGGCTTCGACGGCCTGGAGGTCTGCCGCCGGGTGCAGGCCCAGCGCCCGGTGCCGGTGCTGATGCTGACCGCCCGGGACGACGAGACGGACATGCTGGTCGGCCTCGGCGTGGGCGCCGACGACTACATGACCAAGCCGTTCTCGATGCGCGAGCTGGCGGCCCGGGTCCATGTCCTGCTGCGCCGCGTCGAGCGCGCCGCGCTGGCCGCGGTGACCCCGCGCAGCGGCATCCTGCGCCTGGGCGAACTGGAGATCGACCACGCGCAGCGCCGGGTCCGGGTGCGCGCCGACGACGTCCACCTCACGCCGACCGAGTTCGACCTGCTGGTCTGTCTGGCCAACACGCCGCGCGCGGTGCTCTCCCGGGAGCAGCTGCTGGCCGAGGTCTGGGACTGGGCGGACGCCTCCGGCACCCGTACCGTCGACAGCCACATCAAGGCGCTGCGCCGGAAGATCGGCGCCGAGCGCATCCGTACCGTGCACGGTGTGGGATACGCCCTGGAGACGCCGGCTCCATGACCCGGCCCGGCTCCGGCCTGCGTCCCTTCTCGATCAAGGCGAAGATGAGCACGCTCGTCGTGCTCTCGGTCTTCATCACCACCGGTCTGCTGCTGGTGGCGGTGCGCACCAGGACCGAGCTGCGGTTCATCACGGTGTTCTCGGTGATCGCGACCCTGCTGATCACCCAGTTCGTGGCGCACGGGCTGACCGCGCCGCTGGACGAGATGACCACCGTGGCCCGGTCTATCTCGCACGGCGACTACACCCGGCGGGTGCGCGGCGCCGGCCGCCGCGACGAGCTGGGCGACCTGGCCCAGACGATCAACCGCATGGCGGACGACCTGGAGGCGGTGGACCGGCACCGCAAGGAGCTGGTCGCCAATGTCTCGCACGAATTGCGCACCCCCATCGCGGCGTTGAGAGCCGTGCTGGAGAACGTCGTGGACGGGGTGTCCTCGGCCGATCCGGAGACGATGCGCACCGCCCTGAAGCAGACGGAGCGGCTCGGGCGGCTGGTGGAGACGCTGCTGGACCTGTCCCGGCTGGACAACGGCGTGGTGACGCTGAAGGCCGGGCGGTTCGAGGTGTGGCCCTATCTGTCGGGGGTGCTGAAGGAGGCGAATCTCGCCGCCGCGCACCGGGGGCTGGCCTCCGGTTCGGGGAACCACACCCGCAAGGACGTGCATCTGGCGCTCGACGTCTCGCCGCCGGAGCTGACGGCGTACGCCGACGCGGAGCGGCTGCACCAGGTGGTGGCCAATCTGGTCGACAACGCGGTCAAGCACAGCCCGCCGCACGGCCGGGTCCAGGTGCTGGCCCGCCGCGGCCCCGCCCCGGAGTCGCTGGTGCTGGAGATCATGGACGAGGGGCCGGGCATCCCGGAGGCGGAGCGCCACCGGGTCTTCGAGAGGTTCAACCGGGGCGCGGTGCCCTCCCCGCACGGGCCCGGCAGTGACGGCGGCACCGGTCTCGGCCTGGCGATCGCCCGCTGGGCGGTGGACCTGCATGGCGGACGCATCGGGGTGGCCGAATCCGAGCGCGGCTGCCGCATTCAGGTCACTCTTCCGGGGGTACCTCGGCAGCGAGGTTGACATAGGGTTCGAACCGGAGGGACGCGTTCTGCGTGTTCCGTTCCAGGGGGTGCGACCCGAAGGGCCGTAGCCGTGGTTCCGCGTACCCAAAGGGAAGCGGAACCATGCTTGTTTCCCGCCAATTCCTGCACCGAAACCCGCCTTCCAGTGTGACTTGCGCGACGAAGACCGGCCCGGCCTGCGTGTTACGGCCGGGGAGGCGTAGCCTTGATTTCCGCTGTCCATCACCTTGTGAAGCGGAAGAGGGCGGTTGCCGCCGTGTCGTCTCAGTCCCCCAGTAACTCCAGCATCTCGACCGACCAAGCCGGCCCGGGGTCGAACCCGGCCGCTGCCTTCGGGCCCAACGAGTGGCTCGTCGACGAGATCTATCAGCAGTACCTCCAGGATCCCAGTTCGGTCGATCGCGCCTGGTGGGACTTCTTCGCCGATTACAAGCCGGGTACGTCCGGCACGGCGGACAAGCCCGTTCCCGGCGCCCCGGCCGCAGGGGCCGCGGTGACCCCCACCCCCTCCGCTCCGGCCCCGGCCGTGCCCGCCCCGGCGGCGCAGGCCCCCGCACCGGCCGCGCCCGCTCCGGCGAAGGCGGCCCCGGCCCCGGCCCCGGCGAAGGCCGCTCCGGCCCCGGCAGCGAAGGCCGCCGCACCGGCCGCCGCCAAGCCCGCCGCCGCACCGGCCGCCGAGGCCCCGGCCGGCACCGAGTACGTGACGCTGCGCGGCCCCTCCGCCGCCGTCGCGAAGAACATGAACGCCTCGCTGGAGCTGCCGACGGCCACGTCCGTGCGCGCCGTCCCGGTGAAGCTGCTCTTCGACAACCGCATCGTCATCAACAACCACCTGAAGCGCGCCCGGGGCGGGAAGATCTCCTTCACCCACCTCATCGGGTACGCGATGGTGCAGGCCCTCAAGGCCATGCCGTCGATGAACCACTCCTTCGCGGTGAAGGACGGCAAGCCGACCCTGGTCAAGCCGGACCACGTGAACCTCGGCCTCGCCATCGACCTGGTGAAGCCGAACGGCGACCGCCAGCTCGTCGTCGCGGCCATCAAGAAGGCCGAGACGCTCAACTTCTTCGAGTTCTGGCAGGCCTACGAGGACATCGTCCGCCGCGCCCGCAACGGCAAGCTCGGCATGGACGACTTCACCGGCGTCACCGCCTCGCTGACCAACCCCGGCGGCATCGGCACCGTCCACTCGGTGCCCCGCCTGATGCCCGGTCAGGGCCTCATCATGGGCGTCGGCGCGATGGACTACCCCGCCGAGTTCCAGGGCACCTCCCAGGACACCCTGAACAAGCTGGGCATCTCCAAGGTCATGACGCTGACCTCGACGTACGACCACCGGGTCATCCAGGGCGCCGCCTCCGGCGAGTTCCTGCGGATCGTCTCCCAGCTCCTGCTCGGCGAGAACGAGTTCTACGACGAGATCTTCAAGTCGCTGCGCATCCCGTACGAGCCGGTCCGCTGGCTCACGGACATCGACGCCTCGCACGACAACGACGTGACCAAGGCCGCGCGGGTCTTCGAGCTGATCCACTCCTACCGGGTCCGCGGCCACGTCATGGCCGACACCGACCCGCTGGAGTACCGCCAGCGCAAGCACCCCGACCTGGACATCACCGAGCACGGCCTCACCCTGTGGGACCTGGAGCGGGACTTCGCGGTCGGCGGCTTCGCCGGCAAGTCGATGATGAAGCTCCGCGACATCCTCGGCGTGCTGCGCGAGTCGTACTGCCGCACCACCGGCATCGAGTTCATGCACATCCAGGACCCGAAGCAGCGCAAGTGGATCCAGGACCGGGTGGAGCGCACCCACACCCAGCAGCCGGAGCGCGAGGAGCAGCTGCGCATCCTGCGCCGGCTGAACGCCGCCGAGGCGTTCGAGACCTTCCTGCAGACCAAGTACGTCGGCCAGAAGCGGTTCTCGCTGGAGGGCGGCGAGTCCGTCATCCCGCTGCTCGACGCGGTCATCGACTCCGCCGCCGAGGCCCGCCTCGACGAGGTCGTCATCGGCATGGCCCACCGCGGCCGGCTCAACGTCCTGGCGAACATCGTCGGCAAGTCGTACGCGCAGATCTTCCGCGAGTTCGAGGGCAACCTCGACCCCCGGTCGATGCACGGCTCCGGCGACGTCAAGTACCACCTGGGCGCCGAGGGAACCTTCACCGGCCTGGACGGCGAGCAGATCAAGGTCTCGCTGGCCGCCAACCCCTCGCACCTGGAGGCGGTGGACCCGGTCCTGGAGGGCATCGCCCGCGCCAAGCAGGACATCATCAACAAGGGCGGCACGGACTTCACCGTCCTGCCCATCGCGCTCCACGGCGACGCGGCCTTCGCGGGCCAGGGCGTCGTCGCCGAGACGCTCAACATGTCGCAGCTGCGCGGCTACCGCACCGGCGGCACCGTGCACGTGGTGATCAACAACCAGGTCGGCTTCACCGCCGCCCCGGAGTCCTCGCGCTCCTCGATGTACGCCACCGACGTGGCGCGCATGATCGAGGCGCCGATCATCCACGTCAACGGGGACGACCCCGAGGCCGTCGTGCGCGTCGCGCGGCTCGCCTTCGAGTTCCGGCAGGCCTTCAACAAGGACGTCGTGATCGACCTCATCTGCTACCGCCGCCGCGGTCACAACGAGGGCGACAACCCGGAGTTCACCAACCCGCAGATGTACACGCTGATCGACAAGAAGCGCTCGGTGCGCAAGCTCTACACCGAGTCCCTCATCGGTCGCGGCGACATCACCCTGGAAGAGGCCGAGCAGGCGCTCCAGGACTTCCAGGGCCAGCTGGAGAAGGTCTTCGCCGAGGTCCGCGAGGCCACCTCGCTGCCGGCCCCGGCGTCCATGCCCGAGGTCCAGCCGGAGTTCCCGGTCGCCGTGACCACCGCGGTCTCCCCGGAGGTCGTCAAGGTCATCGCCGAGTCCCAGGTGAACATCCCCGAGCGGATCACCGTCCACCCCCGCCTGATGCCGCAGATGCAGCGCCGCGCGGCCTCGGTGGAGAACGGCACGATCGACTGGGGCATGGGCGAGACCCTGGCCATCGGCTCGCTGCTGATGGAGGGCACCCCGGTCCGGCTCGCCGGCCAGGACTCCCGCCGCGGCACCTTCGGCCAGCGCCACGCGGTCCTCGTCGACCAGGTGACCGGCGAGGACTACACCCCGCTGCTCTACCTCGCCGACGACCAGGCCCGCTACAACGTCTACGACTCGCTGCTCAGCGAGTACGCGGCGATGGGCTTCGAGTACGGCTACTCGCTGGCCCGCCCCGAGTCGCTGGTCATCTGGGAGGCCCAGTTCGGTGACTTCGTCAACGGCGCGCAGACCGTCGTCGACGAGTTCATCTCCTCGGCCGAGCAGAAGTGGGGCCAGACCTCCGGCGTCACGCTGCTGCTGCCGCACGGCTACGAGGGCCAGGGCCCGGACCACTCGTCCGCCCGCCCGGAGCGCTTCCTCACGCTGTGCGCGCAGAACAACATGACGGTCGCGATGCCGACCCTGCCGTCGAACTACTTCCACCTCCTGCGGTGGCAGGTGCACAACCCGCACCACAAGCCGCTGATCGTCTTCACCCCGAAGTCGATGCTCCGTCTGAAGGCGGCCGCGTCGAAGGTGGAGGAGTTCACCAGCGGCGGCTTCCGCCCGGTGATCGGCGACGACTCGGTGAACCCGGCCGACGTCCGCAAGGTCGTCTTCTGCGCCGGAAAGGTCTTCTACGACCTGGAGGCCGAGCGGGTCAAGCGCGGCGTCACGGACACCGCGATCATCCGGCTGGAGCGCCTGTACCCGCTGCCGGGTGCCGAGCTCCAGGCCGAGATCGCCAAGTACCCGAACGCCGAGAAGTACCTCTGGACGCAGGAGGAGCCGGCCAACCAGGGCGCCTGGCCGTTCATCGCCCTGAACCTGATCGACCACCTGGACCTGGCCGTCGGCGCCGACGTCCCGCACGGTGAGCGCCTGCGCCGCATCTCGCGGCCGCACAGCTCCTCCCCGGCGGTCGGTTCGGCCAAGCGCCACCAGGCCGAGCAGGCCCAGCTGGTCGCCGAGGTCTTCGAGGCCTAAGGTCTTCCGTTTGGATCAGGCCGGCTCAGCGAGCCCGGCATGATCCGGACGAGAGGTCCTGACCCGCTGCCGTACGGAAGGGGGCCCGTTCCCGCGAGTCGATCGCGGGGGCGGGCCCCTTCGGCGTGCGGCCGTCGTCCCCGGTCAGACGGCCGGGGGTTCGAAGTCCCAGTACGGGCGGGTGCGGGAGCGGGCCGAGACGGTGTGGACGTGCTGGGCACCGAGGGTCGCGGAGAGGTCTTCCAGGGCCTCGCTCTCGATCTTCTCGGCGCGCTGCCGTTCCCGCAGGCCGCGCAGGTCCGCGGCGTGCGCGATCCGGGCGGAGAGGGTCAGCGGATGGGTCCGGCCCAGGGCCTCGGCGGCCCGGACGGCCACCAGGTCGGTGAGGGCGGCCGCCGACTCCGGGTCGCCCACCAGATTGCGCAGCGCCGAGGCGTTGATCGCGCAGCCCAGGCTCCACGGGTGGTTCTCGCCCACGGCCCGGGTCATCGCGGCGAGCGAGTGCTCCAGCAGCTCGTGGGCCCGGTCCCGTTCCCCGACGTTGCGCAGGATCAGGGCGTGGTTGGCCCGGGTGCCCGCGACGAACGGGTGGTCCTCGCCGAGCATGGCGACGTACCGCCCGATCACCTCCTCGCTCATGGACCGGGCCCGGTCGATGTCGCCGTGCTGGCGGACGAAGCAGCTCTGGGTGGCGGCGACCATCATGGTCAGCGGGTCGCCCTCGCCGAGGACCCGCTCGCAGCGCTCCAGGGCCCGGGTGAAGAGCGCCGACGCCTGCTCCCGGTCCCCGGAACGGTAGTGGCACAGGGCGAGGTTGTGCTCGGCCCGCAGGGTCTGCGGGTTGTCGGGGCCGAGGACCATGCGGTGCACCCGCAGGCTCTGGTTCTGGAGCGAGAGGGCGTCGCCGTACCGGCCGAGGAGGCGCAGGTCGGTGGTGTAGTTGATCTCGGAGGCCAGGGTCCAGGTGTGGCGCAGGCGCAGCAGCCGGCGCCGGGCGTCCAGGGTGCGGCGGTTGAGCTCCAGGGACTCCCCGTACCGGCCGAGCAGCCGGAGCGAGACCGCCAGGTTGTTCTGGGCGTTGAGGGTCCGGGCGTCCTGGTCGCCCAGGAGTTCGCGGTAGGCGGCGAGGATCCAGCCGGAGATCTCCAGCGCCTCGTCGTACCGGCCCAGGCCGCGCAGGTCGGCGGCGAGGCCGCCGGCGGCGCGCAGGTGCTCCAGGTCGTGGGCGCCGCGCTCGGCGCGGAGGCGGTCGACGGCGGCCCGTTCGATGGCTTCCGTCCCGGCGTAGTCGCCGACGGCGCGCAGCAGGTTGGCGTAGTTGTAGGTGAGGTCCCAGAGGCGGGGGTGGTTCTCGCCGAGGAGTTCCCGCCAGGCCCGTACGGCGCGTCGGCCGAGCTTGATGCCGGCCTGGTACTCGCCGGAGAGGTAGAGGTAGCGCAGGCAGTTGAGGACCAGGACCTGTACGGCGGGGTCGGTGCTGTTGAGGACGTCGGCCCATTTCAGGTGCGGGGTGATCTCCGCGTAGGCGGGCCAGAGCCGGGTGTCGATGGGGCGGCCGGGGTCGGCGGCGACGAGGGCCCGGCGGACCACGTCGACGAATTCGCGGCGGTCGCGTTCGGGCATGTCCGTGCCGACGATCTGGTGGACCATGCGGTGGACGTAGAGCGATTCGCCGGACGACGCCTCCTCGTCGGCGGTCTCGTGGGACTCCAGGCGGACCACGGAGTACTGGCGGAGCTGGCCGATCGCCCTGTTCCACAGCAGCGGATCGTTCATCAGGCCGGAGAGCTGCTCGGGGAGTTCGCCGGGTGGCATCTTGCGCAGCAGCCGTACGGGGATGGAGCCGGGGGCGAAGAAGCTGCACAGGCGGAGCAGGTCGACGGATTCCGGGACGGTCTCCTTGAGCTTGTTCAGCAGGATCGACCAGGCGGTCTGGAAGGCGAGCGGGAAGTCGGCGGAGACCTTGACGACGTCCTGGTCGATGCCGCCGTCCAGGAGCCGTACGTACTCCGCGACGGACATGTCGGAGTCGTTGAGCCAGCCCCCGGTCTGGTCGAGGAGGAGCGGCAGGTCCTCCAGGGCCTCGGCGAGGCGCCCGGCCTCGGCCCGGCTCAGCCTCGGGGCGCGGCGGCGGATGAAGGCGACGGACTCGTCGCGCGAGTAGACCGGCACCCCGACGAGGTGGCTGTTGTACTCGCTCCATCTGCGGTTGCGGGAGGTGATCAGGACGTGTCCGGGTCCGCTGGGCACCAGGTCCCCGATGTCGCCGGGTTCGTCGGCGCCGTCGAGGACCAGCAGCCAGTGGGAGTGCGGTTCGCCGCGGCGCAGCGCGTCGTGGACGGCGCGCAGCCGCTCACCGTACTCGGCTCCGGTGGACAGCCCGAGTTCGGGGGCGAGTTCGGCGAGTTTCTGGCGGTAGAGGGCGCGGCGGTCGGCGGGGACCCACCAGACCACGTCGTACTCGGAGCCGAAGCGGTAGACGTACTCCGCGGCGAGCTGGGTCTTGCCGGCGCCGGGCATGCCGTGCAGGGTGACGACCCCGGCGCCGGGTCCGGCGTCCTGGAGGGTCCGGTAGACGGAGCTGAGCAGTTCGTCGCGGCCGGTGAAGCGGATGTTGCGGCGCGGTACCCCGCCCCACACCTCGGAGGGGTCGGCCGGGTAGCGGGGGCCCTGCCGGGTGCCGGCCGGTTCGGGCAGCGGGTCGGTGGGCAGGCCGAGGCGCGCCAGGAGCCGCCGTTCGGCCTCCTCGGCGCCGACGTTGGTCAGGTCGGCCGCCGCGAGGACGGAGGTGGCGCCGGGCAGGGGGGCGGTGGTGACGCTGACGGCGGCGAACCGGTCCGGGTCGGCGGCGACGACCGCGCGCAGGGCCCGGTTCCACTCCTCGTGGCCGCGCGGGCCGAGCTGGAAGTACCAGTCGCTGAGGACGATGAGCACCCGGCCCCGGGCGAGCGTCAGATCGCGCAGCAGCTCCTCCAGCGGCACCTCCGCCCGGGGGTCCCAGCGCTGCCGGACGACCGCCGTTCCGCGCCGCTCCAGCCGGTCGGCGATCCAGGCCGCCCAGGCCCGGTTGAATCCGGCGAAGCTGATGGTGACGGTGGACGTCCCGGTTGCTCCGGCTTCCTCGCGCGTACCGGGCATTGAACCGTCTCCCTACGGGAATCGAGTGTGTCGATGTACGGGCCGGGCGGCACCGGGCCGGTCCCGGGGCCCTGTCCGGACGTTCTTCCGCCGCCGTTCCCCCGGGGCGAAGGGCCGGTGGGCAGGGTGCCCGTTCCCGGGGGTGCCGGGCGGGTCAGCGGTCCAGCTCCGCGAGCCGGGCGGCGGTCGCGGCGCCCGCCGTGCCGCCGCCGTCCGGCAGCTCGCGCCAGGCCCGCAGGGCCGCCCGGTAGGCGTCGCGGGCGGCCCGGGGGCGGCCTGCCCGCTCGTAGGTCATACCCCTCCAGTGACCGGCTGTAGCGCTCAATTCGATCGCTTCTTCGAGGAGTTGGTGGCTGTCCGGTTTCTCCTGGGCCGTTCGGGCCGCCTCGGCGGCGCTCCGGAACGCCTCGGCCGCCTCGTCGAGCCGGGCCGGGCGGTCGAGCACCCGGGCGGCGTCCAGGTGGGCCCGGCCCAGCTCCAGCCAGCAGCGCGCCCGGGTCAGCGGGGTGGCGGCCTCACCGGCCGCGAGGCCGAAGAGGTGCTCGGCCTCGCGGAGGTCGACCCGGTCGTCGGTGGCCCGGTGGCGCAGCATCAGTGCCCGGCCCAGCAGCAGCAGCCGCTCGGCGAGGTGTCCGCCGCCGGCCGCGGTCTCGGCGCGGCAGTCGCGCAGCACCCGGATCGCGGCGCCGATGTGCGGGCGCCCGTCCGGCAGTGCGGCCCGGCGCAGCAGGGTGGCGCCCCATTCGGCGAGGAGGTCGGCGTACGCGCGGGAGTCGCGGGTCACGTCCCGGGCGGCCCGGCCGAACCACTCGGCGGCGGCGGTGAGTCCGGCCGGGTCGCCGGTGTCCTCGTACCGCGCGGCGTGGATGCGGCCGGCCCGGATCCGCAGCGCGGCGCGCTGCCGCTCCTCGCCCTCGGTGGCCAGGGCCCGGTCGACCAGGGCCGCGGCCTCGTCCGGTGGGGCGCCGGAGGCGAGCAGGGCGTCCACCAGGTCGAGCAGGACGCGGGGGGCGGTCCCGGTGGTGTGCCCGGAGCCGCCCCGCTCGTACGCGGTGCGCAGGGAGCGGGCGGCCTGGGCGGCGTGGGCCCGGGACCGGGCGGTGTCGGCGGTGGCCCCGGCGAGTCGGAGCAGGGTCCGTCCGTGGGCCAGCAGCAGGGCGGTGGGCGGGTCCGCCCGGTCGGGCCGGCCGTCGACGAACGCCTCCAGCATGCCGCAGGCGCTCTGGAGCGGCGCGGTGTCGCCGTCGAGCCGCCACTGCGCCTCCAGGGCCCGGACCCGTTCCAGGGTGAGCCGCAGGGCCTCGGCGGGTTCCAGGCCGGGGGCCGCGCAGGCGGCGGTGTACTCGCGGTCGGCGCGGCGCAGCAGTTCCAGTGCGCCGGGCCGGTCGCCGCGCCTGCGCCGGTCGTCGGCGGCGGCGTGCAGCACCTCGGCGAGGACGGCGCGTTCGTGCGGGGCGGCGGGGGGTGCGGCGGCCCGTTCGGCGGCGCGCTCGGCCTCGGCCAGCAGCTCGGCGCCGCCGCGGACCTCCCAGAGCCGCAGGGCGGCCCGGGCGTACGGCGCCCACGGCCCGGACTCCTCGCCGTCGACGGCGTCGCGCAGCAGCCGCACGGCGTCGATGAGGTACTGCACCATGCCCTCCGACTCGAACCGCCGCAGCAGTTCGCGGGCGTCCTCCTCGGCCGTGCCGGTGGGACCGCCGGGTACGGGGTGCCCGCCGGGCCCGGTCCGGGCGGCGAACTCGCCGGGCAGCGGCATGAAGCGTTCCAGCACCCGGACGGCGACCTCGGCGAAGGGGCGCGGGACCTGGGGTCCGTCCTTCTCCGGGTCGCCCTCGTCGCCCTCCCCGGCGCCGGGGAGCGTGGGGTGGCCGCCCTCGCCGAGCTGGGCGAGGGCCAGGGCCGGGAAGTTGGGGCCGCCGCGTCCGAAGCGCCGCTCGATGTACTGGGAGCAGTGCTTGAGGACGAGCAGGGCGTCGTCGCGGCCGAGCGAGCCGAGCAGCGCCTCCTGGGCGCCGGGGACGAAGGCGTACCACTGGTCGTCGTGGGCGGTGCCGGTGCCGCTGCGGGTCAGCAGCCCGCTGAGCAGGACCTCGGCGAGTTCGGAGGGGCCGGAGTGCGGCAGCATCGTGCGCTGCACCAGTTGCATGACGGGGAGGTGGAGGGGGGCGGCCGCGAGGTGGACGGCGAGCTGTCCGGCGGCGGGCGAGGCCGTCGCGCGGAAGCGGTCGACCAGCCGGCTCGGGGAGGGTTCGGTTCCGGCGCGCCGGGCGGCGGCGGGCGGCTGGTCGGCCCGTACCCAGCCGACGGCGCCGAAGGTCCGCCCGGCGCCGGTGCCGGAGAGCAGCCGCGCCCAGGCCGCCAGCGCCCCGGCGACCGGCGGGAGCACCGGTACGGCGAGGGCGCCGGGGTACGTGGCCGGGGCGGTGCCCGGGTGTTCCACGACCTTCAGTACGGCGGCGCCGCCGGGTCCGTCGCCCCGGGAGAGCGCGCCCCGGGTGACCGGGAGCCGGGTGCGGCCCCACATCCGCTGCGGGAGCGGCTGGAGCACGGCGGCCGGTGCCTGGGCGGCCAGGTGGTGGAGGAGGCGGTGGGCCCGGCCGCTGTGCCAGAGCGGTCCGGCGCAGTCGCTGACCAGTACGGTGAGGCGGCGGCCGGTCGGATCGCTGAGCCGGTCCGCCGAGTGCAGGGGCGCGGCGGCCGGGTCGGGGCTGCGGCTGACGGCGGCGGCACCGTCCGGCCCCTGGTGGAGATAGCGCGCCCGGACGTCCCGGAATGCCCCCAACTGGCCGAATATCTGGAGGAGTTCGTCGAACATCCGGCACCACACCAGCATCGAGGACGAGGCGTCCATGACGCACTGGAGGACCGCCTCTCCGCGCGCCTCGCCACGGAAGACCGGGATGACCAGTCCGCCCGCGCGGGCGCTGAGTTCGGCGGTGGCCGTCTCGTCGAGGGTGCGGCGCATCGGTGGCGCGGCGGGGCGGTAGCGCCGCAACGGCCGCAGGGCCCGCTGGAGTTCGAGCGGGGCGGGGAACGCCGGGGCGGCCGGCACCCCGAAGGCGAGCGCTCCCCCGCGCCCCGTACCGCCGCCGTCCGAGGCGTCCGGGGGGCCGGGACGCGGTACGGGGTGGAGGGCGATCCGGTCCGCGCCGGCGGCGGGCGGGCCGGGTCGGCCGCCGGAGGGCGGGGGTGCGGGGTGCGGGGTGGTGGCGCGGGGCGGGGCGGGGGCCGGTCGTGGGGCGTCGGCCCGCGTACCGCCGCTCGCCTCCTCCCGCTGCGGGGGCGCGGCCGGGGGCCGGGCCCAACGGGCCAGCCAGAGGGCGTCGCGGAGCTGCTCGACGCCGGGGTCGAGACCGGCCGCGCGCAGCCGGGCGACGAGTGCGGGGTAGTGCCCGGTGTCGTCGGTGCCGTGCTCCTGGGGTGGGCCGTCCGGCCCGGTGCCCGCCATCGGCCCGTCACCTCGGCCGGTCGAGTCGCTGGATGAGCAGGTCGGCGAGGCGGTCGCGGCCGGCCGGGGCCGCGGCGTCGGTGAGGTAGATCGCGTTCAGCAGCTGGTCGGTGGCGAGGAGTTCGGTGCGCGACCGTTCCAGGAACCGGGCGATCAGCTCGTCGCCGTCGCGCGCCGCGTCGTCGCCGAGGTGGGCCCGTACGAAGGTCGCCAGGCGCTGGTGGTCGGGGCGGCCGAGCTCCAGGTGGATGCAGCGGCGCATCAGCGGGGCCGGGAAGTCCCGTTCGCCGTTGCTGGTGAGGACGGTGAACGGGAAGGCCGTGCACCGTACCCGGCCGTCGCGCACCGTGACCTTGTTGCCGTCGTCGTCCAGGACCCGGGCCTCGCCGCCGGGCAGCCGGTCGGCGATCCGTTCCAGTTCGGGGATCCGGAACTCGCCCTCCTCCAACACGTTGAGCAGGTCGTTCGGCAGGTCGATGTCGCTCTTGTCGAGTTCGTCGATGAGCAGCACCCGGGGCCGGTCGGAGGGGAGCAGCGCGGTGCCGAGCGGTCCGAGCCGGATGTAGCTGCCGACGTCCTCGGTGGCCGGGGCGGCGTCGCCGTGCGCGGCGATCTGGACGTCCTGGAGGCGGGCGATCGCGTCGTAGTGGTAGAGCCCGTCGAGGAGGGTGGTCCGGCTGACGACCGGCCAGCGCAGGACCCGGCCGAGGCCGAGCTCGTGGGCGACGGAGTGGGCCAGGGTGCTCTTTCCGGCGCCGGGGACGCCGGTGACGAGGAGCGGGCGGCGCAGATAGAGCGCCGCGTTGATCATTTCGAGCTCCTCGGCGCCGGGCCGGTGGAGTTCGGCGATGCCCCGGTGGCCGCCGAGCCGACGGTCGGCGGAGCCGTCCCCGTCCCCGCCGGCCTCCTCCGCGCGCGCGGCGAAGTCGCGCCAGGGCGGCGGCGGGGGCAACTGGCTCATGCCGTCGTGCGGTTCGCCCGCGCCTCGGTAGATGAGCCATTCGCCGGGTTCACTCATGACGGTCTCCTCGTCCTCGCTCGGGGGCATCACGGCGCCTGCAGGAAGAGATCGGGGGCGGGTGGCCGAGGGGGTCCGTAGACCAGGGCGATGCCGTCCGACCAGTAGGTGTCGACGCGGCCCTCGCGCACCCCTTCGCGCAGTGCGCGGACGCGCTGTGGGAGCTGGGCGGCGCCCCCGGCCCCGTCGACCGTGTCGACCACCCGGAGGTGGAACTCCGCGCAGGTGGCGGCCCGTTCGTCCCGGGGGCGCCGCCACAGGGCCACCCCGTAGCCGGCGGCGAGCAGCCGGGCGAACCACTCGGGCCCCCGGGCGTCGTCCCGGCCGCCGTACCGGCAGAGCACCGGTACGGTGCGGTGCTCCAGGCCGCGCAGCTCGGCCATCAACAGCAGGGGGACGCGGAGGCCGTCGTCGCAGTCGAGGACGGCGGCCCGCGCCGGGCCGGTGTGGACGCGGTCCCAGCGGGCCGTGCGCTCCGCCTCGTACGCCTCGTACTCCTCGTCCGTCCCGTACGCGGAGGAGTCGTCCGGGTCGGGTTCCGGGCAGTGCACGACGACCGGACGCTGGACGCCGAGCGGGCGCCCGTCCCCGGGCAGCTCCCACCGGTCCACCTCCAGGTCGAGCAGGTCGGGGCCCGCCACGACCTGGAGGACCGCGGGGCCGCCCGGTTCGTCGCACATCCGGAACGCCTTGCCGAGCGGGGCGGCGAGCCGGGCCGGGAGCTCGTCGAGGCGGGTGCCCCGGTGGTTCTCCGCCACTGGGAGGTCCTCGTCGTGCGGGCGGGCCACCACCCGCCAGTCGTAGCGGTCCGGCTCCCAGGCGCGGGCCTCCAGGTGCAGCGCGACGAGCGCGGGTGCGGGCGGCCGGACCGGCGCGGGGTCCGGGTCGGCGGCCGGGGCCCGGTGGTGCGCGTCCTGCTCCCGCAGCCGGGCCAGCTCGCCCCGGAACGGCCGGCGCAGCCCGCCCGCCACCTTCTCCACCCAGTCCCACAGGGCGTCCTCGGCGGGCTTGGTGGACGGCAGGACGTAGGGGCGTTCGGCGGTGGCGGCGGCCACGCAGTAGCGCAGGATCCGCTCCAGCGCCTCGTCGCCCTCGCGGGTGTCGTGCAGGACGCCCAGCCCGTCGCGCCAGCCGCGCGGGGCCGGAACGCCGAAGGCGCGGTGCGTGTGCCCGAGGGAGCCGAGGATGTCGAGCAGGCCGCGGGTGCTGACCGGGGGCGGGAGCGTGGCGAGCCGCCCCAGCAGGTCGACGCGCTGCTGCGGGGTGAGCGCCGGACCGGCCGCCGCGCCCAGGTCCCGCTGGACGTCCACCCAGGTGTCCCGGTCGTCGACGGGGCTGTTGTGCCGGTCGGCGTGGTAGCGGTCGTGGGCGTGGAACACGGCCTGGTAGAGGTCGTCCGGCTCGGCCTCGACGGCCCGTTCCGGCACCGGCAGCGCCCGCAGTCGCTCCACCCCGATCGCGGTGCCGCCGGCCGTGTCGGTGGCCCGGGACTTGAGGACGCCGACGACCTCGCCGCGCGCCAGGTCGACCAGCGGCCCGCCGGACATGCCGGGGTAGAGCTGGCTCGCCTCGATCAGCACCTGCGCGTCGTCCTCGTCCCCGTCGTCGAGGGTGCCGACCACCCGGCACTCCCGGCCGAGCCGCCGGGGCGGTCCGGCGCCGCCGTCCGCCCAGCCCGCGAAGTAGTACGTTCCGCGCCGCAGACCGGTCGGGCGCTCGCTGACGTACACGCAGGGGTGCTCGACGGGGCGGAGCAGTTGGACGAGGGCCAGGTCGGGCGGGGGCCAGCCGCCGTGGTCGGGCCGCCGCTCGGGCAGGGCGGCCCGGACCGTGCCGCCGACCCGGACGGACTCGCCCCCGGCGGTCCGGAACACCACGTCGACCCGGTGCCCCCTTCCCTCCGTAGCGACGTGCGCGCAGGTGAGGACCCAGCCCGGGGCGACGAAGAATCCGCTCCCCAGGAAGACGCCGTCGTGCCCTTCCGCGTCCGGCCCGCACCCGGGCCCCGGCCGGTGGATGCGGACCGTGGCGTCCCGTACCAGGCCGGTCAGCGCGGATTCGGGGTCGTCGCCGTCCCGCCACGCGCCCCCGTCCGGCGGGGGTGTCACGGCCCGTTTCCGCCGTCCGCCCCGGTGCGGTCCGGATCCGCCGGTGCGCCGGCGGGCGGGTCGAGGAGCGGCGGGCCGCCGTTCCAGGTCAGGGTGACCTTGAGGGAGCCCTTCGCCTCGCCGTCCGCGAGGAGCCCGACGACCTTGCCCGCCCTCGCGGTCAGCTCGATGCCGAACTCGACGCTGACCGTGTCGGGCCGCACCGCCCGCAGTGGTTCGGCGAGCGAGCGGGCGACGCCGGTCACCACGGAGTGCAGCCCCTCGACCCGGGTCCGCATCCGGTCGGCGACGTTCCCGGCGCCGATGTCCGAGAAGGCCGGCCCCGCTCCGGCACCGGCCGGTTCCTCGGCGCCGGAGATCCGCGCCCAGACCTCCGTACCGTCGGGCAGCTCGATCCGCGTGATCCGGGCACCATCGTCGTCCATGAAACCCCCCGTTCCACAACTCCCCGCAGGTTAACGGCAGTTGCCCACCGAAGCGAGGTGTGCGGAGCAGGACGCCACGGCACCGCCGACCGGTTCCGGACACCGCCGCACGGACCTCGGGGCACGGCCCGGAGCCGCGTCCCGGCCGCGCTCGGGACGGCCGCCACCAGGCATTAGGCTGGTGGCCATGTACTTCACCGACCGTGGCATCGAGGAGCTGGAGAAGCGCCGGGGCGAGGAGGAGGTCACCTTCGAGTGGCTCGCCGAGCAGCTCCGTACGTTCGTCGACCTCAACCCCGACTTCGAGGTGCCGGTCGAGCGCCTCGCGACCTGGCTGGCCCGTCTCGACGACGAGGACGAGGACTAGACCCGCCCGTCGGCTCCCCTCAAGGCGTTCCGGCGCTCTCCTCGACGTCCCTGATCCGGTCGTAGGCGAGGCCGAGCGCGCCGTGCGCCACCAGCAGGGTGCCCGCGAGCGCCCAGCCGCCGCCGCGCCGGATCCCCAGGAGGACCAGCGGCAGCCCGGCGGCGATCTGGGCGGCGGCCAGCGCGCGGGCCCGGGGGCCGCGCAGCCAGGGTCCGAGGCGCCCGCGCTCCACCGCGTCCAGTTCGGCCCGTACCGCGCGCCGCCAGCCGGTCCAGACGAGCGCCTCCGCATCGGGCCGTTCGTCGGCCGCCGCGTACAGCCGCTCGCCGGGGGTGTCCGGGTCGAGGCCGGGCGGCAGGACCAGCCCGATCCTGGTCAGCACGGCGACCAGTCCGCGCAGCCGGATGCGGGCGTCGGCGTCCGCGTCCGGCCGGGTCAGCTCTTCGAGCGCCTGGACGTCCAGTACGGGATCGAGGCCGAGGCGCTCCGCGAAGGTGCGCATGGCCTCGTCCTCACCGGCCGGGGTGCCGTCGGCGAGCCAGACGTAGCCGACCGGGCGGCGGAACCCCGTCGCGAGGATGTATCCGGCCCGGTCGCCGTCCCACCACAGGGCGAGCACGGGCCAGGTCGAGCCGACCGCGAGCGCGGTCGCCCAGCCGGCCACCACCCGGTCGACCGGCTCCACGTCCGCCTCTCCCGCACCGTCGCCCTGCCAGGGCTTCCCCTCGGGCACCAGGACGGACCAGCCGTCCCCGGCGGGGGCGAGCAGCATCCGCTCGCGCAGCAGATGGGCCACCGGGCGCACGGACTCCGGTTCGGCCCGGCACAGCAGCAGCGCCCCGGCGGGGGATGTCGCGTTCATGGCTCACACGCTAGGGCACCTCGCCCCGGTTCGACACTATTTGCCGCACCCCTGTCGTTCCGCGGACGGGACGGGCCTTGACTTCCGCATGCCGCGATATATCGTGTTCAACAAGAGACGCGATATGTTGCGTCATTCCGTGTTCCTGGGAGGTCAGATCCATGCCTGTGTCGACCTGGGCCGTCCCCGAGCCCCAGAAACTGGCCTTCGACGCCCCGGTGACCTCGCTCGACGTACGTCTCGTCGGCGGCACCGTCAACGTGGTGGGCACCGACGAGCCGACCGCCCGGCTGGAGGTCACCTCGATCGAGGGGCCGCCGCTGATCGTGACCCAGGAGGGCGGGGCGCTCACGGTCGCCTACGAGGACCTGCCGTGGCAGGACTTCCTCAAGTGGTTCGACCGCCGCGCCCGGCAGCGCAGCGCGGTCGTCTCGCTCGCCGTGCCGGCCGGATCGGCGGTGAAGGTCGGGGTGGTCGGCGCGAGCGCCGTCGTCTCCGGCGTCCACGGCCGGACCGAGGTCCGGGGCGTCACCGGCGACACCACGCTCGTCGGGCTCGGCGGCCCGGTCCTGGCCGACACGGTCTCCGGCAGCGTCGAGGCCCAGTCGGTCGCGGGCGAGCTGCGCTTCCACTCGGTCTCCGGCGATCTGACGGTGGTCGAGGGCACCGGGGCGGCCGTGAAGGCGGAATCGGTCAGCGGCAACATGGTCCTCGACCTGGACCCGACCGGGCGGCCCACGGACATCCGGCTCACCACGGTCTCCGGCGAGATCGCCATCCGGCTGCCGCACCCGGCGGACGCCACGGTGGAGGCCAACACCGCGAGCGGCTCCGTCTCCAACGGCTTCGAGGACCTGCGGGTCGGCGGCCAGTGGGGCGCGAAGAAGATCACCGGCACGCTCGGCGCCGGGACCGGGAAGCTGCGCGCGACGACCGTCTCCGGCTCGATCGCCCTCCTCCGGCGCCCCTCGGCCGAGGACGGCGCACCGGCCGAGGACGGCCCGTACGATGCCGAGCCGACCGGAAAGGTGCTCTGACATGCCCCCCGTTTTCGCCCACGGCCGCCTCCGCCTCTATCTGCTGAAGCTGCTCGACGAGGCGCCCCGCCACGGCTACGAGGTGATCCGGCTCCTGGAGGAGCGCTTCCAGGGGCTGTACGCCCCCTCGGCGGGGACGGTCTATCCGCGTCTGGCGAAGCTGGAGGCCGAGGGGCTCGTCACCCACGCCACCGAGGGCGGTCGCAAGGTCTATTCGATCACCGACGCGGGCCGCGAGGAGCTGGCCGGCCGCACCGCCGAGCTGGCCGACCTGGAGCTGGAGATCCGCGAGTCGGTCTCCGAGCTGGCCGCCGAGATACGGGACGACGTGCGCGGTGCCGCGGGCAAGCTCCGCAGCGAGATGCGGGCGGCGGCGGACGAGACCCGGCACACCTCCGCCCGCAAGGGCCCCCGGGAGAACCCCTTCGGCGACCTCGGGGACCTCACCGACACCGAGGCGTGGCGCGCGGCGAAGGAGGAGCTGCGCAGGGCCAAGCAGGAGTGGAAGGAGCAGGCCCGCCGGGCGAAGGACGAGTCCCGCCGGGCCCGCGAGGAGGCCCAGCAGGCCCGCCGCCAGGCCAAGGAGGCCCAGGACCGGGCGCGCGAGCAGATGCAGAACGCCGTCCGCCAGGTGCAGGACCACTTCGCGCGCGGCGACTGGCCGGCGGGCGTACGGGACGGGCTGGCCGAGATCACCGGCCAGCTGGGCGGCCTGGCCCGTACCGGCAACTGGTCCCCGTACGTGAAGCCGGACCCCGCCGGGGCCGACCCCGACTGGGGCCGGGACACCTCCCGCACCGGCGACCCGGCCCGCGACCTGGACCGGCTGCTGGACCGCTTCCGCGACGACATCCGCGACACGGCCCGGGACCGGGGGGTCACCGAGGAGCAGTTCGCCGCGGCCCGGGGCCACCTCGCGACGGCGGCGGCCCGCATCGACGCGCTGCTGCGCGGTGACGGCGGGGCCGCCGACGGGAAGGCGGCCGACCACGGCTGACGCCCCGCCCCCGGCCGCCGCTCCCGGCCGGGGGCGGCGGCTCTCCGGCCCCTGACCGGGCCGTCTCCGTCACCGCGACGCGGGCCCCGTCCCGGTCACCGTCACCGTGACGCGCGTCCCGGGGCGGGCCCGGACGCTCACCTCTCCCCCGTTCCGGCGGACCTCGGCGCGGCCCTGGACCGCCACCCGCCACCGCCCCGCGGTCGGCGGCAGCGAGATCTCCGTGGCCCCGCCCCGGCCCGCGGTGTAGGCGAGCCGGTAGACGCGCGCCGTGTCGTCGTACGTGTCGGAGCGGACGGTTCCGGCGACGGCGGGGGCGTACGGGGTGGCGGTCCGCTCCTTGTTCGCGGCGAAGTCCCCGTTCCCGTCCAGGGCGCAGTAGCCGCCGCCGTAGCACCACACGTAGCCCGCCCAGCCGGAGCTGTAGCGGCTCAGCGAGGCCATCGCGTCCCGGTAGAAGCGGCCCATCATCGGCAGCCGGTTGTTCAGCGGACCCCACTCCCCGACGACGACCGGCATCCGCCGCTCACGGGGGTACGCGGTGACGGCGGCCTCGTACGTCTCGATCCAGCCGGCCGCCGGGTCGTAGTCGGCGCCCGCCTCCATCGCGGTGTTGTAGAAGTGCGGGGCGTAGACGGTGCGGCGGTCGCGGATCGCGCCGAGGCCGGTGGGGACGCCCTCGCCGACGATCGGGGTGGGCTCCACGAAGAGCCAGTTGCTCCGGTCCACCGTGCGGACGGCGCGGGCCAGCCGGTTGTACATCGGGGTGAGCTGCCGGGCCTCGATGCGGCGGGCGGCGGTCGGCAGGTCCTCGCCCTCGCGCACCTCCCCCATGGGCTCGTTGATCAGGTCGTAGCCGAGGACGGCGGGGTGGCGGCCGAAGCGCTCGGCGAGGAGCCGCCACATGGCGGCCTGGGCCCGCTGGAGGTCGGCGTCCTCGTAGAGGTGGGTGAAGGCGCGCTGCACGGCCGGTTCGAAGTACTCCCCGAACCAGTCGTCGGGGTGCGGGGTGAAGGGCAGCCCGTCGGTACGGGTCGCCCAGGCGGGGATGCCGCGATGGCCGAAGGCCGGGCCGAACACGTCCTGGTGGGCGTCGATCAGCACCTGGATGTCGTACGTGTGCGCCCAGTCCAGGATCCGGCCGATCCGGCGCAGGTACTCGGCGCTGTAGTGGCCCCGGCGCGGTTCCAGGTCGTCCCAGAAGATCAGCAGCCGGGCGAAATTGAAGCCCTTGGCCCGCAGGTCGCGGAAGTGCTTCTCGGTGATGGCGGTGAGGGCCCGGTCACCGCTGTTCGCCTTGTCCTCGACGTTCCAGCCGCGCAGGGTGAGCGTCCGGCCCCGGTCGTCGGTGAGCGGGGGGATCCCGGCCCGGTCGGACGGCGCCGGCCGGGCGGGGTGCGTGGCTGGTACGGGTGGTGCCTGGTGTGCTTCGGCGGCGGGGGCGAGGGCCCCCGCCGCGAGCACGAAGGTCGTCATGATCGAGGTGGCGGCGGTGGCCGCCCGTATCCGCGTCCGCTTCAGCATGGCGCAGATCAGAGCAGCTCACCGGTCACACCTCAAGAGCAGGTGAGCACAATCTTGCCGAAGTGGTCGCCCGCGGCCAGCCGTTCGAAGCCCTCGCGGGCCCGGTCCAGCGGCAGCACCTTGTCGATGACCGGGCGGACCCCGGTGGTCGCGCAGAACGCCAGCAGGTCCTCCAGCTCGTCCTTGCTTCCCATGGTCGAGCCGACGACCTTCAGCTCCAGGAAGAAGATCCGGGTCAGCTCGGCGTGCGAGGGCCGGTCGCCGCTGGTCGCGCCGGAGATGACCAGGGTGCCGCCGGGACGCAGCGACTTCACGGAGTGGGACCAGGTGGCCGCGCCGACCGTCTCGATGACCGCGTCGACCCGCTGCGGCAGCCGTGCGCCCGGCTCGAAGGCTTCGAGGGCGCCCAGCTCGACGGCGCGCTTCCGCTTGGCCTCGTCGCGGCTGGTGGCGTAGATCCGCAGTCCGGCGGCCCGGCCGAGCACGATCGCGGCGGTGGCGACGCCGCCGCCCGCGCCCTGGACGAGTACCGAGTCGCCGGGGCGCACCCCGGCGTTGGTGAAGAGCATCCGGTACGCGGTGAGCCAGGCGGTCGGCAGGCAGGCGGCCTGCTCGAAGCTGAGCTCCTTCGGCTTGGGCAGCACGTTCCAGGTGGGGACGGTGACCTGTTCGGCGAAGGTGCCCTGGTAGCGCTCGGTGAGGATGGAGCGGGGCTCGTCCGGGCCGACCCCGTGGCCGCTCTGGCCGATGACGGAGTGCAGGACGACCTCGTTGCCGTCCTGGTCGACTCCGGCGGCGTCGCAGCCGAGGATCATCGGCAGCTTGTCCTCGGCGAGGCCGACGCCGCGCAGGGACCAGAGGTCGTGGTGGTTGAGGGAGGCGGCCCGGACGGTGACGGTGGTCCAGCCGGGGCGTGCCTCGGGGGCCGGGCGTTCGCCCAGTTCGAGGCCGTCGAGGGGGCGGTCGCGGTCGATGCGGGAGGCGTAGGCGGCGAACATGACCCGACGATAGGCCGGGGCGCGGCGGGGCGTAACCGGCCGCGGGTGTGACGCGCGCCGCGCGGGGTGGATCTCCCGCGCGGCGCGGGTGAGGGGGCCGGGCCCGGCGGCCCCGGCCCCCTCACCCGCCCGGCTCAGCGCCGGGCCACGCCCTCGGCCCGCGCGGCCGCCGCCACCGCGGCCGTAACGGCGGGGGCCACCCGCTCGTCGAACGGCGAGGGGATCACGTAGTCCGCCGCGAGCTCGTCGCCGACGACGTCGGCCAGCGCGTTCGCCGCGGCGATCTTCATGCCCTCGGTGATCCGGGAGGCCCGGACCTGGAGTGCGCCGGCGAAGATGCCGGGGAAGGCCAGCACGTTGTTGATCTGGTTGGGGTAGTCGGACCGCCCGGTCGCCACGACGGACGCGTACTTGTGCGCGACGTCGGGGTGGACCTCGGGGTTCGGGTTGGCCATGGCGAAGACGAACGCGCCGGGCGCCATCGAGGCGACGGCCGCCTCGGGGACCGTGCCGCCGGAGACGCCGATGAAGACGTCCGCACCGGCCAGGGCGGCCTCCAGCGGACCGGAGATCCCGGCCCGGTTGGTCAGCTCGGCCAGCTCGCGCTTGACCTCGGTGAGGTCCTCGCGGTCCCGGCTCACGACGCCCTTGCGGTCGGCCACGGCGACGTCGCCGAGCCCGGCCTCCAGCAGGAACTTGGCGATGGCCACCCCGGCGGCGCCCGCGCCGGAGATGACGGCGCGCAGGTCGCCGAGGCTGCGGCCGGACAGCTTCGCGGCGTTGCGCAGGGCCGCGAGCGTCACGACGGCGGTGCCGTGCTGGTCGTCGTGGAAGACCGGGATGTCGAGCCGCTCCTGGAGCTTGCGCTCGATCTCGAAGCAGCGCGGGGCCGAGATGTCCTCCAGGTTCACGCCGCCGAAGGAGGGCGCGAGCCGGACGACGGTCTCGACGATCTCGTCCGCGTCGGTGGTCGCGAGCGCGATCGGCACCGCGTCGACCCCGCCGAACTGCTTGAAGAGGATCGCCTTGCCCTCCATCACGGGGAGGGACGCCTCGGGCCCGATGTCACCGAGGCCGAGCACCGCGGTGCCGTCCGTCACGACCGCGACGACCTGGGACTTCCAGGTGTAGTCGTGGACCAGCTCGGGGTTGTCCGCGATGGCGCTGCACACCTTGGCGACGCCGGGCGTGTACGCGAGGGACAGGTCGTCCTTGTCGCGGATCGGGACGGTGGCCTGCACGGCCATCTTCCCGCCGCGGTGCAGCGCGAAGGCCGGATCGAACGGCTCGTCGGTGCTGCTGTTGTCGGTATTGCTGTCGCTGCGAGGATTGACGATCTCCGCTGCCATGGTGTTGACCCCTTAAGTCTTCATCTTTTTGAGGGTGGCCACTCCTGGTTGAGGAGGGGTGGGCGGGCACCGCGTACGTTCCCTGCGTCGGCGGTTGGCCCGCACCGGCAGGGGGAACTACATACGCGCGGGCGCGCCGCACAACGCGCCCCGAGCCCCTGATGAGGGGTGTAAAGGTCTTTCTTACCGGACAGAGCCCGTCATCGACGAGTCCGGGGCGGCTCGGTGACGTGACTCATACTCGAATATCTGGACATGTCAGCTGGACGGCGAAAGTGTCCACCTGTCAAGACGCGCCACAGATCCTCCGGCCGGGAATCCGTTTCCCCGAAGAACGTCCGGCCCCGCACACCGGCCCAGTACCGGCCTTCTGGGCTACTGGAACGGCCCGTTATCCGATTTTGACATGTTCAGCGGCAAGTTTGAGCCAGTCCGAATGGCAAGATGCCCTAACCAATCAGGGGGGCGACATCGACAGTCACGTGTCCATACCGCCTGGCACCACACCACCCTCACCTGCCGGAGGAATCCCGATCATGACCGCACGCACCACCTGTCGACCGACCGCGAAGCACCGGATCGCAGCGGTCGGCGCCATCGCGGTCGCCGGCACCATGCTGCTGACCGCTTGTGGCGACCAGACGAAGAACGGCTCGCGCCCCGCTTCGAACGACCAGGCCCCGCTGGCCCATCTGCTGCCCGCGGCGATCAAGGACAAGGGAACGCTCCGGGTCGGCTCGGACATCGCCTACCCGCCGGTCGAGTTCAAGGACAAGTCCGGCAACACGGTCGGCATCGATCCCGACATCGCCGCCGCCATCGGCAAGCAGCTCGGCCTGACCCTCGAGTTCCAGAACGGCACGTTCGACACGCTGATCACCGGCCTGCGCTCCAAGCGCTACGACCTGGCCATGTCGTCCATGACCGACACCAAGGACCGCCAGCAGGGCATCGACCCCGAGACGAACAAGAAGGTCGGCGAGGGTGTCGACTTCGTCGACTACTTCAACGCCGGTGTCTCGATCTACACGCGCAAGGGCGACGACCAGGGGATCGCGTCCTGGGCCGACCTCTGCGGCAAGAAGATCGCCGTCCAGCGCAACACCGTCTCGCACGACCTCGCCAAGGCCGAGTCGAAGAAGTGCCCGGCCGGCAGGTCGATCACGATCGAGACCTTCGACAACGACCTGGAGGCCCAGACCCGGCTGCGCAGCGGTGGCGTCGACGCCGGCTCCTCCGATTTCCCGGTGGCCGCGTACGCGGTGAAGACCTCGGGCGACGGCAAGGACTTCCAGATGGTCGGCGAGCAGGTCGACGCGGCCCCGTACGGCATCGCCGTCGCCAAGGGCAACGACCAGCTGACCCAGGCCATCCGGGCGGCCCTGGACGCGATCATCAAGAACGGCGAGTACGGCAAGATCCTCGCCAAGTGGAAGGTGGAGGACGGGGCCGTCACCGAGGCCAAGATCAATGGCGGGTCCTGACAGGGCATCGGCGCAGAAAGGTTCTTCCTGTGACTGACTTCGAGAAGAAGAGGACCGGCCCGGCCGACCCGCCGCCCGCCGCCCCGTCGTCCGGACCCCAGGCGATCCGGGCCATCCCGGTCCGGCACTACGGCCGGTACGTCTCGGCGGCCGTCGCCATCGGTGTCCTGGTGGCGATCGTCTACGCCTTCAGCCAGGGCAAGATCAACTGGGGCGCGGTCCCCGACTACTTCTTCGACGACCGCATCCTGAAGGGCGTCGGCCAGACCCTGCTGCTGACCGCCCTGTCCATGGTCATCGGTGTCGTCGGCGGCATCCTGCTGGCCGTGATGCGGCTGTCGAAGAACCCGGTGACCTCGTCGATCGCCTGGTTCTACATCTGGTTCTTCCGCGGCACCCCGGTCCTGGTCCAGCTCTTCGTCTGGTTCAACCTCGGCCTGGTCTTCGAGTACATCGACCTGATGCCGATCTACAAGGACTACTGGTCGAGCTTCATGACGCCGCTGCTGACGGCGCTGCTCGGCCTGGGCCTGAACGAGGCCGCGTACATGGCCGAGATCTGCCGGGCGGGGCTGCTCTCCGTCGACGAGGGGCAGACGGAGGCCGCGCACGCGCTGGGCATGAGCCACGGCAAGACGCTCCGCCGCGTCGTGGTCCCGCAGGCCATGCGGGTGATCGTGCCGCCCACCGGCAACGAAGTGATCAACATGCTCAAGACGACGTCGCTGGTGGCGGCCGTCCAGTTCTACGAGCTGTTCAAGTACGCCCAGGACATCGGGCAGGCGTCCGGGGCCCCGGTCGAGATGTACTTCCTGGCCGCCTCCTGGTACCTGATCATGACCTCGGTGCTCAGCGTCGGCCAGTACTACCTGGAGCGGTACTACGCGCGCGGTTCCAGCCGCAGCCTGCCGCCCACCCCGTTCCAGAAGGTCAGGGCCAATCTGCTGTCCCTGGGCCGCCCGAAGGGAGGCATGGCATGAACGCCATGGTGAAGGCCGAGGGCGTCCACAAGTCCTTCGGCGCCGCGCACATCCTCAAGGGCATCGACCTGGAGGTCGCGCCGCGTGAGGTCTTCTGCCTGATCGGCCCGTCCGGCTCCGGCAAGTCGACGTTCCTGCGGTGCATCAACCACCTGGAGAAGATCAACGCCGGCCGGCTGTACGTCGACGGCGAACTGGTCGGCTACCGGCAGAAGGGCGACAAGCTCTACGAGCTGAAGGACAGCGAGGTCGCGCTGAAGCGCCAGGACATCGGCATGGTGTTCCAGCGCTTCAACCTCTTCCCGCACATGACGGCGATCGAGAACGTCATGGAGGCCCCGGTCCAGGTCAGGCGCGAGTCCAAGGCGGTGGCCCGGGCCCGCGCCGAGCGGCTGCTGGACCGGGTCGGCCTCGGCGACAAGGCGAAGAACTACCCCTCGCAGCTCTCCGGCGGCCAACAGCAGCGGGTGGCGATCGCCCGCGCCCTGGCCATGGAGCCGAAGCTGATGCTCTTCGACGAGCCGACCTCGGCGCTCGACCCGGAGCTGGTGGGCGATGTCCTCGACGTCATGCGCGGACTCGCGGAGGACGGCATGACCATGATCGTCGTCACCCATGAGATGGGCTTCGCCCGCGAGGTCGGCGACGCGCTGGTCTTCATGGACGACGGCGTGGTCGTCGAGTCGGGCCACCCGCGCGACGTGCTGACCAACCCGCAGCACGACCGGACGAAGTCGTTCCTGTCCAAGGTCCTGTGACGCCCGGGCCATGAGGCCATGAGGCCATGAGGCCATGAGGCCATGAGGCCATGAGGCCATGAGGAGAGGGGGAGGGCCGCGCGGCCCTCCCCCTCTCCTCATTCCCCGCCTACTTCTTCGGCAGCAGGGCCGGGTCGAGCAGCAGGGACCGCAACTGGTCCCGGGTGAGCGGCGGGTTCTTCAGGAGCGGCCCCTGCGCCCGCTTCCCCTCGAAGCCGGTGCTGCCGCGCACGGCCAGCACCCCGCCGTCCTTCATGACCAGCCGGCCGCTCAGCTCGGGTCCCCAGGGCAGTTCGACGCCCTCCATCGCGTCGGTCCAGGTGGTCAGCACACTGCCGTCCGGCCGCTTCTCGTTCACGCAGTCCGTCGCACCGGGGACCCCGTGGGAGGGCTTGCAGATGTCCTGCGCCCGGCCGCCGTTGCCGGTGTCCATGTAGCCGATGGTGAGGTAGCCGACGCCACCGTCCCTGCGTACGGAGTAGCTGCCGTCCAGCGGTCCCTGGAGGTGCGGCATCTCCCGCTCGTAGGTGTCGCCGTCGATGATCACGGCCATCGAGACCTCGTTGACCACCCCGACGCCCGGGGGCAGCACCTTCGCCAGTTCCTTCTCCCGGCCGCCGTTGCCCACCAGCTCGACCGGGGCCGCCACCGTGGCCCCGGGCACGGCCGGGCCGCCGCCGCTCCCGGCCGGGGACAGCCCCGGCAGGACGACCGCACCGGCCGCGACGGCGGCGACCGCCGCGGTCGTGACGCCGGCCCGGCGGCGCAGCCGCGCCCGGGCGGCCCCGGCGTACACCGCCCGTACCGAGGTCGTCGGCTCCCCCGCGCCGTCCGCGGCCCGCCCCAGCAGCTCGTGCACGTCGTTGCTCATACCAATTCCTCCGCCATCTCGGCGCGCAGTGCCGCCAACCCCCGAGCCGTGTGGCTCTTGACCGTGTTCTCCCGCATCCCGAGCAGCTCGGCCGTGACCTCGACGCTCAGGTCCTCCCAGTAGCGCAGGACCAGGACGGCCCGCTGCTTGTCGGTGAGACGGGCGAGCGCCGCCCGTACCGCCAGACCGGTGTCCGTGTCGGCCGTCCGGTCGGGGCGGTCGGGCAGTTCCCCGTAGGACTGCTCGCGCCGCCAGAACCGGCGGCGGGATGCGATGAAGGTGTTGATCAGCGTCTTGCGCGCGTACGCCTCGATGTTGTCGAGCCGTCCGTACCGCCGCCCTCCGAGCACCACCTTGACCAGCGTCGCCTGGACCAGGTCATCGGCTTCGTGCCGGTCGCCGCAGAGCAGGTACGCGCTGCGGAACAGCGCGGTACGTCTGCCTTCGACGAAGGCGTGCAGCGCGGCATCGTCATCGATCCGCATCGTCGGCGCCCCTCTCCCGGGTCCGCGGGTGCGGACCGTCTCATCCCTTCCAGTGCGGTGGGGGCCGCGGCGGGTTGCAGCGCACACGGGAGAGGGGGAGGGCGACGTACCGCCCTCCCCCTCTCCCGGTCCTGACGAACCGTCTGTCCCTCACTTCACGGCGAGCACCAGGGTGTCCGAGGGCGAGGCCCAGACGGCCCGCGCCTCACCGAACCCGGCCGCACGCAAGGTGTCGATGTGCCAGGCCGCCGGGGGCATGTCGCCGTCCGCGTGTTCACCGTAGATCCGGAACCGCTCGGCGGTCGGTCCGGCCAGCGCCGGGTCCTTGGCGGCCAGCGCCCACCAGTCCGCCCAGTCGACCGCGCCCGCCTCCTTGGCCCGGTCCATGACGGCGTGCCGGTGGGCGCGCTCGGCCGCGTTGATCCGGGGCGTGGTGGTGTCGATCATGTGGTCCGCGTTCATGAACACGCCGCCGTCCCTGACCAGCCCGCCGATGTGCCCGTAGAGCGCGGCGAGCGGTTCGGTGTGCAGCCAGTGCAGGGCGGTCGCGGTGAGGACGGCGTCGTACGAGTCGTACGGCAGCTTCGCGGCCCACGCGGGGTCCTTGAGGTCGGCGGAGACGAACTCGACGCGCCCGTCCCCCTCGAAGGAGCCGCGCGCGATGGTGAGCAGCGCGGGGTCGAGGTCGACTCCGGTACTGGTGGCTTCCGGGAACCGCCGGAGCAGCCGGTCCGTAATACTTCCCGTACCGCACGCGAGGTCCAACACCCTCGGCCGCGGCCCCACGACGGCCTCGACCATGTCCAGCATCACCCGGAAGCGCTCCTCGCGGTCGGGCATGTACCACTCCTGCTGACGGTCCCAGCTCTCCTGCCAGGCCCGCCAGTCCGTACCCGTCGACGTCTCTGCCACCGGAACCTCCATGTAATACCCTGAATCTTGAACAGCCCATTACATCTTTCGACGCATCGACCATAGACCGACGCCGTAAGGACTACAAGTGGAACTGGCCTATTACTCGGACTACGCCGTACGTCTGGTCAACACCGAGGAGCCGGCCCGTAACAAGGACTGCCTCACCTCCGTGGAGGCGGTCCGCGAGCTGTTCGGCCCCAACCAGCAGGCCGCCCGGCGCGCCACCGACGCGGACGTGACCCGCTTCAGGTCGGTACGGGCCCGGCTGCGCGCGGTCTTCGAGGCGGCCGACGGGGGTGACGAGACGCTCGCCGTCGACCTGCTCAACTCGCTGATGCTGGAGTTCCCGGTCAGCCCGCAGATCTCCGGCCACGAGACCCGGGACGCGGACGGCAAGCCGGACTGGCACATGCACCTGGCCGACCACCCGTCGAACGCGACGGCCGGGTACGCCGCCATCGCGGCGATGGGCCTGGCCTTCCACCTCACGTCGTACGGGGTCGACCGGCTCGGCCTGTGCGAGGCGTCGCCGTGCCGCAACGCCTACCTCGACACCTCGACCAACCGGTCCCGCCGCTACTGCTCGGACCGGTGCGCGACCCGCGCCAACGTGGCCGCCTACCGGGCCCGCAAGCGCCTGGAGACGGAGCGGGCCGCCGACACCGGCCGCAGCGCGGAGACCGCCCAGCTCACCACGGACCGCAGCGAACGCTGACCCTTCGCCGGCGGCCGGTACCGCAGCCGGGCCGTGGCCAGTACGAGCTCCTCGGGGACGGCACCGTAGTCCGTGCTGTCACCGCCCGCGAAGCTGTTGTCGGCCAGCACCCACCAGCCGCCCCGGCGCCGTTCGGCGGCCCTCTTCACCACCAGCAGGTCCTGCTGGAACGGATGGCGCAGGATCACCACGTCACCGGGGCGGACCCGGGCCCCGTACTGCACCAGCAGCCAGTCCCCGTGATGGAGCGTCGGCACCATCGACGGCCCGGTCACCTCCACCACCTGGAACGGCCCCCGCGCCACCGGCCCCCGCCCGGACCGCTCCCGCGTCGGCTCAGGCGTTTCCGGCATCTCCGGCACCTCCCGCATCTCCGGTACCTCCCGGCCCGTCCCGCACACATTCCGTACCCGTCCCGACAACAGCGTCCCGCATCACCGGGCCACTGGCCTCATCCTCGCCCCGGACTTTTGGCCTAAGCCCATGGGGGCACCCGGGAAAACCCGCCTCTCACCGAGTAATGTCCCACCTGAGAAGACGATCACGAGGAAGGACAGCTCAATGCTTTCCCGCCTGTTTGCCCCCAAGGTGAAGGTCAGCGCCCACTGCGACCTGCCCTGCGGCGTGTACGACCCGGCCCAGGCCCGCATCGAGGCGGAGTCCGTCAAGGCCGTCCAGGAGAAGTACCAGGCCAACGAGGACCCGCACTTCCGGGCCCGCGCGGTGGTCATCAAGGAGCAGCGCGCCGAGCTCGCCAAGCACCACGTCTCGGTGCTGTGGAGCGACTACTTCAAGCCGCCGCACTTCGAGAAGTACCCGGAGCTGCACCAGCTGGTCAACGACACCCTCAAGGCCCTCTCGGCCGCGAAGGCCTCCACGGACCCGGCGACGGGCCAGAAGGCTCTTGACCTGATCGCCCAGATCGACAAGATCTTCTGGGAGACGAAGAAGGCCTGACCTTCTCGCCGCTCGGCGAGGAAGGGAGGCCCGGCCGCTTCGCGCGGCCGGGCCTCCCTTCCTCGCTTCCGCCCGCCCCGCCGTCAAGCCCCTTCGGCGCGCCGGTGCTGTGCCAGCGCCGCCAGAAGCGCGCCGAGGTCACCTCGATGGATGATGACCTCCTCGTCCACCCCGGGCGGTTCGAAACGGCCGAAGAAGTCGTCGAGCGCTTCGGGCGTGACCACGAGAGCGTTGGCATCCCCGCGTCCGTTGCGCCCGGCCAGCCGCCGCACCAGCTCGTCGCGGCCGGCAGGCAGGTGCACGACCAGCGGCAGACCACCCTCGTCACGGGCCGCCCGCCGCCACGCGTCCCGCTCGCGACGGCGCCACAGGCCGTGGTCCAGGACCACGTCGTTCCCCGCCGCGATCTCCTCGCCGAACCTCCGCCGGACCGCCTCGACGACGGGCCGCTCGCGCGCGAAGTAGGTGTCCTCGGGATAGTCCACGCCGTAACGGCCGTGCAGACGGTGGACCTCCTCGTCGACGGAGAGACGCGCGAACCCCCGGCCGGCCAGGGCCCGGGCGAGGGTGGTCTTCCCGGAACCGGGCAGCCCGACCAGGAGAACAGCGAGGGGCACGGGGCAGTCCTTACGTTCGGATCCGTCCGTGGGCATCGGCACCGTCCCAGCGTGCCCGACGAAGTGACCGACCACGCACCCCCGGCTCGCGCATGGGGCACTCCCTCCCCGGTCGACCGGGCTGTGCCGGAGGGGATCCCCCATCGCGGCACGGCGGGGAGCCTCGCTGTCGCCGGGGCCGTCCTCTCAATTCCACGGGCCGTGCCGTCCGCCCGCTTCCACGTGCCGGATCGGCGGCTCGGAGCACGCCCGGTCGAGTGCGGGGAATCGTCGGGCCGAGCACACCTCCTCGCCGCGGTCGTCGATTCCGTACCCCCGTAAATCCCATGGAGCAGGACGATGCGTCTTGTTACGGTGGCGGCATGGCTTTCCTTTTCTTCGTCTGAGTCCGGGCACGGCCCTTGCCGCCGTTTCTGCCGCCCGTAGACCCTTCGCATGCCCAGGGAAAGCCTTATGCGCGACCGCGCTCATACCGTCATGCCCACCGCCGCCCCCACCGTGGCGCAGCTGTCCGTCAGGTCCGTCACCAAGTCGTACGGCACCCGGACCGTCCTCGACCAGGTCTCCTTCACCGTACGGCCGGGCGAGAAGGCCGCCGTGATCGGTGAGAACGGCTCCGGCAAGTCCACCTTGCTGCGGCTGCTCGCCGCGGTCGAGGAGCCGGACGCCGGGGAGGTCACCGTCCGCTTTCCCGGCGGGACCGGTCATCTCGCCCAGACCCTCGGCCTCGACGCGGGCCGCACCGTGCAGGACGCCGTCGACCTCGCCCTGGCCGAACTGCGCGACATGGAGCGGAGGATCCGTGTCGCGGAGGCGGCCCTCGCCGACGCGTCGGACGCGGAACTCGCTTCGTACGGCGATCTGTTGACCGCCTACCAGGAACGCGGTGGATACGAGGCGGACGCCCGCGTCGATGCCGCCATGCACGGGCTCGGGCTGGCCCGGATCGGCCGGGAGCGGCTGCTCGGCTCGTTGTCCGGCGGTGAACAGTCGCGGCTCGCGCTCGCCTGCTGCCTGGCCGCCGCCCCGGAACTGCTGCTTCTGGACGAGCCGACGAACCACCTCGACGCGGCGGCCGTGGGCTGGCTGGAGGAACACCTGCGCGCCCACCGCGGCACCGTCGTCGCGGTCACCCACGACCGCGGCTTCCTGGAACGCATCGCGACCACGATCCTGGAGGTCGACCGGGACGAGCGCACCGTGCGCCGGTACGGGGACGGCTGGGCCGGTTACCGTGCCGCGCGGGCCGCCGCCCGGCACGGAGCGGAGCAGCGGTACGCGGACTGGGTCGAGGAGGTGGCCCGGACGGAGGAGCTGCTGGAGGCCGCGGGCCGGCGGCTGGCCGTCACCGGACGCGACCCGAAGCAGGGTTTCGGCAAGCACCGCCGCTCCAGCGAGGCGAAGCTCGGCGGGCGGGTCCGCTCGGCGCGGGAGCGTCTGGAGCGGATGCGGCGCGACCCGGTGGTGAAGCCGCCGGAACCGCTCCGGTTCACGACGCTGCCGCCGTCCGCGGACCCCGGCCCGGCCCAGGAGGTACTCGCCGAACTCGACGGCGTACGGGTCGGGGAACGGCTGAGCCTCGACGGGCTCCTGACGATCGGGCCGGGAGGCCGCCTCCTCGTCACGGGCGGGAACGGGGCGGGCAAGACGACGCTGCTCCGCGTCCTGGCGGGCGAGCTGCGACCGGACGCGGGCACGGTGCGCCGCCCCGCCCGCGTCGGCCATCTCGCCCAGGAACTGCCCGCCCGCGCGTCACGGCTGCCGCTGCTCGCCGCGTTCGCCGCCGGGCGCCCCGGGCCGCCGGACGAGCACGCCGAACAGCTGCTGTCCCTGGGCCTGTTCCGCGAACAGGATCTGCACGTCCCGGTCGCCGCCCTGTCCGTGGGCCAGCAGCGGCGGTTGCAGATCGCGACCCTGGTGACCCGGCCCGCCGACCTCCTCGTCCTCGACGAACCGACCAACCACCTCGCACTCGACCTGGTCGAGGACCTTCAGGCGGCGCTCGCGGCCTACCCGGGGGCGGTGGTCGCGGTCTCGCACGATCGGGACTTCCGGGCGTCCTTCGCGGCCGAGCGCCTCGAACTGCACGCCGGCCACGGGCGCTGCCCCGGTCCGGTCATGCCCCGGAGGGTGTCCGGCGCATGACCCCGCGACGCCGCAGTCCGGTGTCCGACGCCCCCGGCACCGATGCGACCCGCCGTCCGACTACGCGCCACAGTGGCCAACATCGTTTATTTTAAGATCACTTGGTACCGCATACCGTGCGATCCCTCTTCGTCAGGAGACTGAACATGTCTGTCCCCGAAGGCGCCTACGCCGTCGAGTACTCGTTCACGGCCTACGACACCGGCGTCGAGATAGGCGCCGTCATCAAGTTCCCGCTCAGCTCGTCCCCCTCCCAGCAGCCGCACGAGGACGCCGCGGCGCGGGCCGCGGCCGAGGCGTACCGGGCCACCATCGCCGCCGCCTATCCGGCCGTCCCGGTGCACGCGAGCCGCGTCTACCAGTGCCGCCGCCCGGGCGACGCCTGGCCCACGACCTCCGCCTGACCACCGCGCCCGGAGGCGACCGGATCGGAACGGAGCGGCAACTCCATGGCGCGGCGCAGCGATTCGCGCTCGTTTCGCCCGACACGGCCGTGTCGTCGAGATGTTTGCGCGCTTCCGGGGGACCATATGGAGTCGGCCGATTCCGGTCCCCCGTCACTTCGCTCCTCCTGGTATACGCGAGCAATGAAACGGGGCTGCGTACACGAGGGGAGACAGCTATGGCGACCGAGGGTTTCACCACATGTCTGTGGTTCGACGGGCAGGCCGAGGAGGCCGCGGAGTACTACGTGTCCGTCTTCCGGAACTCCCGCGTCGGCAGGGTCGCCCGCTACAGCGAGGCCGGGCCGGGGCCCGCCGGCTCGGTGATGACGGTGGAGTTCGAGATCAACGGCCAGCGGTTCGTCGGGGTGAACGGCGGACCGGCGTTCACCTTCGACGAGGCCATCTCGTTCCAGATCGGCTGCGCGGACCAGGCCGAGGTGGACCACTACTGGGCGCTCCTCACCGACGGCGGCGAGGAAGGCCCCTGCGGCTGGCTGAAGGACCGGTACGGGGTCTCCTGGCAGGTCGTGCCCGACGGGCTGATCGAGCTGGTGAGCGACCCGGACGGGGAGAAGGCCGCCCGGGTCACCCGGGCGATGATGACGATGAAGAAGCTCGACATCGCCGCGCTGCGGCAGGCGCACGGCGCCGGCCGGCAGAGCGCTTCCTGACGACCGGGCCGCCGGGACACCCCCGACGGCCCGCCCCGCCCGCGTCCCGTCACGGGCGGGACGCGCCGCCCGGGCGGCGCGGTGCGAGGAAGGCCCCCGCGAGGAGTGCCCCGGCGAGCACCAGCGCCGCGTTGACCAGGATCGCGACCGCGACCCCGGACAGGACGGCCTCGGGTCCGGTGCCGCCGAGGGCGGAGATCCGGGCGGTGGCGATCGCGCTCATGACCGGGATGCCCATCGTGATGCCGACCTGCTGGGTCATGGTGGCGAGCCCGGTGGCCAGGCCCTGTTCCTCGTCGGGGAGCCCCGAGGTCGCGGTGACCATGAAGCCGACGATCATCAGCATGTTGCCGATGCCGCCGACGAACGTGGCCACCAGCAAGAGCGCGATCCAGCCACCTGTGCTGCCCAGCGCGACCAGGGAGAGGGTCGCCACGGCCTGGACGATCCCGCCGCCGACGATGGTGGCCCGGCTCCCGAACCGGCCGACTGCCCGCCCGCCGAACGCCCCGCCGAGCACCGTGCCGACGCCGAGGACACCGAAGGCGAGCCCGGTCGCGAGCGGCGAGTAGCCGAGGACCTCCTGGAGGTAGAGGGTGAGCAGGAAGACCAGCGAGGTCTCGGTGACGAACGCGATCAGCCCCGCCGTGTTGCCCCAGACGACGCCGCGCCGCCGCAGGACGCGTACGGGGACGAGCGGCGCCGCGGCCCTCGCCTCGACGAACCGGAAGGCGACGAGGAGCGCGGCCCCGGCAAGCAGGGCCGCCAGGGTGACGGGCCCGGTCCAGCCGGACTCGCCGGCCCGGGTCAGACCGTAGACGAGCAGCAGCAGTCCGCCGGTGACGGTCACCGCGCCGGGGACGTCGAGCCGGGGACGACGGGCGGGCCGGGCGTCGGTGACGACGGACGGGGCGAGGGCGACGACCAGGGCGGCGACCGGCACGTTGACGAAGAAGGCCCAGCGCCAGGAGAGCAGGTCGGTGAGCAGTCCGCCGAGGACGGCCCCGGCGGTGAAGCCCGCCGACATCAGCGCCCCGTTGAGGCCCAGGGCGCGTTCGCGCAGCGGCCCCTCCTTGAAGGCGGTGGTCAGCAGTGCCAGCCCGGCGGGCGTGACGGCCGCCGTGGCGAGCCCCTGGAGCACCCGGGCCACGAGCAGCACACCGGGCGAGGTGGCGAGCCCGCCGAGAACGGACGAGAGACCGAGGACGGTCATGCCGACGAGGAACATCCGCTTCCGGCCGACCAGATCGGCGATCCGGCCGAACAGCAGGGTGAACCCGGCGGCGGCGAGGGCGAAGGCGGTGGCGATCCACTGGAGTCGGGAGAGGGGGAAACCGAGCCCCTGGCCGACGGCGGGCAGCGCGACGTTCAGGATCGAGAAGTCCACGGCGATCATGAACTGCGCGCCGAGGAGAAGTGTGAGGACGAGCTTCTGCCGCCCGGTCATCCGGACGGCTGGAGCGGCGGGGACGCGATCCCCGGAGGGGGCGGGGGCGGAGTCGGTCGCGGCCGACGGGGCGGGGCTGGGCGCGGACATGGCGGGCCTTCCTCAGCGCAGGTTCTCTAACGGGACTGTGGTTCCGTTAAGGTGGGCGTCACCGTAGCAGAGGAAGAGACACTAATGGAACTGGAGACCCGTTATGACTTCTGAGGGTGTGGACCCCGAGGCGGTGGAACCCGGCAGCGTGCGTCCCGGGGGCCGTACCGCCCGGGTGCGTGAAGCGGTGCTGCGGGCGGCGGGCGACGCCCTGGCCGAGCACGGCTTCGGCCGGCTGGACCTCGCCGACGTCGCGCGCCGGGCGGGCGTGGGCAAGACCACCGTCTACCGGCGCTGGTCCACCCCGACCGGGCTGATGGCGGACCTGCTGGACGACATGGCCGAGCAGTCCTCGCCCCGTGCGGCCACGGGTTCGCTCACCGAGGACCTCCGGGCCAACGCCCGGCTGGTGGTGGACACCCTCACCGACGCGCGGCAGGGTGCTCTCTTCCGGGCCGTGATCGCCGCGGCCCTCTGCGACCCGCACACGGCGAAGGCGCTGCACCGCTTCTACGCGATCCGGGTCGAGGAGTGGTCCGCCTGCGTCACCGAGGCCGTCGAACGCGGCGAGCTGCCCGCCGGCACGGACCCCGGCGAAGTGGTCCGCGCCGTGTCGGCACCGCTCTACTACCGGCTGCTGACCAGCGGGGACAGGCTCGACGCGGCGGCGGCGGACCGGGCCGCCGAGGCCGCCGAGGCCGCGGCGCGGTCGGGGGCGTACGTCGTCTGAACAGCCGCGCCCGCCCACGGGAAGCGGGCGGGCGCGGGGCGGCCCAAGGGCTCGGGTGTGCTCAGGGTCGGGGCGGCCCGTCCGGTGCCAGCAGGTGCCGGTAGCTGTCCGGGTGCTGCCGCAGGAAGGCGGCCAGGCCCGTCGCCGGGCGGCCGGTGAGCTGCGGCACGGCGTCCGAGACCGTGGCCATTTCACCGGCGGCGATGGCCTCGTACGAGGTGACCCAGCCGGCCACCTCCCAGTCCTCGGCCCCGTAGTGCGCCCGTGAGGCGTACGCCTCCTTGCGGGTCTCCGGCACGTAGGTGACGGCCCGGCCGGTGACCCGGCTCAGCTCCTCCGCCGCCTCGGCGAGGGTGAACGCCTCGGGGCCGGTGAGGTCGTAGCTCCGCCCGTCGTGCCGGGTGACGGGGCCCTCGGCGCCCGGTCCGGTACCGGCCAGCAGGACGGTGGTGGCGGCGTCGGCGATGTCGTCGTGCGCCACCGCCGCCACCCGTCCGTCGCCCGCCGGTCCGCGCAGCACCCCGTCGGCGCCGGTCATGGCCGGGATGCCCGCGAGGTACAGGCTGTCGCGGAGGAAGGTGTGGCGGACGTCGGCGGCCCGGATGTGCGCCTCGGTGTGCCAGTGGTCCCGGGCGAAGGTGAATGTGGCGTCCGGCGCCGCTCCCAGGAACGAGACGTACACGATGCGTTCGACGCCGACGGCCACCGCCGCGTCCACCGCCGTCGTGTGCTCCCGTACCCGGTGCGGGCTCTCGTGCGCCGAGACCAGGAACAGGGTGTGCGCCCCGGCCAGGGCACGCCGCATGGCCTCCCCGTCGCCGTACGGGGCGGGCGGGGCGGCCACCGCTCCGGGCAGTTCGGGCAGCCGGGACGGGTCGCGGCCGAGCAGCCGTACGGGCACCCCGGCCCGGACCAGCCGCCGGGCGACCCGGCCGCCGACGGCACCGCCCGCGCCGGTGACGGCGACGATCGGGGCGTCCGGGACCGGCGTGCTCGTGGCGGACGTGTCGCTCATGCGGGACCGTCCTCCTTCCCCGGCGAATTCCCGGGCGCGTTCCCGGGCGCGTTCCCGGGCCAGGGGCGCACCTCGACGACCGCGTCCACCGGGACGGGACCGTAGATGTGCGGGAACTCCTCGCCGCCGGGCGCGGCGGGCTCGTACCGGACGGGCACCGTGAGCAGGTCGGGGTCGATGACGAGGACGACGAGTTCCTGGTCGTGGGCGCCGGCCCCGCTCCCGGTGCCGTAGAGCAGTTCGGCGACACCGTCGAGCTGGTGCGGCAGCGAGCAGTGGATGAAGCCCTCTTCGTGCAGGGTGCGGCCGCGGGTGGACATCTCGAACGTCCCGATCCCGCGGGCCGCCTCCCACAGCGGGCCTTCGGTGAGGTGCAGCAGCAGTTCGGCCATGGGCCAAAACTACGGGCTGTGCCGTGTTCCCCGGTGGATCAGCGCGCGGCCGGGTCCGGGCGCGCGCCGGTGTCAGGCGCCCCCGAGGAGCCGGGCCTCCACCTCCGGGTCCAGCCCGACGGCCGGCCGGTCCGGCCGCTGCGGGGCCCGTCCGCCCAGCTTCTCCAGCCACGTCCAGGTGTCGGCGACCGTCTCCTCGACCGGGCGGCAGCGCAGCCCGGCCGCGTGCGCCCGCTCGACGTCGCCGCGGTGGAGCGTGTCGTACAGCTCGCCCGGCGGCAGCCAGACCGGCAGGTCGCTCCACGGCTCCACGCCCGCCGCGAGGATCGCCTCCTCGGGGACCCAGCGCAGCTCGGCGCCGGAGCCGGTGACACGCACGCAGGCCTCCAGCAGCCGCCCCATGGTGGTGTGGCCCGGGCGGCTCACCAGGTTGTACGGGCCGTGCAGCCCGGCGCGGGCCGCGTCCAGCAGCCAGCCGGCGAGGTCGCGGGCGTCGATGTACTGGAGATCCAGATCCGGTCCGCCGGGGGCCAGTACGGGCCCGCCCCGGGCGATCCGCCCCAGCCACCAGGGCAGTCGGCCGATGTTCTCCCCGGGACCGAGGATCAGCCCGGCGCGGGCGAGCAGTGCCCGGTCGCCGAAGGCGTCGAGCGCCGCCAGCTCCCCGCCGCGCTTGGCCTGCGCGTACGGGACGTCCCCGCCCGCGTCCGGTGAGGCGCCGGTGACCAGCGGGCCGTCCTCGGGCAGCCCGGCCGGGGCCGGGTACGCGTACACGGAGCGGCTGGACACGTACGTGTACCGCCCGGCCCGGCCGGCGAGCAGCCGGGCGGCGTCCCGGACGGCCGAGGGTGCGCCGCTCCAGGTGTCGACGACCAGGTCCCAGCCGGGCCCGTCTGCGGCGCCCCGGGCCAGCGCGGCGAGGCCGTCCGGCGCGGTGCGGTCGCCGAGCAGCTCCGCCACGCCCGGCGGGGCGGCGTGCCGGCCCCGGTGGAACACCGTGACGTCCCAGCCGCGCGCCGACGCCTCCTCGGTCACCGCGCGCCCCACGAACTCCGTACCGCCCAGGATCAGTAGCCTCATGATCCGACTCTGCCCGGCCGGAGCCGTTCCGGTAACCGGTCCTCGCTCCTGGCGGAATCGGCACGCCCACGGCGAAACCGGGAACCTTCCGGTCACGGGGTGCGGGCGAGCGGGCTGCGGTTGCGCAGCAGCCACTGGTGGTACCCGGCGGCGCGCGAGGCGGCCTCCCGGTAGGCCGCCTCCAGCTCCGCGTAGACCGGGTCCATGTCGGCGCCCGGCCGGGAGAGCAGCAGCAGCCGTACGGCGAGGGGGTCGTCGCGCAGCGGGCGGATCGCCATGTCGTCGCGCGGCCCGGAGGTCGGCTGGCAGGGGGCGACCGCCTCGCCGAGCACGATGAGCGAGGCGGCGGTGAGGTAGTCCCCGTGCAGGACGGTCGGGGCGAGACCGGCCGCGTCGAAGACCCGCCGCAGCCCGTCCCACTCGCCGTCCACCGTGGGGTCGACCATCCACCGGTCGGCGGCCAGGTCGACGAGGTCGACCACCGGGCGGGCGGCGGCGGGGTGGTCCCTGGCCATGGAGATGAACTGCGGTTCGCGGTCCAGGAGTACGCGCTGTTCCAGACCGTCCGGTACCGCCAGCGGGCACCCCTCGACCTCGTGCACGAAGGCGACGTCCAGCGCGCCGGTCGCGACGTCGCGGAGCAGGGCGCGGGCCGACACGTCGACCCGCAGCGAGATGTCGGTGCCGGGCAGCCGGAGCCGGAGCCGGCGCAACCAGCCGCCGATGACCCGGCTCGCCGTGCAGCCGATGCGCAGCCGGGGACCGGTGGCGCGGACCGCGTCGGCCTCCGCCCTGGCGTCGCTGACCAGGGCGGTCATGCCGTCGACCAGGGGGCGGGCGCGGCTGAGGACGGCGCGGCCGAGCTGGGTCGGGCGGCAGCCGGTCCGTTCGCGCCAGAACAGCTCGGCGCCCAGGGCGTTCTCGATCCGGCGCAGCTGGGTGGTCAGAGAGGGCTGGCTGACGCCCAGGCGGCGGGCGGCTCGGTGCAGGCTGCCCGCGTCCGCGATGGCGCACAGCGCCCTGAGGTGCCTCACCTCAAGCTCCATACGAGCGAGCGTAGGGCGGCGGGAGACGGTCGCACCAGACTCCCCAATCATCTCAAAGCCCTTTAATTCACCGGGAGTTGACGGAAGCTTCAGCGACCGTACGGGGACCGGTGATAGTGCGGCGCTATCGCCGGTTGACATCATCCGCCGCGGCTTCCGCTCCCCGACACTCACTGCGTACCGCACCCGTCCGGTTCCGATCATCGGACGGGTCCATCGGACCGGTAACGGCAGGAGACCCCCCATGAAGCACCCCAGGACCGTCATCTCGGCCTTGGTCGGCCTCGGCTTCGGCCTCGCGGCCGCGCTGGGCACCGCACCCGCGATCGCCGCCTCCCCGGCCCCCGCCGACCAGGCGGCCCAGAAGGCCGCGGGCTACGCCGCGTACGCCGGTTCGGCGGAGAACGCCGCCGGGAACAAGGCGTTCTTCGAGGCGGTCGCCAAGTCCGTCGCGAAGAAGCGGGCGGCCAACCCCGGCCTCAAGTCCGTCACCATCGTCTACAGCGCCACCAACGCGCCGAGCTTCCGCAGCCAGATATCCAGCAGCGCGCAGATCTGGAACAGCTCGGTCTCCAACGTCCGGCTCCAGGAGGGCTCGAACGCCGACTTCGCCTACTACGAGGGCAACGACTCCCGGGGGTCGTACGCGAGCACCGACGGGCACGGCAACGGCTACGTCTTCCTGGACTACGCGCAGAACCAGCAGTACAGCTCGGTCCGGGTCACCGCCCACGAGACCGGGCACGTGCTCGGCCTGCCGGACCACTACTCCGGTCCGTGCAGCGAGCTGATGTCCGGCGGCGGCCCCGGCACGTCCTGCACCAACCCGTACCCGAACGCGAACGAGGTCAGCCGGGTCAACTCCCTTTGGCAGTACGGCTTCGCGGCCTCCCTCGCGAAGAACGCCTCCTGACGGTCACGGCCGTCACGCACGCGGCACGCCGCGGGGCCCCACCCCGCGGCGTGCCGCGCCGGACGTCTCAGCCGGTGCGCAGCGCGGTCCGCACCAGCTCCAGCAGCTCCTCCTCGGTCATGCCCAGCTCACGCGCGTCGGCCGCCACTTCCCGTACGCGTTCCAGCAGTCTGGCCCGGTGCGGCGGGACGCCTCCGGTGACGACCGCGCCGCGGCCCCGGCGCAGTTCGATGAGCCCTTCCTCGCGCAGCTGCTGGTAGCCACGGAGCACGGTGTGGACGTTGACGCCGAGGGAGTCCGCGAGCGCCCGGGCCGCGGGCAGCCGTTCGCCCGGCGCCACCTCGCCCCGGGCGGCCGAGCGGCGCACGCACGCCGCGATCTGGTCGCCGAGCGGCACGGTGGAGGTGGGATCGACACGGAACAGCATGCTCAGCGTCCCGCCCGACGCCGGTCGACCAGGGTGTTGAGGAGCGCGGCGCCGGTCTTCGAGTCGTCGACGGTCACCGCGAACTTCCGGCCGTCCACCAACGTCGCCACGATCCCCTCGCCGGAGCGGAGCACCACACCGGTGCCGCCGGGCCGGACGCGGTAGCCCCAGCCGCCGAACTCGGCGAGAGGGCTGATGTCGCGGCTGCACGCGGACTCTATCCGGTCGAGCGGCACCCTGACGCGGGGCCAGGGCAGCGTCCCGGAGACGGTGATGCCGCGCCGGTCCACCATCACGTGCGCCCGGACGAACCCGCCCAGCACCACGCCGACGACCAGCAGCGGCAGCCCGGCCTCCCACCGCCACAGCGGCGTCAGCACCAGCCCCGCGGCGAGCAGCGCCAGGACCGCCGCCGGAGCCCACCGGCTTCCGGCGCCGCGGGTCCACCCGGCGACCTCGCCGTCCGCCAGCGCGATCCGCGCACCGCCGCCCGCCTGCCCCGGACCGCTCCCGGTCGGCGGTTCCGGTGCGGGGAAGAGCGCGGCGAGCGCCCATCCGAGCCCGCCCGTGAGCGCGGCGACCCCCAGGGCGGCGGCGAAGTGCCACATCGGGAGCGAGACTCCCGGCACCTCCCCCCGCGGACCCACGGTCGCGTCCACGTTGACGAGCAGCGCGGCGGCCAGCAGCCAGCCGAGGAAACCGGCCAAGGCGAAGCCGCTGGAGAAGAGCCACCGGTGGGCCCGACCGTGCAGCTGCCACCGGGCCGCCATGAGCAGCCACGCCCCGCCGGCCACGACGAGCGTCAGCGTGCTGATCAGCACGTACCAGTCCCGCCCCATGTACTGGTCCGCCCGGCCGCCGCCCGTGAAGTGGCTGGCGACGCGCTCCGGGAGCCGATCCCGGAACACGAGGAAGAGCACCAGGTCGACGGCGAGGGCGAGCACGAACGGCAGGACCGCGAAGAGGGCCCCACCCAGGTTCTTTCGATTCATCAAAACCTCCCTTGTTCGCATGCTAGTAGAACAATGAGGGGCTGACAAACCCGCCCTGTACCGGAACTGCGCCGGTACGGGGCGGGATGCGATGTGCGGGAGGGCCGGCGGCCGTGCGCCGGGCCGCTCAGGCGTGTTCGAGCGGGAACGCTCCCCGATGGCCGGTGCCCGCCCCGGAGTCCGGGCGGGGCTCGTACTCGCGGCAGCTCCAGATCTCCTGGACGAACCCGGTGCGCCGGTCCCACAGGTCCCGTACGTCACCCTCGCCCGCCGCTCCCCGGTAGGCGTCCTTGGCGCCCCGGAAGCAGGCGAGGCCGCCGGAGAGTCCGCGGACCGCCTCCGGGGCCGGGAAGTAGTCCGAGAAGGCGCAGGCGATACAGGTCCGCAGCCGCACCCCGGGCGGCAGCGCACGCTGGATCGTGGCGAGCGCGGAGGCGAAGTCGCTCTCGGCCCGGCGGGACGCGTAGGAGGCCCCGCCGAACTGCAGCTCCAGACTGAGGTGCGAACCGGGCCTGCGCAGCGACAACAGGCAGCTGAGCGTGGCCTGATGGACCACCCCGTCCCAGCCGACCGGGAACGGCAGGTCCCACTCCAGCACGCAGTCGCTCAGCGCGCCGTCCACCAGGACGAACCGGTCGTCGGCCGGTGGCGTGCCGGCGACGGGGGTGAGGCCGTCGAAGCCGGGGCCCTCGAAGTCGGTGCCCCGTGTCCGGAGGCGTAGTTGCTGTCCGTCGGTGGTGAGGACGACGGCGTCGGAACCCTGCCGGTCCCGGTACCACCCGGCCCATGACTCGTCTGTCATGGGCACGGACTGTAGCCCGTGCCCATGACAGTCGCCCGGTCACCCTCCGCTTCCCACCGGCGGCGGGCAGCCGATGGCGGCCGACGCTCCCGCCGGACCTTCGGCGGAGGGTGCGCGGAAGGGAGCGCCGGTGCGTCCGGCGGTCCTTCGACGGATGTGCACCGAAGGGGCGTCAGTACCTCCAACGGCCCTTCGGCGAAAGGCGCACGGAAGCGGGGTGTCAGTGCGTCCGGCGGGTGACGAACTCCGCCAGGGTCAGGAGCTCCCCCGCCCCGGCCAGGTCGTCCACCGCGCGGGACAGGTGATGGACCGCCCGGGACATCCGGTCCGCCGCCCCGGCCTGCGCCCAGTCCCGCCCGCCGGCCCGCTCCACCGCGTCGGCGGCACGGGCCACCTCCTCGGGGGTGCTCATCGGACCCCGGTAGAGCGCGGCGAGTTCGCCCGCCGCCGGAGTGCCGGAGGTCAGTGCCGCGACGACCGGCAGGGACTTCTTACGGGCCATGAGATCCGCCCCGACCGGCTTCCCGGTCCGGGCGGGATCGCCCCAGATGCCGATCAGATCGTCGATGAGCTGGAAGGCGAGGCCCGCCTCCCGGCCGAATCCGTCCATCGCGGCGACCGCCCGCTCCCCCGCGCCGGCGTAGAGCGCCCCCAGCGCGCAGGCGCAGCCGAGCAGGGCGCCGGTCTTGGCGGTGGCCATCGTCAGGCACTCGTCCAGCGTGACCTCCTCGGGGCCCCGGTCCTCGAAGGAGCAGTCGGCCTGCTGCCCCGCGCACAGCTCGATGATGCAGGTCGAGAGCCGTGCGGCGGCCTGGGCGGCGGCCGGTGACGAGTCCTCGGCGAGCAGCCGGTGGGCCAGGACCATCATGGCGTCGCCCGTGATGACGGCGTCCGGGACACCGAAGACCGCCCAGGCGGTGGGGCGGTGCCGGCGGGTCCGGTCCTCGTCGATGATGTCGTCGTGGAGCAGGGTGAAGTTGTGGGCCAGTTCCACGGCGACGGCCGCCCGCACCGCCTGTTCCGGATCGCCGCCGAGCGCGCGGGCGGCGGCGAGGACCAGCGCGGGCCTGATCGCCTTGCCCGCGGGCCCCGAGGACGGGCTGCCGTCGGCCTCCTGCCAGCCGAAGTGGTACATCGCGACGCGGCGCAGCGAACCGGGCAGCGACTCGACGGCCGCCCGCAGCCGGGGGTCGACCAGGGCCCGGGTCCGCTCCAGGAGGGACTCGGCCCCCTCGCCCCGGCTCACGGGCCCCGGCGGCGCGCCGCCGGGGAGCACGGCACCGCCCGCGGCCCTGGCGGTCGGTGACGGAATCACCTGCGCGGTCTGCTGCGTCACATGCTGGGTCTTCACTGGGGCGTCCTCCCGGAACCACCGCGGGCACGGCTGCCCGGCGGTGGAGGTTGACGGGGTCCGGACGCCCCCGTCCGGACCCCGATCGGCTACCGCCAGCGACTGACTTCGACGTTCTCCAGGACGCCCAGGGCGTCCGGGACGAGGATGGCCGCGGAGTAGTAGGCGGTCACCAGGTAGGAGATGATCGCCTGCTCGTCGATGCCCATGAAGCGGACCGAGAGGCTGGGCTCGATCTCATCGGGGAGACCGGTCTGATGGAGCCCGATGACGCCCTGGTCGGACTCGCCGGTCCTCATGCAGATGATCGAGCTGGTCCGGGCCTCGGTGACCGGGATCTTGTTGCAGGGGAGGATCGGAACGCCGCGCCAGGCCGGTACGTGCTGGCCGCCCAGGTCCACGCTCTCCGGCACCAGGCCGCGCTTGTTGCACTCGCGGCCGAAGGCGGCGATGGCCTTGGGGTGGGCGAGGAAGAGCTTCGAGCCGCGGCGGCGGGAGAGGAGCTCGTCCATGTCGTCGGGGCCCGGCACGCCCGCGTGCGGCTGGAGGCGCTGGGAGTAGTCGCAGTTGTGGAGCAGCCCGAACTCGCGGTTGTTGACCAGCTCGTGCTCCTGGCGCTCGCGCAGCGCCTCGACCGTGAGCCGCAACTGCTGCTCGGTCTGGTTCATCGGCTGGTTGTAGAGGTCGGCGACCCGGCTGTGGACCTTCAGCACGGTCTGCGCGACGCTCAGCTCGTACTCGCGCGGGGACGCCTCGTAGTCGACGTACGTGTGCGGGACGACGGCTTCGCCGACGTGGCCGGCGGACAGGTCGATGGCCGCCTCGCCGTACTTGTTGGTGCGCTGCTCCGGGATGGCGCGCAGGCCGGCGAGGTGGGCGCGGAGCGCGTCGGAGCGCTCGGCGAGGTTCAGCACGTCGGCGCGGCTCAGCGTCAGCACCGTGCAGGCGGTGAGGGCGCGGGCCGTGTACTCCCAGACGGCGTCGCCGTCGACCAGGGAGTCGTCCCCGAAGTAGGCCCCGTCGGCGTGGACCCCGAGCACCGTCTCGTCCCCGTAGGGGCCGGTGCCGACCTTCTGGACCTTGCCGTGCGCCAGGAGGTAGACGGTGTCCGCCGCGTCCCCCGCGACGCCCAGCACCTGGCCCGCCGCGATCTCGCGCTGCTCGCAGCGCCGCGCCAGCTCGCTCAGCGCCTCCTCGTCCTCGAAGTCCCGCAGTGCGGGGAGTTCGCCGAGCTCGGCGGGGATGACCGCCACCCGGTCACCGGTCTGCACGAAGGTCACCCGGCCGTCCCCGACCGCGTAACTCAACCGGCGGTTCACCCGGTAGGTACCGCCCTGCACCTGGACCCACGGCAGCATCTTGAGCAGCCACCGCGAGGTGATCTCCTGCATCTGCGGGGCGGACTTGGTGGTCGTCGCGAGGTTCCGCGCCGCCGCCGTCCCCAGACTCTGCTGCGGAAGCGTCGCCGCGCCCTGAACCTCTTCGCCAACGGACATCTGACGTTCTCTCCATTCTTCGGATGACCTGCGCGAAGAAGCCTTTCAGCGCGGAGAGTACGCGCGCCATTACACAAAAGAGTGTGACTAATCTGCCTGGGACTGGGCAGATGCGGGCAGGTGTGCGGTGGCGCGTATCACACTCCTCGCTAACTTGCATCTCATATGCAAGTTATCTAGCGTGAGGGCCATGCGGCTGACGAGATTCACCGACGTGGCGCTGCGCGTGCTGATGCGCCTCGCCGTGGCGGAGGACGAGGACACGCCGACCACCCGGGAGGTGGCGGCCACCATGGAGGTGCCGTACACCCATACGGCGAAGGTCGTCGCCAAGCTCCAGCACCTCGGCCTGATCGAGGCGCGCCGGGGCCGCGGCGGGGGGCTCAGCCTGACCGGGGCGGGGCGCTCCGCCTCGATCGGCGGACTGGTCCGGGAGCTGGAAGGCCCCGGCGACGTCGTCGACTGCGAGGGCACCACACCCTGCCCCGTACGCTCGGCCTGCCGGCTCCGCGCCGCCCTGCGCGGTGCGACGGACGCCTTCTACCAGGCACTCGACCCGCTCACCGTCACCGAACTCGTCGCCGCGCCCACCGGTCCGCTGCTGATCGGCATCAGCCGCTCCCGGCCGGACACCGGCTGAGCCGGAGCACGATCCGCACCACACCCACCCACCGGACCCCGCTCCCCCCTGCCCGGATCCGGCACGCCCGAAAATACGCATCTCAAATACCAATTTAAACCGCAAGGAGTCCCGATGCTCTCCGAGACGTCGACCGCCACCGTCCGAGCCACCCTGCCCGCCGTGGGCGCGGCCATCGGGGACATCGCCGACCTCTTCTACCGCAAGCTCTTCGAGGCCCACCCCGAGCTGCTGCGCGACCTCTTCAACCGGGGCAACCAGGCGTCCGGCGCCCAGCGGCAGGCACTCGCGGGCTCCATAGCCGCCTTCGCGACCCACCTGGTCGAGCACCCGGACACCCGCCCCGACGTGATGCTCGGCCGGATCGCCCACAAGCATGCCTCGCTCGGCGTCACCGCCGCCCAGTACGAGATCGTGCACACCCACCTCTTCGCCGCCATCGCCGAGGTGCTCGGCGACGCGGTGACCCCCGAGGTCGCCGCCGCCTGGGACGAGGTCTACTGGCTGATGGCGAACGCCCTCATATCGATCGAGGAGCGGCTCTACGCGCAGCAGGGCGTCGTCGCGGGCGACGTGTGGCGCGACTGGGAGGTCGTCTCCCGGGTCGAGGAGACCGACGACGTCGCCACCTTCCGGATCCGCCCGGCCGACGGGGCGCCCGCGCCCGACTTCCGGCCCGGCCAGTACGTCTCCGTACAGGTGGAGCTGGCCGACGGGGCCCACCAGATACGCCAGTACAGCCTCTCCAGCGCCCCCGGTTCGGAGGTCCGCTCCCTCACCGTGAAGCGGGTGCGCGAGGCCGGGGCGCCCGACGGCGAGGTCTCCAACCACCTGCACGCCGCGGTGGCCGCCGGTGACACGCTGCGCGTCTCCGCCCCCTACGGCGACCTGGTGCTGGACGCGTCCGACGCACCGGTCCTGCTCGCCTCGGCGGGCATCGGCTGCACCCCGATGCTCTCGATGCTGGAGCACCTCGCCGCGACCGGGCACACCGCCCCCGTCACCGTCGTGCACGGCGACCGCTCCCCCGCCACCCACGCCCTGCGCGTCGACCACGACCGGCTCACCGCCAAGCTCCCCGACGCCGCCGCCCACTTCTGGTACGAGAACCCCGAGCCCGGCCACCCGGCCGACCGCACCGGCCGCGTCGACCTGAGCGGCCTCGACATCGCCCCCGGAACCCGCGCCTACCTCTGCGGCCCGCTGCCCTTCATGCGCTCCGTCCGTACCCAGCTGCTGGCCGAGGGCGTCCCGGCGAGCGACATCCACTACGAGGTGTTCGGCCCGGACATGTGGCTGGCCCAGGACTGAGCCACCGGCCGGGCACGGCCACAATGACGGCATGACCTCCGAAGCGCTCGACCTCTCCCGGCTGCGGCCGGTGCTCCCCTCACCCCTGGAGCCGGTGGAGGACGAGCGCTTCGCGCGTCACGGCGTACGGCTGGTGCTCAAGCGCGACGACCTGATCCACCCCGATCTGCCGGGCAACAAGTGGCGCAAGCTCGCCCCCAACCTGCGGGCCGCCGGCGGGCGCGCCGTGCTGACCTTCGGCGGGGCCTACTCCAACCATCTGCGGGCCACCGCCGCCGCCGGACGGCTCCTGGGGTTCCGGACCATCGGGATCGTGCGGGGCGATGAGCTGGCCCACCGCCCACTGAACCCCTCGCTCGCCGCCTGCGCCGCCGACGGGATGACCCTGCGCTTCGTGGACCGCTCGACGTACCGCGCGAAGGGCGATCCCACGGTCCTGAAGGGGCTGCTGAGCGGCTACGGGGAGTGCTGTGTCGTCCCGGAGGGTGGCAGCAACGCCCTGGCCGCACAGGGCTGTACAGAGCTGGGGCGGGAATTGCGCGGCGTGGCCGACGTGGTCGCGGTGGCCTGCGGGACCGGAGGCACCCTGGCCGGGCTCGCCGCCGGACTCGCCCCGCCGCAGCGCGCCCTCGGCGTCCCCGTCCTGCGCGGCGGCTTCCTCGGGGAGGCGGTCCGGGAGCTCCAGACGGCGGCCTTCGGCGCCCCGGCCGGCGACTGGTCCCTGGACGAGCGCTTCCACTTCGGCGGCTACGCCCGTACCACCCCGGAGCTGCACTCCTTCGCCGACGACTTCGAGCGGCGCCATGGACTGCCGGTGGAGCGGCTGTACGTGGCCAAGCTCCTGTACGCGCTGACCGAGCTGGCCGGGGAGGGCGCGTTCCCACCGGGGACCACGGTCGCCGCGGTCGTCACGGGCCGCCCTCAGGAGGCGTCCGAGGACTCCCGGTAGGCCGCCGCCTCCTCCAGGTCGAGGCGTCGGAGCAGGGTGCGCAGCATCTCGTCGTCGATGTGCCGCTCGTCGCGCAGCCGGACGAAGACCTCGCGTTCGGCGTCGATCGCCTCCCTCGACAGGCGCCGGTAGGTGTCGTCCGCCGACTCACCGGTCACCGGGTTGGCGGCGCCCAACCGCTCCCAGACGGCGTTGCGGCGGCGCTCCAGGACGGTGCGGAGCCGGTCGGCGAGCGGGCCGGGCAGGCGGTTGCCGGGGTCGGCGAGCAGCTCGTCCAGCCGTTCCTCGGCGGCCGCGGACGCCTGACTCTGGGCCTGCGCCTCGGCCAGCGTCTCGGCCTTCGCGTCGCGCCCCGGCAGCTTCAGGACCCGCACCAGCACGGGCAGGGTGAGCCCCTGGACCACCAGGGTGCCGATGACGGTGGTGAAGGTCAGGAACATCACCAGGTTGCGGGCCGGGAACGGGGCCCCGCCATGCACGACGAACGGGACGGAGAAGGCGACGGCGAGCGAGACGACCCCGCGCATCCCCGCCCAGCCGACGATGAGCGGCGCGGTCCAGTCGGTGTCCGGCTCGCGTTCCCTGATCCGCCGGGACAGCAGACGGGGCAGATAGGTCGCCGGGTAGACCCAGACGAAACGGACCACGACCACGGCGAGGAAGACGGCGACCGCGTACCAGACGGCCTCGCCCGCGGTGTACCCGCCGAGGTCCTTCAGTACGAAGGGCAGCTGGAGGCCGATCAGCGCGAAGACCGTGGACTCCAGGACGAACGCGACCATCTTCCAGACGGCCTCCTCCTGGAGCCGGGTCGCGAAATCGACCTGCCAGGAGCGGTGCCCGAGGTAGAGCGCCACCACGACGACGGCGAGCACCCCGGAGGCGTGGACCCGCTCGGCCGCCGCGTACGCGACGAAGGGGATCAGCAGCGACAGCGTGTTCTGGAGCAGCGCCTCCTTGAGGTGGGTACGCAGCCAGTGCAGCGGCACCATGAGGGCCAGGCCCACCGCGACGCCGCCGACCGCGGCGAGGAGGAACTCGCCGATCCCGGCGCCCCAGCTCATGCCCTCGCCGACGGCGGCGGCCACCGCCACCTTGTAGGCGGTGATCGCGGTGGCGTCGTTCACCAGGGACTCGCCCTGGAGGACGGTCGTCAGCCGGCCGGGCAGCCCGACCCGGCGGGCGATCGCGGCGGCCGTGACCGCGTCCGGCGGGGCGACGACCGCGCCGAGCACCAGCGCCGCGGTGAGCGGCAGATCGGGCACCAGCCGGTACGCCAGCCAGCCGACCGCGACGGTCGCGAACAGGACGTAGCCGACCGAGAGCAGTGCGACGGGCCGGAGGTTGGCCCGCAGGTCCAGGTAGGAGCTGTCGACGGCCGCCGTATGGAGCAGGGGCGGCAGCAGCAGCGGCAGCACGATGTGCGCGTCCAGGGTGTACGTGGGCACCCCGGGCAGGTAGGCGGCGACCAGGCCCGCCGCGACGAGCAGCAGCGGGGCCGGCACCGGGGTGCGGCGGGCCGCGCCCGCGACCGCCGCGCTGGCCGCGACCAGCCCCACCAGCGGCAGTGCGTCCATTCCGGGCCCTCGCCTTCCACGGTCCGTGATCCATGTCTCCGACGTAACCTGAACATCATGAGTGACTGCCCTCACCTGTCCGCACTGCCGCGCCCCGAGCCGGCCCCGCTGAGCAGCACCTGTCCTGGCTGCCTCGCGGCGGGCACCCACCCCGTGCAGCTGCGGCTCTGCCTGGTCTGCGGCCATGTCGGCTGCTGCGACTCCTCGCCCCTCCGGCACGCCACGGCGCACTTCGAGGAGACCGGTCACCCGGTGATCCGGAGCTTCGAGCCGGGCGAGAGCTGGCGCTGGTGCTTCGAGGACGGTTCGATCGTCTGACGTCTGGGTACGTCAAACCGGCGCCGGTTGTTCGCAATTGACCGCCACGAACCCCTAGCCACTGTGCGTACCCATGGGTTTACCATGAGTGACAGCCATGGGTTGAGGCTCTGGCGACACGGCATCATGGGTCACGACAGCGTCGCGGGCCAGATCCGACGGCGTACCACACGGCTCCGGGGCACCCTTCCCGGATCCTCGAAAGAGTTTGTGCCACCTTGGAGGTGAGGGTGTCCCAGATCGCAGGCGAGCCCGGGAATCAGGACTTCGTGGAGGTCCGGCTGCCCGCTGCGGGTGCCTACCTGTCGGTGCTGCGGACGGCCACGGCCGGTCTTGCAGCGCGCTTGGACTTCACGCTCGACGAGATCGAGGATCTTCGCATCGCGGTCGACGAGGCCTGCGCGATCCTGCTTCAGCAGGCCGTGCCGGGGTCCGTCCTCAGCTGCGTCTTCCGGCTCGTCGAGGATTCCCTCGAAGTCACGGTGTCGGCCCCCACCACGGACGGACGGGCGCCGGAGCGCGACACCTTCGCCTGGACGGTGCTCTCCGCACTGGCCGGGAAGGTCGACTCCTCGGTCGCCGACGACCGTACGGTCAGCATCAGCCTCTACAAGCAGCGCGGCGCGGGCCCCGGGCCGGCGTGAGCAACGGGAACGGGGACGGTCCTGTGCGGGACGAATCGACGCGACCAGGGGTGGTGCGAGCAGCAGGCATCCCGGAGCAACAGGCCCTGCCGCACCCGGAGGACGGGGCGGACGGGCCGGTGGGCCGTACGGTCGCGGTGGAGCAGTCGCAGGCGGAGCGGGCAGGCCAGATGAGCGAGCACGGGCACCACGATCCACACGACCGCAGCGCGGCGCGGGCACTCTTCATCGAGCTGCGGGCACTGCCCGACGGCTCGCCCGAGAAGGCGGAGCTGCGCAACCGGCTGGTGCGGATGCACCTGCCGCTCGTCGAGCACCTGGCCCGCCGCTTCCGCAACCGGGGCGAGCCGCTGGACGATCTGACCCAGGTCGCCACGATCGGCCTGATCAAGTCGGTGGACCGGTTCGACCCGGACCGCGGTGTGGAGTTCTCCACGTACGCGACCCCCACGGTCGTCGGCGAGATCAAGCGCCACTTCCGCGACAAGGGCTGGGCGGTGCGGGTGCCGCGCCGCCTCCAGGAGCTGCGGCTCTCGCTGACCACGGCCACCGCCGAGCTCTCCCAGCTGCACGGCCGCTCGCCCACGGTCCACGAGCTGGCGGAGCGGCTGGGCATCTCCGAGGAGGAGGTGCTGGAGGGCCTGGAGTCGGCCAACGCGTACAGCACGCTCTCGCTGGACGTGCCGGACACGGACGACGAGTCGCCCGCGGTCGCGGACACGCTGGGCTCCGAGGACGAGGCCCTGGAGGGGGTCGAGTACCGGGAGTCGCTCAAGCCGCTGCTGGAGGACCTGCCGCCGCGCGAGAAGCGGATCCTGCTGCTGCGCTTCTTCGGCAACATGACCCAGTCGCAGATCGCGCAGGAGGTCGGCATCTCGCAGATGCACGTCTCGCGGCTGCTGGCGCGCACGCTGGCGCAGCTGCGCGAGCGACTGCTCGTCGAGGAGTGACGGAACGACCCCGTTCCGCGACGTCCGGCGCCGCCCCGTCCCGCCAGGGGCGGGGCGGCGCCGCGTTCAGTCCGTCGGCAGACCCCGCTCCCAAATCCGGCCCGACCCGAACAAAAGGCCCCTAGCCCGGGCGGCGGATGCCGAGGGCCTCGATGGTGGCGGGCCTGACCAGCTGGAAGAGGGCGGTCAGGCTCACCGCGGCCAGGACGATCCCGGCCGGGATCAGCACGCCGTGCGAGCGCAGCAGCGTCCAGACCACGGGGAGCGCGATGATCTGCGTGATGAGCGCGGGACCCCGGCTCCAGCTGCGCCGCCGCAGCAGACCCCGGGCGGCGGCCAGCGGGATCACGGCGAGCGCGATCAGCGTCAGCCCGCCGGTCTCCGCCTGCTGGGGGCTCTCGGGGCGGCCCAGCAGCCCCATGACCAGCATGTAGATCCCGCCGATGGCGAGGGCCGCCCCTTCCAGGGCGGTGAGCGCGGCGACGAGAGTGATCCTGCTCGGCTTCGCCGGTTCGAGCCTCGGCAGAGGCGTCGATGCGGGCGTGTTCTGCTCAGTACTCACCCTTGCAGGTTGGCATCCCGGCGGCGGGGAAGCGAAGCCGGGGTCGGGATCGACACGGAAACCGGTGAAGGGTTCGCCCGGTGGCACCCATGTCGTCACGGAGCGTAAACGTCATGGGGAAGGACTTCAGAGCGATACCGCGCGGTAGGTAGTCTGGCGGTCATGCGCGCACTTCTCGTGGTCAATCCGGCAGCTACCACCACCAGTGCGCGGACCCGCGACGTACTCATCCACGCGCTGGCCAGCGAGATGAAGCTGGAGGCCGTGACCACGGAGTACCGGGGGCACGCCCGGGACCTGGGCCGGCAGGCCGCGGAGGGCGACGACATCGACCTGGTGGTGGCGCTGGGCGGCGACGGCACGGTCAACGAGGTGGTCAACGGGCTCCTCCACAACGGCCCGGAGCTGGACCGGCTGCCGCGCCTCGCGGTGGTGCCCGGGGGTTCCACCAATGTCTTCGCGCGCGCCCTGGGTCTGCCCAATGACGCGGTGGAGGCGACCGGAGCGATTCTGGACGCCCTCGCCAACCGGACCGAACGCACGGTCGGCCTCGGCCTGGCTTCCGGTACGCCCGGCACGGAGGACGAATCCGTACCGGAACGCTGGTTCACTTTCTGCGCCGGAATGGGATTCGACGCGGGCGTGGTGGGCCGGGTCGAACAGCAGCGGGAACGCGGCAAGCGTTCCACGCACGCGCTCTACGTACGCCAGGTGGTCCGGCAGTTCTTCGACGAGCCGCACCGCCGGCAGGGCGTGATGACGCTGGAAACCCCGGGCCACGAACCGGTGACGGATCTCGCACTCTCGATAATCTCGAACACCGCCCCCTGGTCCTACCTGGGAAATCGTCCGCTGTACGCCTCCCCCAAGGCCACGTTCGACACCGGCCTGGACGTGCTCGGGCTGAAGCGGCTCTCCACTCCCGCGGTCGCCCGGTACGGCACCCAGCTGCTCACGTCGAGCCCGGAAAAGGGCCCGTCGGGAAAGCACGCCGTTTCACTTCACGACCTCACGGACTTCACCTTGCATTCAAAGGTTCCACTCCCCTTCCAGATGGACGGTGACCACCTGGGAGTGCGTACAAGTGTGACGTTCACAGGCGTACGCCGTGCACTGCGTGTGATTGTGTGAGTCGAAGGGACCAAAGTCCTTTAACTCGAACGTTTGGACTGGGATCCACCCCATAGAAGTACGGCTGTGACCTAGTCGACACCGAGGAATCAAAAAAAACTTTCCAGAAGGGGTTGTATCCGCCGCTGAGGTTTGCGAATCTCTACATGGCGATCGGGACGGCCCGCAACACCGGCCTCCACTGAGAGCCAGAACCCCTCCTCTACTGCACAGGACCACAACCAGTTCATCTGGGCGTCGGCCCGTCACCTGCGGGGGGATTCGTGAAAGCGTTCACATTCACAAGCAAGAGTATGCAATACCAAGGAGAGGTAGCAGCCATGGACTGGCGTCACAACGCCGTTTGTCGTGAGGAAGACCCCGAGCTGTTCTTCCCCATCGGCAACACCGGTCCTGCGCTGCTGCAGATCGAGGAAGCCAAGGCCGTCTGCCGTCGCTGCCCCGTCATGGAGCAGTGCCTGCAGTGGGCGCTCGAGTCCGGCCAGGACTCCGGCGTCTGGGGTGGCCTCAGCGAGGACGAGCGCCGTGCGATGAAGCGCCGCGCCGCTCGCAACCGGGCGCGTAACGCCAGCGCCTGACCGACGCCACCGCTTCGAGCCTCAGCCAGGCGGCGCGTACAGCGCGTACGCACCACCCCGCCCCCCGAGTCGCAGCGCGCAGTACCCCCCGAAGCGCACGCTTGACCAGTGAGCCCGGACCGTCACAACGGTCCGGGCTCACTGCTGTGTTGGCGCCCGCCCGTCCGTACGGAACGGTGAACGGGCAGGTGGCAGGGGTTACTTGGCGGAGCGGACCGGGATGTCGAGGACGACCTGGGTGCCGCGCCCGGGGGCGGGGACCATGCCGAAGGTGCCGCCCAACTCACCCTCCACCAGAGTCCGGACGATCTGGAGCCCGAGGTTCCCGGCGCGCTGCGGGTCGAAGCCCTCGGGCAGCCCGCAGCCGTCGTCCTGGACGGTGATCAGCAGCCGGGCACCGGTGGTCGAGGAGCCGCCACGCACCGCGGAGACCTCCACCGTGCCGGACTCGGCGAGCGTGAAGGCGTGCTCCAGGGCGTTCTGCAGAACCTCCGTGAGCACCATCGCCAGCGGGGTGGCCACTTCGGCGTCCAGGATGCCGAAGCGCCCCGTGCGGCGACAGGTGACCTTGCCCGGGGAGATCTCGGCGACCATCGCGATGACCCGGTCGGCGATGTCGTCGAACTCCACCCGCTCGTCCAGATTCTGGGACAGCGTCTCATGGACGATGGCGATCGAACCGACGCGCCGCACCGCCTCGTTGAGCGCCTCGCGACCGCGCACGGAATCCATCCGGCGGGCCTGGAGGCGCAGAAGGGCCGCCACGGTCTGGAGGTTGTTCTTCACCCGGTGGTGGATCTCCCGGATGGTGGCGTCCTTGGTGATCAACTCGCGCTCGCGACGGCGGAGTTCGGTCACGTCCCGGAGCAGGACCAGGGAGCCGATGCGGGCGCCCTTGGGCTTGAGCGGGATCGTCCTCAGCTGGATCACCCCGCCCTCGCACTCGACCTCGAACTCCCGGGGCGCGTAGCCGCTGGCCATCTTGACCAGGGCTTCGTCCACCGGGCCCCGGGAAGGGGCGAGTTCGGCGGTGATGGAGCCCAGGTGGTGGCCGACCAGGTCGGAGGCGAGGCCGAGACGGTGGTACGCGGAGAGGCCGTTGGGGCTGGCGTACTGGACGACCCCGTCGGCGTCGAGCCGGATCAGTCCGTCGCCGACGCGCGGCGAGGCGTCCATGTCGACCTGCTGGTCCGGGAAGGGGAAGGCGCCGGCCGCGATCATCTGGGCCAGGTCGGAGGCCGACTGGAGGTAGGTGAGCTCCAGCCGGGAGGGGGTCCGGACGGTCAGGAGGTTGGTGTTGCGGGCGATCACCCCGAGCACCCGGCCCTCCCTGCGGACCGGGATCGACTCGACCCGGACCGGCACCTCCTCGCGCCACTCCGGGTCGCCCTCGCGGACGATCCGGCCCTCGTCCAGGGCCGCGTCCAGCATCGGGCGGCGGCCGCGCGGCACCAGGTGGCCGACCATGTCGTCCTGGTAGGAGGTCGGGCCGGTGTTGGGACGCATCTGGGCCACGGACACATAGCGGGTACCGTCCCGGGTGGGCACCCAGAGCACGAGGTCGGCGAAGGACAGGTCGGAGAGCAACTGCCACTCCGAGACCAGCAGGTGCAGCCACTCCAGGTCGGTGTCACCGAGGGCTGTGTGCTGGCGGACGAGATCGTTCATGGAGGGCACATGTGCGAGCGTACCCGCGCGGGAGCGATCATTCCGAACCGGACGACTCCCCCGTACGTGCCGGGGAAGAGGCCGAAATTTCGGCGCCCGGACGGATGGACACAGCTAATGGTCTAGTCCACAATGCTGGAGACAGATCTTCCACTCTCCCCGCACAGGAGAGTGGATCGAGGCACCGCGCTCTCTGCCCTGACCGCGTCGGTGCCTCTCCCCGGCCGGGGGCACCGCACACCGCCGGCCGAACCGGACCGTCCGTGACGGACGGCCCTACTCCGGGCTGCGGTGCCGGACAGGCTGAGGGTCCTGTCCCGGCGCCGTGGCCCGCGGGTGTTTCCGGGTCCGTACCGAGGCCGTCCGGCCCTCCGGTCCCCGCCCCGCCGCCGAGCCGTTCCCGGCCGTCCCACTCCATGAAATCCGCCGCGGGAACGGGGACATCCACCGCGCCCACGTTGCCGTGGTCTGCTAAATTGGAACCGATTGGTCTATACCACCTGACTCAACTCTTCAGATCGGCAGGCCCCGCGTGGAAGTTGTCATCGTCCCGGACGCCCAGGCAGGCGGCGAACTCATCGCGGAGGCCATCGGTGCCCTGCTGAGCCGCAAGCCCGACGCCCTTCTCGGCGTTGCCACCGGCTCTACCCCGCTGCCCATCTACCAGGCGCTGGCGGCCAAGGTCCGCTCCGGCGCCGTGGACGCCTCGCGCGCCCGTATCTGCCAGCTCGACGAGTACGTGGGCCTGCCGGCCGGCCACCCCGAGTCCTACCGCTCGGTGGTGCTGCGCGAGGTCGTCGAACCGCTCGGCCTGTCCCAGGAGTCCTTCATGGGTCCGGACGGCGCCGCCGAGGACGTCCAGGCGGCCTGTCTCGCCTATGACAAGGCGCTCGCCGAGGCCGGCGGGGTGGACCTCCAGCTCCTCGGGATCGGCACCGACGGGCACATCGGCTTCAACGAGCCGTGCTCCTCGCTCGCCTCCCGCACCCGGATCAAGACGCTCACCGAGCAGACCCGGATCGACAACGCGCGCTTCTTCGACAACGACATCACGCAGGTGCCGCACCACGTGATCACCCAGGGCATCGGCACCATCCTGGAGGCCCGCCACCCGATCCTGCTCGCCACCGGCGAGGGCAAGGCGGACGCCGTGGCGCAGACGGTGGAGGGGCCCGTCGCCTCGATCGTGCCCGCCTCGGCGCTCCAGCTGCACCCGCACGCGACGGTGGTGGTCGACGAGGCCGCCGCGTCGAAGCTGAAGCTGGCGGACTACTTCCGTGCCACGTACGCGGCGAAGCCGTCGTGGCAGGGGCTGTAGGACTTCCGGACGACCACGAAGGCCCGGGGCCGCCCACGCTGGGCGGCCCCGGGCCTTCGGCTGTCGTGCGGGGCGTGGCGCGACCCCCCGTGCCCGCGCCACGCCCCGGGCTCAGGCCGCCCCGCCGCCGGTGCCGCGGACGATGACCTCGGCCGCGGCCAGGCCGCAGACGCGGGCCGCGCCGTGGGTGGCGATGTGCAGGGCGCCCCTGGGGGCCGCCTGCGGTACGCCCATCTCGACGACGACGGTGTCGGGGCGCCGCGCGACCAGGGCGTCGAGCGTTTCGGCCATCCAGGCGTGGCGGTGGACGTCACGGACCACGACGACCAGCGGCCGCTCCCCCGCGGCCCGGAGCACGGCCCCGGCCGGGTCCTCGGTCTCGGCGCTGTACGTGTCGGTCTCCGTGCCGGGCACCAGCCGGGCCAGCTCGGCGGCGACGCCCCAGGGGGTCTCGTCGCCGACCGCGATGTTCGACGCGGAGGTGAGGGCGGCGACGTACGCGGGCGCGGTCAGCGGGGCGGCCGAGCCGGTCACCAGGACCGCCCGGCGGGCGGCGACCAGGCCGATGTCGGAGGCGGGCGCGGTCCCCTCCTGCACTGCCGCACCCGATTCCGTACCGGTCCGCCCGGCCTGCCGCGTCCAGGCCGCCAGGGCGCGGACCCGGGCGGCCGCGTCCGCGAGCCGCTCCTCGGCGAGTTCGCCGCTGTGCACCGCGCGGACCAGCGCGTCGCGCAGCCGCACCACGGTGCCCTCGTCCTCCAGGCCGCCGCCGACGCAGAGCGCGTCGGCGCCCGCCGCGATGGCGAGGACGGAGCCCTGCTCGATGCCGTAGGTCGCGGCGATGGCCTGCATCTCCACGGCGTCGGTGACGATCAGTCCGTCGTAGCCCAGCTCCTGGCGGAGCAGGCCGGTGAGGATCTGCGGGCTGACGGTGGCGGGGCGGTCCGGGTCGAGTGCCGGCAGCAGGATGTGCGCGCTCATCACGCACTTGGAGCCGGCCGCGATGGCCGCCCGGAACGGCACCAGCTCGCGGGCGTGCAGGGTCTCCAGGTCGACGTCGATGCGCGGCATCGCGTGGTGCGAGTCGATCGCGGTGTCGCCGTGCCCCGGGAAGTGCTTGGTGCAGGCGGCGACGCCGGAGGACTGGAGGCCCTCGATGTACGCGGCGGTGTGCCGGGCCACCAGCTCGGTGTCGGCGCCGAAGGCGCGTACGCCGATGATCGGGTTGCCCGGGTTGGAGTTGACGTCGGCGGAGGGCGCCCAGTTGAGGTTGACGCCGCACTCGGCGAGCCGGCGGCCGAGTTCCCGGGCGACCTCGCGGGTCAGCCCGAGGTCGTCGACGTGGCCGAGGGCGAGGTTGCCGGGGAAGGAGGAGCCGGTGCGGACCTCCAGGCGGGTGACGTCGCCGCCCTCCTCGTCGATCGCGACGAGGAGGTCCTCGCGCTCGGCCCTGAGCCGGGCGGTGAGCGCGGTGACCTGCTCGGCCGTCCGGATGTTGCGGCCGAAGAGGGCGACGGAGGCGAGGCCCTCGTCGACCCGGCGCAGCACCCACTCGGGGGCGGTGGTGCCGGTGAATCCGGGCTGGAGGACGGCGAGCGCGTCGCGGGTGACGGTGTCCGTGGCGGATATCGAGGTGGTCATGACTGCGTTATCCCTTCACGGCGCCGTCGGTGAGGCCGCTGACGGCCTTGCGCTGCAGGAAGACGAAGAGGATCAGGATCGGGATGGCGAAGATCGAGGCGGCCGCCATGGTTGCGCCCCAGTCGTCGCCGAACTGGCTCTGGAACTGGGACAGCCAGAGCGGCAGCGTCTTGGCCTCGGGGTCCTTGTTGAGGATGAGGACCAGCGGGAACTCGTTCCACGCGGTGATGAAGCCGAAGAGCGAGGTGGCCATCAGGCCGGGGGCGAGCAGCGGCAGGATGACCTTGATGAAGGCCTGCGGGCGGGTACAGCCGTCGACCATGGCGGACTCCTCCAGTTCCTTGGGCACCGCGGCAACGTAGCCGCGGAGCGTGAGGATCGTGAAGGGGAGCACCATCACCATGTAGAAGAGCGTCAGCGGAACCAGGCTGTTGAGCATGTCCGCGTCGCGCACCAGGAGATAGATCGCGATGACCATGACTTCCCAGGGCGCCATCTGAGCGATCATGAAGACGAGGATCATGCCCTTGCGGCCCTTGAAACGCATGCGGGCCAGTGCGAACGACGCGAAGAGCGCGATGATCAGCGAGAAGGACACGGCGAGCAGGGTGACCGTCAGCGAGTTCCCGACCAGGGTCAGGAAGTTCGGCGCGTTGTACGCGGTCTTGAAGTGCTCGAAGGTGATCTCGGTGGGGAACCAGACCGGGGTCTCGGTGATGATGTCGCCGGTCGGCTTGAAGGCCGTGCTGAACATCCAGTAGACGGGGAAGACCAGCCCGACGAAGAGGATGAGGGCGAGGGCGTTGGGCCAGATGCGGCCGAACAGTGAGCGCTTCACAGCTCGTCCTCCTCTTGCTTGAGAACGATGCGGAGGTAGTACGAGGTCAGCCCCAGCATGATCAGGATGGTGAGCAGCGAGATCGCCGCGCCCATGCCGTAGTGCTGGTTGCCGACACCTTCGACGAAGGCGTAGATCGGCAGGGTCTCGGTGAGGCGGTTGGGGCCGCCCTCACTGATGGTGAAGATCTGCGGGAACGCCTTGAAGACCCAGATGACCTCGAGGAAGGTCGTGGCGTAGAGGAAGGGCCGCAGGAACGGCATGGTCACCGAGGTGAAACTCTTCCAGCTGCCGGCGCCGTCGAGGGAGGCCGCCTCGTAGAGCTCCTTGGGGATGGTCGTGGTCGCCGCGTAGAGGTTGATCGCCACGAACGGGATGGACTGCCAGACGATCATCAGGGTGACCACGAAGAACGTGGAGAACTGCGATCCGGTCCAGTTGAAGTCGGCCATCGAGTGCCAGCCGAGCTTGTCCAGCACGTAGTTGACCACGCCGAAGCGGGAGGCGAAGAGCCACTGGTAGACGGTGGACGCCGCCACGATCGGCATGGCCCAGGCGAGCACCAGGCCGATCAACAAGGTGAACCGCATCTTCTTGCCGAGGCGGGCGAGCAGCAGGCCGACCAGGGTACCGATGATCATGATCAGCGCGACGTTGGCGGCGGTGAACACGATCGTGCGGAGGGTTACCCTCCAGAAGTCCTCTCCGGTGAGGATCTCCTGGTAGTTCTTGAAGCCGTTCCACTCGGTGACATGCTGGATCAGCTGCCCCATGTTGAGGTTCTGGAACGACAGCATGGCGTTCTTCACCAGGGGATACCCGAGGAAGATCGCCGTCACCGCGAGCGCGGGAACCATCAGCAGGTACGGCGCGGCGCCGATACCCACTCTCCGCTTCTTCCCCCCGTGCTGCCCGACGGGTGGTATCCCGTCCCGGCCGCGGCCCGCGGCCGTCCCGGCCACGTCCGAGGGATCGGTCTGCACTGCCATGCTCGCCATCTCTTCCAACAAAGCCCTACACGGAACGATGCGTACGGCCGGGGGCGGCGGGTCGGAACCCGCCGCCCCCGGCGCGGGACGCGCTAGCTGCGAACTACTGCTGCTGGCTGAGGCGCTTGTTGAGCTCGCCCTCGACCTGCTTGGCGGCGTCGGCGGGCGACTTACCCTGCAGGACCAGCGTCATGTAGGTCTTGATCGGGTTCGGCGGGTTCTCGACCGGCGCCCACTCCGGGATCAGCGGCGTGGTGCCACCGGACTTGGCGGCGGCGGGGCCGGCGGCCTCGGCGGCGGGCTGACCGACGGTGTACTTCTGCATGGCGTCGTTCTTGGGGGACCAGCCGGCCTCCTTGATGAGCGCGCCGTCGTTCTCCTCGGAGAGCGCGATCTTCAGGAACTCCTTGGCCAGGTCCTGCTTCTTGCTGCCCGCGGCCACGGCGAGGTTGGAGCCGCCGAGGAAGACGCCCTCGGGCTTGTCGGCGGTCTCACCGGGGATGGTGAAGAAGCCGATGTCGTCCTTGAGCTTCGGGTTGGCCTTGATGGCGGTGCCGGCCTCGTAGCCCATGGCGATGATGGCGCCGGTCTTGCCCTTGGCGAAGACCTCGGCCTGCTGCGGGGTGGCCTCGTCCTTGTCCTTGGGGGCCTTGGAGTAGGACTGGTACTTCTTGTACACATCCATGGCCTCGGCGACCTTCGGGTCGGCCAGGTTGGAGACGTACTTGTCGCCTTCCTTCTTGACCGGGGAGACGTCCTTGCCGACGAGCAGGCCGTCGAAGAAGTACCAGTTCTGGCCGGGCAGGTAGATCGGCTCGGCGTCGCCCTTCTTCTCGATGGCCTCGAAGGCCTTGAAGAGGTCGGCGCGGGTCTTCGGCGTCTCGGTGATGCCAGCGTCCTTGAAGACCTTCTTGTTGTACATGACGACGCGGTTGCCCACGTACCACGGCAGGGCGTACTGCTTGCCGTCGTAGATGGAGGGCTGGTTGACGCCGTCGGCCCAGGCGGAGCCGATCTCCTTCTTGAGGTCGCCGAGGTCGGCGAGGCCGCCGGTCTTGGCGTAGGCCGGGGTCTGGGTGTTGCCGATCTCCAGGACGTCCGGCGGGTTGGACTCCGAGAGGGCGGTGGTGACCTTCTGCTGGATGCCGTTCCAGTCCTGGACTTCGATCTTCAGCTTGGCCTTGGTCTTCTTCTCGAACTCCTCGGTGACCTTCTTGGTCCATCCGTCGGGGTTCGAGCCGGACATCGTCCAGACGGTCAGCGTCTGACCCTTGTAGGCGTCGGGACCGGCCTTCTTGCCGCTGTCTCCGCCGTCGTCGGACCCACACGCGGCGAGGCCGATCATCATGCCCGCGACGCCGATCGCCGCGATGAGCTTGCGCTTCACGCCAAACCCTCCTCAGGGATACTGCAACCCCGCCCACCGCGAAGACATTCGACGAGTACTGCTGGGGCTGGACCTGGTCTTTAATGGTTTAGACCAGTACCGGGAGCTTGGCCTAGACCTTTTGGGGTGTCAAGGGTGTATAAGAAGTGCACTCGCGTCCGTTATAGGACCGACACCTAAGGGAGGGCGACCAGCCGTGACCGGACCGTGCCACCATGTGAGCCGCGACAGACGGAGGAGCCGGTGACGGCAGCAACGCAAGCGTCGGGAAGGCGGACCATGGGTGCCGACGGGGGCAGTACGGAGAACGAGACGGGCGCGGCCACACGCACGGCACGCGTCCCGAAGTACTACCGGCTGAAGCGACATCTGCTGGACATGACGGACACCATGCCGCCGGGCACCCCCGTGCCCCCTGAGCGGACCCTGGCCGCCGAGTTCGACACCTCGCGCACCACCGTGCGCCAGGCGCTCCAGGAGCTGGTCGTCGAGGGCCGGCTGGAGCGCATCCAGGGCAAGGGCACCTTCGTCGCCAAGCCGAAGGTCTCGCAGGCCCTCCAACTCACCTCGTACACCGAGGACATGCGTGCCCAGGGGCTGGAACCGACGTCCCAGCTGCTGGACATCGGCTATGTGACGGCCGACGACACCCTCGCCGGGCTGCTCGACATCACCACCGGCGGGCGGGTGCTGCGGATCGAGCGGCTCCGGCTGGCCAGCGGCGAGCCGATGGCGATCGAGACCACACACCTTTCGGCCAAGCGCTTCCCGGCGCTCCGCCGCTCCCTGGTGAAGTACACCTCTCTCTACACCGCGCTGGCCGAGGTCTACGACGTACGGCTGGCCGAGGCCGAGGAGACCATCGAGACCTCGCTGGCCACCCCGCGCGAGGCCGGGCTGCTCGGCACCGACGTGGGTCTGCCGATGCTGATGCTCTCCCGGCACTCGCTGGACGGGCAGGGCGAGCCGGTGGAGTGGGTGCGCTCGGTCTACCGCGGCGACCGGTACAAGTTCGTGGCGCGACTCAAGCGGCCCATCGACTGATTCCGGCGGACGGGAGGCCATTTCCGGCCATCCCTTCCCGTGCCACCACCCTCGGGCCCCTGTGGAGCGCACCACTCCGCAGGGGCCTTTCGGCTGCCCTGGTACGGACCAACTCCCGTACGTATGACGCGATCTCACACATACGTACCAACCGGTCGGACCGTTGTCGGACCGCAATGCGGACAGGGGGTGACGGTGACCGGAACCTCCCCTAGATTTCCTGCGCATTACAGGGTGATCAGCGAGGGGACGGAGTCGCCGCATGTCCGTGGAACCAGAGGAAAAACCGCCCACCATCACACCGGTCAGAGTGGTCGTCGCGCTCTGTCTGGTCGCGCCGTTCGTGGCGATGCTCTGGGTGGGTTCGTACGCGAAGGTGGACCCCACCTTCATCGGCATCCCGTTCTTCTACTGGTACCAGATGCTCTGGGTGCTGATCTCCACCGCGCTCACGATGGTCGCGTACAAGCTGTGGCAGCGCGACCAGCGCGCCCGCAAGGGGGGTGAGCGCGCATGAAGGACGGCGTGAACGGCGTCGCGCTCGGCGTCTTCATCTTCTTCTTCGTGGCGGTCACGGTCATGGGCTTCCTGGCCGCCCGCTGGCGCAGGGCCGAGAACGAGGCCAGCCTCGACGAATGGGGTCTGGGCGGACGCTCGTTCGGCACCTGGGTGACCTGGTTCCTGCTCGGCGGCGACCTGTACACGGCGTACACCTTCGTCGCCGTACCGGCGGCGATCTACGCGGCGGGCGCGGCGGGCTTCTTCGCCGTTCCGTACACGATCCTGGTGTACCCGCTGATCTTCACCTTCCTGCCCCGGCTGTGGTCGGTCTCGCACAAGCACGGCTACGTCACCACCTCTGACTTCGTCCGCGGGCGGTTCGGCTCGAAGGGGCTGTCGCTGGCGGTCGCCGTCACCGGCATCCTCGCCACCATGCCGTACATCGCGCTCCAACTCGTGGGCATCCAGGCGGTGCTGGACGTGATGGGCGTCGGCGGCGGCGAGAACACGCACTGGTTCATCAAGGACCTGCCGCTGCTGCTCGCGTTCGCGGTGCTCGCCGCGTACACCTACTCGTCCGGGCTGCGCGCGCCCGCGCTGATCGCGTTCGTCAAGGACGGGCTGATCTACCTGGTCATCGCCGTGGCGATCATCTACATCCCGATCAAGCTGGGCGGCTTCCACGACATCTTCGCCAAGGCGGGCGAGGCGTTCTCCGAGACCAGTCCGACCACCGGCAAGCCGCGCGGCGCACTCGCCCCGGGCGAGGCGGGCCAGTGGGGGTACGCGACCCTGGCGCTGGGCTCGGCGCTGGCGCTGTTCATGTATCCGCACTCCATCACGGCGACGCTCTCCAGCCGCAGCCGCAACGTGATCCGGCGCAACACCACGATCCTGCCGCTGTACTCGCTGATGCTGGGCCTGCTGGCGCTGCTCGGCTTCATGGCGATCGCCGCCGGGATCAAGGTGGACAACGGGCAGCTCGCCATCCCGCAGCTGTTCGAGAACATGTTCCCGGACTGGTTCGCGGGGGTGGCCTTCGCCGCGATCGGCATCGGCGCGCTGGTGCCCGCCGCCATCATGTCGATCGCCGCGGCGAACCTCTTCACCCGCAACATCTACAAGGACTTCCTGAGGCCCGACGCCACCCCGGAGCAGGAGACCAAGGTATCCAAGCTGGTGTCGCTGCTGGTCAAGGTCGGTGCGCTGGCCTTCGTCCTCACCATGGACAAGACCGTCGCGATCAACTTCCAGCTCCTCGGCGGGATCTGGATCCTCCAGACGATGCCGGCCCTGGTCGGCGGGCTGTTCACCCGCTGGTTCCACCGCTGGGCGCTGCTCGCGGGCTGGGCGGTCGGCATGGTGTACGGGACGGTCGCCGCGTACGGGGTCGCCTCGCCGACCCAGAAGCACTTCGGCGGTTCGTCGGCGGAGATCCCCGGCATCGGCGAGATCGGCTACATCGGCCTCACCGCGTTCGTGCTGAACGTGGTCGTGACGGTGGTGCTGACCTTCGTCCTGAACGCCGTGAAGGCGCCCGCCGGTACGGACGAGACCTCGCCGGCCGACTACACGGCCGACGCGGGCGACCCGGGCGTGCGGGCGGAGCTCCCGCCGGCCACCGCGGGGGCTCCGGGCGGCCACTGACGGCCCGCTTCCCGGCGCCCCGGGAACACCCTCCGGCAGGGCCCGTCACCGGGCCTCCACGGCCCGTTCCCGCCCCTTCCCGAGGGGCGGGGGCGGGCCGCCCGCCGTTGCGGGAGCGGCCTGATCCTGCGTCGTACGACACAACATGTGGGGGCTGCCTCATCGGGCGGCCCCCACATGTATGCTCATCCTCGCTGTCGTCGCAGGGGAATCCGGTGCGAATCCGGAACTGTCCCGCAACGGTGTATCCCGTGCGCTTTTGCGCACCCGAGCCAGTCCGAGGACCTGCCGACAGCGCATCCGGCTCGACCGAACCGGATGCCCAGACGTCCGGGCCTCGCGGTTGGGCCGGTGGACGCCGCGCGGAGTGCTGCCCCGGCCCGGGTGCGTCCTTCGCGGGCTGCCCCGTTCCCCCGCCGGCCCCGAGCCGAGCGTGGGAGAGCAACACGTGACCATCGCGCCAGCCGATCCGGCTTCAGTCGCCGCGTCCGTCGAGTCCGAGGCAGCCGCACAGGACGGTCCCGGAGCGGCGCTGCTGCGGACCCTGACCGCCCTCACCGCCGATCTGCCCGACACCGACCCCGGCCGGGTCGCCGCCGCCGCCCTGCGCGGCCGCAGCGCGCGGGCGGACGAGGCGGAGCTGCGTGCGCTGGCCACCGAGGCGGCCGCGGGCCTGATCTCCGAGGACCCCGCGTACTCCCGGCTGGCCGCCCGCCTGCTGACCCTCGCCATCGCGGACGAGGCGGCGGGCCAGGGCGCGGTCTCCTTCTCCGCGTCGGTCGCCGTGGGGCACCGCGAGGGCCTGATCGCGGACCGCACCGCCGCCTTCGTCGCCCGGCACGCACCGGCGCTGGACGCGCTGGTGGACCAGTCCCTCGCCGACGGCGCGGACGACCGCTTCGGCTACTTCGGGCTGCGCACCCTGCACAGCCGCTACCTGCTGCGCCACCCGCACACCCGCCAGGTCGTCGAGACCCCGCAGCACTTCATGCTCCGGGTGGCGTCCGGGCTCGCCGAGGACGAGTCGCAGCGCGCCCTGGACGAGGTGGCGGCGCTGTACGGCCTGATGAGCCGGCTCGACTACCTGCCCTCCTCCCCCACCCTGTTCAACTCCGGTACCCGGCACCCGCAGATGTCCTCCTGCTACCTGCTGGACTCGCCGCTGGACGAGCTGGACTCGATCTACGACCGCTACCACCAGGTGGCCCGGCTCTCGAAGCACGCGGGCGGCATCGGCCTCTCGTACTCCCGTATCCGCTCGCGCGGTTCGCTGATCCGCGGCACCAACGGGCACTCCAACGGCATCGTGCCGTTCCTCAAGACGCTGGACGCCTCGGTCGCCGCCGTCAACCAGGGGGGCCGCCGCAAGGGCGCCGCCGCCGTCTACCTGGAGACCTGGCACGCGGACATCGAGGAGTTCCTGGAGCTGCGCGACAACACGGGCGAGGACCAGCGGCGCACGCACAACCTGAACCTGGCGCACTGGGTGCCGGACGAGTTCATGCGCCGGGTCGAGGCGGACGGCGAGTGGTCGCTGTTCTCCCCGGTCGACGTGCCCGACCTGGTCGACCTGTGGGGCGACGCGTTCGACGCCGCGTACCGGGCCGCCGAGGCGAAGGGGCTGGCCCGCCGGACGCTCCCGGCCCGCGAGCTGTACGGCCGGATGATGCGCACCCTCGCCCAGACCGGCCAGGGCTGGATGACCTTCAAGGACGCCTCCAACCGGACCGCGAACCAGACCGCCGAGCCGGGCAGCGTCGTCCACTCGTCGAACCTGTGCACCGAGATCCTGGAGGTCACCGACGACGGTGAGACCGCCGTCTGCAACCTGGGCTCGGTCAACCTCGGCGCGTTCGTCGCCGGCGGCTCCATCGACTGGGAGCGGCTGGACGCCACCGTCCGCACCGCCGTGACCTTCCTGGACCGGGTCGTCGACATCAACTTCTACCCGACCGAGCAGGCGGGCCGCTCCAACGCCCAGTGGCGCCCGGTGGGCCTGGGCGCCATGGGGCTCCAGGACGTCTTCTTCCAGCTGCGGCTGCCGTTCGACTCGCCGGAGGCCCGCGCGCTCTCCACCCGGATCTCCGAGCGGATCATGCTCGCCGCCTACGAGGCGTCCTGCGAGCTCGCCGAGCGCTCGGGCCCGCTGCCCGCCTGGGAGCGGACGCGCGCGGCGCGCGGGGTGCTGCACCCCGACCACTACGACACCGGGCTGAACTGGCCGGAGCGCTGGGAGGCGCTGCGCGCCCGGGTCGCGAAGTCCGGCATGCGCAACTCGCTCCTGCTGGCCATCGCGCCGACCGCGACGATCGCCTCGATCGCCGGGGTGTACGAGTGCATCGAGCCGCAGGTCTCCAACCTCTTCAAGCGCGAGACGCTCAGCGGTGAGTTCCTCCAGGTCAACGCGTACCTGGTGGAGGAGCTGAAGCAGCTCGGCGTGTGGGACGCGCGGACCCGTGAGGCGCTGCGCGAGGCGAGCGGCTCGGTGCAGGGCTTCGCCTGGATCCCCGAGGACGTGCGGGCGCTGTACCGCACCGCGTGGGAGATCCCGCAGCGCGGCCTGATCGACATGGCGGCGGCCCGTACCCCGTTCCTGGACCAGAGCCAGTCGCTGAACCTGTTCCTGGAGACGCCGACGATCGGCAAGCTCTCCTCGATGTACGCGTACGCCTGGAAGCAGGGGCTGAAGACGACGTACTACCTGCGCTCGCGCCCGGCGACCCGGATCGCCCGCGCGGCCTCCGGCCAGGCCGCCGCCGCCCCCCTTCCCGTACAGCAGGCGTCGGCACCCGACGCGGACGCGATCGCCTGCTCCCTCGAAAACCCCGAGTCCTGCGAGGCATGCCAGTAATGAGCTCCACCCACTCCGAGAAGAACCTGCTGGACCCGGGTTTCGAGCTGACCCTGCGTCCGATGCGCTACCCGGACTTCTACGAGCGCTACCGGGACGCGATCAAGAACACCTGGACGGTGGAGGAGGTCGACCTCCACTCCGACGTCGCCGACCTGGCCAAGCTGTCGCCGGGCGAGCAGCACATGATCGGGCGGCTCGTCGCGTTCTTCGCGACCGGTGACTCGATCGTCTCCAACAACCTCGTGCTGACGCTGTACAAGCACATCAACTCCCCCGAGGCGCGGCTGTACCTGTCGCGGCAGCTCTTCGAGGAGGCCGTGCACGTCCAGTTCTATCTGACGCTGCTGGACACCTATCTGCCCGATCCGCAGGACCGGGCGGCGGCGTTCGACGCGGTCGAGGAGATCCCCTCGATCCGCGAGAAGGCCCAGTTCTGCTTCAAGTGGATGGACTCGGTCGAGAAGATCGAGCGGCTGGAGACGAAGGCCGACCGCCGCCGCTTCCTGCTCAACCTGATCTGCTTCGCGGCGTGCATCGAGGGGCTGTTCTTCTACGGCGCGTTCGCATACGTCTACTGGTTCCGCTCGCGGGGTCTGCTGCACGGTCTGGCCACCGGCACCAACTGGGTGTTCCGGGACGAGACGATGCACATGAACTTCGCGTTCGAGGTGGTGGACACCGTCCGCAAGGAGGAGCCCGACCTCTTCGACGACGAGCTCCAGCAGCAGGTCACCGACATGCTGAAGGAGGCCGTGGCGGCGGAGCTCCAGTTCGGCCGCGACCTGTGCGGCGACGGGCTGCCGGGCATGAACACCGACTCGATGCGGCAGTACCTGGAGTGCGTCGCCGACCAGCGCCTGACCCGGCTGGGCTTCCCGGCGGTCTACGGCTCGGAGAACCCGTTCTCGTTCATGGAGCTGCAGGGCGTGCAGGAGCTGACGAACTTCTTCGAGCGCCGCCCGTCCGCCTACCAGGTCGCGGTGGAGGGGTCCGTCTCCTTCGACGACGACTTCTAGGCGGAAGAGGCCGGTCCCGCCGGGTACGCGGCGGGACCGGCCTTCTGCTGTACGGGGGACTCGGGGCGGTGGCCCCGGACACGGCATCAGACGCGGGCCCAGCTTCTGACGTACGGGCGTCTCGGGGCGGGGGCGGGGGCCGGGGCCTCCGCGGCGCGCAGCTCGCGGTCGATGCGGCGCTCCCGGGCGAGCCCGGCCAGGGTGGGTGCCAGGAAAAGAACGATGAGTGCGGAGATGCCGAGTACGTTCTCGATTGCGGTCATGGCTCCACTCTCGCCCCCGCCGAAGGATCGCGGCAGTGGCAGGACTGTCATGGAGCATCGAATTACTGCCACACTGGTGCCATGCTGAACAATGTCGCCGCACTGCTGCTGGACGAGGTCCACCCCTTCGAGCTGGGGGTGCTGTGCGAGGTCTTCGGGCTCGACCGCAGTGACGAGGGGCTGCCGTTCCACGACTTCGCGGTGGTCTCGGCCGAGGGACCGGTGCTGCGCACCCACGCCGGTTTCACCCTCAGCACACCGCACGGCCTCGACCGTCTGGAGGAGGCCGACCTGATCGCCATCCCGGCCGGCGGCCACTACGTGGACCGGGAGTACCCCGAGGATGCCCTGGACGCGCTGCGCCGGGCGGTGGACCGGGGCGCCCGGGTGCTGAGCGTCTGCTCCGGCGCGTACGTGCTCGGCGCGGCCGGGCTGCTGGACGGGCGCCGCTGCACCACCCACTGGCGGCACACCGAGGAGCTGGCCCGCCGCTACCCGCGGGCCGTCGTCGAGCCCGACGTGCTGTACGTGGACGAGGGCCAGATCATCACCTCGGCCGGAACCGCCGCCGGGATCGACGCCTGCCTGCATCTGATCCGGCAGTCCTACGGGCCGGACGCCGCCAACGCCATCGCCCGCCGCATGGTGGTGCCGCCGCACCGGGACGGCGGGCAGGCCCAGTACATCGAGCGGCCGCTGCCCCGCACCTCCTGCGACACCGTGGGCGAGACGCTCGTCTGGATGGAGCGCCACCTCGACGAGGAGATGACCGTCGACCAACTGGCCGCGCAGGCCCACATGTCGCCGCGCACCTTCGCCCGCCGCTTCCAGCAGGAGACCGGCACGACGCCGTACCGCTGGCTGCTGCGCCAGCGGGTCCTCCTCGCGCAGCACCTGCTGGAGACGTCCGACGAGACGGTGGACACCATCGCCGGGCGCACCGGTTTCGGGACCGCCGCCGCCCTGCGCCACCAGTTCGTCCGCTCCCTGGGCACCACGCCGAACGCGTACCGCCGCACCTTCCGCGGACCGGGCGCCGTCGTCGACGTGGCCTGAACCTCGGCAGGTCTGACGTCGGACGATTCGTCCAAGCGCTCGCCGCACCTGTCCATGGACCGATGCCCGGCGGGCCCAGCAGGGTCTCGGGCATGGACATGCAGAAGACAGGACGAAGGACCATCGGGGCCCTGGTCGTCGCGCTCGCCGCCGCACTGCTGCCCTGGCAGAGCGCCTCGGCCACGGACTCCCCCACCACCGCTGCCCCGCCCGAGGTACTGCCCTCGCTACGGCAGTGGCAGCCCGCCGAGGGCGAGTTCACCCTGACCGGCCGGACCCGGATCGTGCTGGCCGGGGTGCGGGACGGCCGGACGACCGCCGATGCCCGGCGGTTCGCCGGTGAGCTGGCCACCGGCCGGGCCCCGGTGACGCGGGGCGCGGCGGCCCGGGGCGGGGACGTCGTACTGCGCCAGGACCCCTCGCTGAAGAGCTCGCTGGGCACGGAGGGCTACCGGCTCGATGTCGGGGACCGGATCACGGTCACCGCCGCGACCTCCACCGGCGTCTTCTACGGCTCCCGGACCGTGCTCCAGTTGCTGAACGACGACGGCAGGGCCGCGCGCGGCACCGCGACCGACGTACCCGCGTACCGGGAGCGCGGAGTGGGCGTCTGCGCCTGCTACATCAATGTGTCGATTCCCTGGTTCGAGCGGCTGCTCAAGGACATGGCGTCCCAGAAGCTCAACCAGTTGTGGATCGAGGCCAAGGTCAGGAGCGACACCGACCCGGCGTCCGCCTTCTGGGGCTACTACACGAAGCCCCAGGTCCGCGCCCTCGTCGCGCTGGCGAAGAAGTACCACGTCGAACTGGTCCCGGAGATCAACTCCCCCGGCCACATGGACACCTACCTGGAGAACCACCCGGAGCTCCAGCTCAAGGACCGCGACGGGGTCTCCTCCCCGCCCCGCCTCGACATCTCCCGGCCCGAGGCGCTCACGTACTACACCTCGCTGGTCGACGAGGCGCTGGAGGTGTGGGACACCCGCTCCTGGCACATGGGCGCGGACGAGTACATGATCGGCTCCTCCTACCCCGACTACCCCCAGCTCCAGGCCGCCGCGACCGCGCGGTTCGGCGCGGACGCGACCCCGGACGACCTCTTCGTCGACTTCGTCAACCAGGTCGACGCGCATGTACGGGCGGGCGGCCGGTCGCTGCGGATCTGGAACGACGGCCTCATGGGCCGCAACGGCGTGGTCCGGCTCGATCCCGACATCACCGTCGAGCACTGGCTGGGCGGCGGATCCATCCAGAAGCCGTCCGCGCTGCTCGCCGAGGGCCGCCCGGTCATGAACTCCGCGTACGCCCTGTACCTGGTGCGCGGCGGCTACACCAGCCGTACCCGTGAGCTCTACGAGAGCGACTGGACGCCGCTGCGTTTCGAGGGTGAGACCTTGCCCGCGCGGTCGGCCGGTCTCACCGGGGCGAAAATCAGCCTGTGGCCGGACAGCGCGGCGGCCGAGACCGAGAACGAGGTGGAGGCCAAGACGTTCATGCCGCTGCGTTTCCTGGCCCAGGCCACCTGGGGTGGCCCCAGGCCGAGCGACAGCTACGACGGCTTCGAGGCGATGGCCCGCCGGATCGGCCACGCCCCGGGCTGGTCGAACACCGACCGCACCCCGCTGCCCGACGGCACGTACCGGCTGACGTCGGGCGCCAAGTCCCTGTCCTCCGCTGACGGTTCGGGGGTGTCCCTGGTCCGGGGCGGCACCACCGCATGGACGCTGGCGGCGACCTCCGACGGCTACTACACGGCGCGCCCGGCCGGCACGGATCAGTGCCTGGACGCGGTGCGCGGGAGGAAGTACCTCGGGGCGCCGCTGGAAGTGGGGGCCGAACTCTCGCTCGGCGACTGCTCCACGGCCTCACGCACCCAGCGCTGGCAGCTCGACACGGCGGCCGGGACGCTCGTCCTGCGCAACGCGATCTCTCAGCTCCGCCTGACGGAGCGGGCCGCCGACGGCGCCGCCGTCCAGACGACGGACGGCACCCGGCTGACCGCGCTCGCCGTCTGATCCGCCGGACGGAGAGGTCCCGCGCACCGCGCCCTCGGGGCCGGCGCGCGGGACCGGTGCGTCAGATGCCGCAGCTGGGCGCCGACCAGTAGTGCGAGGGGCCCTGGTTCACATGGATGTGGTCGTTGTGGCCCGGGTAGCCGGGGCCGAGGATCCCGTTGAAGCCGTGGTTGCGGGCCTGCTTGGCGATGGTGCACAGCGCGTGCGGCCCGGCGCCGAGGTCGACGGCGTCCCCGTACATGTGGCGGCTGTTGGAGGCGCCGCCGACCGCCGAGTTGCAGGGGGCGGAGCGGAAGCCGCTGGTGACCCGGAGCGGCTGGTCGCCCAGCGCGTGCCGCAGCGCCTCCAGCTTCCACATCGAGCTGAGCGCGTTGGCCTTCGCCGTTCCGGCCGCGACCTTGCCCCCGGCCCAGGTGCTGTTGCACGTGTTCAGCTCGGGGTACGTGAAGTGTGCCGGGGTGCAGTCGTTGTCCTGGAGCGCGTAGATCTTGGCCTGGGTGGCGGGGCCCGCGATGCCGTCGGCGGCGAGGCCGTAGGCGGCCTGGAAGCGCTTGACGGCGGCGGTCGTGGCCGGCCCGTAGGACCCGTCGATGGCGAGCACCGCGTTGTAGCCGGGGTAGCCGGCCACCCGGATCTGGAGCTGGACGACGTCGTTGCCGGTGGCGCCGGGGGACAGCGTGCGGGTCCAGGTGTAGCAGCCGTCGGCCTGTGCGGTGCCGGCGGTCATCACGGCACCACCCAAGGCGAACGCCATGGTCATGACAAGGCCGAGCAGGAGTCGTGCGGTGCGTTTGAGCATGAGGGGGCTCCCAACACGAAAGAGGTGTGGGGGGAAAGACTGGCGGACGAGTCGACGCGCGTCAACTTCTCGTAAAGGAACGGCAATTGACAGTTCCGGAACGGGACGGCGGACGGGCCCGGTCCCCCGCCGAGGAGGACCGGGCCCGTCCGCGGAAGCCCGACACGTACGTACGGATCAGTCGTTCGGCACGGTCTCGTAGCGCGGCGTGCCCTCGGCCATCTGGCGCAGCGCGTCCTTGCGGTCGCGCTTGGAGAGCCGGTCGATGTACAGGTAGCCGTACAGGTGGTCCGTCTCGTGCTGGAGGCAGCGGGCGAAGTAGCCGGTGCCCCGGACCCGGATCGGGTTGCCCTTGGCGTCCTGCCCCGTGACCACCGCGTAGTCCGGGCGGGCCAGCTCGGCGTACGCGGTCGGCACCGAGAGGCAGCCCTCGTTGGAGTCGTCCAGGACCCGGAGCTCGGGCGCCAGCTCCTCCAGCACCGGGTTGCAGACGACGCCCACGTGTCGTACGCCCTCGTCGTCCGGGCAGTCGTAGACGAAGACCTTCTGGTCGACGCCGATCTGGTTGGCGGCCAGGCCGACGCCCTCCGCCGCCCGCTGGCTCGCGAACATGTCGTCGATCAGCGTGGCCAGCTCGTCGCCGAACTCGGTGACGTCCGCGCACTCCTTGTGGAGCACCGGATTGCCGACGACCGTGATCGGACGGGCGGTGCCGCGCTCGCGGTACGCCGCCTCGCGCGCCTCGCAGTCCTCCGTGTCCACGACGAATCCCTCGTCGTCGAGGGTGATCTGCTCGTCCGTCTCCTGCTGCGCCATCTCCGCCGTACGCCTTCCTCAAAGCCGAAACCGGCCGCCCGGCAGTCCCGGGACCCGGTTGCCCGTGCACCGCGACCGGTGTCCGTACAGCCTACGGGCACCGGTCAGCAGACTTCTTCCAGATCCCGCCACTCGCGGCTGTCCGGACTGTCGGCCACCCAGCCGTCCAGCAGACCGCGCACCAGCCCGGCCGGCGCGGCTATCCCGCACTCCCGCTCGGGCACCCAGAGCTCGCCGGAGGTGCGGTGGCCCAGCGGACCGGGATGGCCCGGCTCGCTGTGGTCGTGCGGGTCGAGGTGCTCGCCGTCGCCCTCGTCGCTCTCCATCCGGCTCTCCGAGCAGGCCCGGCAGAGCAGCCGCACGGAGGACGACCAGTCCTCGGCGGCGAACCCGGCGTCGGAGGCCAGCCGCTCCAGCGCGTCCCGGTCCTCCTCCGTGGCAGCCTCCAGCAGCACCACCCAGGTCGGCACGGGGGACGGCGCCCACAGCTCGATCTCGTCGAAGACGGGGTAGGAGGGCCCGGCCGCGGTCACCCGCTCACCGTTCGGCACCCCGTCGTGCAGCACGACCTCGCCCCAGCGGCGGCCGGAGGACGGCAGCGGGATGGAGAGCACCTCCATCCGGGCCGGATCGAGCCTGCGCCCCCAGACCACCTCGGCCTCGCCCTCCGGCGACAGCCGCACCGCGGCGCTGCCCAGCTCCATGCCGACCGGCTCGCTGTTGGCCGCGGAGACGTGCGGGCCGGTGCCCGGCACCTTCAGCCCGTACGCCTGCCAGGCCCGGCGGGCCAGCGGCCAGTCCTGGAGCGCGGTGGCGGCGATGCCCACGTTCCACCAGTCCGGAGCGCCGGACTCCTTGCCCAGCAGCGCGACGGCCCGCAGACCGGCGGATCTGGCCTGTTCCCAGTCGTGCCGGAACTTGTGCAGCAGCGCCAGGTTGAACCACGACTCCGAGAGCCAGGGTTCCAGGTCCGCCGCACGCGTCAGCAGCGCGCCCGCGTCCTCGTACCGGCCGTCGCCGATCAGCGTGAACGCGCGGTCCGTGGCCTGCCGCCAAGAGGCGGAGGGCCGATGCCGTACCTTCCCGAAGATCCTCACGATTCCCGCCTGTCCCGACTGGACACCCTCTGATTTCCACTCTCTTCGCATCCAACCATGCCGGGCCGGACGCCCGCTCATTACCCGTGGGTTACCCGGGCGGGACCGGGACCGGAGCGCCCCGCGCCAGGACCCTGGCCAGCGACTCCACGACTTCGGGCTGATAGTCGTGGGCCGTGCCGAGCCTGAGTTGTTCGAGCGCACCCAGTGGCCCGATGAGACCTTCCCCGCAGAGGTCGTCGTATGCGTTGACGACCCTGACGATCCTGGCGGACAACGGCTGCTCGCGGTAGGGGTCGGCCTGCCGTTCCACGACGACGGCGACCTCGGCGTCCACCCCGGTCTGCCGGACCACCGCGCCGCCCAGCAGGGCGATGCGGCGCTGCTCGGCGGCGGGCAGGGTGGCCGTCGCCCCGGCCGGGACCGGGTCGACCAGCGAGAGCTGGCCGATGTCGTGCATCAGGGCGGCGTACTCCAGGACGGTCAGCCGGCTCCCCGAGAGCCCCAGCTCGCGGCCGACGGCCCGGCAGAGCACCGCGACCCTGCGGGCATGGCCGGGCGGGGTGTACCCGGCGATCTCGGTGGACCGGGCGAGCGAGGCGATGGTCTGCCAGTAGGTCGTGCGGACGGCGACGAAGCGGCGGAAGGAGACCTGGGTCAGCAGCAGCGGTACGCAGAGCACCGGCAGCGCCCACAGCCCGGCGACGGCCACCCCGATGGCCATCACCACCCCGGTGGCACCGACCGCCGAGCCGATGCCGACGAGGCCGCGCAGCTCGTCGCGGAGGAGCGGCGGGTAGGGGTGGCGGGTGCGGGCGCACAGCAGCAGGGCCGCCAGCACGGCGTCGCACAGCGCGGTCAGGACCAGGATCAGGACCAGCACGAGGACGTAGTACGGGCCCTCGGCGAGCAGTCCCCCGGCATACAGGGGCTGGAAGCAGACCGCGGCGAAGGCGACCGTCAGGACGCGGCGGGCCACCCGGTCGGGAGAGGGCCCGGTGCCGCGCGCCACATGCGGCACCGAGGCGACCAGCTGGGCCGCGACGAGCACGGCGACCACCTGGTGCACCCCGTGCGTGGTCGGCGTACCGCCGCTGCGGCCGAGCAGGGCGTACGCCAGCGCCCCGGCGGCGCCGAGCGGCGCGGGCTCGCGCTCCCCGGGCAGCGCGCCCCAGCGGGTCAGCTCGCCGAGCGCGATCAGCACCCCGAAGACGAGGGCGTGCCCGGGGTCGTGGACGCCCTCCCAGAGCGTGCGGCCGAGCCCGGCGGCGGCGAGCAGCACCGCGGCGACCCGGACGGCGGGGGCGCCGAGGAGCACGAGGGGCGCTCCGGCCCCGGTGCGGGTCATCCGCGGCGGTCCGCGGACGCCTGCCGCCCCGCCGCGGGACCGGCCTCCTCGGCCGCCGCCGGCGCGGGGACCCGGCCGGGAGCGGGCCCGTCCGCCGCCCCGGCCGCCGTCTCCGGCGCCCAGCCGTGCCGCTCCAGGCCGCGGGCCAGCGCCCGGACCATCCGGGGGTCGAACTGCGTGCCCGCGCACCGCTTGAGCTCCGCCAGCGCGGCGGGGACCGGCCGGCCCCGCCGGTACGAGCGGGTCGAGGTCATCGCGTCGAAGGCGTCGGCCACCGCGACCACCCGGGCGAACTCCGGGATCTCGCGCCCGCTGAGCCCGTACGGGTATCCGGTGCCGTCGAGCCGTTCGTGGTGGTGGAGGATGGCGGCCCGCGCCTCGCCGAGGAAGCCGATTCCGCGCACGATCTCGTGTCCGTACTCGGGGTGCAGCTCGATCACCTGCCGTTCCTCCGGGGTGAGCGGCCCGTCCTTGCGGAGCACCCGGGTGGGGACGCCGAGCTTGCCGACGTCGTGCAGGATCCCGGCGAAGCGGACGACCTCCATCCGGTCCTGGTCCATGCCGAGTTCCCGGGCGATCAGGACGGAGGCCCGGCCGACCCGCTCGCTGTGGCCCCGGGTGTACGTGTCCTTGAGGTCGACGGCCTCGACCAGGGCCCGGATGGTGGCGCGGTGCGCGGCGTGCTCGCGGTGGTACTGCGCGAAGACCCAGCAGGAGATGTACATCGGCAGCAGGACGAGGAGCGCGGAGAGCGGCCCGTACGGACCGTGCCACAGGACCGCCATCATCAGTCCGGCCAGCCCGTGCACCAGGTGCGGCCCCAGCGAGCGGCCCGGCAGCCCGCTCCAGGCCCGTCGCGGCGGGACCCGTTCGGCGACGGCCAGGACCGATCCGTCCAGCGCCGCCAGCACCAGGCTGAAGGCGAGCACGGCGGCGCAGCCGGGCAGCATCGCGTACGGGAGGTCGGGGAGCCGGCCGGGGCCGCCGAGCGTGGCCGGGCCGCCGAGCAGTCCGTGGACGGTGGAGGCGGCCCAGACCGTGACGGCGAGCTGCGCGGCCCGCCAGACGCGCCGCTCGGCGGCGGGCGGCCGCTCCACCCGCCCGACGAGCGAGCCGGGCACGGCGACCAGGGCCGCGGCGGCGGGCGGCAGCAGGAAGGCGGCGGCGAGCAGCAGCGGAAAGAACGATCCGGCACTGATCGGCAGGGAATTGCCGGGGAAGGGGCGGCGGCCGGGGAGCTCGCAGACGAGATAGAGCCCGGCGAGCAGCGCGGTGGTGCCCCAGGGTGTTCCGGCGCCGCCGGACAGCGCGGGGGCGGCACAGCACACGGCGCCTGCCGCGACGGTCGCGATGAACGCGCGGGCCGCCCCGCCTGTGGCTCTCACCCGCTCGCCCCGCCCTCCGACGTCGTCAATGGAGGCGCCACGCTAGCGATTGGTGCGAGCGGTCGAGCGTCAATGAGCCCGATTAGCACATTCGGGTGATGCGGGGGCGGCGGCCGGGGCGGACCGGCCGCCGTGGGTCACTCCTTGGCGGCGGTCGGCTGCTCGCTGTCCGCGGCCGTGATGTCCTGCTCGGGGACGGCCTGCCCGGAGCGGATCAGGTCGATCCGGCCCATCACCTTGGACCGGAGGTCACTGGGCACGTCGTCCTGACCGCAGCACCGCTTGACCAGCTTCTTGACGGCCTGCTCCAGGCCGTACTTCTCCAGGCACGGGGAGCACTCCTCGAAGTGCACCTCGAACTTGGTGCAGTCGCTGTCGGGCATCTCGTGGTCGAGGAACTCGTAGAGATGGTCGAGGACTTCCGAGCAGTCCGTCTCGTGCGGCTCTCCGCAGCTCATGAGCCCGAGCCTTTCCGATCGTCCGACTCTCCGGCACCGGCCGGGACGAGCCCGCGCTCACGGGCGTAGTCCTCCAGCATGCCGCGCAGCTGGCGGCGGCCCCGGTGCAGTCGGGACATCACCGTACCGATGGGAGTCCCCATGATGTCCGCGATCTCCTTGTACGCAAAGCCCTCGACATCGGCGAGGTAGACGGCGATGCGGAACTCCTCGGGGATCGCCTGGAGAGCGGCCTTCACGTCGGAGTCGGGCAGGTGGTCGAGCGCCTGGGACTCCGCGGAGCGCAGACCGGTCGACATGTGCGACTCGGCGCGCGCCAGCTGCCAGTCCTCGATCTCCTCGGCGGCGCTGCGCTGGGGCTCGCGCTGCTTCTTGCGGTACGAGTTGATGAACGTGTTGGTGAGGATGCGGTACATCCACGCCTTGAGGTTGGTGCCCTCGCGGAACTGGTGGAACGAGCCGTACGCCTTCGCGTACGTCTCCTGGACCAGGTCCTCGGCGTCCGCGGGGTTGCGCGTCATGCGCAGCGCGGCCGAGTACATCTGGTCGAGGTATCCGAGCGCGTCCCGTTCGAAGCGCGCGTTGCGCTCGGCGGGCGACTCCTGTGCGCGGCCGTCGTCGGTCCCCGTATCGGTCCCAGTGACCGGACCCACCTCCTCCAACGCCGTGGCGGAACCGAGACCGGATCCGCTCGAATCGGAGAATAGTCGACCTTGCTTCGGGACGGGCTGTCGATCCTTTCCGCCCAGCCCCCGCTCGGGAGTGGTCCTGGCCGCATGCAGCACCGTCCACTCCAGGTCAGCGGTGTTCGAGCGGTGCGGGCAGATGGTCGGACCCATGCGACGGACTCCCTTTCCACAACGACGTCTGTGTACCGATGACTCGGACAACAGCGGCCCCGCGCCCGGCATTCCCGAGGTACGCCACAGGGGTACGCGGGGGTGCCGGGGGCACGTCGCGGCACACCGGCCCGGCCCGTCCCGGCCCGTCGCAAGGGGTGCGTCAGCTCACATCCGTCACACCGCCGGGACGGCCGTCACGCCAGGTCGGCCAGCCACCCGGTCACGGCACCGGTCAGGAGTTCCAGCGCCGCCTCCTGGCCGGGTTCGGCCCGCTTCGGCACGGCGAAGCCGTGGTCGCCGCCGGGCACCTCGGCGATCCGGTACTCCCCCGGCGGGAACTCGGCGGGGCGGCCGAACGGGTCGCGGCCGCCCTGGACGACGAGGGTGGGGACGCCGGTGGAGAGGAGCTCCTCGGCCCGGGACTTCTCCGGCCTGCCCGGCGGGTGGAGCGGGAAGGCGAGCGCGAGCACCCCGCACGCGCCCAGCTCCGCCGCCGTCCGGCAGGCCACCCGGGCCCCGGCGCTCCGACCGCCCGCGACGACCGGCGCGCCTTCGGCGGCCAGCGCGGGCCAGAGCCCCCGCCATCCGGTGTCCAGGGTCTTCGGGGCGGGCGCGACCTTCTTCCCGGCCACCCGCCACGGCTGCTCCACCAGGGCGACGGTGATCCCGTGGGCGGGGAGCGCGGCGGCCAGGGCCGTCAGGTCGCGGGCCTCGATGCCGCCGCCCGCGCCGTGCCCGAGGGCCAGCACCAGGCGGGGGTCCGCGCCGCCGGTCGCGCGATGCCAGGTGATCCTCGCCGGTCCGGCGCCGGTGTCGACCAGGTCGGTGGTGCGGGCGTCGCGGCCCGCCTCTGCTGTGCTCACGCGTCCCATCCTCCCGCCGCCGCCCCGGAAGTCAGAAGAGGGTGCCGATCTCCGGCGCGGCCAGCTCCTCCAGCAGTTCGGGGCCGTTGTTGCGGACGTTGCTGACGGCCGTGGACACCGGGTAGGCCCGCATCAGCCCGGCGGGCGGCGGCGCGAGCAGCGCCCGTACCTCGTCGACGTCGGTGCGGGCCGGGTCGAGCCAGGCGTCCCAGCGGTCCGGGGTCAGCATCAGCGGCATCCGGGGGTGGATGTCGGCGAGCGTGGCCGGGCCCTCGGCCGGGGCGACCGCGAGCGGGGTGGTCTCCGCCTCGGTGGTGATCACCGAGCAGGTCGCCCACCAGGCCATCGGGTGGTCGGCCGGAAGGGTCCGGTCGCGCCAGAACTCGTACAGTCCGGCCATCGCGAACACCGAGCCGTCGGCGGGCGTCACGAAGTAGGGCTGTTTGCGCGGCCGCTTGCGCTTCCCCGCCTCCTCCAGCTGCCGTTCGTCGGCGCCGGTGACCCACTCGTAGTAGCCGTCGGCGGGCACGATGCAGCGCCGCGCGGCGAAGGCGCTCCGGAAGGACGGCTTCTCGTGGACGGTCTCCGCGCGGGCGTTGATCATCCGGGCGGCACCTTCCGGGGACTTGGCCCAGGACGGTACGAGCCCCCATTTCAGTACCCGCATCTGGCGAACCGGACGGCGGTCCCCGGCGTCCTTCAAAGGGCGCTCCACGATGACGTGGACCTCCTTGGTGGGGGCCACGTTCCAATCGGGCGCCAGGCTCTCGGCCGGCTCCCACTTCTCGACCTGGAAGAGCTCGGTCAGGGCCTCGGGCCGCCGGCTCGCCGCATACCGTCCGCACATGAGTGCCAGACTGCCACGACCGCCGCACCGGCAGGACGCCGCTACCGCACCCCGAAACCACGAGGAGCCGCCCGCACCATGGACAGCACCGATCTGGGCAATCTCTGGGACCGGGTCTTCGGCACCCAGCCGGCCCCCGAGCAGTGGCTGGTGGTGGTGACCGGCACGCTGGCGCTGATCGTCACCGTGCCGAACCCGCTGTGGCGGCTGACCCGCAACGCGGTCACCATCGCGCACGAGGGCGGCCACGGGCTGATCGCGCTGCTCACCGGGCGGCAGCTCTCCGGCATCCGGCTGCACTCGGACACCAGCGGGCTGACCGTGAGCCGGGGCAAGCCGACCGGCATCGGCATGGTCCTGACCGCCGCCACGGGCTACACCGCCCCGTCCCTGCTGGGCCTCGGCGGCGCGTGGCTGCTGACCGAGGGCCGGATCACCCTGCTGCTGTGGGTGGCCACCGCGCTGCTCGCGGCGATGCTGGTGATGATCCGCAACGTGTACGGGGCGCTGACGGTGATCGTCACCGGCTCCGCCTTCCTGCTGATGTCCTGGCTGGCCTCGCCGGACTGGCAGGCGTTCTTCGCGTACGCCGTGGTCTGGTTCCTGCTGCTCGGCGGGGTGCGTCCGGTCTTCGAGCTCCAGTCGAAGCGGCGGCGCGGCGGGGCGCCGGACTCGGACGCGGACCAGTTGTCGAGGCTGACGGACGTACCGGCCGCGCTCTGGCTCTTCCTCTTCCACGCGGTGTCGCTCTGCTCGCTGATCGGCGGCGGGCGCTGGCTGCTCGGGCTCTGAGACGGCGAGGGCCGGTACCGTTCCCCACCCTCGGAAAGTGACCGGTTTCGACGCTTTCGGCAAGGATTGCGCACGGTGGGGAGCCACTAAGGTAAGGACCATGACCGAGAGTTCCGCGCACCCTGCCCTCTGGCCCGCCCCGCACGCGACGGGGGCCGTCGACGCGACGGTCACCGTCCCCGGATCGAAATCGGTCACCAACCGCGCGCTCGTCCTCGCCGCGCTCGCCGCCGAGCCCGGCTGGCTGCGCCGCCCGCTGCGCTCCCGCGACACGCTGCTGATGGCCGAGGCGCTGCGCTCGATGGGCGTCGGCATCGAGGAGGGCGTCGGGCCGGACGGCACGGGCGAGGCGTGGCGGGTCATCCCGGCCGGGCTGCGCGGCCCCACCACGGTCGACGTCGGCAACGCCGGTACGGTGATGCGCTTCCTGCCGCCGGTCGCGACCCTCGCCGACGGGCCGGTCCGCTTCGACGGCGACCCCCGTTCGTACGAGCGCCCGCTGACCGGCGTGATCGACGCGCTGCGGACGCTCGGCGCCCGGATCGACGACGAGGGGCGCGGCTCGCTGCCGATGACGGTGCACGGCGGCGGGGCGCTGGAGGGCGGCACCGTGGAGATCGACGCCTCCGCCTCGTCCCAGTTCGTCTCGGCCCTGCTGCTGTCGGCGCCGCGCTTCAACCAGGGCGTGGAGGTCCGCCACACCGGCTCCCGGCTCCCCTCCATGCCGCACATCCGGATGACCGTCGACATGCTGCGGGCGGTCGGCGCGCAGGTCGACGAGCCGGAGACGGGCGGCGAGCCGAACGTCTGGCGGGTCTCCCACTCGGCCCTGCTCGGCCGTGACCTGACCATCGAGCCCGACCTCTCCAACGCCCAGCCGTTCCTCGCGGCCGCGCTGGTCACCGGCGGCCGGGTCACCATCCCCGACTGGCCCGAGCGCACCACCCAGCCGGGCGACGCCCTGCGGGAGATCTTCACGGCGATGGGCGGCAGCTGCGAGCTGACCGCGCGCGGCCTCACCCTCACCGGCTCCGGCCGGATCCACGGCATCGACGCCGACCTCGGCGAGGTCGGCGAGCTGACCCCGGTCATCGCCGCGCTCGCCGCGCTCGCCGACTCCCCCTCCACCCTGAGCGGCGTCGCCCACCTGCGGCTCCACGAGACGGACCGGCTGGCCGCGCTCACCAAGGAGATCAACGAGCTCGGCGGCGACGTCACCGAGACCGCCGACGGCCTCCACATCCGGCCCCGTCCGCTGCGTGGCGGTACCTTCCATACGTACGACGACCACCGGATGGCGACCGCCGGGTCGGTGATCGGCCTGGCCGTCCCCGGAGTGGAGATCGAGAACGTGGCGACAACCGCCAAGACCCTGCCGGACTTCCCGCGGATGTGGACCGGAATGCTCGGGGCCTGAGACATGCGCCGCTACGGCAAGCACACCGACGAGGACGACGTCCGGGTCCGCCCCAACCGCAAGGGCAACCGGCCCCGTACCCACATCCGCCCCAAGCACGAGGACGCCGAGGAGGGCATGGTCCTCACCGTCGACCGGGGCCGCCTCACCTGCCTCGTCGAGGACCGTACGGTCGTCGCGATGAAGGCCCGCGAGCTGGGCCGGAAGGCCGCCGTGGTCGGGGACCGGGTCTCGCTCGTCGGGGACCTCTCCGGCGACAAGGACACCCTCGCCCGGATCGTCCGGATCGGTGAGCGCCGCTCCGTGCTGCGCCGGACGGCCGACGACGACGATCCGTTCGAGCGGGTCGTCGTCGCCAACGCCGACCAGTTGGCCATCGTCACCGCGCTCGCCGATCCGGAACCCCGCCCGCGGATGATCGACCGCTGCCTGGTCGCGGCGTACGACGGCGGGCTCTCCCCGCTCCTGGTGCTCACCAAGTCGGACCTGGCGCCCCCGGACAAGCTGCTGGAGGCGTACATCCCGCTGGGCGTCCCGTACGTGGTGACCAGCCGCGAGGAGCTGGAGAACGGCGACGCGGCCGACCGGGTCCGCGAGCAGCTCGACAACCGGATCACCGCCTTCGTCGGCCACTCCGGCGTCGGCAAGACCACCCTGGTCAACGCCCTGGTGCCGAAGGACCGGCGGCGTACGACGGGGGTGGTCAACGCGGTCACCGGCCGGGGCCGGCACACCACGACCTCGGCCCTGGCGCTGCCGTTGCCCGGTCACCGGGGCTGGGTGATCGACACCCCCGGCGTGCGCTCCTTCGGGCTCAACCACATCGACCCGTCCCGGGTGATCCACGCCTTCCCGGACCTGGAGCCCGGTGCCGAGGAGTGCCCCCGCGGCTGCACCCACGACAGCCGGCAACCGGAATGCGCCCTGGACGCCTGGGTGGCCGCCGGCCACGCCGATCCCGCCCGGCTGGACTCGCTGCGCAGGCTGCTGGCCACCCGGGAACGGCGCGAGGGCGACTGACCCGATCGCGTTTGCGATCCACTCGACCAGGTAAATTCATCATCACACCGGGCGTGATCGCACTCGGTGTGGCGGGACGGCCGGCATGGCGGGAGGGTCTGGACGATGGCGTGGCTGCTGGTGGTGGTCGCAGGGATCCTGGAGACCGGTTTCGCCGTCTGTCTGAAGCTCTCGCACGGGTTCACCCGGCTCTGGCCGACCATCGCGTTCGCCGTCTTCGCCCTCGGCAGCTTCGGTCTGCTGACGCTGTCGCTGAAGAAGCTCGACGTGGGGCCCGCCTACGCCGTGTGGACCGGCATCGGCGCGGCGGGCACCGCGATCTACGGCATGGTCTTCCTGGACGACGTGGTCTCCACGCTCAAGCTGATCTCGATCTCCCTGGTCATCCTCGGCGTGATCGGCCTCCAGCTCTCCGGTTCCTCGCACTGACCGGCGCGAACGGGGCCGTGTAGCCCTGTTCACCTCCGGTCGATACTGTGACGACATGCCCGATTACCACGATGATCTGCGCCTTGCCCATGTGCTGGCGGACGCCGCCGACGCGGCGACGATGGACCGGTTCAAGGCGCTCGACCTCAAGGTCGAGACCAAGCCGGACATGACGCCGGTGACCGAGGCCGACAAGGCCGCCGAGGAGATCATCCGCGGCCACCTCCACCGGGCCCGCCCGCGCGACGCGATCCTGGGCGAGGAGTTCGGGATCGAGGGCACCGGCCCCCGGCGCTGGGTCGTCGACCCGATCGACGGCACCAAGAACTACGTGCGCGGCGTGCCGGTCTGGGCGACGCTGATCTCGCTGATGGAGGAGGGCGAGGACGGCTTCCAGCCGGTCGTCGGCGTGGTGTCCGCCCCGGCGCTGAACCGGCGCTGGTGGGCGGCGAAGGGCGCGGGCGCGTACACCGGCCGCAGCCTGACCTCCGCGACCCGGATCCAGGTGTCCGGGGTGGAGCGGATCCCGGACGCCTCCTTCGCGTACGCCTCGCTGAGCGGCTGGGAGGAGCAGGGGCGGCTCGACGGCTTCCTGGACCTGACCCGGGCCTGCTGGCGCACCCGCGGGTACGGCGACTTCTGGCCGTACATGATGGTCGCCGAGGGGTCGGTGGACATCTGCGCGGAGCCGGAGCTCTCGCTCTGGGACATGGCCGCCAACGCCATCGTCGTCCAGGAGGCGGGCGGGAAGTTCACCAGCCTGGACGGGGTGTCCGGTCCGGGCGGCGGCAACGCGGCCGCGTCCAACGGGCGGCTCCACCACGAACTGCTCGGCTACCTCAACCAGCGGTACTGACCGCCGCGCCACCGGGGCGGTGCGCGGTTGTTCCGCCCCGGTATCGGTGCGAGGCTGAAACCCCGGGTTCGTGAACTCGTGAATCCGCCCGCGCGGCCGTCCGCCGAGGAGGTGGCCCGCCATGCTCGTCCGCGACGCCATGAGCACACTGGTCCTCACCGTGCGGTCCACCGACACGCTCCGCCGGGCCGCCCGGCTGATGTCGGAGCACCGCGTCGGGGCGGTGGCCGTCCTCGACCTGGACGGGGCCGACGAGGACGCGGCCCTCGGCATCCTCACCGAGCGGGACGTCCTCAGTGCGGTCGGCGCGGGCTGCAACCCGGGCACCGAGACCGTCGGCCCGCACACCACCACCGACGTGGTCTTCGCCGCGCCCGCCTGGCCCCTGGAGCGGGCGGCGGAGGCCATGACCCGCGGCGGCTTCCGCCATCTGATCGTCCTGGACGGCCAACTGCCGGTGGGCATCGTCTCGCTCCGCGACATCCTGCGCTGCTGGGCGCCGTCCGGGCGCCGTCACGCGGATCTCAGCGGCTGATCCGGCGGAACGGCCGGTGGGCCGGCCCCTCCGAGGAGGAGACCGGCCCACCGTCGACGGCAGCCGCCCGGATCAGCCGCGCAGGGCCTGGACCGCGGCCTCCAGACGCTTGCCGAAGTCGCCGTCCGCCTGGCGGAAGTTGTTGACCGCGCGCTCGGCGATGTCGTCGCGCGACACCTTGGCGATGAACCCGGCGAGGTTCTCCACCAGCCGCGCCTTCTCGTCCTCGGAGAACAGCCGGTAGAGGTTCCCGGCCTGCACGAAGTCGTTGTCCTCGGCGTGGCTCGGCGCCACGTGCGTGTGGACGTCACCGCCGACCTGGGTGGCCTCCCACAGCGGACGGCCGGTCTCGAACGGGCCGCCGAAGCTGTTCGGCTCGTAGTTCTTCGCGCCCTTGTGGCGGCCGTCGTACAGGAAGCCGTCACGGCTGTTGGTCCGCGCCTCGGTGGCGTGCGGGCGGTTCACCGGCAGGTGGTCGGCGTTGATGCCGACGCGGTAGCGGTGGGCGTCGCCGTACGCGAAGAGGCGGCCCTGGAGCATCTTGTCCGGGGACGGGCCGATGCCCGGCACGAAGTGCGCGGGGCTGAAGATCGACTGCTCGACCTCGGCGAAGATGTTCTCCGGGTTGCGGTTGAGCTCCAGCTTCCCGATCTCGATCGGCGGGTAGTCCTCGTGCGGCCACACCTTGGTGAGGTCGAACGGGTTGAAGCGGTACGTGGCGGCCTCCGCCGCCGGCATGATCTGGACCTGCACCGTCCAGCTCGGGAAGTCACCGCGCTCGATGGCCTCGCGCAGATCGCGCTGGTGGCTGTCGGGGTCCTCACCGGCGAGCTTGTTGGCCTCGGCCTGGGTGAGGTTCTTGATGCCCTGGTCGGTCTTGAAGTGGTACTTGACCCAGAAGACCTCGCCCGCCTCGTTGCTCCACTGGTACGTGTGCGAGCCGTAGCCGTTCATGTGGCGGTACGAGGCCGGGATGCCTCGGTCTCCGAAGAGCCAGGTCACCTGGTGGGTCGACTCGGGCGACAGCCCCCAGAAGTCCCAGACGTTGTCCGCCTCCTGCGAGCCGGTGTACGGGTCGCGCTTCTGGGTGTGGATGAAGTCGGGGAACTTGATGGCGTCCTTGATGAAGAACACCGGGGTGTTGTTGCCGACGAGGTCGTAGTTGCCCTCCTCGGTGTAGAACTTCAGCGCGAAGCCCCGGGGGTCGCGCACCGCGTCGGCCGCGCCGAGGTTGCCCGCCACCGTCGAGAAGCGGAGGAAGGTCTCCGTCTGCTTGCCGACCTCGGAGAGGAACTTCGCCCGCGTCCACTGGGAGACGTCCCGGGTCAGCGTGAACGTGCCGTACGCACCGGCGCCGCGGGCGTGCACGATGCGCTCCGGGATGCGCTCGCGGTTGAAGTGGGCGAGCTTCTCCAGCAGCGACTGGTCCTGCACCAGAACCGGACCGCCGACGCCCGCGGTCTGGCTGTTCTGGTTGTCGGCGACCGGCGCGCCGGCCTCCGTGGTGAGCGGTCCCTGCGTCACGTGCGCCTCCTGCGTCGTTCCTGCACATTCGTCATGTCGTGCACAGCCTGTCCCTTGGCGTATGCCGCTGCCGATCCTACAATGGACAAAGTCCAAGTCAAGCGAAAGTCCAGATTCACACCCGTTCGGGACACGGTCCCTTGACTGTTAGGCTTATCCCCATGAGTGACCTGTTGGAACGACTTCGCAGCCGCGGCTGGCGCATGACCGCGCAGCGCCGCGTCGTCGCCGAGGTACTCGACGGGGACCATGTGCATCTGACGGCCGACGAGGTCCACGCCAGGGCCGTGGCCAAGCTGCCCGAGATCTCCCGCGCCACCGTCTACAACACGCTGGGCGAGATGGTGACCCTCGGTGAGGTCATCGAGGTCTCCACGGACCGCCGCGCCAAGCGGTACGACCCGAACGCGCACCGCCCCCACCACCACCTGGTCTGCGCGAGCTGCGGCACGATCCGCGACGTGCACCCGGCCGGCGACCCGCTGGCGGACCTGCCGAGCGACGAGCGCTTCGGCTTCACGGTCTCCGACGTCGAGGTGACCTACCGGGGCATCTGTCCGGGCTGCGCGGCCGCTGCCTGAATCCGTACGCGAAGGGCCCCGGCGCACATCTCCGTGCGCCGGGGTCCTTCCGCATGTACGCGTTCCGAATCCCGCACCTACTGAATCCGCACGCACCTATGCAGAAGGCCGGATCCTCGAAAGGATCCGGCCTTCTGTTTCAGTAGCGGGGACAGGATTTGAACCTGCGACCTCTGGGTTATGAGCCCAGCGAGCTACCGAGCTGCTCCACCCCGCGTCGTTGTGTTTAGAACTGTACGTCACGGCTCCGGACCAGCGCAAATCGATTCCGGCGCGGTCCGGGCGGGCGGCCCGGCGGCGACCGGCCGGGCCGCCCCCCGGACGCGTCCTACGCGGTCAGCTCCTGGTGCAGCGCCTCCCGCAGCCGGGCGGCGCGCTCGGCGACCTCCGCCGGGCCCAGCTCCACCGCCCGGGCGCACCAGCGCTGCCCCTCGGTGAGCTCGCCGCGGCGGGCGGCCAGGAGGGCGAGGCGGAGCGCGGCCCGGCCGTGGCCGTCGTTCGCCGCCCGGCTCCACCAGAGCGCCGCCTCCCGCTCGCCGCCCTCGCGGGCCAGCAGCAGTCCGAGGTTGAAGGCGCCGTTGCGGCTGCCCGCCTCGGCGGCCTCCCGGTACCAGCGGGCGGCGCTGTCCATGTCGCCCCGGGCCGCCGCGAGCATCCCGGCCCGGACCTGGGCGCGGCGGTGGCCCTGTTCGGCGGCGCGCTCGTACCACTCCTCGCACTCGGTCTTCGCGGGCATCGGCTCGCCGAGGGCGGGCGCACCGGGCGGCGGCTGCCGAGAGTCCAGCACCCCGGCCAGCCGGAAGGCCGCCTCCGCGCTGCCGCCGCCGGCAGCGCACCGCAGGTGCCGCTCCGCCTCCTGCTCCTCGCCCTGGTGCAGCAGGGCCATGCCGACCTGGAGGGCGGCCTCGGTGTGGCCCGCCGCGGCGGCACGCTCGTACCAGACCAGCGCCATGCGGTCCTCCTCGCGCCCGGAGTACAGGATGCCGAGGTTGAACGCCGCGTCCACGCTGCCCGCCTCGGCGGCCTTGGAGAACCAGGGCTCGGCACCGGTCGCGTCGTCCGCCTGGAGCAGGAGCACGGCCAGCGCGTTGGCGGCCTCGCGGTGGCCCGCGTACGCGGCGCGACGGTACCACTGCTCGGCCTGCGGCGTACGGTCCTGGGCGGCGCAGAGCAGGCCCAGGTTGTAGGCGCCGTTGACGTCGCCCGCGTCCATGGCGGCGCGGTACCAGCGCTCGGCGGTCTGCTGCTCCCCCCGGGCGGCGTGCAGGGCGCCCAGCGCGTTGGCCGCGTTCCCGTCGCCCTCCTGGGCGGCGCGCAGCCACCAGACGGCGGCGCTCTCCTCGTCGCCCGCGTCCCGCAGCAGGAAACCGAGCGCGCAGGCGGCCCGCGCCTCACCGGCCTTCGCCGAGACGAGGTACCAGCGGCCCGCCTCCTTGGCCTCGCCGCGCCGCTCGAGGATGGCGCCGAGGTGCAGGGCGGCCCGTCGGTGACCGCGTGCGGCGGCCTGCCGGTACCACTGCTCGGCCTCGCCCGCCCGCCCCGTCGCCGGGCCGTTCCCGGTGCGCGCGGCACCCCGGCCGGACGCGCCGGGGCCCGTACGCGGCCGCCCGAAGGCGTCGTGCGGGTCGTCGGCCGGCGAGCGGTCCAGCAGCCGGGCCAGGCGGTACGCGGCTTCCCGGTGCCCCTGCTCCGCCGCGGCGCGCAGCCAGCGCTCGGCGCCGACGTCGCCGCGGTGCTCCAGCAGCTCGGCCAGGGCGTACGCGCCCAGCGCGTGCCCCTGCTCGGCGGACTGCCGCAGCCAGTACTCGGCGCCGGGCTCGTCGCCCCGCTCGCGGTAGTGGCGGCCCAGCGCGTGCGCGGCGGGGGCCGAGCCCGCGACGGCGGCGATGCGCCACCAGCCGGCCGCGTCGTCCACGTATCCGCGCTGGTGGAGGAGGACGCCCAGGTTGTTGGCGGCGGCCCGGTCGCCCTCGGCGGTGGCCCCGCGCAGATAGGGCTCCGCCCCGTCCAGGTCCCCCCTGCGCAACAGCAGGGCACCGAGGATGCTCATCGACGCGGTGTCCCCGGCGTCGGCGGCGCGGCGGTGCCGTGCCTCGCTCTCGGCGCTCTCCGGGCTCTCGGCACTCTCCGCGCCCCCGGTCTCCTCGGTCCCCGTGCTCTCGGCGGTCGCGGCACACCCCGCAGTCTCGGCGGTCTCGGTCGCCTTGATGATCCCAGGTGCCCCGGGTGTCCCCCATGTGCCGGTGGTCTCTTTGTCCCCCACGACGGGACTACCAGAAGCCGCATCCGACGCACTCTCGCCCAGATGAGTGCGTCGCCGTATAAACCGCCCTGTCTCCAACAGAGTTGCCCTGTCCCCCATAAATTCCATCGTCGCACCACCCGCACCCCGCGTACACCGGTACAACGAGGACCGTGAGGTCACTTCAGCGTTTTGTCGACATGCCCACAGAGAGACAAGTCAAACACGTTCGGAGCCAACACGTGCCCCCCGAACCGCACTTCACTCACCCTGCACAAGAAAGTCGCCATGGCATGACGAAGGCCCGGATCCTCGAAAGGATCCGGGCCTTGGTCTTTCAGTAGCGGGGACAGGATTTGAACCTGCGACCTCTGGGTTATGAGCCCAGCGAGCTACCGAGCTGCTCCACCCCGCGTCGTTGTGTTGCAACCGTACCACGACGCGAGGTGGAGCTTTACCGGGTTGCTCAGCCGCCGCTGTCGCTTCCGGCCGGTTCGTCCTTCTTCTTGTCGGAACCACCGGAGGCGGCCGTGCTCTTGTCGGAGCCGCCCGAGGAGTCCGCACCCTTCGGGCCGTCGCTCTCGGCGCCCGGCTTGGGCTGGGCGGCCGCAGCACGCTGGAGCGCGTCCTGGAGGTCCGCCTGGGCCTTGCCGTAAGCGGTCCAGTCCTGCTCCTTCAGGGCCGCCTCGCCCTCCGAGTAGGCCTTCTGCGCGTCCGCGATCGCCTTCTTCAGCGCCGCGTCACCGGTGGCCGGCGGCTCGGTGGTCTCGCCCGGCGGCCGGGTTTCGCCCGGCGGCTCGGTGGTGCCGGAGTCCGTCACCCCGAAGACCGCGTTGAGCGCCTCGCCGAGGCTGTTCTCGAAGACGGTCTTCGATCCGTACGAAGCGGCGACCTTGCGCAGCAGCGGGTAGTTCTGCGTACCACCGCGCGTGTACACCGGCTCGATGTAGAGGAAGCCCCCTTCGAGCGGCACGGTCAGCAGGTTGCCGTACTCGATGTCGGAGTCGGTCCCCTTCAGGTTCCGCACGAACTCGGCGACGTCGTCGTTGCCGTTGAGCTCACTCTGTACCTGACCGGGGCCCTTCACCGTGGTGGTGACCCTGAGCAGCCTTATCGTGCCGTAGTCCTTGCTGGCGGCGTCCGCGTCCACCGCCATGAACGCCCCCAGGTCGGGCCGCCCCTTCGGGGTGAAGGTCGTCGTCAGCGAGAACTTCTGAGCCGTCTGGTCCGGCATCTTTATGCTCAGGTAGTACGGCGGGACGGCACCGGAGTCCTTGTTGGTCGGGTCGTCCGGCACCTGCCAGGCGTCACTGCCGCTGTAGAACTGCGCGGGGTTGGTGACGTGGTAGCGGGTGAGCAGCTCGCGCTGGACCTTGAACAGGTCCTGCGGGTACCGCAGGTGGTCCACGAGCTCCTGCGGGATGTCCGCCCGGGACTCCACGGTCCCGGGGAACGCCTTGCGCCAGGTCTTGAGCACCGGGTCCTTGGTGTCCCACTCGTAGAGCTTGACCGTGCCGTCGTACGCGTCGACGGTGGCCTTCACCGAGTTGCGGATGTAGTTGACCTGGTTCTGCTGGGCGACCACCGCGCGCTGGTTGGTGGTCAGCGAGTCGGCCGTGGTGTCACCGAGCGTCGTACGCGAGGCGTACGGGTAGCCGTTCATCGTGGTGTACGCGTCGACGACCCACTGGATGCGGCCCTTCACCACCGCCGGGTAGGCGTCGCCGTCGATGGTCAGCCACGGGGCGACCGCCTCGACGCGCTCCTTGGGCGTGCGGTTGTAGAGGATCCGCGAGCCGTCGCCGATGGCCCCCGAGTAGAGGATCTGCGGCTCGCTGAACGAGACGGCGTACGCGGCACGGTTGAAGGCGTTGGAGAGGCTGACCCCGCTGTCGCCCTTGTAGCTCGTGGTCTTCTCGCCGTCCTCCTCGTAGTCGAGCTCCTTCTGGGGCCCGCCGACGATGGAGTACTGCTCGGTCTTCTCGCCGTAGTAGATCCGCTGCTCGTACGTGCCCAGATCACCCGTGGTCGGCAGACCGGACTCGGTGAAGTCCGGGGAACCCTTCGGGTTCTTGCCGGTCGTCGTGCCGCGGGCCGCGATGGCGCCGTAGCCGTGGGTGTAGGTGAAGTGGTCGTTGATCCAGTTGCGCTTGGGGATGCCGTCGAGGTTGAGCTCGCGCAGACCGATGACCGTGTCCTGGTCCCTGCCGTCGGCGTCCTTGTAGCGGTCGACGTCCAGCGTCTTGGGGAACTGGTAGTAGTTCCTCTTCTGCTGGAGCTGCTGGAAGGCCGGGGAGACGACGTTGGGGTCCATCACGCGGTAGCTGGCGGCGTCGTTCGCGCTCGCGCGCAGCTTGGCGTCGTCCTCGGTCGTGCTCTTGCCCGAGTAGTCCTGGACCTGCGCCCGGTCGATGTCGTACGCGTCACGCGTCGCTTCGATGTTCTTCCGGATGAAGGGGGCTTCCTTGGCCTGCTCGTTCGGCTGGACCTGGAACTTCTGCACGATCGCCGGGTACAGCCCGCCGATCAGGACGGCGGAGAGCACCATCAGCCCGAAGCCGATCACCGGGAGCTGCCAGGTGCGGCGCCAGAGCGTCGCGAAGAACAGCACCGCGCAGATCGCGGCGATGCAGAACAGGATGGTCTTCGCCGGAAGGTAGGCGTTGGCGTCGACGTACCGCAGACCCGTCCAGTTGTCGGTGGCCTTGAAGTCGCTGGACTTCACGGCCAGGCCGTACCGGTCGAGCCAGTAGGCCACGGCCTTCAGCGAGACGAAGACACCGAGCAGCACCGACAGATGGCCGGTGGCCGCGCCGGTCGCCCGCGCGCCGGGGCTGGTGACGCGGAGCCCGCCGTACAGGTAGTGGGTCATCGCGGCGGCGATCAGCGAGAGCACCGTGGCCGCGAAGCCGAAGCCGAGCAGGAAGCGGTACCAGGGCAGATCGAAGGCGTAGAAGGACACGTCCAGGTGGAACTGGGGGTCCTTCTGCCCGAACGCCACTCCGTTCACGTACATCAGCCAGGTACGCCACTGACCGGAGGCCGATGCTCCGGCGATCAGGCCGACGAGCGCGGTGATCGCGAGCAGCACCCACTTCTTGTGCGGGGCGAGGCTCATGCGGTAGCGGTCCAGGCTCTGCTGCTCCAGCGACATCGCGCTCAGCGGCGGCCGGAGCCGGTGGGCGAGCCAGATGTTCAGACCGACGGCGAAGGCCATCAGGAGTCCGAAGACGAGGAACAGCCCGATCTTGGTCCACAGAGTGGTGGTGAAGACGGACGAATAATCGACCGACCGGTACCACAACCAGTCCGTCCAGAACCCGGCGAACATGACGAACGCCATGGCGAGAACCGCCAGGACGCCCAGTGTCATGAGCAGGGTACGGGCACGCCGGGACGGGCGGCCGACTCTGATCCGTGGCCCGGTGGGGCCTCCGCCGCGGTCCGGCATCTGGAAAGCCAAGGTGCGCACCTCGAAGTTCGCGGGTCGTTGTGAAGCGGGCCCAGCGATCGTAGAGCCCGCTTGTTCAACTTACTGACGCTTTACCTAGTTCCCGTTTCCGGGGGCGAAGGAGGCAGGATATTGCCATGTCCAACGTTTCCCCCTCAGGCCCTCCGATGGCCGCGAGCCCGCTCACCGTGGCCGTGCTCGAAATCGACGAGTACATTTCCGGCCTCGGCTGGGACCAGCCGGCCCGGCTCTTCGCCCTGGTCGACACCGCCCGGCTCCGCCGCCAGGAGCCCGCCCTGGCCACCCAGCTCGGCCTGGACGGCGCCGAGGCGCCGACCTCCGCACTGACCCCCGTCGAGCAGGACGAGCTGCCGCCCGGCACCGCCCTCGACGAGTTCCTCGCCACGATCGCCTGGCCGGACGCGGTGACGGGCTGCGCCATGTCGGTGGAGCGGCTGATGCTGCCGCCGTCCGCCGAGGCGTCCGTGCCCGAAGGGCTCAGCGACGCGCAGCTGACCTCGTGGGTGGCCGAGCACCCGGAGCGCCAGGAGGTGCGGATGACCGTGGCGGTCCTCCGGGACGGCACCCGCGAGGCGGCCGTACGGCTGCGCGCGAAGGACACCCCGAGCGAGGTGCGGACCGGCGCCGGGCTGGTGCCCGGACTGGCCGACGCGCTGGCGGCGACCTTCGAGGCCTGACCCGTCACGCCCGCAGGGGGGGCGCGGTCAGCCCGCCGAGCAGCTCGGCAGCCCGGCCGTGTCCCCCACCCGGATCTTCTCCAGCGACTTCTTCGCGTCGCCGATCGTCTTCACCTTCACCAGCGTGAGCCCGCTCGGGGTGTCCGAGGCGGCGGCCGCGCAGTTCTCCGCCGGGGTGAGGAAGTACTCCGCCCCGGCGTCACGCGCGCCGACCAGCTTCATCGTGATACCGCCGATCGGGCCCACCTTGCCCTTGTCGTCCATCGTGCCGGTGCCCGCGACGAACTTGCCGCCGGTGAGATCGCCGGGCGTGAGCTTGTCGACGATGCCGAGCGAGAACATCAGACCGGCGCTCGGGCCGCCGACGTCGGCGAGCTTGATGTCGATCCGGAACGGGAAGGTGTGGTCCGTCCCGGCCTGGATGCCGACGATCGCGCGGTCCTCCTTGGGGGCCTTCACAGTCGTGATGACGACCTCCCGGCTACCCACGGGCTCCTTGCCCGCCTTCTCCGCCTCCTGGGCCGTACGCGCCGGGACGACGGTGAACGTGACCTTCTCGCCGGGATCGTTGCGGGTGACGAGCTTCGCGACGTCCTCGGGCCGCTTCACCGCCTCGCCGTCCACCTGCTTGATCACATCGCCGGCGTGCAGCTTCCCCTGGGCGGGGCTGCCCTTGACGACGGTGGAGACCACGACGCGCGACTTCACCGGGATGCCCAGTTCGTTGAGGGCGGCGACCTTGGCGCTCTCCTGGGACTGGCTGAACTCCTCGGCGTTCTCCTGCGTCGACTGCTGCTCGGTCTTCCCGTCCGGGTAGAGGGTGTCGTGCGGCACGACCAGGCTGTCGTGCCCCAGCCATCCGTAGACGGCCTCGACGACGTTCATCCGGTAGTCGGCGCCGGTGACCCTGACCGTCGTCATGTTGAGGTGGCCGGAGGTCGGATACGTCTTGTGCCCGGAGATCTGCAGGACCGGTTCGCCGCCCGCCTTGCCGAGGGTGTTCACGGTCGGGCCCGGGGACATCTCCGAGTACGGGACCTTGACCACCACGCCGACGCAGAGCAGCGCGATGAGGATCAGCGTGGAGGCGAGCAGCGTCGCGGTGCGGCGTGGCATGGAACGACAGTACGGGAAGGGTCCGTCAGTGCACTGTCGGGGCCGGTCCGTACGGACGGGGCACCGGGCGGCAGCGCCCCGGCGGCCGGGGCCGGTTCAGGGGCAGGCCGCAGCGCGGATTGGCGACCGCATACGCGCGGGACCGTTCAGACGACGTCGGAACCGGAACGCGACTTCTCCATCGCCTCGCGGAACCGGGCATAGCCGACGAGCTCCGAGGCATCGCCGGTGGTTCGATTTCGAGCGGCCCAGCTACTCCATATCGCAGAGCCGAGCGCAGCGAAAAGCGGAATCATCAACCAGGCAAGCGCTGCCATTACGACCTCCCTACCCGTGAGCGACCGCAACTGACCGATCAGCAGATTAACCGTCCGGTGAAACAACGCTCACGGCAGGGCCCGAGTTACGCAAATCGGGTCGCCCGGATGGTCCTCCGGCCGGGGCGGGTCCGCCCCTGCCGCGTCGGACACGCGCTTGCGATCAGCAGGCGCCGACCCATTCCTCGGTGCCGTCCGAGAATCGCTGGTGCTTCCAGATCGGGACCTCGTGCTTGAGGTCGTCGATGAGTCTGCGGCTGGCCGCGAACGCCTCGGCACGGTGCGGGCAGGAGACGGCGACGATGACGGCGAGATCGCCCACCTGGAGGTCGCCCACCCGGTGGACCGCCGCCAGTGCCCGGACCGGGAAGTCTGCGGCGACCTTCTCGGCCACCCGGCGCATCTCGTCCCGCGCCGAGGGGTGGCAGGAGTAGCCGAGCCCGCCGACGTCCTGGCCGCCGTCGTGGTTGCGCACCGTACCGACGAAGAGCGCCGTGCCGCCCGCCGCGTCGTCCCCGACGGCCCGGAAGACCTCGTCGATCGAGAGGGGGGTGTCGCGGATCTCCAGCAGCCGGACCGGGTCGTCCGCCGCCCGCTCGCCGGGATGGTGGTTGGTGGGTGCCATGGGGCCCATGGTGCCGCACCGGGGCGCCGGGGCGGAATTGCGGATTTCACCGGCGGGCCGCCCCCGGCCTTGGAGCCTCCTACAGAAGAACCCCGTCGGGCGCGGCCGCGCCGCCCTCAGATCCGGCGGCGGGCCTTGCGGGCCCGGCGCACCAGGGCGGCGGTGCCGAGCAGCGCCACGGTCGCCCCGGCGGCACCGGCGGCGGTGGCGTCCTTGCGGCCGAGACGCCGCCCGGCGACGGTGTGCCGCCCCTCGACCTCCTCCAGGAGCGCGGCGAGCACCTCCTCGTTGGTCCAGCCCGGACGCCAGCCCACGTCGTGGAGCCGGCTCACGCTGACCACCCAGGGATGCATCGTGTACGCCAGGTCACCGGCCGGGGAGGGAGTGAGGCCGATCCGGTGCAGCCGGGCGGCGGCGCCCAGGGCCACCGCGGAGGGCAGCTCCATCCGCCGGACGCCGCTGAGCTCCTCCACCTCCTCCTGCTCCAGCCAGCCGTCGCAGCCGACCGCGAACTCTCCGTCGATCTTCTCCAGCGCGGCGTACTCCAGGGCCGTGACCAGGTCCTCGACGTGGCAGAACTGCCAGGTCGGACGGGATCCCGCGACGACCAGGAGACGCGGTGACTCGAAGTAACGGGTCAGCGCGGTGTCCGTACCGCCCACCAGGACCGTGGGGCGGACCACGGTCACGTTGAGTCCGGGGTGGGCGCGGGGCGCGCGGCGGCCGAGCCGTTCGATCTCCAGCAGGTCGCCGACACCGGTGGCCTCCGCGGTGGCCCGCAGTTCGGCGTCCTCGGAGAGCGGGATGTCGTTGTCGGGCAGGGCCCCGTAGACCATCGCCGAGGTGCACAGCACGACCCGGTGCACACCGACGGCGGCGGCCGCGGTCAGCACGGTCTGGGTGCCGCGCACGTTGTACGCGGTACGGGCGGCCGGATCGGTCTCCAGGTCGAGATCGAGCGCGAGGTGCACCACGACGTCCGCGCCGCGCAGCTTCTCCGCGATGGCGGGATCACGCACGTCGAGGATGTGCCAGGTCGCCTCCGAGACCTCGCCGCGTCGCTCGTCGATGGCGATGACCTGCTTGATCTCCTCGGACGCCGCGAGGCGCGCGGTGAGCAGTTCGCCCACGCCGCCGGCGGCCCCGGTGACCGCGACCACGGGGCCACGGTTCCTGGACCGGCTCTTTTCCGGTTTGTTCTCGGTCGAGGGAGCGGACAGGTTTCGCGCTGCGCGAACCTGAGGATCTGGGGAACTCACCAGGCATCTCCAGCGGTTGTCTTCAGTACGTACCCGAATGACGCGTGCGTACCAGGTGGCGTCCATCCTGCCGCAGGCCGGGAGCCGGCGGAGCACTGAGGCCCTGCGGGGACTTTTGGTGTCTACGCTGGATGGTGATGTCGGGCAGTCGCCGTCGGTTCGAGCCGGCGGCCCTACGAGCCGAGGAAACCCGTGAGTGACACCCCATTCGGATTCGGCCTTCCGCCGGAGGAGCCGGACAACGGCGACGAGGGCAAGAAGAAGGACCCCACCGGAGGTGGGCAGGGCTCGGGCGGGCCGGCGAACCCGTTCGGCTTCGGGCCGGGCGCGGGCGGGGACAACCCGTTCGCGGCGATGTTCGGCTCGATGAACCCCAACGACTTGGGCGCCGCCTTCCAGCAGCTCGGCCAGATGCTGAGCTACGAGGGCGGCCCGGTGAACTGGGACATGGCCAAGCAGATCGCCCGCCAGACGGTCTCGCAGGGCACGCCGGACGGCACGAAGGACGCCAGCGTCGGCGCCTCGGAGCGGTCCGCGGTCGACGAGGCGCTGCGCCTGGCCGACCTCTGGCTGGACGGGGTGACGTCGCTGCCCTCCGGTTCGGTCTCGACGGTGGCGTGGAGCCGCGCGGAGTGGGTCGAGGCGTCCCTGCCCGCCTGGCAGAAGCTGGTCGACCCGGTGGCGGAGCGCGTCGGCCTCGCCATGGGCGACGTGCTGCCCGAGGAGATGCAGGCGATGGCCGGCCCGCTGATCGGCATGATGCGGTCCATGGGCGGCGCCATGTTCGGTCAGCAGATCGGGCAGGCCGTCGGTGTGCTCGCCGGTGAGGTGGTCGGGTCGACCGACATCGGTCTGCCGCTGGGCCCGGCGGGCAAGGCCGCGCTGCTGCCGCTGAACGTGGAGCGGTTCGGCAAGGACCTCAGCGTGCCGCAGGAGGAGGTGCGGCTGTACCTGGCCCTGCGCGAGGCGGCCCACCAGCGCCTCTTCGCCCACGTCCCGTGGCTGCGGTCGCACCTGTTCGGCGCCGTCGAGGGGTACGCGCGCGGCATCAAGGTCGACACCAGCAAGCTGGAGGACGTGGTCGGCCAGTTCGACCCGTCGCAGCCCGAGCAGCTCCAGGACGCCCTCCAGCAGGGCATGTTCCAGCCGGAGGACACGCCGGAGCAGAAGGCCGCCCTGGCCCGTCTGGAGACGGCGCTCGCGCTCGTCGAGGGCTGGGTGGACGCCGTGGTGCACGAGGCCGCGAAGTCCCGTCTGACCTCGGCGGACGCGCTGCGCGAGACGATGCGCAGGCGCCGTGCCTCCGGTGGTCCCGCCGAGCAGACCTTCGCGACGCTCATCGGTCTGCAACTGCGCCCGAGGCGGCTGCGGGACGCGTCCCGGCTGTGGGCCTCGCTCACCGACGCGCGCGGTCTCGACGGCCGCGACGCCCTGTGGGCGCACCCCGACATGCTGCCGACCGCCCAGGACCTGGACGACCCGGACGGTTTCGTCCACCACGAGCAGCTGGACTTCTCCGAGCTGGACAAGATGCTCGGCGAGGCGGCGAAGGGCCCGGGCAAGCCCGAGCCGGACGACGAGGACGGCAAGGACGACACCGGCCGGTGAGCCTCCACGACGACGCCACCCTCGTACTGAAGGCGTACGACAGCCCGGCGGATCCGGCTCAGGAGGAGCTGCGCCAGGTCTACCTCGACCATCTGGCGCACCACCCCGACGGCATGTGGAAGTCCTGCGGGGCGGGCCACCTCACGGCCAGCGCGCTGGTCGTCGATCCGGAGCACGGGCGGGTTCTGCTCACACTCCACCGCAAGCTGCGGATGTGGCTGCAGATGGGCGGCCACTGCGAACCGCAGGACGCCTCGCTCGCCGCGGCAGCGCTCCGGGAGGCCACCGAGGAGTCCGGCATCCCCGGGCTGACCCTGCTCGGGGGCGGCCCGGTCACGCTGGACCGCCATCCGATCCCCGCGCCCTGCCACTGGCATCTGGACGTCCAGTACGCGGCGCTGGCCCCCGCCGGCTCCACCGAGCGGATCAGCGACGAATCGCTGGACCTGCGCTGGTTCGCGTACGACGAGGTCGCCTCGGTGGCCGACGCCTCCGTCGTGCGGCTGCTGGAGCGCACCCGCGCCGCGCTGGCGGAACGCCGGTAGCGGCCCCGGCCCACCGAGCTCGGCCCTTGGCCGTGCCAGGCTTCGCGGCCACGGCCGAGGGGCGGTCCCCGCGTGAGGACCGCCCCTCGGCCGTGGCGCACGTTTCGTGCCGGCGGTTCAGTTCCAGGTGTTGTTCTGGTTCTGGCCGTGGGCGCCCTGCTGCCCCATGCCGTACTGGGCCCGGATGCCCTGGCCGATGTCATGGCTCTGCGGAGGCAGCACCTCGCTCGGCTGGACCAGGGCGAAACCCTGGCCGAGGAAGCTGAGCTCCCAGCCCTCGCCGGTGCTGCCGCGCCTGCGCCAGACGCCCGAGGAATGGGTCTGGGCCTGCATCTGCACCCGCAGCGAGCTGGACCAGGCGACGATCGCGTCGGCGTCGGCATTGACGTACTTGTCCGGCGTGACCTGCATCATCAGCGGCTGGCCCGAGGTCATCAGCGCGACCTTGCCGCTGCCGGAGATGTTGAGCTGGTACTTCCCGGTGCCCGAGATGCCGTACTGGCTGTCCACCGCGATGACCTCGGTGTGCAGCGCGGAGTCCAGAGCCAGGACGTAGGCACTGTCCACGGTGATGCCGTCGTGGTCGACGTCCACGACGTGGATGTGCTGCGCCAGGTTGGCGAAGAAGACGGTGCCCTGGCCGGAGCACCGCATCAGTTCGAGGCCCTCGCCGGTGTGCGCGCGGGCATGACGCTGCCCCTGCGACTGGTACTCGCCGTCGAACTCCATCAGGCCCTGGTACGCGACCATGGCCCCCTTGCGGGCGAGGACGTCGTCGTGGCCGGTCAGCGAGACCCGCAGGAGCTGCGGGTTCTGGACGGTGTACCGCTCCTGGGACTGCTGCTCGGTGTGGCTGAAAAGCGGACTCTGCATGGTGTGTTCCCCTCCCCCGTCAGTTCCGGATCCGCAGGCGGTCGGTACTGTCCTCGCTCGGCTGGACGACGACGATGCCCTGGCCGGAGAACGCCATCTGGTACGCCTCGCCGCTGCCCCGCCCGATGAGCGAGGACGCCTTGAAGCTGCGCTTCCCCTTCACCTTGAGGTTCGGGGACCAGGCCACGAGCGCGTCCGGGTCGACGTAGGTCTCGTCCTCGCCGCGTCCGCAGTCGACGACGATGGGCGTGCCGCGCGAGGTGATCGCGACCCATCCGGTGCCGGAGATGCAGACGTTCCACAGGCCCTGCCCGGCGAACTTGGCGAGGCCCTTGACCCGCTCGACGCCCCAGGTGAGATGGGCGTCGAAGGCGAGGACATTGGTCCCGTTGACCGAGAGGGACTCGTTGTTGAGGTTGATGACGACCACGTCGGCGCCGTAGTCGGCGAGGTAGAGCAGACCGTCGCCGGAGCACTTCATGATCGGCGTGCTCTCACCGGTGAGCCACTGGGAGGCGATCTGCCGGACGGCGGGCGGGTTGGGCTCGTACTGGATGAAGCCCTCGTAGGCGACCATCGAGCCGGTACGCGCGTAAAGGTCCTGGCCGGTGGCCATGGCGACCTTGAGCATCGTGTGGCCGTGGTTCTCCATCCGGGCGGTGACCGGGGTCGGGACGTAGCCCGCGAGCTGCTGGTTCATGACGGGCTCCCTCAGACCTCGTAGGGCTGGACGACGATGAAGTTGCCGGGGGCGCCCCGGAACTGGAGGTTCACGGTCTCCCCGCTGTGCCCGGGGTACGCGTTGCGGCGCAGCCGGACCTGGCTGGAGATGATCACCTGGGACCCGGACGACCAGGCCACGACGGCGTTGCAGTCGGCGAAGGTGGTCGGCGTGACGGGCAGCACGACGGGGGTGCCGTGGGTCTTGACGACGACCGTGCCGGTGCCCTGGAACTGCATGGTGAACAGGGCACCGCCGGGGATGCCGTGGCCGTCGATCCTGCGGACCTCGTACTGAAGGGTCTCGTCGAAGGCGAGAACGTTCTCCGCCGAGACGCAGATTCCGTCGCCCTGGAGCTCGATGGGGTGCAGGTGGGAGCCCTCCTCGGCGAGGAAGACCTGGCCGCGGCCGGTGCAGCGCATCAGCTGCATCTCCTGGCCGGTGGCGTTGCCGACGATGCGGCCGGCGAAACCGGCGCCCTTGTAGCCGAAGTCGACCTTGCCCTGGTACATCACCATGCTGCCCTGGCGGGCGAGCACGGGCGTGCCGCCCTTGTCGAGGTCGACCCGCATGAGCTGCTGGTTCTGCGAGGTCCAGCGCTGGCCGTTGTCCGTCTCCTTGTAGAGCTGAAGAGCTGCCTGGAGACCGGCACCGGCCTGCGGCACCCCCTGGGGAACGCCGTGCGGAACACCGGGAGGCTGCATCCCGGGAGGCTGCTGACCGAACGGGGCCGCGGGCGGCTGGCCGTAGGGCCCGGGGGGCTGCTGACCGTACGGGGCCGCGGGCGGTGCCTGGCCGGGGACCTGCCCGAACTGCGGCTGCGGCGGCTGCCCCGGATGCCCGTAGGGCGCGGCGGGCGGGGGCGGGGGCGGCACCGGGCCGCCGTGCGGTGCCAGTGGTGCCACCATCGTCGGCGCGGCGTGCATCTGCTGCGGCGTCACGGGGGCCGGGGCCGGCGGTGGCGCGGCGGGAGGCTGCGCGGCAGGGGCGCCGAAGGACGGGGCGGGGGGCGGTGCCGGTGCGGCGGGCGCGCCGAAGGACGGGGCAGGGGGCGGCGCGGACGCCTGGGCGGGCGGGGCGAACGCCGGGGGTGCGGCCGCCTCCGGCTGGGGCGCGGCGGGCTCCTCCTCGGCGACCTCGCCGCCGAAATTCTTCAGCAGCGCTTCGAGACCGCCGTCGAAGCCCTGGCCGACCGCCGCGAAGCGCCAGACGTCCTTCAGGTAGAAGTCGCCCAGCATCACCGCACGCTCGGTGGTGAACTCCGAGCCGGTGAAGGCGTACCTGACGACCTCCTCGCCACCCGCGACGACCCGGATGTAGCCGGGACCGACCTGGGACATCTGCCCGGCCCCGTCGATCGTCGCGGTGAAGGACAGCTTGTGGATGTGTGCCGGGACGCGGTCCAGGGTGACGCGGAACGACTCGGTGTCACCGGCCTGCGGGCCGAGGAGCTGGATGGACTCCTCCGGCGATTTGGGCTGGTTGAAGAAGACGAAATAGCGGTCGTCGGAGAGCTGCTCGTTGGCGTCGAGACCGAAGCAGCTGATGTCGAAAGTCAGTCCCTGGCCGGCGATCTGCACGCCTACGTACAGGTCCGTGCCCGCTGTGAGGTCGCTGATCCTGGCCTTGTGGCCGCGTTGGAATTCCCTGGCCATACGTAACGACCGTCCCCCATCCCGAAGGTGAATGCGTCGCGCCAGGCTAACCGCAAACTCCGACATCGATCCAAGCCGGTGCACACCCGGTACAGAATCGGCGCTGGTCACTCACCTCGCGCGGCGGGAAGGCGCGGCAACCGGTCGGCGGCGACCACGCCCTCCAGGTATCCGCGCGCCCGTTCGGTACGGGGATACCCCTCCAGCAACCGCCAGAAGTCCGGGCCGTGCCCGGGGACGAGCAGATGCGCCAGCTCGTGGAGGAGCACGTAGTCGATGACGTACTCGGGCATGCCCTGCAGCCGGTGCGAGAGGCGGATGCTGCCCTCCGCCGGGGTGCAGGAGCCCCATCGGCTGTTCTGGTTGGTGACCCACCGCACCGAGGCCGGCCTGGCCCGGCCCTGGAAGTACTGGGCGGACAGCCGCTCGGCGCGCTCGGCCAGCTCGCTGTCGCCGAAGACCTTCTTGCTCTCCTGCGCCGCGAGTTTGTCGAGCATCACGCCCACCCAGCGCCGCTCCTCGGCCTCCGACATCCGGGCCGGGATGAGCACGATGGTGCGGTCGCCCTCCCGGTAGGCGGAGACCGTTCTGCGGCGGCGGTTGCTCCTGCGGACCTCGACGGCGTTCGCCACCGGGGCGCGGGGCGGACGGTCCGCGGCACTTTGCTGCTGGGTTCCGGCACGGCGCGCGGGGGTCTCCCCGGCGATTCCGGGTGACGGGTCGGCGGGCACGCCACGACGTTACCCGGTGCCGGTGGGAGAAATCCCGGCTCCGGACGGTTCGGGCTCGATCCGTTCCCTTCCCCCACCATTTGAATGACTAACACCCCGTGCCTGTGGACAACTTTCCGCACGTTTCGGCCCCGGCATGCATTCTGGCAACGGGTCCGGCGAGGAACCGGGTCCCGGCCCATGCGCGGGACCACGCAGGGAGCAGGACCGAGGGACACAGAGCAGACCGGGGGCAGCCATGTATCCGATGTATCCGATGTTGAAGCCCGCACTGCGCCGCGCCTGGCGCAGCGCGGGGACCGTGCAGTTCGGGGTGACGCACGCCCATGCGGTGAAGTTCGGTCCGCTGGACATCACCACGGGCAGTTTCCTGGAAATGCTCGACGGGACGCGCGGGCTGCCGCTGCTGTACGAGGAGGCCCGCACGCTCGGGCTGACCGAGGCACACGTGGACACACTGGTGGGACGGTTGCTGGACGCCGGGCTGATCGACGACGTACGGGCCGCCGGTCCGGAGGCCGATGTGCTGCGCAACCGGCCCGGTGCGCTGGAGCGGCACCGCCCCGACCTCGCCTCGCTCTCCGTCGTGCACCCCGAAGCGGGCGGCGGGATGAGGCGGTTGGCGGCCCGGCGGGCGATGCGGGTCCAGGTGAGGGGAGCGGGCCGGGTGGGGGCCGCGATCGCGGCGGTGCTGTCCGGATCCGGGGTGGGCCGCGTGGAGGTGCTCGACGGCGGGCACACCGAGCCGTCCGACGTCTCGCCCGGCGGACTTCCGGCGACAGCCGTCGGGGAGCGCCGGGACACCGCCGCCCGGCAGTTGGTGCGCAGGTCCGCGCCCGGTACGGCGCCCCGGGCCGCGGAAACGGCGGGACCGCCCGGCGGCGGCGAGCCGGGGCTGTCCCTGGTCGTGGTGGCCCCGCGCGACGGATTCTCGGTGTACGTCCCCGACCCCAGGTCGGCCGAGCCCTGGATCGCGTCGGGCACGCCGCATCTCTATGCCGGGGTGCTGGAGTCGACGGGGATCGTCGGGCCGCTGGTGCTGCCCGGCGGCACGGCCTGCGCGCAATGCATGGCGTTGGAGCGCGCGGCCCGGGATCCCGACTGGACCAGGATGCTGTCGCAGTGGCGGTCCGGCCGGCGGACGGCGGTGCAGGCCTGTGACCTGGGTCTGGCGACGGCGGTGGCCGGGCTGGCGGCCGCGCACGCGCTGTCCTTCCTGGACGGCGATCTGCCCGCGAGCACGGGAACCCGTTGGGAGGCGGCGCTGCCGCTGCTGGAATGGCGTCCCGAGCGGTGGTCACCGCGCCTCGACTGTTCCTGCGGGGCGGCCGGGCACATTGGGGAGGATCGCTCCTCCGATAGCGAGGTACGGCAGGACACAATGGCCGGGTAGCCGCCGCGCGCGGTACGGCGGTCTGGGATTTGGAGGGGCTCATGTCTGATCTTCCCCGGAAAGCGGTCACCCGTACCGCCAAGCTGGCCGCCCTGCCTCTGGGCTTCGCCGGCCGGGCGACGTGGGGTCTGGGCAAGCGGATCGGCGGGAGATCGGCGGAGCTGGTCGCCCGGGAGGTCCAGCAACGCACCGCGGACCAGTTGTTCCGCGTTCTGGGTGAGTTGAAGGGAGGGGCGATGAAGCTCGGCCAGGCGCTGTCCGTCTTCGAGTCGGCCCTGCCGGAGGAGGTCGCCGGACCGTACCGGGCGGCCCTCACCAAACTGCAGGAAGCCGCGCCCCCGATGCCCAGTGACACCGTGCACACGGTGCTGGCGGAGCGGCTCGGGGAGGACTGGCGGGAGCTGTTCCTCGCGTTCGACGACAAGCCGTCGGCCGCCGCCTCGATCGGCCAGGTGCACCGGGCGGTGTGGCACGACGGGCGGGCCGTGGCGGTGAAGGTGCAGTATCCGGGTGCCGGGGAGGCGCTGCTCTCGGATCTGACCCAGCTCAGCAGATTCGCCCGTCTGCTCGGTCCGCTGATCCCCGGGATGGACATCAAGCCCCTGATCACGGAGTTGCGCGACCGCGTCTCGGAGGAGCTGGACTACGAGCAGGAGGCCCGTTCGCAGGGGGACCACGCCGAGGAGTTCGCGGACGATCCCGATGTGGTGATCCCCGGCGTGGTGCACCGGTCGGACCAGGTGCTGGTGACGGAGTGGATGGAAGGCGTCCCGCTCGCCGATGTGATCGCCGACGGTACGCCGGAGCAGCGGGACCGGGCCGGACAGTTGTTGGCGCGCTTCCTCTTCTCGGGGCCGGCGCGCACCGGTCTGCTGCACGCGGACCCGCACCCGGGCAATTTCCGGCTGCTGCCGCCGGAGGACCGAGGAGCGGTGGAAGGAACAGAGGAAGGAGAAGAGGGCTCGGGATCGGGGGGCGGAGAGGCGGTCGACCGGACCGGCGAGTGGCGGCTCGGGGTACTGGACTTCGGAACGGTCGACCGGCTTCCGGGCGGCCTGCCGGAGATCATCGGGGAATCCCTGCGGCTGACGCTGTCGGGCGAGGCGGAAGCGGTATACGAACTGCTGCGGGGGGAGGGCTTCGTCAAGGAGACGATCGATCTCGACCCCGACGCGGTGCTGGACTACCTCCTGCCGATCATCGAGCCGGCGCAGGTGGAGGAGTTCACGTTCACCCGGAGCTGGATGCGCAACCAGGCGGCGCGGATCGCCGATCCCCGCTCCCCCGCCCACCAGTTGGGCAAGCAGCTGAATCTGCCGCCCGCGTATCTGCTGATACACCGGGTGACGCTGAGCACGATCGGGGTGCTGTGCCAGTTGAACGCGACGGTGCGGCTGCGCGACGAGCTCGAAGCCTGGCTGCCGGGCTTCCTGCCGCAGGACGAACCGGATACGGACGGGGTGGCCGGGGACGGACCCGCCGAGAGCGGGCCGGCCGACGGTGGACCGGAGGAGAGCCGGATGGGTGCGGACGTGCCGGAGCCGAGCGGGAAGGGGCTCGTGGTGCAGGAGCTGGCGGGCGACGCACCGTCAGGGGCATAGCGGGCGGGCCGGTCGACGGGCACGGGGGCAGGGGGCGGGGCCGCCGCGGTGGGCCGTCACCACCAGTCGGAGTCGAGGCGGCCCTCGATCGCCCTGATGTGGGTGCGGGCGCACGTGTCGCAGAAGTACTGGCGTCCGCCGTTCTTCACGGAACAGAGCCAGGTCGGCGGTACGGCCTCGCCCTCGGCCGAGGTGCCGCACAGGGCGCAGACGACGGGAGCGTCGTCGTCCGGCTCGGGCTCCTGGGTCCGGTGCGGCTTCTCCTCGTCCATCTCGTGACGATAACGCCGTCCTCGGCATGTCGCGCGGTGTCGTCCGGCGCCACCGCACAGCACGACCGCGGGGCCGGTCCGTCCGGACCGGCCCCGCGGAAGGGGTACTGCTTGTCGGGTTCGCGTACCGTTCCGGGGCGCGAATCCCTGCCGGGCAGAGAGCGGCTGCCCGGCGGTGAGGTGGCCGGCGCAGGGCGCGGCCGGTGCCTGGCTAGTGCATGACTGCCATGGCCAGTGCCCGGCGGGCACGCATCGAGGCGCGCTCGGCCCGGCGCTGCATCCGGCGCGCGTTGACCAGGCGCACGGCCTGTCGTTGCGAGTCGGCCTCCTGCAGGCGCTCGTGCATATGGGCACGGGCCAGGGCTTCTGGGATGAGTTGCATGGCGCGGGTCCTGTTCTGACGCGAGTCGTTCGCGCCGGTGATCGTGACGTTCGGTGTTGCGGAGCCGACGGGCTCGTGGGTGGGGACGGACATTTCTGCCTGATTTCGGGGATCGTGGGTGTGGGGACGGTCGATGGTGCCGATGCGTTGGGGGGCCGTGACCCCCAGTCCGGCGATCACGCCGCGACCGGGTTCTTGCGCGGACGGCCACGCGGCCGCTTCCGGGCGACGACGACGCCCTGGATGAAGAGCTCACCGCCCCAGACACCCCACGGCTCGCGGCGCTCCTTGGCGCCCGCGAGGCAGGCTTCGACGAGCGGGCAGGTACGGCAGAGGGACTTGGCGTACTCGACGTCGGCGGGCGACTCCGCGAAGAAGACCTCCGGGTCGTAGGAGCGGCACGGGACGGGCACGCCGAGGTTCTCGATGGCGTCGTCGAGCGCGGTGAGCGCGGTGAGGGGGGCGAGGGGGGTCAAGGTGGAGTCCTCCGTGAGGCCGGGCGGCGGGAGCGTGTCGGAAGTCGGTACGGACGGGGCGTGCGTTTCGAGTTGCACGGTGGGTGGTGTCCTCGTCTGGTCGTTCCGGCCTGTTGGCCGAGTGGCGGCTGGTACCGGGTGGTGCTTGTCCCGAGGCCCCTTCGCGTTGTCTCGTCCGTTGGGACAAAACAAAAGGGCCGCGGATCCCGAGTGGGGTTCCGCGGCCCTGAAGGCGCCGGCCTGATGATGCATCAGGCTGGATGACTCCAGGGTTCAGGCCCACGGAAGGCCCACATCGTGTGGTGCTGCTTCATCTGCTGATCGGCGCCGGCTTCAGCTCCCGCACCGACGGCGGCAAAGGCATAGGCCTGGGCCTGTCCCTTCGCTACTGCTGCTGCCGGTGCCAGAGCCGGTCGCTCATTGCGCTCCTGCGCCGGGAGGCTCGCCGGGGACAGCGGACGGACGGCAGGAATGCCGGACAGACCGGTGCCACGGAGCGAGGACTCGGAAGAGCAGGCGAGGCCGAGCGAGCAGGCGGAGACGACCGAAAGATCGGTCATTTTGTTGGTCTCGATGATGCTGATCACTTCAATCGCCTCCTCTCGGCGTCTCGGGCGGACCGGCGGGCCGGTCCTACGTATTCGGATAAGTACAGCACGGACCCAAGGCTTCCGAGAAGCCGTTGTTTCCGTGGTTAAGAACCTATGGTGATGACTGGTGCGGGCGCAAACTATTTTTCCGACGAGTTTTCCTCACTCCTCGCCGGTGTCCTCGCCGAGCGCTTCCTCCACCGTCCCACCTGCGCAGATGGCCAGAACGGCGGTTCCGAACCGGCCCAGCTTCCGCGCGCCGACCCCGGCGATCACCGCCAGCTCGCCCGCGCTGCCCGGTACGGCCTCGGCGATCGCCATCAGCGTCTTGTCCGTGAACACGCAGTACGCGGGCTGCCCGATCTCCCGGGCCCTGGCCGCGCGCCAGTCGCGCAGCCGCTCGTACAGGGCCTCGTCCATGTCGGAGGGGCAGTCCTCGCAGCGCATCAGCTTCATCTCTCCGGCGTCGGTGAGGGTCCTGCCGCAGACCCGGCACCGGGCGGGGCCCCGGCGGCCCCGTCTGGCGGCGGCCGGTCCCGCGCCCCGTTCGATCCCGCCGCCGACCGCGCCACGCGCGCTGCGGGTGCCGAGCGGGCCGGAGCCCGGGCGCAGGCCGCTGAGGAAGCGGCTCGGGCGCCGCCCGGCACGGCCGCCGGGAGAGCGGGCGAGCGACCACGACAGCGTCAGATGGAGCCGGGCCCGGGTGATGCCGACGTAGAGGAGCCGGCGCTCCTCCTCGACCTGCTCGTCGGTCCTGGCGTACGCGATCGGCATCATGCCCTCGGTCAGCCCGACCAGGAACACCGCGTCCCACTCCAGGCCCTTCGCGGAGTGGAGGGAGGCGAGGGTGACGCCCTGGATCGTCGGGGCGTGCTGGGCGGCGGCCCGTTCGTCGAGCTCCGCCACCAGATCGGAGAGGGTCGCGCCGGGCCTGGCCCGTTCGAAGTCCTCGGCGAGGCGGACCAGGGCGGCCAGGGACTCCCAGCGGTCGCGCACCGCGCCGGAGCCCGCGGGGGGCTCCGAGGTCCATCCCTTGGTGGAGAGCACCGCGCGCACCTCCGCGGGGAGGCCCTCGGCGTCGTCGAGCAGGGAGTCGTTGCCTCCGGCGCGGGCGGCGCCGCGCAGGGCGACGCCCGCCTCCCGGACCTCGGCCCGTTCGAAGAAGCGCTCAGCGCCCCGGAGCTGGTAGGGCACACCGGCGTCGGACAGGGCCTGCTCGTAGATCTCGGACTGCGAGTTGACCCGGTAGAGCACGGCGATCTCGCCGGCCGGGACGCCCGCGGCGATCAGGTCGCGGATGCGGCGGGCGGTGCCCTCGGCCTCCGAGGGCTCGTCCGCGTACTCCGTGTAGGCGGGCTCGGGGCCGGGGTCGCGCTGCGAGACCAGTTCGAGCCGGTGCTCGGCGGCGCGGCCCCGGGCCTGGCCGAGCAGCCCGTTGGCCAGGTGGACGACCTGGGGGGTGGAGCGGTAGTCGCGGACCAGCTTGACCACCGTGGCCCTCGGGTGGCGGGTGCGGAAGTTCAGCAGGTGCTCGGGGGTGGCGCCGGTGAAGGAGTAGATCGTCTGGCTGGCGTCGCCGACGACGCAGAGGCTGTCCCGGTCGCCGAGCCAGAGGTCGAGCAGCCGCTGCTGGAGCGGGCTGACGTCCTGGTACTCGTCGACGACGAAGTGCTGGTACTGGCGGCGGACGTGGTCGGCGATGTCGTGGCGGTCCTGGAGGATGGCGACCGTGAGAAGCAGAACGTCCTCGAAGTCGATCACCGAGCGGTCGCGCTTCAGCTCCTCGTACGTGGCGTAGATCTGGGCGATCTCCGCCGGGTCGCGGGGGGCGTCGCGCTGGGTCTTGGCGACCACGGCCGGGTAGTCGGCGGGGACGGTCTGGGTGACCTTGGACCATTCGATCTCGCTGGTGACGTCCCGCAGCTCGTTGCGGTCGAGGCGGATGCGGCAGCGGGCCGCCGCCTCGGCGACCAGCTGGACCTTGCGCTCCAGCAGCCGGGGCAGCTCGCCGCCGACCGCCTTCGGCCAGAAGTACTGGAGCTGGCGCAGGGCGGCGGAATGGAACGTACGCGCCTGGACACCGCCCGCGCCGAGCTGGCGGAGCCGACCGCGCATCTCGCCGGCGGCCCGGTTGGTGAACGTGACGGCCAGCACGCTGCTCGGCTGGAGAATCCCGGCGCGCACCCCGTAGGCGATGCGGTGGGTGATCGCACGCGTCTTGCCCGTACCGGCTCCGGCCAGCACGCACACCGGGCCGTGCAGGGCCGTGGCGACCTCTCGCTGCTCGGGGTCCAGGCCGTCGAGCACGGCGTCGGCCGACTCGGGGACCTGGGGGAAGAGGGAGGAATGCGTTGCTGCTGTCACTCCGCCCATGCTGCCAGGTCGGCGGGGAGGGGCGCGGTGGGTCGTCCACAGGCGGGCCGTATTCGTCGTACCGGTCCCGGCGGGGAATGGTGGTCGCCCTGTGTACGTTGCCCTTCCGTGCGGTGACGCACGGTCCGGCTTCTCCGTGACGGACTTCTCCGTGTGACGGACGGGACGGGCGAGATGGACGAGACGACCATGCGAGAACAGAGGAGCGCGAAGACATGTCGGGCACTGTGACGATGTACAGCACCACGTGGTGCGGCTACTGCCGTCGGCTGAAGAGCCAGATGGACCGTGAGGGCATCGCCTACAACGAGATCAACATCGAGCAGGACCCGGAGTCCGCCGCCTTCGTGGAGAAGGCCAACGGCGGCAACCAGACCGTTCCCACCGTCCTGGTCGTCGGCGCGACCGGCGCCGAGGCCGTCATGACGAACCCGTCGCTGGCGCAGGTGAAGCAGGCGCTCGCCGCCTGATCCGCGTACCGGCGCGCCCCACGCCCCTTCCGGTGCCGTGCTCGGCCGGAGGGGGCGTCGGCATGTCCCGCGGGCGGGTCAGCCGAGGCTGCCGGGCTTCGGGAGCGGCTTGCCGTACCAGAGCTCGATCAGCCGCGCCGCGATGGAGATGCCGTACGGGGGCATGACCTCGCCGGACTCGAAGGCGGCGGTCAGGTCCTCGCGGGAGAACCAGCGGGCCTCCTCGATCTCCTCGCCGTCGACGTTGATCTCGGAGCTGGTGGCGCGGGCCATGAAGCCGAGCATCAGGCTGGACGGGAAGGGCCAGGGCTGGCTGGCGACGTACTCGACCTCGCCGACCGTGACGCCCGCCTCCTCGAAGACCTCGCGGGCCACCGACTGCTCGATCGACTCGCCGGGTTCGACGAAGCCCGCGAGCGTCGAGAAGCGGCCCTCGGGCCAGTGCACCTGGCGGCCGAGCAGGGCGCGGTCCTGTTCGTCCGTCACGAGCATGATCACCGCGGGGTCGGTGCGCGGGTAGTGCTCGGCGCCGCAGGCCGGGCAGCGGCGGATGTGGCCGGCCGCCGCGATGACCGTGCGCTCGCCGCAGCGGGAGCAGAAGCGGTGCAGGCGCTGCCAGTTCTCCAGGGCGACCGCGTGCACCATCAGGCTCGCGTCGCGCGGGCCGAGGAGCAGGCCCGCCTCGCGCAGTCCGGCCGGGCGGGCCGGCTGGTCCATGCGGCCGGGCAGGGAGTCCTTCTGGAGCGCGAAGTAGCTGACGCCGTTCTCGTCGGTGCCGAGGAAATAGCGGTGGGTCTCGGTGAGCGGGGCCTCGAAGGCCGGGGTCATGACGATCTCCGTGGAGCCGTCGGCCGAGTCGTCGATCAGCACCTGGCCGCCGGAGACGACGAACACACGGGTGGTCGGGTGGCTCCACGCGGCGGACAGCCAGGCCTCGTCGAGGCGGTGGTGGGCGGCGCGGTCGATGCCGCTGGGCGCGGTCAGGCCGATGGGCCGGACCGCGGCGGCGTTGTCGAAGGTGCTCACAGGTGCTTCCTACTCCCCCGGGGTGGAATCGGGTGTTCAGGACTCAGCGGAGTGCGGCGGCCAGCTCGCCCCACAGGTACGCGGCCGTCTCCACGCCCTTGAGGAGGAGGTCCAGCTCGACCTTCTCGTTGGGGGCGTGCCAGCCGTCCGACGGTACGGAGATGCCCAGGAAGAGGACGGGGGCGCCGAGCACGTCCTGGAGGTCGGCGGCGGGCCCCGAGCCTCCCTCGCGGGTGAAGAGGACCTTCTGGCCGAAGGCCCGTCCCATGGCGCGGGCCACCGCCTGGAGGGCGGGGTGGTCGAGCGGGGTCAGGCAGGGGCGGGTGGCGGGGGCGAAGGTGATCCGGTGGGCGATGCCGGCCGGGACGCGCTCCTCGGCCCAGGCCCGGACCGCCTGCTGGACGTGGTCGGGATCCTGGCCCGCGACGAGCCGGAAGCTGATCTTGACCAGGGCGGAGGACGGGATGATCGTCTTGCTGCCGTCGCCCTGGTAGCCGCCGCCGATGCCGTTGACCTCGGCGGTGGGGCGGGCCCAGACGCGCTCCAGGGTGGAGTATCCGGCCTCGCCGGACGCGGCGCGGGACTTGGCGGTGCGCAGCCAGGCCGCCTCGTCGAAGGGCAGCTCGGCGAAGAGCGCCCGCTCGGTGTCGGTGAGTCCGGTCACCCCGTCGTAGAAGCCGGGGATCGCGACCCGGCCGTCCGCGTCGTGCAGCGCGGCGACCAGCCGGGCGACGGCGGTCGCCGGGTTGGGGACCGCGCCGCCGAACGAGCCGGAGTGGATGTCCTGCTCCGGGCCGTCCAGGACGATCTCGCACTCGGCGAGGCCGCGCATGCCGGTGCAGACCGTGGGGGTCGTCTCGTTCCACATGCCGGTGTCGGAGACGATCACGGCGTCGGTGGCGAGGCGGGCGGCCCGCTCCTCGACCAGGGCGCGGAAGTGCGGCGAGCCGGACTCCTCCTCGCCCTCGATCAGGAGCTTGAGGTGGACGGCGGGGGTGGTGCGGCCGGTGGCGGCGAGATGGGCCCGGACGCCGAGCGTGTGGAAGAACACCTGCCCCTTGTCGTCGGCGGCGCCCCGCCCGTACATCCGGCCGTCGCGGATCACCGGCTCGAACGGGTCGGTGTCCCAGCCGTCCTCGCGGGCGGCGGGCTGCACGTCGTGGTGGCCGTAGACCAGGACGGTCGGGGCGTCCGGGTCGTCGGAGGGCCACTCCGCGAAGACCGCGGGGGCGCCGGGTGTCTCCCAGATCTCCACGGCCGGGAAGCCGGTCTCCTCAAGCTTGGCGGACAGCCACTCGGCGCTGCGTCGTACGTCCCCGTCGTGGACCGGCTGGGCGGACACGGACGGGATGCGCAGCCAGTCGGCGAGGTCGTCGAGGAAGGCGGCGCGATGCTGCTGGGTGTACGTACGGACGGCGCTGTCCGGGGTGTCGCTCATGGCCACGAGCCTAGTGCCTCCCCCGACGGGGTCCGTTCCGCGCAGGGGTGTCCGGGGCCGCGGCCCGCTCCGGGCCGTACGGCTGTCGGCGGGGCCCCTCCTCCAGTTGAATGGCTCCGCCGAACGGTTCCGGGGACGGTGCCCGGCAGCGAAGGGGGAGAGCGGTTCAGGTGGGGGAACGCCGCCGCGTCGGCGCACCGGTGAGGCGGCGGCCTGGGTCTCGGCGATCACGGCGGTGGCCGGTCTGCTGCTGGCGGTGTTCGGGATTCCGCTCGTCGGCGGCTCCCCGGTCAACCGGGGCGTCGCCGGCCGCGCGGACGCCCCGGCGGCGTCGCGGTCGCCCGCGCCATCGCAGGGGTCGCCGGAGTCACAGAAGTCTCAGGAGTCGCCTGAATCACAGGGCTCACCGGAACCGCGGTCGTCACCGCCCCCGGCCGTGCCCGAGGGGTGGCACCGGGTCCGGGAGGCCGGTCTCACGGTCGCCTTCGCCGTACCGGACGGCTGGACCCGGACGAGGCGGAACGCCATCCAGAGCAACTGGGCCTCCCCGGGCGGCACCCATGAGACGAGCGTGAAACGGGACACGTCGTACGGGGCGACCGCCGAGGCGGCCGCGGAAGGGCAGCTCGCCTGGTACCGCGACACCGCGAAGTCGTCGATGGCCGGGCTCACGGCGGTCCGCCACACCACCCGGCAGAACGGCCGCGCGGCCCTCTGGCTGGAGATCGACCACCACTGGGCGGGCCAGAGCCGGGCCCGCAAGCGCGTCGAGGTGTTCGTCCCGGGCACGGCGGGCCGGGTCTACCAGCTCCTCGTCGACACCACCGCGACCACCGGCGACCTCGCCGTGCGGCGGCGGCTCTTCGCGACCGCGCGCGGGCAGCTCCTGCTCGACCGGGGCTGAGCCGGCCGCGCGGGCCGACTCAGCCGCGCGGGGGCGGCTCGTCCAGCAGGATCCGCTCCAGCTCGGCCCGGCCCGGGAGGCGGGTGGGGCGGGCGATCTCCCCCGTGCGCACGTAGAGGAACGTGGCGGTGACGTCGGTCAGCGGCAGCCCGTGCAGCTCGGCCCAGGCCAGGCGGTAGACCGCGAGCTGGAGTGGGTCGGCGGTGTGGGCGCGGGTGGTCTTCCAGTCGACGATCTCGTACGTGTCCCCGGTGCGGTAGACGGCGTCGATGCGGCCCCGGACCACCCGCCCGGCCAGGGTGATCTGGAACGGCGCCTCGACTCGGTACGGGGTGCGGCGGGCGTACGGGGTGCGCTCGAACGCCTCCTTGAGCGCGGCGAGGTCGCGTTCGTCGGCGATCTCGGCGTCGGTCCCGTCCCCGCCGGGCAGCTCGTCGGGGCCGAGCATCGGCAGCGGCAGCTCCTCGAAGCGGGACTCCACCCAGGCGTGGAACCGGGTGCCCCGGCGGGCGGCCGGCTGCGGCGGCCTCGGCATGGGGCGGGCCAGCTCCTGGGCGAAGCCGTCGGGGTCGTCGGCGAGGCGCAGCAGCTGCGTGGCGGAGAGCGAGGCCGGTACGACCACGTCGCGCACGGTGGCGCGGGCGCGGCGCAGCTCCTCGGCGAGGGCGTCGAGGTCGCGGTCCCAGGAGGCGAGGGTGCGGGCCTCCTGGGGGGTGAGGCGGTGCGACCCGGCGGGGCCGGGGGCGGCCGTGGGCCCGGGCTCGGGGGTGCGGGCCGCCGGGACGCGCGGGGCGGGCGGGGGCTGCGTGGGCAGGGCGTCCCAGTCGTCGGCGTACCGCTCCTCGTCGAACTCGGGGGGCTCCTCGTCGGGGAAGGGCGCCTCGTCGTCCCCGAAGGGTGACGGGGTGTCGGGGAAGGGCGCCTCGTCGTCCTCGAACGGGGGCGCGTCGCGCGGGACCGGCTGCCGGTCGCCGCCCGGGAACGGCTCCGCCGGCCCTCCCGCGCCCGCCCCGGCCAGGGCGTCCAGATGGGCCGTCACCGCGGCCGCCGCGGCCCTGCGCCGGGTCAGCGCGAGGTCGTCCAGCGGCAGCGGCCACGCCTGGTCGGCGGTCTCCTCGCCGAGGGCCGGGTTCTCCGCGTCCTCGGCCGGTTCGTCGGCCCAGACCTCGATCTCGCCGTACCCGGCCGCGCAGTGCTCGTACAGCGCGTGCAGGAAGGGGGACGGGCCGCGCGGCTTCTTCTGGGACGGGCCCCACCAGTGGCCGGAGCCGAGCAGCAGGCTGCGGGGCCGGGTGAAGGTGACGTACCCCAGCCGGAGCTCCTCGGTGTGCTGGTGCTCCTTCATCTCCTCCTTGAACGCCTTGAGGCCCTTGGCGTCCCAGGTGCGGACGTCGGGGAGCGTCGCCCGGTCGCCGCGCAGGGCGTGCGGGAGGACCTGGGCCTGGGCGGTCCAGGCGTCGCGGGACTGGCCGCTGGGGAACTGTCCGCCGACCAGCCCGGGCACGGCGACGACGTCCCACTCCAGGCCCTTGGACTTGTGGGCGGTGAGCACCTTGACGGTTTTCTCGCCGCCGGGCAGGGCGTTGTCCAGGCCCTTCTCGTACTGGACGGCGGTGCGCAGGAACCCGAGGAAGGCGAGGAGGGTGGCGTCGCCCTCGACGGCGGAGAACCGGGCCGCGACGTCCAGGAAGTTGCCGAGGGTCTCCCTGCGGCGGGCGGCCAGCGCCTGCGGGGAGGCGGACAGCTCGACCTCCAGGCCGGTGGCGGCGAGCACCCGGTGCAGCACGTCCATCAGCGGGTCGGCCAGGGAGCGGCGCAGCTCGCGCAGCTCGGCGGCGAGCCGGGCGAAGCGGATCCGGGCCTCGGCGGAGAACGGAAGGCCGTCGTCCGCCTCGCCGCCCGCTTCGAGGAAGGTGTCCAGCGCGTCGGCGAGCGAGATCACCTCGGCCGGGTCGACCCCCTCGACGGCCTCGGCGAGGCGGCGGTCGGGGTCGGCGGCGTCGTCGTCGGCGTGGGCCGCGCGGTGCACGAGGAGCCGGGCACGGCGGCCGAGCAGCGCCAGGTCGCGCGGGCCGATCCGCCAGCGGGGGCCGGTGAGCAGCCGGACCAGGGCGGCGTTGGCGCCGGGGTCCTGGAGGACCTCGCAGACGGCGACGAGATCGGCGACCTCGGGCAGGTGCAGCAGTCCGGACAGCCCGACGACCTCGACCGGGACGTCCCGCGCCACCAGGGCGGCCTGGATCCGGGGGAAGTCGCCCGCGGTACGGCACAGGACGGCGATCTCGCCGGGCTCCCTGCCGGTCCGTACGAGGTGGGCGATGGAGTCGGCGAGCCAGTCGATCTCCTCGGCGTGGGTGGACAGCAGGGCGCAGCGGACGGTGCCGTCGCGCTCGGCGCCGGGGGCGGGGCGCAGCGCCTCGACGCCCTCGTGCATGGCGCGCAGCGGTGCGGCGAGGCCGTTGGCGAGGTGCAGGAGGCGGCCGCCGCTGCGGCGGTTCTCGCTGAGCGAGTGACGGGTGGCGGGGGTGCCGTCGGCGTGCGGGAAGTGGTGCGGGAAGTCGTCGAGGTTGGCGACGGAGGCGCCGCGCCAGCCGTAGATCGCCTGGCAGGGGTCGCCGACGGCGGTGACGGCGTGGCCGGTCACGCCCGCGGGACCGCTCCCGAAGAGGGCGGAGAGCAGCAGCCGCTGGGCGACGGAGGTGTCCTGGTACTCGTCGAGGAGCACGACGCGGAACTCGTCGCGCAGGATCGTGCCGACCTCGGGGCGGGTGAGGGCCAGCTCGGCGGAGAGCGCGATCTGGTCGCCGAAGTCGAGGAGGTCGCGGCTCCGCTTGGCGTCGCGGTAGCGCCGGGTCAGCTGGAGCAGCTCCCGGCGGGCCTCGGCGGTCTCGGGGATCCGGCGCAGCTCGGCGTTGCTGAGCCGGGCCGAGGCGAGCGTGTCCAGCAGGTCGGTGTCGTACTCCGCGAGCTGTTCGGGGCGTACGAGGTGCTCGGCCAGCTCGGCGTCCAGGGCCAGCAGATCGCTGACGAGGCTGGGGAACGACCTGGTCAGGGCCGGGTACGGGCCGGGGGCCTCGCGCAGCACCCGGGCGGCGAGCTGGTAGCGGGTGGCGTCGGCGAGGAGGCGGGTGGTCGGTTCGAGCCCGATGCGCAGCCCGTGCTCGGTGAGGAGCCGGCCGGCGAAGGCGTGGTACGTGGAGATGCTGGGCTCGCCCGGGGGGTGGTCCGGATCGATGGCTTCCGGATCGGTGACCCCGGCGGCGATCAGGGCCTTGCGGACGCGCTCGGCGAGTTCGGCGGCCGCCTTGTTGGTGAAGGTGAGCCCGAGGACCTGCTCGGGGGCGACCTGGCCGGTGCCCACCAGCCACACCACACGGGCCGCCATGACCGTGGTCTTCCCCGAACCGGCTCCGGCCACGATCACCTGCGGGGCGGGCGGCGCGGTGATGCAGGCCGTCTGCTCCGGGGTGAACGGAATCCCCAGGAGCTCCTTGAGCTGCTCGGGATCGGTGATACGCGGGGACACCCCAGAAAGGCTAACCGGCCCCACCGACAACCGGCGGCGCCGAGGACCGCAGCCCCTCCCCCCTCACTCCACGACGTGGCGGCCCTCCGGCTGGGCGCTGCACGAGGCGCGGAAGGCGCAGTGCGTGCAGTGCTGGCCGGTCGTGGGGGTGAAGCGCTCGTCCAGGACCCGGCCCGCGGCGGTGGCCAGCAGCTCGGGCACCCACTCCCGGGCGAGGGGTTCCTGCGCCTGCACCTTGGGCAGGGTCTCGCCGCCCTCCTTCTTGGGGGCGGGCTGGCGGAGCTGAACGAGTTCGGCGCCGCCCGGCTCGGGGCGGCGGCCGTCGAACACCTCGTCGACCGCACCCTCCCGGACGGCCAGCTGGTAAACGGCGAGCTGGGGGTGGCGGGCGACCTCGTCCCTGGTCGGGGCCTGTTTGCCGGTCTTGAAGTCGACGACGTAGGCGCGGCCGTCGGCGTCCTGCTCGACCCGGTCCATGGAGCCCCGGATCCGTACCTCGTACTCCCCCGCCTCCAGGGTCACGTCGAAGTCGTGCTCGCTGGCGACGGCGGTGCGCCCGGCGCGGTCCATGACGTGCCAGCGCAGGAAGCGTTCGAGGGCGGCCCGGGCCTGCTCCTTCTCCTGCCCGGACTTCCAGGGGGCGTCGAAGACGAGCCCGTCCCAGACCGAGTCCAGCCGCTCCATCAGGACGGCGAGGTCGGCGGGGGTGCGCCCGGAGGCCACCTCGTCGGCCAGCACGTGGACGACGTTGCCGAAGCCCTGGGCGGCCGTCGCCGGGGCGTCCGCCTTGACCTCGCGGCCGAGGAACCACTGGAGCGCGCAGGTGCGGGCGAGCTGGTCGAGGGCGCTGCCGGAGAGGGCCACGGGCCGGTCCCGGTCGCGGAGCGGGACGGCGGAGCGGGTCGGTTCGTACAGGCCCCACCAGCGGTGGGGGTGGGCGGCGGGGACGAGCGGCAGCCCGTCGTCGTCGGTGAGCGCGGCGAGCCGGGCCAGGCGGCGGGCGGCCTCCTCGCGCAGGGCGTCGGAGGCGGCGGGGTCGACGGTGGTGGCGCGGAGTTCGGCGACGAGCGCGGCGACGGCGAGCGGGCGGCGCGGGCGGCCGGTGACGTCGCGGGGTTCGGCGCCCAGCTCGGTGAGGAAGCGGGACGGCTGGTCGCCGTCGTCGGCGGGGGCCTTCACGGCGGTGACGACGAGCCGTTCACGGGCGCGGGTGGCCGCGACGTAGAAGAGCCGGCGCTCCTCGGCGAGGAGGGCGCCGGGGGTGAGCGGTTCGGCCAGGCCGTCGCGGCCGATCCGGTCCGCCTCCAGCAGCGAGCCGCGGCGGCGCAGGTCCGGCCAGAGCCCTTCCTGTACGCCCGCGACGACGACGAGCCGCCACTCCAGGCCCTTGGAGCGGTGCGCGGTCATCAGCCGTACGGCGTCGGGGCGGACCAGGCGCCGGGAGAGGGTGTCGGCGGCGATGTCCTGGGCGTCGACCTCCTCCAGGAAGTTGAGCGCGCCGCGTCCTCCGGTGCGCTCCTCGGCGCGGGCCGCGGTGTCGAAGAGGGCGCAGACGGCGTCGAGGTCGCGGTCGGCGTTGCGGCCGGCCGCGCCGCCGCGCAGGGCGGCGCGCTCCAGCCGGCCCGGCCACGGGGTGCCGGACCACAGGGCCCACAGGGCCTCCTCCGCGGTGCCGCCGCCTTCGAGCAGCTCGCGCGCCTTGCGCAGGAGCGCGCCGAGCCGCTGGGCGCCGCGGGCGTACGCCGGATCGTGCGTGACGAGCTGTTCGGGCTCGGCGAGCGCGCGGGCCAGCAGGTCCCCGGAGGGCGCGGGGACGCGGACGCCCGCGGCGCGCTCCTCGTCGCGCAGGGCCCGGCCGAGGCGGCGCAGGTCGGCCGCGTCCATGGCGCCGAGCGGGGAGCCGAGCAGGGTCAGCGCGGTCTCGGTGTCGAGCCAGGGGGCTTCGGCCGGGGTGGCGGGGGGCTCGGGCTCGGTCCCGGCTTCCGGATCGGTCACGTCCCCGGCTTCCGGCCTCGGCTCCCTTACGGCGGCTCCGGCTCCGGCTTCGGGCTCGACCCCGGGCTCGGGCTCGACCCCGGGCCCAGGCCCGGCATCGGCATCGGCATCGGCATCGAGCCCAGGCTCTGCCCCGGCCTCTCCTCCGGTCTCTTCCCCGCGCCCCTCCTCCGCGCCCGGCGCGCCCTTGCGCACCGCCGCCATGGCGACCGCGCGCAGGGCGGTGAGCAGCGGGGCCACCGCGGGTTCGTGGCGGAGCGGGAGGTCGTCGCCGTCGACCTCCAGGGGGACGCCCGCCGAGGTCAGGGCCCGGCGCAGCGAGGGGATCGTGCGGCCGCCGGCCCGGACCAGTACGGCCATCTCGCGCCACGGGACGCCGTCCTCCAGATGGGCGCGGCGCAGCAGGTCGGCGATGTTGTCCAGCTCGGTGGAGGCGGTCGGGTAGGTGTACGCCTCCACGGTGCCGCCCTCGCGGACCGCGGCCAGCTCGCGGTGGGCGCGGACCTTCTCCGCGGGCAGCCGGGTCAGCGGCATCCGGCGGGTGAGCAGCCGGGTGGCGGCCAGCAGCTGCCCGGCCGAGCGCCGTGAGGTGGTGAGCACGCCGACCGGGGCGGGGGCACCGTCCGCCCGCCGGAAGGTCTCGGGGAAGTCCAGGATGCCGTTCACGTCGGCGCCCCGGAAGGCGTAGATCGACTGGTCCGGGTCGCCGAAGGCGATCAGGTCCCGACCGCCCCCGGCACCCGGGGCGCTCCCCCGGTTCCCGGCCAGCGCGTGCAGCAGCCGCACCTGCGCCGGGTCGGTGTCCTGGTACTCGTCGACGAAGACCGCGTCGTACGCTCCGGCGAGCACCGCCGACACCTCGGGCCGCTCCGCGAGCAGCACCGCCCGGTGCACCAGCTCCGCGTAGTCCAGCACCCCCTGCGCGTCCAGCACGTCCAGGTACTCGGCGAGGAACCCGGCGGCGGCGCCCCAGTCCGGCCGGCCGGTGCGGCGGGCGAAGGCGGCCAGCGCGTCCGGCCCGAGGCCCAGCTCGCGGCTGCGGGCCAGCACCGCGCGCACCTCGTCGGCGAAGCCCCGCGTGGTCAGACAGGCCCGCAGCTCGTCGGGCCAGCGGATGTGCGGGAAGCCGTCCCGCTCCAGCTCGAGCTGGCCGGCGAGGAGCTCGCGCACGGTGACGTCCTGCTCCGGTCCGGAGAGCAGCCGCATCGGTTCGGCGAAGAGGTCGGCGTCCTGGTGGGCGCGGACCAGGGCGTAGCAGAACGAGTGGAACGTCGTCGCCTGCGGGCCGCGTGCGGCGCCGAGGCGGGCGGCCATCCGGTCGCGCAGTTCGACGGCGGCCTTGCGGCTGAAGGTGAGCACCAGGACGCGCGCCGGGTCGGCGCCCCGGGCGATGCGCGCGGCGACCGCCTCGACCAGCGTGGTCGTCTTGCCCGTGCCCGGTCCGGCGAGCACCAGCAGCGGACCGCCGGGGTGGTCAACCACCGCGCGCTGTGCCGCGTCCAGAACAGGAGGGTCCACCGAGCCCGGCGGGGTACGCACCAGCCGGTACGCGCCCGCGGCCCGCTGCCGTGCCGGGCGGTGCGGACTGTGCCGGGTGGTGGAGGAGGAGCTCACGTGGATCGCCGGTCCTGATGGGTGTGCCGATGCCGAGGGTGCCAGGGGTGTCAGGGGTGTCAGGGGTGTCGAAGGTGTCAGGGGTGTCAGGGGTTTTGAGGGTGCCGAGGTTTTCGAAGGGGCCGCAGGGGCCCCGGGGCCGAGAGTGTCGAAGGGGTCCGGGGTGCCGAGTCCGGGGTGCGCGCGGTACGTACCGCGAACCTACGAAGCTACGCCAGTGACGGCACGATCCGGGCCGCCCGCGATGCGTCCCTCGCCACATTCCGCGATGCCCGGCACCCCGTACGGCCCCGGTACCGCCCGCCGCGCCGCCGGATGGCGGAAGCTGTCAGGTGTGAGCACCTCGGCCCTCGTCCCGGTCCGCGCCGCCGTCCCCGGTGGTGCCGTCCCACCGCGCCCGTCGCATGTCAAGACGCGGAAGGTGGCCCTCCGCTGCCCGCGGGGCCTCGCGCAGCGGAGTGCCCTCCGCGCGGTAGTGGTCCAGCGCCCGCAGCTCGTGGCCGGGCAGCAGCGACCCGTCCGCGCGCACCACGCGCCACCAGGGCACCGTGGCCCCGTACAGCGTCATGACCCGGCCGACCTGGCGCGGGCCGCCCTCGCCGAGCCACTCGGCGACGTCCCCGTAGGTCATGACCCGGCCGGGCGGGACCAGCTCGACGGCGTCGAGCACCCGCTCCGCGTACTCCGGCAGTTCGTGGACCGGCCCCTCGCCGCCCGCTCGCTGTTGGCTCATCCGCCCCATCCTGCCGTACGCCACCGACATCCCGGCCCGGTCCGCGCGCACCCGGTCATCAGGTGTGCGGGCGGCCGCGAAGGGGCGTATGTTGCGCTTCGCGCATCGGTGCGGCGCACCCTGGCGCCGCCCTCCGCCGCCGGGCCGTGCCACCATCGTGCGGACGGTGACCGGTGATACGAGAACACGAAGACCCATCAGAGGCGACGAAGGAGCAGGGCGTGCAGCCACCGAAGGCGGCCAACGCCCCTGACACCGAGCCGCGACCGGACATTCCAGACACCATGGGCCCGGACGCCCCCGGCGCGGCCGGATCGACGCTGTCGACCGTCGCCGAGGAGCAGGCCGAGCGCGTCTCCGGGGACGAGCCGCTGCTGCCCGCCCGGGTGCACCGCCCCTCCGACCTCATGCGGCTGCTCATCGGGGTGCTGGCCATCGCGGTGCTGTTCGCCGTCGCCGCCTTCGCCCACGGCACCACCACCGGCCTCGAACAGGACATCACCAAGGGCACGGGCCAGGCGCCCGACCTCCTGATCAAGATGGCGGGTCTGGTCTCCAGCATCGCCGTCCTGCTCGTCCCGGTCGTCTTCGCCATCGAGCGGCTGATCAAACGCGACGGGCTGCGGATCGCCGACGGGGTGCTCGCCGCCGTGCTGGCCCACGGCGTCACGCTCGCCGCCGATCTCTGGGTCGCCCGGTCCGCCCCCGGCACCATCCAGGACGCCCTGACCCAGCCGCAGCCGGGGGACGCGCTCAGCGACCCGGTGCACGGCTACCTCGCCCCGGTGATCGCGTACATGACGGCGGTCGGGATGGCGAGACGGCCGCGCTGGCGGGTCGTGCTGTGGGTGGTGCTGCTGCTCGACGCCTTCGCGATGCTGGTCGGCGGCTACACCACCCCGTTCTCGATCGTCCTCACCGTGCTGATCGGCTGGACCGTGGCGTACGGCACGCTGTACGCGGTCGGCTCGCCGAACGTCCGGCCGACCGGCCAGCACCTGATGGCCGGTCTGCGCCGTGTCGGCTTCCGCCCGGTCAGCGCGATGCGCGCCGACGAGGCGCTCGACTCGGGCGACCAGAACGACCGGGGGCGCCGCTATCTGGTCCCCCTGGAGGACGGGCCGCCGCTGGACGTGACGGTCGTCGACCGCGAACAGCAGGCCCAGGGCTTCTTCTACCGGGTGTGGCGGCGGCTCACCCTGCGCGGCATCACCGAGCGCCGCTCCATCCAGTCGCTGCGCCAGGCCCTGGAGCAGGAGGCGCTGCTCGCCTACGCGGCGATCGCCGCCGGGGCCAACGCGCCCAAGCTGATCGCCACCTCCGAGCTCGGGCCGGACGCCGTGATGCTGGTGTACGAGCACATCGGCGGCCGTTCGCTGGACGCCCTGGAGGACGCGGAGATCACCGACGAGCTGCTGCACGGGGCCTGGCGGCAGGTGAAGGCGCTCCAGTCGCGCCGGATCGCGCACCGCGGGCTCACCGGCGACGCCATCCTGGTGGATCGTTCCGGCGCGGTGTTCGTCACCGATCTGCGCGGCGGCGAGATCGCGGCCGGTGATCTGCTGCTGCGGATGGACGTCGCCCAGCTGCTCACCACGACCGGTCTGCGGGTCGGTGCGGAGCGGGCCGTCGCCGGGGCGCTGGAGGTCCTCGGCCCGGACGCCGTCGCGGACTGTCTGCCGCTGCTCCAGCCGATCGCGCTGAGCCGCTCCACCCGGGCGGCGCTGCGCCGGCTCGCCCGGGAGCGTTCGCAGCGGGAACGCGAGGCGGTGCTGGCGGCCTCGGACGCGGCGAAGCGGGCGCGGGCCCAGGAGCACGCCGCCCAGTCCGCCGCCCCGGACGGTGAGGCGACCGGCGCCGACCGCCGGGCGGACCGCAAGGCCGACCGCAGGGCGCTGCGCGACCACAAGCAGGCCGAGAAGCGTGCCCTGGACGACGCCCTCGAAGAGGCCCGCGAGGAGGATCTGCTCACCCAGATGCGGCGCCAGGTGCTGCTGATCCGCCCGCAGGCGCCGGTCGAGCCGGTGCGGCTGGAGCGGATCAAGCCCCGCACCCTGGTCAGCTGCATCGCCGGGGCGATCGCCGCGTACTTCCTCATCTCGCAGATCACCCAGCCGGACTTCGGCGCGGTGGCCGAGCAGGCGGAGTGGGGGTGGGTGGCGGCGGCGGTCGGCTTCTCGGCGCTCACCTACGTCGCGGCGGCGATGAGCCTCCTGGGCTTCGTGCCGGAGCGGGTGCCGTTCGGGAAGACGGTGCTGGCGCAGGTCGCCGGGTCGTTCGTGAAGATCGTCGCCCCGGCCGCGGTCGGCGGCGTCGCGCTGAACACCCGGTTCCTGCAACGCGCCGGGGTGCGCCCCGGACTCGCCGTGGCCAGCGTCGGCGCCTCGCAGCTGTTCGGCCTCGGCGCCCACATCCTGCTGCTGGCCGCCTTCGGCTATCTGACCGGCACCGAGAAGACCCCGTCGTCGCTCACCCCGTCCAGGACGGTCATCGCCGGACTGCTGACGATCGCCGTGCTGGTGCTGGTGGTGACGGCCGTCCCGTTCCTGCGGAAGTTCGTGGTGACCCGGGTGCGGTCGCTGTTCGCCGGGGTGGTGCCGCGCATGCTCGACGTGGTGCAGCGGCCGCAGAAGCTGCTGACCGGCATCGGCGGGATGCTGCTGCTGACCGGCCTGTTCGTGATGTGCCTGGACGCCTCGGTGCGGGCGTTCAGCGGTCCGGACGTCCCGCATCTGAGCTACGCCAGCATCGCGGTGGTCTTCCTCGCGGGCAACGCCCTCGGTTCGGCGGCGCCCACCCCGGGCGGAATGGGCGCGGTGGAGGGCGCGCTGACGCTCGGTCTGATCGCGGTCGGCCTACCGAAGGAGGTCGCGGCGCCCGCCGTGCTGCTGTACCGGCTGCTGACGCTCTGGCTGCCGGTGCTGCCCGGCTGGCTCTGCTTCAACCACCTGACCCGCCGGGGCGAGCTCTGACACCCCCTCACCACCCGCCCCCGGGCGGCCCGGAGGCCAGTCGGGCGACGCCCCGGCCGGGCCGCCACCCGCTTGGACCGGCGCCCCGTGCGAAGCCCCCGGCGCCGCCGCAGCATGGGCGCATGAGGACCTCCCCCGCCCTGCGCACCGCCGCCCTGGCCGCCGCGGCCACCCTGCTCCTGCCCCTCGCCGCATGCTCGAAGAGTGCCGACGGGAGCGGCCCGGCCGGGTCGGAGCCGGTCGCCGAGGCCACCGGCTCCGGCCTCGCCGCCCAGAAGCTGACGTGGAAGCCCTGCCCCGCCCCGTCCGCGGCGCAGGGCGGCGGAAAGGCGCCGTCCCCGCTGCCCGGCGGCACCCCCTGGGAGTGCACGTTCATGAACGCGCCGCTCGACTACGCGAAGCCCGACGGCGACACGATCCGGCTGGCGCTGATCCGGGCCGCCGCCAAGGACAAGGACCGGCGGATCGGCTCCCTCCTCTTCAACTTCGGCGGCCCCGGCGCCTCCGGCGTCGCCACCCTGCCCGCCTTCGGCACCGACTACGAGAAGCTCCGCGCCCGCTACGACCTGGTCAGCTTCGATCCGCGCGGCGTCGGCCGCAGCGAGGGCGTGAAGTGCGAGGACGACAAGCAGCTCGACGCCCGGTACGAGATCGACGCCACCCCGGACACCAGCGAGGAGGTGAACACCTTCGTCGAGAGCACCAAGAAGTACGCGCTGGCCTGCAAGCAGCACTCCGGCAAGCAGCTCCCGCACGTCGGCACCACCGAGGCCGCCCGGGACATGGACCTGATGCGCCAGGTCCTCGGCGACCGGAAGCTGCACTACTTCGGCATCTCGTACGGCACCGAGCTCGGCGGCGTCTACGCCCACCTGTACCCGAAGAACGTCGGCCGGGCGGTGCTGGACGCGGTGGTCAACCCGAACGAGGACACCGTGCAGGCCTCGCTCGGACAGGCCAAGGGCTTCCAGCTCGCCCTGGACAACTTCGCCCAGGACTGCGTCGACCGCGGCGACGCCTGCAAGCTGCCCGGCTCCACCGCCGAGGAGGTCGAGCAGCACATCTCCGACCTGCTGAACCGGCTGGAGAAGAAGCCGATCCAGGGGCTCGGCCGACGCAACCTGACGCAGACCCTGGCGGTCACCGGCACCGCCGCCGCCCTCTACTCCAAGCAGACCTGGCCGCTGCTGGAACAGGGGCTCGACGAGGCCGACGGCGGCAACGGCGGCCTGCTCCTGGCCCTCGCCGACTCGATGAACGGCCGCTCCCAGAACGGCCGTTACGACAACTCGATGGCCGCCAACACCGCGATCAACTGCGCCGACTCCAAGCAGCGGTTCACCTCCGACCAGACCGAGGCCAAGCTCCCCGAGTTCCGCTCCGCCTCGAAGGTCTTCGGCGACTACCTGGGCTGGTCCCTGATGAGCTGCACCGGCTGGCCGGTGGCGGGCGTCTGGAACCACCCGGACGTCAGCGCCCCGGGCTCCGCCCCCATCCTGGTCGTCGGCAACACCGGCGACCCGGCGACCCCGTACGCGGGCGCCAAGGCGATGGCCGGCGCGCTGGGCAAGGGCGTCGGCGTGACGATGACGTACGAGGGCCAGGGGCACGGCGCGTACAACAGCGGCAACGCCTGTGTGCAGAAGGCCGTGGGCGGCTACCTGCTGGACGGCAAGGTCCCCTCGGCCGGCACCGTCTGCAAGTAGCGCCACACCGAGCCCGTACCCCGGGGCCTTTCGTCCGGATCGGGCAGCACCAGGGCACGCGAGCCCCGCCCGACCCGAACGAAAGGGCCATAGCATGGGCGGCCTCTCTTGCCCGGACGCCGGGCAGGCACACCGGGAGGACGCACACGTGGTCGTACACGCACGCGCCGGGGCCCTGGCCGCCGCCGCGCTCCTGCTGACCGGGCTGCTCGCGGGCTGCGGGGGCGGCGCCGACGGGGGGACGGACCCGGGGTCCGCCGCCCCGGCCGGGTCCCCGCCCGCCGCGGCCACCGGGGGACCGGGCTCGCCCCGGCTCCCCGCCTCCCTCACCGCCCAGCGGCCGGACTGGAAGCGGTGCGGGGCCCGCGCCGGGGAGAGCGCGCCCGGCACCGAGTGGCGCTGTGCGACGGTCCGGGTGCCGCTGGACTACGCGAAGCCCGACGGCGACACCCTCGGGATCGCGCTGATCCGCAAGCAGGCCACGGACCGGGACCGCCGCCTCGGCTCGATGCTCTTCAACTTCGGCGGCCCCGGCGGCTCCGGCGTCTCGACCCTGCCGCGCGCCGCGGGCTCGTACGCGAACCTCAACACCCGCTACGACCTGGTGGGCTTCGACCCGCGCGGCGTCGCGGGCAGCGAGGGGGTGCGCTGCCGCACCGACCAGGAGCAGGAGGCCGACAACCGGAACGTCGACATGACCCCGGACACCCCGGCCGAGGAGGCGGCCTTCATGCGGTACGGCGCCGATTTCGGAGCGGGCTGCGCCCGCCGCTCCGGCAAGGTCCTGCCGTACGTCGGCACGTCGAACGCCGCCCGGGACATGGACCTGGTCCGCGAGGTGCTCGGCGACCGGAAGCTCACCTACTTCGGCATCTCGTACGGCACCGAACTCGGCGGCACGTACGCCCACCTCTTCCCCGCACACGTCGGACGCACCGTCCTGGACGCCGTCGTCGACCCGACCGCCGACGCGATCGGGCACGCCCGCAACCAGGCGACCGGCTTCCAGCGGGCCCTGGACAACTACCTGAAGGACAGCGGCCAGGACCCGGCGGAGGGCACCCGGCGCATCGCCCGGCTGCTGGACCGGCTCGACCGGAAGCCGCTGCCGACCGGCTCGGGCCGTGAGCTCAACCAGTCGCTGGCCGTCATCGGCATCGTCACGCCGCTCTACTCCAGGTCCAGTTGGCCGGTCCTCACCCAGGCGCTCGACGAGGCCGAGAAGAACGGCACCGGGGACGCCCTGCTCCGGCTGGCCGACTCGTACAACGGCCGGGACGCCCGGGGCCACTACGGCACCCAGAGCCACGCCCAGCGCGCCGTCTCCTGCGCCGACAGCAAGCTCCGGCCGACCGCCGACGAGGCGCGGGCGCTGCTGCCGGAGTTCCGGAAGCTGTCCCCGGTGTTCGGCCCGTTCCTGGCGTGGGACACGGCCGGCTGGTGCGCGAAGTGGCCGGTGGCCGGGGAGCACGAGCACCCGGAGACGAGCGCCCCGGGTGCCGGGCCGGTGCTGGTCGTCGGCAACACCGGCGACCCGGCGACCCCGTACGAGGGGGCCCGGCGGATGGCGGACTCGCTGGGCAAGGGCGTGGGCGTCCTGCTCACCAACAAGGGCGAGGGGCACGGCGCGTACGGCCAGAACTCCTGCGTGACCTCGGCCGTGGACGCGTACTTCCTCGACGGGAAGGTCCCCGAGGACGGCCGGACCTGCTCGTAGGGCAGGCATGGTGAAGGGGCCGGTCCGTGCGGACCGGCCCCTTCACCAGGACAGCGGATGTCTCAGTACACCGGCTTCTCGGGCTCGATCTGGTTGACCCAGCCGATGACGCCGCCGCCCACGTGGACCGCGTCGGCGAACCCGGCCGACTTGAGGACCGCGAGGACCTCGGCGCTGCGGACGCCCGTCTTGCAGTGCAGGACGATGCGCTTGTCCTGCGGGAGGTCCTGGAGGGCGTTGCCCATCAGGAACTCGTTCTTCGGGATCAGCTTGGCGCCGGGGATCGAGACGATCTCGAACTCGTTCGGCTCGCGGACGTCGATGATCTCGATCTTCTCGTCCGCGTCGATCCACTCCTTGAGCTGCTTGGGAGTGATCGTGGAACCGGCCGCCGCCTCCTGGGCCTCCTCGGACACGACGCCGCAGAAGGCCTCGTAGTCGATCAGCTCGGTGACGGTGGGGTTCTCGCCGCAGACCGCGCAGTCGGGGTCCTTGCGGACCTTGACCTGGCGGTACTGCATCTCCAGGGCGTCGTAGATCATCAGCCGGCCGACCAGCGGGTCACCGATACCGGCGAGCAGCTTGATGGCCTCGTTGACCTGGATGGAGCCGATCGAGGCGCAGAGCACCCCGAGCACCCCGCCCTCGGCGCAGGACGGCACCATGCCCGGCGGCGGCGGCTCCGGGTAGAGGCAGCGGTAGCAGGGGCCGTGCTCGGACCAGAAGACGGACGCCTGGCCGTCGAACCGGTAGATCGAGCCCCAGATGTACGGCTTGTTCAGCAGCACGGCCGCGTCGTTGACCAGGTAGCGGGTGGCGAAGTTGTCCGTGCCGTCCACGATCAGGTCGTACGGGGCGAAGATGTCCATCACGTTGTCGGCTTCGAGCCGCTCCTCGTGCAGGACCACGTTCACGTACGGGTTGATGCCCAGCACCGAGTCCTTGGCCGACTCGGCCTTGGAGCGCCCGATGTCGGACTGGCTGTGGATGATCTGGCGCTGCAGGTTCGACTCGTCGACCTCGTCGAACTCCACGATGCCCAGCGTGCCGACACCGGCCGCGGCCAGGTACATCAGGGCCGGGGAGCCGAGACCGCCGGCGCCGACACAGAGCACCTTCGCGTTCTTCAGCCGCTTCTGCCCGTCCATCCCGACATCCGGGATGATCAGGTGGCGGGAGTACCTGCGGACCTCGTCGACGGTGAGCTCGGCGGCCGGCTCGACCAGGGGTGGCAGCGACACAGGAACCTCAACAATGCAGGTGGTCGGTTTCTACGTACTTCGACTACGTACGGTTGTTCTTCCGGTAACACTGCCACGCCCCTCCTCATTCCGAGATACCAGGTCCGATCCGCGAGACGATTTCGTCCCAGTACCTGGGCAGTGCCGTGTATGGGTCGTTCTGTCCGCGCCGGCCGTCCCGGTCCGTGAAGAAGATCGTGCCCGCGCCCTGCCAGCGGGCGACCCGCATCGCCTCGTCCAGGTGGGTGCGCGGGACGCCGTGGACGAAGTGGGCGAACCGCTCCGGCGGGTAGGAGGCGGTCCACTCCGCCACCTGGGACCAGCGGTATTCGGTCCACCCCCCGTTGAAGGTGACGAGCTGGTCGGCGGCTTCGGCGTAGCCGGGGTACGGGTGGGTGCCCACCCCCAGCACCAGCGGCCCGCTCCCCTTTCCGTACGAGCGGCCGCCGTGCTCCAGGAACGTCGCGAGGGTGCTGGTGAGCCGGCGCACCACCGGGAGGTGGCTCCGCTCGGCCGGGCAGCGGTCGAGGTAGAAGCCGTCGACCCGGTACCAGTCGAGGAAGCACTGGGCGTCGGCGATCAGCTCGGCGAAGAGACGGCTGCCGTACGCCAGGTCGAGATGGCCTAACAGCCGTCCGCCGCCCGGCCGCGCGTCCGGTCCGTGTCCGCTCCCGTGCGCGTGGCGGAGCCGGCCCACGACCTCCAGGCACTGCGGGTCGGGGCGGGCGCCGGGGCCGTTGTCGATGTTCAGGACGGCCCAGTGCAGCGGGGTGCCGGGGCGGGCCAGCTCAGCCCATTCGGTCGGCGCGAGCAGCGGATGGGCGTACCCGGGCACCCCGAAGCCGAGCCGCCCGGCACCGCTGGTCCGGCGGGCGGTGCCGGGACTGGTCAGATGCGGCACGCCGCCTCCATCCAGATGTCCGCGAGGGACTCCTCCAGATTGATCCGGGGCCGCCAGCCCAGCCGGTCGCGGGCGGTCCGGACATCGGCCTGCTGCCAGGCGCCGCACCCGTCCGGGTAGGGCGACGGGGTCGCCGAGAGGTGCTCGATCACCGACTCGTTGGAGCTGCGCGGGGCGCCGATGGGCAGCCGGGGCGGGGGCGCGTCCAGCTCGTGGAGTGCGCCGGCGAACCCGGCGACCCGGGCGAGGACGGCGGCGGCGTCCCGCAGGCGCACGGCGCGGCCGGTCCCGATGTTGACGACGCCCTGCGCGGCGGAGAGCGAGGCGGCGTGCACCGCGCGGGCGACATCGCGCACGTCCACGAAGTCGCGCTGCACGCCGAGGCCGCTGAGCTTCAGCTCGCCGTCGCCGGACTGCATGGCCCGGCGCATCGCCTCGGCCAGCCGGCCGAGCGGGGAGCCGGCCGGGGTGCCCGGCCCGACCGGCGAGAAGACCCGCAGCACCACCGCGTCGAGGCCGGAGCCGAGGACGAGTTCGGTGGCGGCGAGCTTGCTGACCCCGTACGGGCCGCCGGGGCGCGGGACGGCGTCCTCGGCCGTGGAGGAACCGGGCTGCGAGGGGCCGTACTCCGAGGAGCAGCCGAGCTGGACGAGCCGGGCGGTGCAGACACTGCGCCGCATCGCCTCGCAGACGGTGGCGACGGCGACGGTGTTGTGCCGGGTCAGGTCGCGGGCCCCGCCGCGGGTGGCGCCCGCGCAGTTGACGACGACTCCGGGGTGGACGGCGTCCAGGAAGCGGGTCAGCGCGCCGGGGCTGCCGCTGGCGAGGTCGAAGCGGACGTCGGCGTCGTCGCCGCGGCCGAGCGCCGTGAGGTGCACGGCGGGGTCGGCGAGCAGCCGGTCGGCCACGAAGCGGCCGAGGAAGCCATTGGCTCCGAGCAGCAGCACCCTCATCGCGCGCCCCCTCGGCGCCGACGGCCAGCTGCCGGGGAAGGGGGTTGGGGGGTCATGTCCGGTGTCTCCTAGGGATTGTGAGGCGTTGGAAGGGCGGTGACCCGCGGCGTCGGCTCCGCGGGGCAGGCATTGACGGTGTTCTGGCGTGGTGTGGGTTACGCGGCGACCGGGCCTTCGTCGACCGGCCGGGCGGTGCTGTGGGCGGATGCGCGGGAGAGGACTGCGGTGGCCGCGATCAGCAGCCCGAGCGCGGCTCCGCCGCAGGCGACGGCCGGTACGGCTCCGGTACCGGCCGTCAGGACGAGAAGGTCTACGGGGCGGGCCAGGAAGCGCAGTCCCGGCAGCCGCCCGGCCAGCACCAGTGCGGGGGCCAGCGCCTCGGCCGCACAGGCGGCGGCGAGCCCGCCGGTGGCGAGCCCGGGGAAGCCGTGCACGGCGAGCAGCCGGGCGGCCAGCAGCAGCAGTCCGAGCGCGCCCGCTCCGGCGTACGCCCCGCCGCCCCCGTACATCAGGTGCGCGAGGGAGAGCAGGACGACGAGGGCGCAGAGGTGGAGGGCGACGGCCCCGAGGAGCAGGGGGCGCACGCCCGCGCCGAACTCCTCCAGGACGCGGCTGCCGATGAGCCTGCGGTGGGCGTGGACGGAGAAGAGGTGGGCGCACCAGGCGGCCGGGGCGACCGCGAGGGCCAGCCCCAGCAGGGGTGCGGGGGTGAGCACCCAGGGGCCTTCGGGGCCGCCGCTGAGCACCTGGTCGAGGAGGGGCTGGCCGTACAGGACGTAGCCGAGGAGCCAGCAGGTGTACGCCGTGGCGGTGGCGGAGGGGCGGGCGCCGGTGCGCAGCGGGCCGCCGCGCAGGGCGAGCGCGAGCGCGGTGAGGACGGCGAGGGTCCCGGTGAGGCCGATGGCGAGCCGGATCCGGCCGTCGAGCGCGTCCGGGGCGAGGGCCAGCGCCCCCAGGGTCGCGGCGCAGGCGGCGCCCGGCAGGAGGGCGCGCAGCGTCCAGGCGGTACGGGGCGCGGTGTCGCGCGCCGGAGCCTTGGGCGCGCCCGTGCGGCCGGTCGGCACACCGGGCATCCGGGCGAAGAGTTCCTCGGCGAGCGAGAAGACGTCGCGGTGCCGGTAGCGGGCGGCGGCGCGGTCGGTGACGCCGTGGGCTTCGAGCCCGGCGGCCAGCTCCAGCGGGTCGACGGCCCGTTCGCAGAGCTCGCGGTGGCGGTGCATCAGCGAGCGCACCGGGTCGGCGGGGCCGCGTCGCCCGGCGGCGGCCCGGCGGGCCGGGTGTCCGGGGGCCGCGGTGTGGGCGATCTCGGGGGCGCGCGGCGCGGGGGCGGGGCCCGCGACGGGCCCGGCGGGGGCATCGGGGGTCTCGGGCGCACCGGTCGGGCCGTCCATGGTGGTTCCTCCGTGGTCGTCGCCGTCCTGGTCCCGGCGGGCGGGACCGCCCCGGCCCGCTCCGGTGCGCTCCGGGCCGGGGATCCACGGCCGCGGCTGTTCCGCTTCACGCATCGCGGCCACCCGCTCCCCGCGCCCCCGCGCAGACGGCCCGGGGCCCGGTGGCCCAGCTGGGCTTGCGGCCGGCGGGGGCCGGGCCGGTCCGGGTGTCCAGGACGTGTGCCTCCGGCGGGGTGGCGAACGGGCGGGGCCCGCCGTCGGCGCGCTCCGCCGCCTGTCCGCGCACCGGGGCCCGGGCGATCAGTTCCAGGTAGAGGCCGTGGAGGTCCGCGAGGTTCCGTTCGACGGTGAAGAGTTCGAGTGCGCGGGCGCGCGCCGCCGCGCCGAGCCGTGCACGGCGCTCGGGGTCGCGCAGCAGCGCGAGGCAGGCACCGGCCAGCGCCCGCGGGTCGCGCGGCGGCACCACGAGCCCGGTGCCGCCGATGGTCTCGACGACCGCGCCGACGTCCGTGGAGACCGTGGCCCGGCCGCAGAACATCGCCGCGACGAGATCGGCGGGGAAGCCCTCCGCCACGCTGGACTGGACGACGACGCCACCCGCCGCGTAGGCGTCGGCGGCCCCGGACGGGCCGGCCCCGCCGGTCTCCTCGAAGGAGACCGGGGCCGCGCCGTCGGCGGCTCCGTCCGGGAACAGCCGGGCCGCGAGCGCCCGGCACCGTACGAGATGGCCTTCACCCAGGGAGCCCGGTGGCGCCGTGGCGATGATCCGCAGCCGGGTCCCCGGCTCGGCCCCGCGCACCTCGGCGAAGGCGTGCAGCAGCGTCGTCAGATCCTTGGCGGGCTCGATCCGGCCGACCCAGACCAGGGTGTCGCCGGGACCGCAGTCGTCGCGCTCGCCGAGCTCCGCGAAATGGTCGGCGGCCATGCCGGGCCGGACCGTGCGGAGCTTCGCGGGGTCGGCGCCGCACCGCTCCTGCCAGCGGCGGGCGTGGGCGGTGCCCGAGGTGACGATCGTGGCCCGCCGGTACACCTCGGTGGCCAGTCTGCCGTGGAAGCTCGCGAGGAGGGCGCGCGCCGGCGCGTTCAGCAGGGTGGAGCCGGCCGCGAGGTAATGCTCCCGCAGCCGGGCGCCGTCCTCGCTGACCAGTAAGGGGGTCCGGAAGAAATGCCCGGCCAGCAGCCCGGGGAGGGCGGCGCCGCCGGAGGTCGCGTGGCAGAGGTCGACGGCGCCGAGGCCCCGTTCGTCGTACCAGTCCAGCGAGAGCGGGCGCAGCGCCCGGCCGAGTTCCTGGGCGAAGGCGAGGAGGTCCGGGACGGTGGCGCTCTGCACGGTGCGCGCGGTGCCCGGGGCCCGGCAGGCCGCTTCGAGCACCTGGACGGCGGGCTCGGAGCGCAGCGCCGTGGCGAGTCCGCCGTGTTCGCGGGCCAGTTCGGCCAGGCCGTACAGGCCGTCGGCGAACCGGGGGTCCGGGTCGGCGGGGCCCCGGACGGCGGTGTCGTCCTCGCCGCCCGCCGCGCAGACCGCGGCCACGAGGTCCGCGAGCCGGTCCGTGAACCACTGCCGCTCGCGGCGGCCGTACGGGCGGGCGGTGCCGCCCGTCGCCATCCGGGCGAGCAGGCCCTTCGGGGCCCGGGGCCCGGGGCGGTGCCCGTCGTCGGCCCACAGCGGCGCCGTGCGCACCCGGCCCCCGTGCTCCGGGAACGGGCCGCGCACCTCCTGCTCCACCGAGCGGACCAGCGCGAAGAGGTCGAACTCGTGCTGCGGGAGCCCGCGTACCAGCCGGTCGCACCATGCCCCGGACTCACCGGTCGCACAGGGATGACCACCATCGGTGAGTAGCCCGATCCGCACGAGTGCACCTCCGTTCTCCCTCGTGGGTGTCCACCGGAAAAAACGGCGGCTCACAGCGGGAAGAAGGTAAGCGCATACGCCGGTGGTGCGACGGACGGTTGTCCGTCGCACCACCGAAAGGGGTGAACCGTCGTAACTTTCCCGCCCCGACAACGTTCTGTTGTGCTGGACGTACGGAAGGTCACGGGGCGTCAGGCAGCGGCCAGCTCCTTGCGGGCCGCGCGGCGCACGGCCGCCAGCGCCGGGTCGAGCGCGGGCACGGCCGCCAGCAGCTGCCGGGTGTAGGGGTCCTTCGGGTCCCCGTAGACCTGGTCCACCGTGCCCTGTTCGACGATCCGGCCGCGCCGCATGACCACGACCCGGTCGCTGACCTGGCGGACGACGGCGAGGTCGTGGGCGATGAAGACCAGGGCGAGCCCCAGTTCCCGCTGGAGCCGGGCCAGCAGTGCGGTCACCTGGGCCTGGGTCGTCACGTCGAGCGCGGAGACGGCCTCGTCGCAGACGATCAGCTCCGGCTCGGCGGCCAGCGCGCGGGCGATCCCGACGCGCTGGCGCTGCCCGCCGCTGAACTCGTGGGGGTAGCGGTCGTAGCCCTCCGGGTCGAGTCCGACGCGGGTCAGCAGCTCGCCGACCCGGGCCCTGATCGCCTTCTCGTCGCGCCGGCCGGCGGCCCGCAGCGGGTCGGCGACCGACTCGCCGACCGAGCGGCGCGGGTTGAGCGAGGAGACCGGGTCCTGGAAGACCATCTGCACCCGGGCGTCCCGGGTGAGCCGGCCCGAGGTCGGCTCCAGCAGCCCGACGAGCATCCGGCCGAGGGTGGTCTTGCCGCTGCCGCTCTCGCCGACGACGCCGAGGGTCTCGCCGCGCCGCACGGCGAGCGAGACCCCGTCGACGGCGGTGAACGCGCCCTTCCCCCGGCCGAAGACCTGCCGTACGTCGACGGCCTCGACCAGCACGTCGGCGTTCTGGTCCGGCTTCCTGGCACCGTCGGCGTTCTGGTCCGGCTCCGCGAGGTCGCGGAGGCCCTCGACCGGCACCTCGGCATCGGCCGCCGGCTTCGCGGCGGGAGCGGGGCGCTCCCCCGTCACCCGGGGCACCGCCGCCAGCAGTTCCCGGGTGTACGGCTCGCGCGGGGCCACCAGCACCTGTCCCACCGGGCCCCGTTCCACCGCCCGCCCCGCGCACATGACCAGCACCTCGTCGACGGACTCGGCCGCCACGCCCACGTCGTGGGTGACCAGCAGCAGCCCCATCCCCGTCTCCCGGCGCAGCCCGTGCAGCAGGTCCAGGATCTGGGCCTGCACGGTCACGTCGAGGGCGGTGGTGGGCTCGTCGGCGATGAGCAGCCGGGGTTCGCAGGCCAGGGCCATCGCGATCAGCGCCCGCTGCCGCATCCCGCCGGAGAACTCGTGCGGCCGGGACCGGGAGCGCCGGGCGGCGTCGGGGATGCCGACCCGGTCCAGCACCTCCACCGCACGGGCCCGCGCGGCCCGCCGGGACGCCTTGTTGTGGACCCGGTACACCTCGGCGATCTGGTCGCCGACCGCGTAGTACGGGTCGAGCGAGGAGAGCGGGTCCTGGAAGACCATCGCGGCCCCGGCGCCCCGCAGGGCCCGCAGCTCCGCGTCGCTCGCGGCGGTCACGTCCACCCCGGCGACCCGGATCGAGCCGGTGACCTTGGCGCCGGTGCCCCGGTGCAGTCCGAGCAGGGCGTACGCCGAGGCGCTCTTGCCGGAGCCGGACTCGCCGACCACCCCGAGCGCCCCGCCGGGCTCCAGCGAGAACGACAGCCCGTCCACCGCCCGTACGTCGCCGAACGAGACGGACAGATCGGAGACTTCGACCAGGCTCATGCCAGCACCACCCGTCGGTCGGCCATCGCCTGGAGGATGTCGGCGACGGTATTGGCAAGGACGACGAAGAACCCGGTGACGAGCACCAGCCCCACGACGACCGGAAGGTCCACGTGCTTCACGGCGTCGACCAGTTCGCGGCCGACCCCCGGGATCCCGAAGAGCGATTCGGTCAGCACGGCACCGCCGAACATCGAGCCGATGTCCAGCGCGCCGAGCGCGATCACCGGCCCCAGCGCCCCGCGCAGCGCGTGCCGCCCGACGAGCGCCCGCTCGCCGACCCCGTACGCCCGGAAGGTCCGTACATGGTCCTCGGCCAGGGTCTCCAGCATCGAGGCCCGGGTCATCCGGGCGTACGGCGCCGCCGACACCAGGGCCAGCGAGATCCACGGCAGCAGCAGGTTCCACGCCCACTGCTCCGGGTCCTCGGTGAACGGCACGTAGTCCGGGAAGGGCAGGATCTGGAGCGCCGTGACCAGGACGATGATCAGCAGCAGCCCGATGACGAAGACGGGGGTGGCCATCCCGGCGAGGGTGATCCAGGTGAGGACGCGCTCGGTGAGCCGGCCGCGCCGCCACACCGAGAGCAGCCCGGTGCCGACGCCCAGCAGCATCCACAGCACGAAGGCGCCCAGCGCGAGCGAGGCGGTGGCCGGGAGCTTGGCCAGGATCAGCTCGGTGACCTGCTGGTCGCTCTGGTAGGAGAGCCCCAGGCACGGCGCCTGGCAGTGCAGCACACCGGTGCCGGTCGAGTAGTCGCGGCCCGCGAAGAGCCCCTGGAGGAAGTGCGCGTACTGCGTGTACAGCGGGTCCCCGAGGTTCAGTTGCTCGCTGACCTGGGCGACCTGGGCGGGCGAGCAGCGCGGTCCGCAGGCGATCTGCGCGACGTTGCCGGGGGCGACGTAGAAGGCGGCGTAGACGACGACGCTGAGCACGAACAGGACGAGCACCGCCCCGCCGAGCCGTCTGAGCAGGAACCACTTCACGCGTCGGCCTCCTTCTTCCGGCCGGTGCCCACCCGCAGCCGGGACTCGGCGCGCGGGTCGAGCGCGGTGCGGACGCCCTCGCCGAGGACGGTCAGCGCCAGCACGGTGATGAAGAGCAGCAGCGCGGGGATGAGCAGATAGGTGGGCGCCGCCTGGTACCAGGTGTCGGCGTCGCTGAGCATCTGCCCCCAGGACGGGGTGGGCGGTTTGATGCCCACGCCGAGGAAGGACAGGGCCGCCTCGACGACGATGTTGCCCGGGAAGAGCAGCACGGCGTACGTGATGACCGGGGCGGCGAGCGAGGGGAGCAGCTCGCGCCGGGCGATCTGCCAGGAGCCCCAGCCGCTGAGCCGGGCGGCGGCGACGTGGTCGCGCGACTTCAGCGACAGGGTCTGGGCGCGCACGATCTTCGAGATGCCGGACCAGCCGACCAGGCCGATGATCACGGCGATCAGGACCGGGCGGGGGAAGCCGGCGGGTACGACGGCGAGCGCGCCGAGCGCGATCACCATGACCGGCAGCGCGACCACGACGTCGGTGACCCGGCTGAGCAGTTGGTCGACGAGGCGGTTGCCGAGCCCGGCGGCGAGACCGACGGCGACGCCGATGACCACCTGGAGCAGGGTGGCGGCCAGCGCGACGCCGAGCGAGACCCGGGCCCCGTACACGACCCGGGCGAACAGGTCGCGCCCGGTGAGCGGTTCGACGCCGAGCCAGTGCTCGGCGCTCATCCCGCCGAAGGAGCCGAGCGGCACCCCGCCGGTGGCGGAGTCGACGAGGTCCGGGTGGTACGTGGTCGGGTCCTGGCCCTCGACGGCGGTGAGCAGCGGGGCGGCGAGCGCGGCCAGGACGAGCAGGGCGACGACGGCCGCGGCCACCAGCGCCGAGGGCCGGGCGCGCAGCCGCCGCCAGAACGGACGGGCCCCGGAGGCGGGGGCCGCCACGGCCCCCGCCTCCTCGGCCGCGGATACGTCGGCCATGGTTACTTGACCGCTACCTGCGAGATGTCGAGGACGCCGGTCCAGTCGCTGATCACGACGTTCTTGATGTCCTCGCCGTACAGGCGCTTGTAGACCGGGTGGAAGAGCGGCACGGTCAGGGCCCGCTCACCGACCTTCTCGTCCAGGGCGCCCCAGCGCTTCGCGGCGGCCTCCAGGTCGGTCAGCTTGTTGATCTCGTCGATCTCCTTGTTGACCGCGGGGTCGTTGAGCTGGCCGGAGTTGAAGTTGTAGCCGGCCCTGACGATCTGCCGGCCGTCGAAGATCGGCGCGAAGAACGGGCCGCCGGACGGCCAGTCGGCGCCCCAGCCGCCGAGGAAGAAGCCGGGCTCGCTCTTCACGTTGTAGACGGTGTCGGAGTAGTCGTTGCTCTCCAGGCCCTTGAGCCGGACGGTGATGCCGGCCTTCTTCAGGGCCTCCTGGAGCGCGGTGGCGATCTCCGGGCCGGTGGCGAAGTCCTTCTCGTTGGAGTGGGTGAGGGTGACGGTCAGCCCGTCCGGGTGGCCGGCCTCCTTCAGCAGTTCCTTGGCCTTGGCGGCGTCGCCGTTCTTCCCGGCCGGGAAGTGGTCGTACGGAGTGTGGCCGAAAGCCGCCTGCGCGGGCAGGAAGGTGGTGGCGGGTTCGGCGAGCGAGGAGCCGCCGGCCGCGTTGATCACGGAGGAGCGGTCCACGGCGTAGGCGATGGCCTGGCGCACCTTCGGGTCGTCGAAGGGCTTCACCTTCGGGTTGAAGGCGATGTAGTTGGTGTAGCCGAAGTGTCCGGTGCCGACGCGGGCGGCGAGCTTCTTGTCGCCGGTGACCTTGGCGAGTTCGGCCGGGCCGAGGTTGGTGTCGGTGGTGACGGCGGCGGCGTCGGCGCCCTGCGAGGCGGAGAGCCGCTGGTTGATGACGGCGGAGTCGAGCCCGGAGCGGACGTCGATCCGGTCGGGGTAGGCCTTGCGCTGGTCGTCGGTGGCGGCCGACCAGTGCGGGTTGCGCTCCAGGACCAGTCGCTCGCCGTCGCCCTCGTTGCGCACCACCTTGTACGGGCCCGAGGAGACCGGGTGCTCCTCGTACTTGGTGCCGGTGTCCTTGGCCTTCGGCACCGGGGTGGTCTGGGTCTGGGTGGCCAGGAAGGGGAATTCGCCCTCCGGCTTGTCGAGGTGGAAGACGATGGTCTTCTCGTCGGGCGTCTCGATCGAGTCGAGGCCCTTCTTGTCCTTGTACGGGCCCTGGTAGTCGGCCCCGCCGATGAGCCAGTCGCGCAGGTAGGGGGCGCCGCCGGAGAGTTCGGCGGCGAAGGAGCGCTCGATGCCGTACTTGATGTCGGCGCTGGTGATCGGGGTGCCGTCCTCGTACTTCAGCCCGTCCTTGAGCGTGTACGTCCACACCGTGGCGTTCTTGCTGGGGCGGCCCAGGTCGGTCGCGAGGTCGGGGACGACCTTGGCACCGGCCGCGCCGTCGGCCCGGTTGCGGGTGGTGAGCGTACGGAAGACCAGGGACGGGACGTTGCCGCCGCCGGAGGTGTAGAGCCGGGCGGGGTCGAAGTCCGACTGGGGCTTGCTGTTGAGGACGGTGAGCGTGCCGCCCTTCGCCGGCTTCCCGGCCGCTCCGGCACCGCTGTCGCCGCCCTTCTTGTCCTCGGGCCCGCAGGCAGCGACACTCGCGGCGACGACGAGTACGGCGGTGGCCGCTGCCACGCGGCGCGATATGACGGACGGTTGACGCATCGGAAGATGACCTCTCGGACGTACTGCCTGAAAACGGGAGAAAACAAGTCCGCGCGGGCAGCGGCGAGAGGGCGGCCGGAGGGCCGTGGAGGGCCGGGGGGACACCGGTGGCTGCCGCGCCTGCGGACGGAGGGGTCCTGCGCGGCGGCACCACGGGGCGGGACGGGCCCCTCAGGGCCGGACCGCGGGCGGACGCGCGCTCGGACGGGCGTCAGCAACAGTGGATGTCGGCGACACTGTGCCCGGTCACGCCGATGAGCGCCAGTTCGATGACTGCGCGATCGGGGAGGACGGGGCCGTGTGACATGCCGAGAAATATGGTGGAGCGCCCAGATGATGTCAACGCGATTCGAGACGGCGATCTCAAGATGCGGACAGAACAGGGGCGTGTGCAGCCGTTACTCCGAGTACGGCGAGAAGGCGCGTACGGTCCGGAAGCGGGCCCGCGGTGTCCGCGGACCCACCCGGCGCGGCGTCAACCCTTGGGGTACACCCAGGAGTTGGGGCGACACTTGATGCCGTCGATGTCCAGCGACTTGGTCTGCTGCTGCATCACCGGGGCGAGCGCCCCGGGCGTGCGGCAGCTCACATGGTTGTGTCCCAGTCGGTGGCCCACCTCGTGGTTGATCAGCATCCGGCGGTACGCGAGGAGCTTGTCCGGCCCGAAGGTCGACGAGCCCTGCGCCCAGCGGTAGGCGTTGATCATGACGCGCTCGGTCGCCGCGGAGTCGCAGCTCACGTTGTCCACGGTCGTGTCCAGCCCGGACTTGGCGCACCAGTCGCCGGTGGTCCCGGGGCTGGCCAGGGTGATCACGAAATCGGCGTCGCCGGTGGAGACCCGCTCGAAGGTCATCGCCCCGTCGTGCGCCCAGCTGCGGTCGTCGTTGAGCGTCTCCTGGACGGCCCGCGCGAAGAGCGCGGTGTCGAGACCGAGCCCCTTCTCGACGTCTATCCGGTAGCGGTACGTGCGGCCGCGCCCGGGGGCCTTCGCCTTACCGGGCACGGTCTCGAACTTCCCGGACGCCTTGAGCTTCGGGTCCAGCGGATAGGCCCTGGCCATCTTCTCGGCGTACGAGAGCGGCTTGACCGCGGCCTCCTGCGGGGTCGGCGTCCCCCGGCCGTCCGAGCGGGAGGCACCGTCGGCGCCGCCCCGGTCGACGCCGGAGGGCTGGGCGGCGCTGCTCCTGGACCCGTCGTCCTGGGCGACCTGCCCGGCGACGACCACCGCGAGCACGGTGGTCACCGCGGCGGCCGCGATCCCGGCGAAGGCCCGGCCCTTGCCCCCCTTGGCCGGGGCGTCGTCCGAGGGCGGGGGCGGCTCCTGGTCCCATTCACCGACCGAGGCGTACGGGTCGGCGGGGCGGGCCGGGGACAGGGAGGTCCCGCGCGGCGCGGCCGGTGCGTCGAACGCCTCGACGAACTCGCGCCGCGGTCCCGGTATCAGCGGCCGGGTACCGGTCGGCGGCTGCCCCGGTGCCGTGCGCCGGGCCGGGGGGCGCGGTGCGGCGGGTCCGGCCCCGTCGGCCCGTAGGCGGGGCTGCGGGCCGGTGCCCCAGCCGCCGCCCGGCTCGTGCTGCTCGGGGTGGCCGCCGCGCACCTGGCCGGTCTGCTGGAACGGGTCGTGTCCCCCGGAACCGGCCGGCGCGTCCGCCTCCGCCGGCTTGCGCCGACGCCCACTGCCGGGGACCGGCGATCCGGTCGCCCCCCGCTCGCCGTCCGCCTCCGCGGCGGCGGCCTCGCTCTCGGACCCCGAGGGTCCGGGGCCCTTTCGACTATGTCGTCCCACGCCCCGGATCAGCTCCCGCCGCGTTCGTCCAGCAGTTCCCGGAAGGCCTGGGCGACCGCCTCCGGGTACTCCATCATCGCCACGTGCCCCGCGTCGGGCAGCGTCAGCAGCCGCGCGTCCCGGAAGGCCGCGGACGCCTTGCGTGCCATCCGGTACGAGACGAGCTGGTCCCGTCCGCCGTACACCAGCAGGGTCGGTGCGAGCACCCGCTCGGCCTGGCGCCACAGTCCTTGCTGCCCCCCGAGCGTGTACGCATCGACAATGCCACGTGCCGAGCGCGCCATCGCGTCCCAGAAGTACGGCAGCGCGATTCGGCGTTCCATTTCGGCCACCGCGTCACGGAAGCCGGCCTCGGTGACCCGGGACGGGTCCCCGTAGCAGAGCGCCATCACGCCGCGGGTGCGGTCCTCCGCCGTCCAGTCCCGGGACATCCGGGCGAACAGGGCGGCGATCCCGGGCACCGCGAGCAGTCCCGTCGGCACGGCCGTCCGCTGCACCCGGAGTTCGGGCAGCGCGGGCGAGACCAGCGTGAGCGTGCGCACCAGGTCGGGCCGGACCGCGGCGACCCGGGTGACCACGGCGCCGCCGAGCGAATTGCCGAAGAGGTGGACCGGGCCGCGCTCGGCCGCGTCGAGGAGGCGGATCACGGCGCGGGCGTGGCCGGTGACCGAATAGTTGCCGTCGTCGGGCGGCGGGGAGTCGCCGAAGCCCGGGAGGTCGACAGCCTCGCCGTCCACCACGTCCTGGAGCAGCGGCATCAGCGCCGACCAGTTGTGCGAGGAGCCGCCGAGCCCGTGCACGTAGAGCGCGGGCGGCAGCCCGGTCCGCCCGGCGGGCCGGGACCGCACGGTCAGCGTCAGCCCGGGAAGGGTGACGGACCGCAGCTCCTCCTCCGCACCCCCGTCGGCACCGGGCGTCGGGGACACCGCGGCGGTAGCGGCACGGACTCCCGGCAGCTCGGTCGAAGACATGCGGCAATGTTACGAGACGATCACACCTCGATTCATGTGTTCGCGGTCACAGGCACCCCATGGCGGACCGCCCAGACAGCTCCTACGCTCGAAGGCGAGGAAGGGAGTCACCCATGACGGTCGACCCCAGCGACCCGGAGACCTTCACGGACGTGCAGCCGGACGAGCCGGACCAGGAGACCCCCCGCGCGGACGCCGCCGAGCAGCGCGCCGATCTCCAGCAGCGGGACGACGAACCGCTCACGGACGTGGACCCGGACGCCGCGAACGAGGCGGACGCGGTGGAACAGACCCGCGTCGTGGCACAGGATGAGGACGATTACCGCTGATACAAGCTGTTTTGTCCCGGTGGCCGGGGAATCCATGGCTACCGCAGCCGTCCGGTCCATGAAATTCTGCGTCCGCGCCACGCATGGCCGGGTTACCCAAAAGTACGATGGCCGCAGGGCGCAGCGTGTACGGAAGGGCTGAGTCAGATCACACACTTGGGAGGCGGCGTGACAGCCATCGAGCAGACCGAGGCGGCGCGCCCGCGGGGCACTCGCCTGCCTCGCCGCGCCCGACGCAACCAGCTGCTGGGCGCCGCGCAGGAAGTCTTCGTGGCGCAGGGTTACCACGCCGCCGCGATGGACGACATCGCCGAGCGGGCCGGGGTCAGCAAGCCGGTGCTCTACCAGCACTTCCCCGGAAAGCTGGAGCTCTATCTGGCCCTGCTCGACCAGCACTGCGAGTCGCTCCTCCAGGCGGTCCGCACGGCCCTGGCCTCGACCACCGACAACAAGCTCCGGGTCGCCGCGACGATGGACGCCTACTTCGCGTACGTCGAGGACGAGGGCGGCGCCTTCCGGCTGGTCTTCGAGTCCGACCTGACCAACGAGCCCGCGGTGCGCGAGCGCGTGGACCGGGTTTCGTTGCAGTGCGCGGAGGCGATCTCGGACGTCATCGCCGGGGACACGGGGCTCTCCAAGGACGAGTCCATGCTGCTCGCGGTGGGCCTGGGCGGTGTCTCCCAGGTCGTGGCCCGTTACTGGCTCTCCAGCCGGTCCGCCATTCCGCGCGACACCGCGGTCCAGCTGCTGACGTCCCTGGCCTGGCGGGGCATCGCCGGTTTCCCGCTGCACGGCATCGAGCAGCACTGACGCGGGCCGCCCGGCGCAGCCGCCGTCCGTGTTCGCTGCGGGCGTTGCCCGCCGACGCCGACGGCCCCGCTCAGCGGGCTAATGTGTGGTGCGTACGGCGCGGCTCACCGCGCAGGGACTGACCGTCGGAGGGACATAGCCGTGGAGGTCAAGATCGGGGTGCAGCACTCGCCCCGCGAGATCGTTCTGGAGAGCGGGCTTTCCGCCGAAGAGGTCGAGAGCACCGTCGCAGAGGCGCTCAACGGCAAGGCGCGGCTGCTCAGCCTCACGGACGAGAAGGGCCGCAAGGTCCTGGTGCCGGCCGACCGGATCGCCTACGTGGAGATCGGCGAGCCCACCGCGCGGCGCGTGGGATTCGGCGCGCTGTAGACCACGCGCTCCGAGCGACGGACGGGCGGCGGCCCGGTGGGACGACCACCGGGCCGCCGCCCGTCCGCGTGCGTACCGCGAGTCCGCGGTGCGCGGCGGGATTCCGGTTGCGGAGGCGGCGCGGAGGAGGGTTGCGTTCCGGCCACCTCGGGTAGGACCACCAACGACCGTATCCGGGGGTCCGTCCGGCACGAACGCGCCGGTCGCCCCCTGACCGCCCCGCTATCCGCGAGGTGATCCACCGTGATCCTGGAACCGCTCGGCGCCGTCGCCCTCGGGCTCGTTCTCGCCTGGCTGGCGCTCCGCTCGCTGCCCCACCGACTGCCGTCCCGCCGCACCGTCCTCACCACCGGCGCGCTGGGCGCGCTGTTCGGTGTCTACCTCATGAATTCGATGCTGGGGCCGGGCCATGCCGTGGCCGCGCTGATCGGCTCGGCGCTGATCGGAGCCGTGACGCTCTCCCTGCTGATCCGCCCGCGCAGTCAACGGCTGAGCCGATCAGCGGCGGCCTGAGGCCGGCCCGCCGGCCGGCCCCGGCGGACCGCCTACGCCGCGAGTCCGAGCGCGGCCATGCGCTTGGTGTGCGCCTCGGTGATCCGCGAGAACATCCGCCCGACCTCCGCGAGGTCGAAGCCGTCGGCCACACCGCCGACGAGCATCGTCGAGAGCGCGTCGCGGTCGGCCACCACGCGCTGGGCCTGGGAGAGCGCCTCGCCCATCAGCCGGCGGGCCCACAGCGCGAGCCGGCCGCCGACGCGCGGCTCGGCCTCGATCGCGGCGCGCACCTTCTCCACGGCGAAGTTGCCGTGTCCGGTGTCGTCGAGCACGGCGAGGACCAGCGAGCGGGTGTCGGAGTCGAGCCGGGCGGCGACCTCGCGGTAGAAGTCGCTGGCGATCGAGTCTCCGACGTACGCCTTGACCAGGCCCTCCAGCCAGTCCGACGGCGCGGTCTGGCGGTGGAAGTCGTCGAGCGCCTTGGCGAACGGCTCCATCGCGGCGGTCGGGTCCGTCTCGATCTCGGCCAGTCGCTCGCTGAGCCGCTCGAAGTGGTGGAATTCGGCGGAGGCCATCTTCGCCAGCTCCGCCTTGTCGGTCAGCGTCGGCGCGAGCTTGGCGTCCTCGGCAAGCCGCTCGAAGGCCGCCAGTTCCCCGTACGCGAGCGCTCCCAGCAGGTCCACGACGGCTGCCCGGTACTGCGGGTCCACCGACGCGGTGGCCCAGTCCTGGGCGGCGATTCCGGTGGGTTCGGGGGTTTCAGTGGCGTTGTCAGGCGTCTCCATGGAGCGCAGAATAGCCCGCCCGGAGGTGTGTGGAAGGGCCCGGCCAACCAGTGACATCACACCGTTCCGATGAATTCGCCCAACACACATGCGCGAATCCGAGGTACAGTGGTATTGCGCCTACTGAGTATTTTGGACGTACCGGTGGCGTGAAAAAGGTGAAAACGAATGAGGATGCCCGGTCGGTGGCCCGATCGGCTCCGACCCGACAGCCCTCCGCGCGAGTCGTGCGACACGTACGACCGCAGATGAGGGACCCCCTCAGCGGCACGAGCGCTCGAGCGACGGCAGTGGTCCCGCGCCACCCGGCCCATCCGCGGCCGGATGACCCATACCGGCGTGGTACGACCCCCAGCGTTCGCCTCGGGCCGCGTCTCACAGAAGAGGCAGCACCCTGACTACGTTCCGTGACCTCGGGATTCTTCCCGAGACAGCCGAGGCGCTCGAAGCCGTCGGCATCGTGTCCCCGTTCCCCATCCAGGAGATGACGCTCCCCGTCGCGCTCTCCGGCTCCGACGTCATCGGGCAGGCCAAGACCGGCACGGGCAAGACCCTCGGTTTCGGTCTGCCGCTGCTGGAGCGCGTCACCGTCCCGGCCGACGTCGAGGCCGGGCGGGCCGCGACCGAGGAGCTGACCGAGGCGCCGCAGGCGCTGGTCGTCGTCCCGACCCGTGAACTCTGCCAGCAGGTGACCAACGACCTGCTGACCGCCGGCAAGGTCCGCAACGTCCGCGTGCTCGCGATCTACGGCGGCCGGGCGTACGAGCCGCAGGTCGAGGCGCTCAAGAAGGGCGTCGACGTGATCGTCGGCACCCCGGGCCGCCTGCTCGACCTGGCCGGTCAGCGCAAGCTCGACCTCTCGCACGTCCGCGCCCTGGTGCTCGACGAGGCCGACGAGATGCTCGACCTGGGCTTCCTGCCCGACGTCGAGAAGATCATCACCATGCTTCCGGCGAAGCGGCAGACGATGCTGTTCTCGGCGACCATGCCGGGCGCGGTCATCGGCCTCGCCCGCCGCTACATGTCGCACCCGACACACATCCGCGCCACCTCGCCGGACGACGAGGGCGCGACCGTCGCGAACATCTCGCAGCACGTCTACCGGGCCCACTCGATGGACAAGCCGGAGATGGTCTCCCGCATCCTCCAGGCCAACGGCCGGGGCCTCGCGATGATCTTCTGCCGCACCAAGCGCACCGCGGCCGACATCGCCGAGCAGCTGGAGCGGCGCGGCTTCGCGTCCGGCGCGGTCCACGGCGACCTCGGCCAGGGCGCCCGCGAGCAGGCGCTGCGCGCCTTCCGCAACGGCAAGGTCGACGTGCTGGTCTGCACCGACGTCGCGGCCCGCGGCATCGACGTCGAGGGCGTGACCCACGTCATCAACTACCAGTCGCCCGAGGACGAGAAGACCTACCTGCACCGCATCGGCCGGACCGGCCGCGCGGGAGCCAAGGGCATCGCGATCACGCTGGTCGACTGGGACGACATCCCGCGCTGGCAGCTGATCAACAAGGCGCTCGAACTCGACTTCAACGACCCGGTGGAGACTTACTCCACCTCGCCGCACCTCTTCGAGGAGCTGGACATCCCGGCGGGCACCAAGGGTGTGCTGCCGCGTTCCGAGCGGACCCGGGCGGGGCTGAAGGCCGAGGAGATCGAGGACCTGGGCGAGACGGGCGGCCGGGGCCGCAAGTCCGCGGCGTCCGCCGCGCCCGCCGCACGCGAGGAGCGCGCGCCGCGTACGCCGCGTCAGCGCCGTCGCACCCGGGGCGGCTCGGCCGTCGCCGCCGAGGACGCCACCGCCGCCGCTCCGGCTCCGGCCGAGGCCGCGCCCGCCGACGCCCCGGCGGAGCCGCGTACCCCGCGCCGCCGTCGCCGTACCCGGGTCTCCGCCGCTCCGGAGGCCGCGGCCGAGGTGGTGCTGAACACGGTGGAGGCCGTGATCGAGGTGGAGCCGCAGACCGCCGCGGCGCCGGAGCCGGCCGCCGAGGAGACCCCCGCGGCCAAGCCGCGCCGCCGCCGCACCCGTGCGGCCAAGCCGGCCGAGACCGAGGTCGACTTCCAGATCGCGCCCGCCGCCGAGCCGGCCGCCCCGGCGCAGACGGTCACCAAGCCGCGTCGCCGCCGGGTCGTCAAGCCCGCCGAGGACGAGGTCGACTTCCAGATCGCGCCGATCTCCGAGCCGGTCCAGGAGAGCAGGCCGCGCCGCCGTACCCGTGCGGCCGCCAAGCCGAAGGCGGAGGTCGTGGTCGAGGCCCCGGCCGCCGAGGGCGAGGCGAAGCCGCGCAGGCGCCGGGCGCCGCGTGCGGCCGCCGCCAAGACCGAGGGCTGAGCCGCACCACCGCTCCGCCCCGATACGCCGGACGGGCCCGAGGGACAACCTCGGGCCCGTCCGGCGTTTCCGGCGCCCTCCCGCCGGGCCTCCCCGGCGCACCGCGGCATACCCTCCTCCCATGAGCCGGCCGCACACCTTCACCCCGCCCCCCTGCGCCCACGCCCGTCAGCTCCGCACCCCGCGCGGCGACTTCGCGGTGCTGGACGCCTCGCCGAGCGGCGCCGTGCGCGGCACCGCCCTGCTGCTGCCCGGGTACATGGGCAGCAAGGAGGACTTCGTCGCGCTGCTCGAACCGCTCGCGGCCGCCGGGTACCGCACCGTCGCGGTGGACGGCCGCGGGCAGTACGAGACCCCGGCCGGTACGGACCGTCCGGAGGAGTACGCCCAGGGCGAGCTGGCCCTCGACGTACTGGCCCAGGCCACCGCGCTCGGCTCCGACGGGGCGGGCACCGTCCATCTGCTCGGGCATTCGCTCGGCGGGCTGATCGCCCGCGCCGCGGTGCTGCTCGACGCCGCGCCGTTCCGTTCGCTGACGCTGATGTCGTCGGGGCCCGCCGCCGTCGTGGAGGACCAGCGGCGCAAGGCGAAGGTGCTCGGCGACGCCCTCGCGACGATGAGCATGGCCCGGGTGTGGCAGGCGATGCGCGCCCTCGATCCGCCGGAGGACACGGTCTCGGGCGGCGAGGCGCTGCGCCGACGCTGGCTGCTGAACCGGCCCGCCCAGCTGATCGCCACCGGCCGTCAGCTGGCGACCGAGCCGGACCGGGTGGCCGAGCTGGCCGCCCTGGACCTGCCGGTCCATGTGCTCTCCGGGGAGAGCGACGACACCTGGCCGGTGCCGGTGCTCGACGAGATGGCGGTCCGGCTGGGCGCGCACCGCACCCGGATCGCCGGCGCCGGGCACTCCCCCAACACGGACCGCCCGGCGCCGACGGCCGCCGCCCTCGCCGCGTTCTGGGACGGCCGGTAGGGCGGCGCTCCCCCGGAGCCCTCAGTACTGCGACTGGAGGTGCTGCCAGAAACCGTCGCGCAGCGCCCGGCGCAGGTGCGCGTGGCCGCGCAGCGAGTGCTGGAGCAGCCGTTCGGCCTCGACCAGCAGGTCCTGGTCGACGGAGCCGGGCAGATAGGGGTGGCCGGGCAGCAGGTCGGCGAGGGATTCCCGGCCCCGGGCGGCCAGCCAGGCCGCGGCGATCTGCGCGCCGACGAAGCGGACGTCGTCGCGCGGCGGCGCCGGGGTGTCGTCCTCGAAGGTGGTGACGGGCCGTCTGGTGACGTACGGGCGGCAGAAGTCCAGGTCGAAGGTGCGCTGGCTGTCGACCTCCCAGAGCAGCGGTTCGGCCTGGTTGCGCCCCTCCCCGGCCTCGATGCCCCACAGGTGCACCCGGGCGCCGTACCCCTGCGCCGCCTCCACCGCGGAGACCAGGTCCTCGTCGCCGCCGACCAGGGCCGCGTCGCTGATGGCGCGGTGGCGGGCGAGCGATTCGAGGTCGGTGCGGATGAGCGAGTCGACGCCCTTCTGCTGGTTGTTGGCGTTGAGGTTGCCGAGTCTGACCTTGACGTCGGGGAGTTCGGCGATGGACTGCTGCTCGACGGTGTGGATGCGCCGCCTGGCTCCGTCGTACCAGTAGACGCGGAGCAGTCTGCTGTCGGCGAAGATCGTCCGGGCCTTGTCGATGAAGGCCTCGATCATTCCCTCCGCGTCGAGGTCGAAGGAGCGGCGGTCCTCGGTACCGGTGACGAGCAGTCCGGCCGCGGCGTAGACATAGCCCGCGTCGACGAAGATCGCGTGGGTCGAGGGCGTTCGCGACACCTCGGCAAGCACGCGTTCGAGCAGCTCGTTGGTGCGGTCCAGCCGCTCGCGGATCTCTTCGTCGTTCATCCGCGCCTCGTCGCGGTCGCCCGCCCGGTGACCAGCTGATACTTAGACATCCAAAAAATTTCCTTAGCGTAGGGAATGTTTGCTCCGGGCAAGCCGTTGTTACCCCTGTGGAGCGCGGGACAGCGGTGTCCGGCGCCCTCATCCTTGCGGACGGGTTTCATCCGTCCTCCCAGTAGTTCTCCATCAGGAGGATCAGACGAAGGGGAGCCTTATGCGCTTCGAGATCATGCGCCTGGACGATGTCGACGGTACCGCCGTCGACAGCACCGTCGTGGACGCCGCCTCCGTCAACCGGATCGTGCAGCAGGCCGCAGCCACCGGCCAGCGCATCTACATCCGCCCGGCCGAATCCTCGGCTTCGTAACGCCGTACGACGTACAAAGACGAAGCGCCCCCGCACGGAAGGTCCGTGCGGGGGCGCTGTGGTGTCCACCGGGCGGTCAGGAGCCCTGTATGACCTGGGTGACCCCGTTGATGATCTGCTGGACGGCGATGGCGGAGAGCATCATTCCGGCGAGCCTGGTCACCAGCACGACACCGCCGTCCTTGATGACCCGGATGATCAGCAGCGAGTAGCGCATGGCCACCCAGAGCACCAGGTGCATGGCTATGATCGCCGACCAGACCGAGAGCTGGCCGCCGAAACCGTCGGCGTGCTGCACGGCGAGTATCACCGACACTATGGCGCCGGGGCCGGCCAGCAGCGGCATGCCCAGCGGCACGAGCGCCACGTTGACGTCCTTGGTCTGCGTCGGCTCGTCGGTCTTGCCGGTCAGCAGATCGAGCGCGATCAGCAGCAGGAGCAACCCGCCGGCGATCATCAGGGCGGGCACGGAGACATGCAGATAGCCGAGGATCTGCTGGCCGAGCACACCGAAGACGACGATCACCCCGAAGGCGACCGCGACCGCCTGGAACGCCATCTTGCGCTGCGTCTTGGCGGGGCGGCCCGCCGTGAGCGCGAGGAAGATCGGCGTGATCCCAGGCGGATCCATAATCACAAATAGCGTGAGAAAAAGGGACCCAAAGACAGCGACGTCGAACACAGTGAGCCTTGCGGGAGGAGGGGGCGAGCAGAAGGGCGGGACAGGAGGGCCCCGAGGGGCGCATCGCGGAGCAATGATCGACCGGTTGGCCGGGCGCGCGACAGCGGTACGCGGTGACGGGTCGAGGTAAGAGGGACGCGGCGGGGTACGTGCCCCGGCGCGTGTGCCGTTACGCCGGGCGGGGTCCGCCGGCCCCGGGCACGGGGAAGGCTCCCGTGGCGCGCCGGGTGATCTCGCCGTAGATCTCGGGGTCGGTGACGCACTCACCGAGTCCGACGGTCTTGCGGCTGCCGTGGTAGTCGCTCGACCCGGTGGTCAGCAACCCCAGGTCGCGGGCGATCCCGCGCAGCCTGGCCCGGGTCGGCTCGTCGTGGTCCGTGTGGTCGACCTCGATGCCGTCGAGCCCGGCGGCGGCGAGCCGCTCCATCGCGGACTCGGGCACCACCCGGCCCCGTTTGACGGCGGCGGGGTGGGCGAAGACCGCGACACCGCCGGCCGCCTTGACCAGCCGGATCGCCTCGAAGGGGTCGAGCTCGTGCTTCTCGGCGTAGGCGCGTCCGCCGTCGGCGAGCCAGTCGGGCGTGAAGGCGTCGGAGACGGTCTCGACGACGCCCAGCTCGACCAGGGCGGTGGCGATGTGCGGCCTGCCGACGGAGCCGTCCCCGGCGATCGCGGCGACCCGCTCCCATGCGACGGGCACGCCCAGCTCCTGGAGCTTGCGCACCATGGTCCGGGCGCGCGGCACCCGGTCGTCGCGCAGCAGCTCGCGCTCGCGGGCCAGCTCGGGCTCGTCCGGGTCGAAGAGGTAGGCCAGCAGATGCATGCCCACGCCGTCGAGCCGGCAGGACAGCTCGGCGCCGGTGACGAGGGTGAGCCCCTCGGGCAGGGCGGCGATCGCCTCGGCGTGGCCGCGCACGGTGTCGTGGTCGGTGAGGGCGACGACGTCCAGCCCCGCGGCGGCGGCGCCGCGCACCAGCTCGGCGGGGGTGTCCGTGCCGTCCGAAGCGGTGGAGTGGGTGTGCAGGTCGATGCGCACGACGCGTACTCCAGGATTCGGGGCCGGACAAGGGGACATTCAAGGATAACCGGCGTTCGAACACCTTTGGGACGGATGTGACGGGCGTGACGGGCGGCCGGAACGGGACGCCCGGCGCGGGTATCAGCCGAGCAGGCGGGGGGTGAGCGCCCCGCAGGGCACCAGGTCCATCTCGCCCCCGGCGTCACGCAGATCGGCGAGGACCAGCTCGTCGTACATCAGCAGTCCGGACTGCTCGGGCCAGACGATCGCCCAGAGCCAGAGGCCGCGCGCCTCGCCGGCGAAGACCGCCCGGTCGGTCGGGGCGCCCTTGACGTTCCAGAGCGGGGTGGGGCGGCCGGCGGCGAGCATCTTGACGTCCGGCGGGCCGTCGACGTCCAGGTAGGGGGCGGGGTCGGGGCCCTCGACCCCGGCGTAGCGCGCGCCGAGGCCGACGCCCAGGTCCTCGGTGACGAGCAGCAGCTCGCCGATGCCGCCGACCGGGCCGGGACCGGAGCAGGCGACGGCGGTGGCCCGGCCTCCGCTGCGGTCGTCGCCCGCGCTCGCCACTCCGGTGAACAGCCAGCCCACCGGCAGCGGCCAGGGCATCCACACCGGGACCTTCGCACGGCGCACCACCACGCCCAGGGCGTCGACACTGGGCGGGATCACCGGCTGGAGCGGCTGCACACTGCCGTGCTCGGCGCACTGCCAGGTGTCGGCGAACAGACCGGGCGCCCTGACCCGGCCTCCGCACTTCGGGCAACTGGGTTCGCCCCTCATAGCGACCAACGGTCCTCCACGACCGCCGCCGCGTCAAGCAAGATCACCCGTACGCGGCGGGCACCTCACCAGCAGAAATAGATGTAACTTGCACTCATTAGATTGCCTAACTTATTCTGTGCATAGCGCAGCTACCCAGGGCGATCAATCGGAGAGCGAGAGGGCCCATGCAGACAGAGGATCCGTTCGACCAGGGCGCGGGCAGCATCCTGCGGCAGCCGAAGGCCGTCTGGGCCACGGCGGGCGCGTCCGTCGTGGCGTTCATGGGGATCGGGCTGGTGGACCCGATCCTGCCGTCCATCGCGAAGGGACTGGAGGCGACACCGAGCCAGGTGTCCCTGCTCTTCACCTCGTACTTCCTGATCACCGCCGTGGCGATGCTCGTCACCGGGTTCGTCTCCAGCCGGATGGGCGGCCGCAAGACGCTGCTCCTCGGCCTCGCACTGGTGGTCGTCTTCGCCGGGCTCTCCGGCACCTCGTCGTCGGTCGGCGAGCTGGTCGGCTTCCGGGCCGGCTGGGGGCTCGGCAACGCGCTCTTCGTCTCGACCGCGCTGGCCGTGATCGTCGGCGCCGCGGCCGGCGGCAGCGCGGCGGCGATCCTGCTGTACGAGTCGGCGCTCGGCCTCGGCATGGCCTGCGGGCCGCTGCTCGGCGCCCTGCTCGGGGACGCCAGCTGGCGCTACCCGTTCTTCGGTACGGCCGCGCTGATGGCCGTCGGCTTCGTCTGCATCACCGCGTTCCTGAAGGAGCAGCCCCGGCCCGCGCGGAAGACCTCGCTGCTCGACCCGGTGAAGGCGCTCGGCCACGGCGGGCTGGCCTCGGTCGCGGCCTCGGCGTTCTTCTACAACTACGCGTTCTTCACGATCCTGGCGTTCACCCCGTTCGTGCTGAACATGACGCCGTACAAGTCGGGCGCGGTGTTCTTCGCCTGGGGGCTGCTGCTCGCGGTGTTCTCGGTGCTGGTCGCGCCGCGGCTCCAGAAGCGGTTCGGCTCGCTGAAGGTGCTGGGCGCCTCGCTGGTGCTGCTCGCCGCCGACCTGCTGGTGCTGGGATACGGCGACCACACCGCCGCGATCGTCTGCACGATCGTCTCCGGCGCCTTCATCGGCATGAACAACACCGTCTACACGGAGCTGGCGCTCGGCGTCTCGGACGCGCCGCGTCCGGTGGCCAGCGCGGGCTACAACTTCGTCCGCTGGTTCGCCGCGGCCGCCGCCCCGTACCTGGCGCCGAAGATCGAGGAGTGGAGCGACATCCACATCCCGTTCGTCGTCGCCGCGGCCGCCGCCGTGATCGGCGCGGTGGTTGTCTGGCTGCGCCGCTCGGCCCTGACCCACGAGGCCGAGGAGCTGGCGCCCGGGCACGCCACCGAGGACGGGGTCACCGTCTTCGCCGACTGACGGCCCCGTTCCCCCGTACCGCCCCGCCCGCGGTTCCCCCTCCTTGGCCGCGCGGCGGGGCTTCCCCATGTGCGCGGGAGCCCGCGCTCAGTCCAGCGGCACCGAGCCGCGCAGCGGGTCGCGCAGGTCCGTACCGTGCGAGAGCCACCTCTCCTGGAGCTCCTGCGCTCCCCTGACCCGCTTCCACGCCGCCTCGTTGGGCGTCATCGGCAGCAGCGGCAGGAAGCGCACCGGCTCCCTCGGCGCGTCCAGCTCCAGATCCTCCACCAGCCCCCCGGACTCGGCGACCAGCACCGAGTCGAACGGAGCCCCCGGCCAGAGCGGACCGCCGAGGTCCAGCGAGGCACCCGGCGCCACGACCACCCCTTCGACCTGCGGCGACGCCGCCAGCACGGCCAGCGGGCGCAGCACCGCGTCGGTGTCGGCGAGCCCGGCCCGTACGGAGAGGACCAGCTCGGCGCGCGGCCCCTTCAGCGGGTCCACGACCGCGGCGGTCGGATCGGCCATCGGCTGTGCCGACATCCCGAGCGTGGCGTAGCGCACCACGTCCCCGTCGAAGAAGCGGAGCACCTCGATCCGGTCCGTGCCGAGGAAGGTCACCGAGGCGCGGGCGTCCGGTTCGCCGAGGGCCGTGCGCAGCCGTGCCTCGACCAGAGCAAGAATTTCTTCCATCCCGCGAGCATAGGTCGCGTATGGAACGGGCAAAGTAAGGGATTGACCGTCAGTCGGCTGATAGTGTTGGCCGCTGTTCGGGGCAGCACGCAGAAGCGTCGCTCTCCGCCCCGACGAGACGTCATCCCCCACGGGGGACCGGCTGGAGGAGGTGGGGCTGTCATGGATCGAAGTCGATCGTGCAGTACCAACCGCCCTTCCGCCCCTCGCCTCCCTCGGTGACCCGAGGCCCCACCGGCCGAGGTTCGAAGCACCGCGCCACACCCCCGGCCCCGTGCCCGGAGTACATGGCGTCGCGCACGACGGAAGAGCACTCCCCTTCTGCCTGTCCGTAGCGAACGCCGTCGTCGTGCCGCCGCGGTGCCGCCCGCTTTGCGGACGTGGGTCCACGTCCCCATTCCGGGCTGTTCCACGTGCCCGCCGACGGCCCTCCGTGAAGGAGCCAGCATGTCGATGATCCGTGACCTCCGTGCCGCCGTCCGGCCGTCCCTGCGCAGGACCAGCCCCCTGCACAACAGTTACGACACCACCCGCGACCCGTCCGCCTCCAGCGCGGTCGTCGACTGCGCGGTCTACCGCGACGGGCGGCGCCTGGAGCGTGCGAACTGCCTCACCCCGCACGAGGCGATGCTCCAGGTGCGCGAGGAGGGTGGCTTCGCCTGGATCGGCCTGCACGAGCCGACCGAGGAGGAATTCGCCGGTATCGCGCGGGAGTTCGGCCTTCACCCGCTGGCCGTCGAGGACGCCGTCCATGCCCACCAGCGGCCCAAGCTGGAGCGTTACGACGACACCCTCTTCACCGTCTTCAAGACCATCCACTACGTCGAGCACACCGAGCTCACCGCGACCAGCGAGGTCGTCGAGACCGGTGAGGTGATGTGCTTCACCGGCCGGGACTTCGTGATCACCGTGCGGCACGGCGGCCACGGCTCGCTGCGCGCGCTGCGCCACCGGCTCCAGGACGACCCCGAGCTGCTCGCCAAGGGCCCCTCCTCGGTGCTGCACTCCATCGCCGACCACGTCGTGGACGGGTACATCGCGGTGGCGGGCGCGGTCCAGGACGACATCGACGAGGTGGAGATCGGGGTCTTCTCGGCCCCGGCGAAGGGCAGCCCGCGCGGCACGGACGCCGGGCGGATCTACCAGCTGAAGCGCGAGGTCCTGGAGTTCAAGCGGGCGGTGTCGCCGCTGCTGCGGCCGATGCAGCTGCTCAGCGAGCGGCCCATGCGGCTGATCGACCCGGACATCCAGAAGTACTTCCGGGACGTCGCCGACCACCTGGCCCGCGTCCACGAGGAGGTCATCGGCTTCGACGAGCTGCTGAACTCGATCCTCCAGGCCAGCCTGGCGCAGGCGACGGTGGCGCAGAACGAGGACATGCGCAAGATCACCTCCTGGGCGGCGATCGTCGCCGTACCCACGATGATCTGCGGTGTCTACGGCATGAACTTCAAGCACATGCCGGAGCTGCGCTGGACGTACGGCTATCCGATGGTGCTGGGCGTCATCGGGGTGGTCTGCTTCTCCATCCACCGCACCCTCAAGCGCAACGGCTGGCTCTGAGCCTCGGACGGCGGCCGTGCCGCCCGTTCCCTTAGAGTGCGGGCATGACTGCTGCTGCCGCCGATACGCCGCTGGCCCGGGCCCTCGTCGAGGAGGCCACCAAGAAGTCCGGCCTCGTATGGGTGCGGGGCACCGGTCCCGCACGGGCGGTGTGGCACGTGTGGCACGAGGGGGCGGTGCATCTGGTCGGGGACGGCCCCGGCGAACAGCCGCTGCCCGCCGGGCTCACCGACGGCTCCGCCGCCGAGGTGACCGTGCGCAGCAAGGACAAGGGCGGCCGGCTGGTCGCCTGGACGGCCGCCGTCACCGAACTCGCGCCCGGATCGCCCGCGTGGGACGCGGCGGTCGGCGAGCTCAAGGGCAAGCGGCTGAACGCGCCGGACGCCGAGACGATGACGGAGCGCTGGGCCCGCGAGTGCCGGGTGCTGCGGCTGACGCCGGGCGAGGTCCGCACCGGTCTGCCGGACGGCTCGCTGGCCGCCGCCCCGCTGCCGACGCCCGCCACCACCCGGCGGCCGGTGCCGGCCGGGCTGCCCCGCCTGCTGAAGCGCGGCCTCAAGGGCTGAGCGCCGCCCGTTCAGGACCCCGTACGGGGCAGCTGCTTGCCGTAGTCGACCGTGTCCACCTCGGACGGGGCCTCCAGCGGGAAGTCCTTGCCCCAGTCCGCGAAGGTGACGGTCCCCGCCTCGCCGCCGCGCGCGAAGCGCAGCGGGTACGCGGTGCCCTCCAGTGAGACGTCGAGCGTGCCGCCCTCGCCCGCGCCCCCCATGATCTGGACGGTCCGGGTGCCGTCGACCGTGTCCCGGTCGCCCTTGTTGAGGGTGCCGTGCAGGCCGAGCAGGCCGTCGAGCAGGGTCTTCTTGTCGGTGAAGCCCCGCAGTTGCTGGTAGACGGGGTCGCCCTCGGGGACCTTGACGTACTTGTTCCGCAGCTTGTCCGCCGCCGCGCCACCCGCCTCGCTGTCGGCGCCGGACTTCTCGTCGTGGTTCCAGAACCCCGAGTCCGCCTTCAGATAGAGCTCGTCGCCGATCCGCAGCAGCTCGAACCTGCTGTCCTTGGACACCACGGAGCCGGTGCCGCCCTCGGCCTTGAGCCGCATGTTCAGCTTGTACGTACCGCCCTTGCTGACCAGCGTCCCGGCCAGCCGCACCGTGTCGGCGGCGTTCGCCGCGGACTGCGTCTTCTTCTCGATCTGCGCGGCGGTCAGCTTGCCGACGCCGTTGGTCCCCTCGTCCGGGTCCTCGCCGCACGCCGTGGCGCCGGTGGCCAGCCCGGCGCAGAGCAGAACGGCCAGGGCGGTCCGGTGTCGGGCCCGGACGGGCGGAACGGAGGAGGTCACAGGTGCACTGCCTCTCAGCTGCATCGCGGGGGGTGGCTGACGGCAGCGTACCCGGGCCGCCCGGCCCGTTCGGCAGGGAGCCGGACGGACCGCTCGCCGGGGCACCCCGGAGCGGTACGGGCTAGCCTGATCACGTCATAACGGTCTATTCAACATCCAATCGGACTGACCGGTGACGTCCCGTACGGAGGAAGGAGGCGCGCGATGGCGGCAGGCACCCCTCGGGTCTTCGTCTCCCACCTCGCCGGCGTCCCGGTCTTCGACCCCAACGGCGAACAGGTGGGACGCGTCCGCGACCTGGTCGCGATGCTCCGGGTCGGCGGTCGGCCGCCCCGGCTGCTGGGCCTCGTCGTCGAGGTGCTCAGCCGCCGCCGGATCTTCCTCCCGATGACCCGGGTCACCGGCATCGAGTCCGGCCAGGTCATCACCACCGGCGTGGTCAACATGCGGCGCTTCGAACGCAGGCCCACCGAACGCCTGGTGCTGGGCGACTTCCTCGACCGGCGGGTCCGCCTGGTCGAGACCGGCGAGGAGGTCACCGTCCTGGACGTCTCCATCCAGCAGCTCCCGGCCCGCCGCGACTGGGAGATCGACAAGTACTTCGTGCGCAAGGGCAAGGGCGGGGCGCTGCGCCGCAAGGGCGAGACCCTGACGGTCGAGTGGTCGGCGGTGCGCGGGTTCTCCCTGGAGGAGGAGGGGCAGGGGGCGGAGTCCCTGGTCGCCACCTTCGAACAGCTGCGCCCGACCGACGTGGCCAACGCGCTGCACCACCTGTCGCCCAAGCGGCGGGCCGAGGTCGCCGCCGCGCTCGACGACGACCGGCTCGCCGACGTCCTGGAGGAGCTGCCCGGGGACGACCAGGTGGAGATCATCGGCAAGCTCCAGGAGGAGCGCGCCGCCGACGTCCTGGAGGCGATGGACCCGGACGACGCGGCCGACCTGCTGTCCGAGCTGCCCGAGGAGGACAAGGAACGGCTGCTGACCCTGATGCGCCCGGACGACGCGGCCGACGTACGGCGCCTGATGTCGTACGAGGAGCGGACGGCGGGCGGCCTGATGACCACGGAGCCGGTCATCCTGCGGCCGGACGCGACGGTGGCCGACGCGCTGGCCCGGGTCCGGCAGGCCGACCTCTCCCCCGCGCTCGCCGCCCAGGTGTACGTGTGCCGCTCGCCCGACGAGACGCCGACCGGCAGGTACCTGGGCACCGTCCACTTCCAGCGGCTGCTGCGCGACCCGCCGTACACCCTGGTCAGCTCGGTGGTGGACAGCGATCTCGTCCCGCTCGGCCCGGACACCCCGCTGCCCGCCGTGACGAGCTATCTGGCCGCGTACAACCTGGTCTCGGTGCCCGTGGTGGACGAGAGCGGGTCGCTGCTCGGCGCGGTGACGGTCGACGACGTGCTCGACCACCTGCTGCCCGACGACTGGCGGGAGACCGACTTCCACGCGGAGGCCCCCCATGGCCGGTGAGGACCGCGGGAAGCCGGCGTCCACGGGCGCCCCGGGCGTCGTGCGCCCGCCCCGCACCCGCCTCGACCAGCCAAAGCTCCCCAAGCGGCGGCTGGTCCCGGAGTACGACGCGGAGACGTTCGGCAGGTTCTCCGAGCGGATCGCCCGCTTCCTGGGAACGTGGCGCTTCATCGCCTGGATGACGCTGTTCATCATCGCGTGGCTCGTCTGGAACGTCTTCGCACCGCAGGACTGGCGGTTCGACCCGTACCCCTTCATCTTCCTGACGCTGATGCTGTCGCTCCAGGCGTCCTACGCCGCCCCGCTGATCCTGCTCGCGCAGAACCGGCAGGACGACCGCGACCGCGTCACCCACGAGCAGGAACGCAAGCAGAACGAGCGCTCCATCGCGGACACCGAGTACCTCACCCGGGAGATCGCGGCACTGCGGATCGGGCTCGGCGAGGTCGCCACCCGCGACTGGATCCGCTCCGAGCTGGAAGACCTGGTGCGGGACCTGGACGACCGGAGGGAACTGTTCCGGGCCGAGAGTGACGAAGACCGCTGACAGCCGCTACTCGCGCGTAGCAACCAGCGCCGCGCGCCCCCGTACTATCGAGGTATGGCTACGGAAGACGCGGTGCTTGAGGCACTGGCGACAGTGAACGACCCGGAGATCCACCGCCCGATCACCGAACTCGGCATGGTGAAATCGGTCGAGATCGACGCTGACGGTGCAGTCGCTGTCACGGTCTATCTCACGGTCTCCGGCTGCCCGATGCGCGAGACGATCACCAAGAACGTGACGGACGCGGTCGCCCGCGTCGAGGGCGTCTCGCGGGTCGACGTCACGCTCGACGTGATGAGCGACGAGCAGCGCAAGGAACTGGCGGCCTCGCTGCGCGGCGGTACGGCGGAGCGCGAGGTGCCGTTCGCCAAGCCCGGCTCCCTGACCCGCGTCTACGCCGTCGCCTCCGGCAAGGGCGGCGTCGGCAAGTCGTCCGTGACCGTCAACCTGGCGGCCGCGATGGCCGCCGAGGGCCTCAAGGTCGGCGTCGTGGACGCGGACATCTACGGCCACAGCGTGCCCCGGATGCTCGGCGCGGACGGCAAGCCGACCCAGGTCGAGAACATGATCATGCCGCCGTCGGCGAACGGCGTGAAGGTCATCTCCATCGGCATGTTCACCCCGGGCAACGCCCCGGTGGTCTGGCGCGGGCCGATGCTCCACCGCGCGCTCCAGCAGTTCCTCGCCGATGTGTACTGGGGCGACCTGGACGTGCTGCTGCTCGACCTGCCGCCGGGCACCGGCGACATCGCGATCTCCGTGGCGCAGCTCGTGCCGAACGCCGAGATCCTGGTCGTCACGACCCCGCAGCAGGCGGCGGCCGAGGTCGCCGAGCGGGCCGGTTCGATCGCGGTGCAGACCCACCAGAAGATCGTCGGCGTCGTCGAGAACATGTCGGGCATGCCCTGCCCGCACTGCGACGAGATGGTCGACGTGTTCGGCACCGGCGGTGGCCGGAAGGTCGCCGAGGGGCTGACGAAGACGGTCGGCGCGGAGGTGCCGGTGCTGGGTTCCATCCCGATCGACGTACGGCTGCGCGAGGGCGGCGACGAGGGCCGGCCGGTCGTGCTCTCCGACCCGGACTCCCCCGCCGGCAAGGCGCTGCGCACCATCGCGGACAAGCTGGGCGGCCGTCAGCGCGGCCTGTCGGGCATGTCGCTGGGCATCACCCCGCGCAACAAGTTCTGAGCGAACGGGGGCGGGCGGTGACCGGGCCACCCGGTCACCGCCCGCCCCCGTTCCGAACCTCTTCGCGCGGCTTCAGGCGTACGTCCCGATGTCCTCGATGACCGAGAAGCCCAGCCCGTACGCGCTCATCCCGCGCCCGTACGCCCCGAGGTGGACGCCCTCGGGCGTGGAGCCCGCCAGCACCCAGCCGTACTCGGACTCGCGGTAGTGGAAGTGCACCGGGACGCCGTCCACCGGCAGCGACAGGGCCGACCAGGCGGGTCCGTCCAGGTCGTCGGCGAGCTCGAACGCCGTCTCCGTCTGCTGGTCGAGCCAGTCGTCGCGCAGCGCGTGGTCCATCTGGGCGGGCCAGGTGCAGGCGAGCAGGCCGGAACCGGCCAGCCAGGCCGCGGACGACACCGTGGTCGCGTCCAGCACCCCCGTACCGTCGCCGCTGTGCCGCACCGGGCTGCTGGCCATCGACACCACGACCGCGAACCGCTGCTTCTCGGCGCCCGCCTCCCGGACCGACAGCTCGTCGCCGTGACCGATGGAGCCGTGCTGCACCGTGCCGTCCGCGGCGGTGCCCACCTGCATCAGCCGGCGCGGGCCGGTGAAGGCCCCGTCCAGTCCGTACCAGGGGAACGTCGCCGCGAGGAAGCCGTCGACGACCGTACGCCGGGCGGCCGACACTCCGTCCGCGGTGGCCGTGCCCTGCGGGTCTTCCGCGGTGGTTGTGTCCGGCGCGGTTTCCGCGCCCACCCGACTCGTCGTCTCCATCTGCCCGGCCGCCTCCTCGATCCGTTGGGTCCGGAACGGCCCGCCCCCCGGCGGGCGTACTCACAACCGGACAGATGGAGAATAGCCATAGCCTCCGGACGAGCCGGGATTGGCAGGGGGTCAGGTGGCGTCGGCGTCGAACGGCGGACGGTCGTCCTTGCCCGGCTGGTCACGCTTCTTGAGCAGGTCGGGAGCGCCGGCGGAGCCGTTGGCGGCGGTGATCGCCGAAGCGCCGGACACGCTGCTGTGGGAGTCGGCGGACTCCACCTCCCGGCCGTTCACCGCGTCGGCGACCTCGCTCAGGTCCTTGCGGAGGTCGAAGCTCTCGCGGATCTCCTTCAGCCCCAGGTCGTCGCCGCCCTCCATGAGCTGCTTGCGGACGAACGTCTTGGGGTTGAGGTCCTCGAACTCGAAGTCCTTGAACTCCGGACCCAGCTCGGTGCGGATGTCCTGCTTGGCGTTCTCGGAGAACTCACGGACCTTGCGGATGAAGCGCGAGGCGTCCTGGATGACCTTCGGCAGCTTGTCCGGGCCGAAGATCAGCATGCCCAGAACCGCGATGGTCACCAGCTCCAGTACGCCTATGTCATTGAACACCCTGTTGCTCCCTGTGTTCTCCTCCGAGACCTTGTCGGTCGAGGTCCGGACTCGGGCCACGGTACCCGTCGAAACCGCCCACGCGGTAGCGCGCCGGACCCGTCACGTTCCGCTGGCGGAGCCGAGTGTCAAAGAGATGGACAGGTCTTTACCACCACGGGTCAGCTTCAGCTCCAGACGGTCGCCGGGACGATGCGCCCGGATCTTCACGATCAGTTCCTCGCCGCTGTGCACCCGCCGGCCGCCGACCTCGGTGATGACGTCCCCGGGCCTGATCCCGGCCTTGGCCCCGGGACCGCCCGGCGTCACCGCGGGCGTCCCGCCCGCACCCTTGGCACCGACCCTGGCGCCGTCCCCGGCGTACTTCATGTCGAGCGTGACGCCTATCACCGGGTGGGTGGCCTTCCCGGTGTTGATCAGCTCCTCGGCGACCCGCTTGCCCTGGTTGATCGGTATCGCGAAGCCGAGACCGATGGAGCCCGCCTGGCCGCCCTCCTCGGACGCGCTGCTGTCGGCGGCCCGGATGGCGCTGTTGATGCCGATGACATGGGCGGCGGCGTCGACCAGCGGACCGCCGGAGTTGCCCGGGTTGATCGGCGCGTCGGTCTGGAGCGCGTCGACATAGCTGATGTCGCTGCCGTCGCCCTTCTCGCCGCCCGCGGTGATCGGCCGGTCCTTGGCGCTGATGATGCCGGAGGTGACGGTGTTGGACAGGTCGAAGGGGGCACCGATGGCCACCACCGGGTCGCCGACCCGCACGTTGTCGGAGTTGCCCAGCGGCAGCGGCTTGAGGCCGGAGACCCCGCTGACCTTGACCACCGCCAGGTCGTAGCCGCTGTCCTTGCCGACGACCTCGCCGCGCGCGGTCTCCCCGCCGCTGAACGTGACGGTGATCCGGCCGCCCCGGCCGGCCGGGGCCACGACATGGTTGTTGGTGAGGATGTGGCCCGAGGAGTCCAGGACGAAACCGGTGCCGGTGCCGGACTCGGTGGAGCCGCTGACGTGCAGGGTGACCACGCTGGGCAGGGCGCTGGCGGCGATTCCGGCGACGCTGTCGGGGGCGCGGCCGCCGGTGTCCCGGGACGCCTGCGGGAGTTCGACCCGGGTGAGGCCGCCGTTGCGCTCGATGTAGGCGCCGATGCCGCCGCCGATCCCGCCCGCCACCAGGGCGAGCAGCAGCCCGCCGACCAGCAGGGAGCCGCCGCGGCTCTTCTTCCGGCCGGCCCCCGCCCCGGACGGCGGGCCCGGGTTGGTGAGCGGCTGCCCGGGGGCGCCCCAGGGGTCGTACTGGAGCCACTGCGCGGGCCCCGGCTGCGGCTGCTGGGGCTGCGGCGCGGGGACGGAAGCCGGCACCGGCGGAACCGGAACGGGCGGCGCGGCCGATGGCGGTACGGGGATGCCCGCGCCGTTCGTCCCCGGGTACTGCGGGGGTACGGGGGTGCCGTGCGCCGGGGTGGGGACCGGCCGCTGCACGGGAGGCGCGGGGGCCCAGGGGCCGGGGCCGCCGTAGGGCGGGGTGCTGTACTCGTCGGGCTCGTGCAGCGGCTTCACCGGCCGGGCCGCCGGTACGTCGGACAGCGCCGGGGGCGCGTCGGCCGGCGGCGGGGCCGGTACGTCGGCCGGGGGCGGGGCCTCCGCGAGGGCGGGCGGCTCGTCCGACGCGGTGCGGGTGGCGCCCACCGGTGTGGGCCTGCTCCACCACTTCGCCTTCGGGCCGGTGGACTTGCCGTCTTCCATGCTCTCCCCGCAACTGCCGCGACTGGCCTGTGCACGCCCCACCAGGGAGCGTCCTCCCGGAACTGCTCCCGGAATTCAACCAGGTTTGCGAATGCTTGCGCAGACCCCGTCAGCGCCGGGCGGAGAGCGGCAGGCGGAGTTCGGCGGGGGTGGGCAGGGCCGAATCCGACGGCTGCGCCCCCGGCTGCGGTGCGGCGGACGCCGAGGGCCGGGCGGCCAGCCGCCCGAAGACCTCGGCGAAGAGCGGGGTGGTGGTGGTCGGACGTATCAGCGGCGGCGCGGGCACGCTGTTCAGCATCCCCGTGGTGAACGGGGAGCCCGCGAGGCTCTCGCCGGAGAGCACCGCCGGGGTGACGGCGGTGACGGGCCGCACCGCGCCGGCGGCGTCCGGCGCACCGGACGGAGCCGCGACGGACGGGCCGCCGCCCGATTCGCGCACCCTGAGCAGGCCCTGACCGCCGCTGTTGCGGCGGCTGACCGAGCCGGTCTTCTCGCCCCGGAGCGTGGAGTCGAGCGGAGTCACCGCGTTCCCGCCGCCCGCCGCCCGCGTGGACGTGCTCGTGCCGGACCCCGAGGGCAGCGCACCGCCGAGGGCGATCGCGGCCAGCGAGACGGCGCTCGCCGCCGCGAAGGCGAACCTCCGGCCGCGCCAGGGCGATCGCTCACCCTCCCGCCCCACCTCGTGGATACGGAATCCGGAACGGGCGGGGGCGGCCGGCAGCACGGCGGACGAGCCGTGCGGAACCGGAAGGTAGCCGAAGCCGCCGAGCGGCCCGTTCACCGGTGCGTCGGGGCGGCTGCCGGACGGCCGGGTCACGGGGAAGAATCCGTCGGCGATCCGTCCGGAGCCGCCGAATGGTCTGCCCGGCCCGCCGTCGTCACCTCCCGGTCCACCGGGAAGGCCCTGCAGCCGGGCGAGGAAGCCCTCGGACGGCGACGGCGGGGCGGACTGGGCGAAGACGTTCTTGAGGCGCCGCTGCGCCGCGGCCTCCGCCTTGCACTTGGCGCAGGTCGCGAGGTGGGCGAGGACCCGCTCCCGGGCGTCGTGCTTCAGCTCGCCGTCGACCAGCGCGGCGAGACGGTCCCCCAGATGCTGTTCCGCGGGGGTCGGACCTGTGCCACTCACGCCGTTCCGCCCTCCCCCGCCAGGACCGCGCCCGCCAGCGAGCGCTGCTCGGCGCGGGCCTCGGGCGAACGGTGCCGCAGGGCCTTGCGCAGATGCGAGCGCCCGCGGTGGATGCGGCTGCGCACGGTGCCGAGCTTCACGCCCAGCGTCGCGGCGATCTCCTCGTACGAGAGGCCCTCGATGTCGCAGAGCACGACGGCGGCCCGGAACTCGGGCGCGAGGGTGTCCAGCGCCTGCTGCACGTCCGCGTCGAAGTGGGTGTCGTTGAAGACCTGCTGCGGGGAGGGCTCACGGCTCGGCAGCCGCTCGGCGGCGTCGTCACCGAGGGAGTCGAACCGGATCCGCTGCTTGCGGCGGACCATGTCCAGGAACAGGTTGGTCGTGATGCGGTGCAGCCAGCCCTCGAACGTGCCCGGCGTGTAGGTCGACAAGGACCTGAACACCCGGACGAAGACCTCCTGCGTGAGGTCCTCCGCATCGTGCTGGTTGCCCGTCAGCCGGTAGGCGAGGCGGTAGACCCGGCCGCTGTGCGTGCTGACGATCTCTTCCCATGAGGGCGGTGTCCACGCCTGGGATTCCGCGTCGGAGGCGAAGGTCGCGGTCGTTGCGGAGTCGTTGGAAGAACGGTCAGCGATGTTGGTCACGGATTTCGGCTCACCCGCCGACCTGAGAAAGCGCCGCAGCACTCCTCCCCGATCCACAGGCGCAGCCGCACCTCCCCTATCGGCTCTGGTGGTGTCCAGTGGAGCCCCTACCATAGCGACCTCGCCCGTTAGCTCCGGATAAGCCTTATTCCTGCTGGGGCCGGGGGTCACCCCGGGAACCGCCGGCCCGCGGAAAGTCGGCCCGATCCACCGGCCGTTTCCACGGGCTTTCCCCCGCCCCCGCATAACGCCTGGTCCCATCTGCGGGTTCCCGGGCACAGCGGATACAGTCACCGTTGCGCCAACTAAGGGGACAGGAGAGGGTCATTACCGCCAACCGGCAGACGAGCTGGGCGTTCGCCGACGCCTTTGTCGCCGAGGACGAACCACTGCTCTGGGCCCGCGACCGGGCCCACGAGACGGGGCTCCGCCCGGTGTCGCCAGGTACCGGCGCCGCGCTGCGTCTGCTCGCCGGTACGACGGACGCCAAAGCGGTGGCCGAGATCGGCACCGGCACGGGCGTGTCCGGGCTCTACCTGCTGGCCGGGATGCGGCCGGACGGCGTGCTGACCACGGTCGACCCGGAGCCCGAGCGCCAGCAGTTCGCCCGCGAGGCGTTCCGGGCCGCGGGCTACGCCGCCAACCGGGCCCGGTTCATCCCTGGCCGCGCCCTGGACGTGCTGCCGCGCCTCGCGGACGGCGGCTACGACCTCGTTTTCTGCGACGGCGACCGGCTGGAGACCCTCGAATACCTCGCTGAATCGTTGCGCCTGCTGCGCCCCGGCGGCCTGGTCTGCTTCGAGGGCATGTTCGCGGACGGCCGGACGGTCGACTCGGCGGCGCAGCCCGCCGAGGTGCTGCGGGTGCGGGAGCTGCTGCGCGCGGCGCGGGAGAGCCAGGAGCTGATGGCGACGCTGCTGCCGGTGGGCGACGGGCTGCTGTGCGCAGTGCGCCGGGGCTGAGCCCGGCCCCGCCGGATACGGACTGCTTCGAACATGCCACTGCCCCGGTACGGACGACGTACCGGGGCAGTGGCGGAAGTCTGGGCTCCTGGGTTCAGCCGACGACCTTCTTGAGAGCGTCGCCGAGCGCATCGGCCTCGTCCGGCGTCAGCTCCACGACAAGCCGACCGCCGCCTTCGAGCGGAACTCGCATGACGATGCCCCGCCCCTCCTTTGTCACCTCGAGCGGGCCGTCGCCCGTCCGCGGCTTCATGGCCGCCATGCTCGTTCCCCTTCCTGAAACCAGCTCATTGCAACCGGCGGCCCCAATGAAAGGCGCTGTGTCACCGGCATCGAACACATTGCTTCCAGGCCATTATCCCGCATCATCGACCCCAATGACCAACATCGGTCTGCATCTCTTGTGCAACGCGCTCTCGCAAAACCACCCAATTCGGCGATCGGCCTGCGATACTCCGGCCCTCGCACCCCCATGACGGGGCGCGAATATTAGACGCAGGTCACATGTCGGCCGTCGCCGGAGTCGGCCATGCTTGCCTGGACAGGCATGGCCCAGGTGCGAAGGGACGACGAAATGGCCGACCACATGGCGGACAGCGTGCTCTGCGAAGTGAGCGACGGACTGGCGACGATCACGATCAACCGCCCCGATGCGATGAACGCCATGAACACCGCGGCCAAGGAGGCGCTGCGGGACGCGCTGGAGGCCGTGGCCGCCGACACCGCCGTACGGGCCGTGCTGCTCACCGCGTCCGGGCGGGCGTTCTGCGTCGGTCAGGACCTGAAGGAGCACGTCGCCACGTTGGAACGCACCCGGGAGGCGGGCGGCGGCAACGCGCTGAGCACCGTACGGGAGCACTACAACCCGATCGTGCGGGCCATCACCGGCATGGCGAAGCCGGTCGTGGCCGGGGTGAACGGGGTGGCCGCCGGAGCGGGCTTCGGCTTCGCGCTCGCCTGCGACTACCGGGTGGCCTCCGACACCGCGTCGTTCAACACCTCCTTCGCCGGGGTGGCCCTCACCGCGGACTCGGGCGTCTCCTGGACGCTGCCGCGGCTGATCGGCCAGAGCCGCGCCGCCGACCTGCTGCTCTTCCCCCGCTCGATCTCCGCGAAGGACGCCCACGAGCTGGGCATCGTGAACCGGCTGGTGCCCGCGGCCGAGCTGGCCCCGGAGGCCGCGGCGGTGGCCCGCGCCCTGGCCGACGGGCCGACGGTGGCCTACGCGGCGCTGAAGGCGTCGCTCGCGTACGGCGCGGACCACGGCCTGGACGAGGCTCTGGAGAAGGAGGACGAGCTCCAGACCCGGGCGGGCGCCTCCGAGGACCACACGATCGCGGTGCGGGCGTTCCTCGGCAAGGAGAAGCCGAAGTACCTCGGCCGGTAGCCCCCGGCCCCGCCCCTACGCCCCGGTGCCGCGCGCCACGCAGTCGGCGAGGTGGTCGTCGACCAAACCGCACGCCTGCATCAGGGCGTAGGCCGTGGTGGGGCCGACGAAGCGGACGCCGCGCTTCTTCAGGTCCTTGGCGAGGGCGGTGGACTCCGTGGTGACCGCGGGCACGTCGCCCGTGGAACGCGGGGCCGGGCGGCCGGCCGGATCCGGGGCGTGGGACCAGATCAGCTCGTCCAGCTCGCCGGGGCTCCAGCCGGCCAGCGTCCGGGCGTTGGCGAGGGTCGCGTCGATCTTCGCGCGGTTGCGGATGATGCCCGCGTCGGCGAGGAGGCGCTCCCGGTCGGTGTCGGTGAACTCCGCGACCTCGGCGATCCGGAAGCCCGCGAAGGCGGTACGGAAGCCCTCCCGGCGGCGCAGGATCGTCAGCCAGGAGAGGCCGGACTGGAACGCCTCCAGGGAGAGCCGTTCGAACAGGGCGTCGTCGCCGTGGACGGGGCGGCCCCACTCGGTGTCGTGGTACGCGAGGTAGTCCTCGGTGGACAGGCCCCAGGGGCAGCGCGGCGCGCCGTCCGGGCCCTTCTCCGTGCCGCCGCTCATCGCCGGGGCTCCTCTCCGGACTCGTCCGTGGGCCGGGGCCGCTCGGCGGGCGCCTCCCAGGGGGCCCTCGGCCGGTCCTCGGGGAGGAGCGGCCGCTCCTCGGCCCCCGTCCCCTCGACGAGGCCGGGATCGACGAGGCCGGGGCCGCCGACCGCCGTGGCCTGCACACCGGCCAGCGCGGACTCCAGCTCCGCGATCCGCGCGTCCCGCTCGGCGAGTTCGGCACCGAGCCGGTCGAGCGCGACGTCGACGTCCATCATCCGGTAGCCGCGCAGGGCCACCGGGAGCCGCAGGGCGTCGAGGTCCGCCCGGCCGACCGGGCGGTTCTCCGGCAGCGGGTCGGTCAGCCGCTCGGGCGCCACGTCCTGGAGGATCGCCGTTCTCCCCCCGCCGACCACCGCCAGGGTGACCGCGGCCACCACCACGACCATCGTCACCAGCAAGAACCAGAACACGCGCATCTCCCCGGAAGCGGAAACCTGTCCGGGTCCGATCGTGCCATGCGGCACCGACAGCCGGTGCCGGACGGGGCGACCGGCCCTGCGGCGCTCCCCGATCGCTTAGGGTCACAGGCGACCCACGGGCGACGGAGCAGAGGAGAGACCCGGATGCGAAGCGGTGCGCTCAGGCTGGGGCGGCGCGAGTTCGGTGCGCACGAGCCGGTGATCATGGCGATCGTGAACCGTACCCCGGACTCCTTCTACGACCAGGGCGCCACCTTCCGGGACGAACCGGCGCTGGCCCGGGTCGAGCAGGCGGTCGCGGAGGGTGCGGCGATCGTCGACATCGGCGGGGTGAAGGCGGGCCCCGGCGAGGAGGTCACCGCCGAGGAGGAGGCGCGCCGCACGGTGGGCTTCGTCGCGGAGGTGCGCCGCCGCCACCCGGACGTGGTGATCAGCGTCGACACCTGGCGCCACGACGTGGGCGAGGCGGTCTGCGAGGCCGGGGCGGACCTGCTGAACGACGCCTGGGGCGGCGTCGACCCGAAGCTCGCGGAGGTCGCCGCGCGGTACGGGGCCGGTCTGGTCTGCACGCACGCGGGCGGCGCCGAGCCGCGTACCCGGCCGCACCGGATCGCGTACGACGACGTGATGGCGGACATCCTGCGGGTGACGGTGGGGCTGGCCGAGCGGGCGGTGGCGCTCGGGGTGCGGCCCGACGGGATCATGATCGACCCCGGTCACGACTTCGGGAAGAACACCCGGCACTCCCTGGAGGCGACCCGCCGGCTCGGCGAGATGACGGAGACCGGATGGCCGGTTCTCGTCTCCCTGTCCAACAAGGACTTCGTCGGCGAGACCCTGGACCGGCCGGTGAAGGAGCGGGTCATCGGAACGCTCGCGACCACGGCCGTGTCCGCCTGGCTGGGCGCGCAGGTCTACCGGGTCCACGAGGTGGCCGAGACCCGGCAGGTGCTGGACATGGTGGCGTCCATCGCCGGGCACCGGGAGCCCGCCGTCGCCCGGCGCGGCCTCGCCTGACAAGCGCGCCGGGGCCGGGACCGCCGCTCCCGCGACGGTCCCCGCGCCGCCTACCGGCCGACCTCCTTGGTGACGAGCGCGACCGCCTCGTCCACGTCGTCCGTGACGTGGAACAGCAGCAGGTCGTGCTCGGACGCCTTGCCCTGGGCCACCACCGTGTCCCGCAGCCAGTCGACCAGCCCGCTCCAGTACGCCGTGCCGAACAGCACGATCGGGAAACGGGTGACCTTGCGGGTCTGGACCAGGGTGAGGGCCTCGAAGAGCTCGTCCAGCGTGCCGAGGCCGCCGGGCAGCACGACGAACCCTTGGGCGTACTTCACGAACATCGTCTTGCGGACGAAGAAGTAGCGGAAGTTGACGCCGATGTCGACGTGCGGGTTGAGGCCGGACTCGAAGGGCAGCTCGATGCCGAGGCCGACCGAGACGCCCTTCGCCTCCCGCGCGCCCTTGTTCGCCGCCTCCATCGCGCCCGGACCGCCGCCGGTGATCACCGCGAACCCGGCCTCGACCAGGGCCTTGCCGATCCGTACGCCCGCCTCGTACTCGGGCCCGTCGGGCCGGGTGCGGGCCGAGCCGAAGACGCTGATCGCGCTCGGCAGTTCGGCCAGCGCGCCGAACCCCTCGACGAACTCCGACTGGATGCGCATCACCCGCCAGGGGTCGGTGTGGACCCACTCGGAGTCGCCCTCGGTGTCCAGCAGCCGCTGGTCGGTGGTGCCGGGCTGCACCTGTTCCCTGCGGCGCAGTACCGGTCCGAGCCGCTGTTCCTCGGGGACGCGCGTTCCCTCGGGGTTGCCCATGACCTGCTCCCTCCGACGACGATGGGCGGCCGTCGGGCGACGGCCGCCCCTGGTCAGGTCAGGGTAGATCGCCGGAGGTTACGGGCGGGGGAATGCGGTGGGTCAGGCGGTGAGCCAGGAGCGGAGCCGCTCCTCGCAGTGGGTGATCCGCTCGGTCCGCACGTGCTCGTCCCGCTTGTGGGCGAACAGCGGGTCGCCCGGTCCGTAGTTGACCGCGGGGATGCCGAGGGAGCCGAAGCGGGAGACGTCCGTCCAGCCGAACTTGGGCCGGGCGGTGCCGCCCACCGCCGCCATGAACGCGCGGGCCACCGGGTGGGAGAGGCCCGGCATCGCCGCGCCCGAGTGGTCGTCGACGGTGAACTCGGCGACGCCGCAGTCCGCGAAGACCTCCCGGACGTGGGCCAGCGCCTCCTCGGGGCTCCGGTCGGGCGCGTACCGGAAGTTGACGACGACGGTGCAGGCGTCCGGGATGACGTTGTTGGCGACGCCTCCCTCGATCCGGACCGCGTTCAGGCCCTCGCGGTATTCGAGCCCGTCGATGACCGGGCGGCGCGGCTCGTAGGCGGCGAGCCGGGCCAGGATCGGGGCGGCGGCGTGGATGGCGTTCGACCCCATCCAGCTGCGCGCGGAGTGGGAGCGCTCGCCCTCGGTACGGAGGAAGACCCGCAGGGTGCCCTGGCAGCCGCCCTCGACCTCCCCGTCGGAGCCCTCCAGCAGGATCGCGAAGTCGCCCGCGAGCCAGTCGGGGTGGGCGTCGACGATGTGGCCGAGCCCGTTGAGGTGCGCGGCGACCTCCTCGTTGTCGTAGAAGACGAAGGTGAGGTCGCGGTTGGGCTCGGGCACGGTCGCGGCGATCCGCAGCTGGACGGCGACGCCCGACTTCATGTCGGAGGTGCCGCAGCCCCACAGCACCCCGTCGTCGTCGAGCCGGGAGGGCACGTTGTCGGCGATCGGCACGGTGTCGATGTGCCCGGCGAGCACCACCCGCTCGGCCCGGCCCAGGTTCGTCCGGGCCACGACGTTGTTGCCGTACCGGTCGACGGTCAGGTGCGGAAGGGGGCGCAGGGCGGCCTCGATGGCGTCCGCGAGGTCCTTCTCCTGACCGCTGACCGACGGGAGGTCGACGAGCCGGGCGGTGAGCGCCGGGCCGTCGAGGGTGAGGTCAAGTGTGGTTTCGGGCATGGGACCGACCCTAAAGGACCGGACTTGGGCGGTGCTGCCCCGGAACATGGGCCCTGCGTTCCCGAACAGGGTCCCCGGGCCCTCGGAGCCCGGGCGGACTCTCCAGTACGGTGGGCGCGTGCCCCGGACCACCTCCCCCACCCGTCGCAGCCGTCTCGCGCGCATCACTGCCGCACTCGTCGTTCTCGCCGCGCTCTGCGGCTACATGACCGTGCAGTACATAACGAGCAGCAAGGTCGTCGACGGCTGCGTCGTGGAGTCCGCCGACGGCTCGGCGGGCGAGCGGCGGACGTTCCGGATGAGCCCGGAGCAGGCCGTCAACGCGGCGACGATCGCGGCGGTCGGCACCTCGCGCGGGATGCCGGAGCGCGCCGTGACGATCGCGCTGGCGACCGCGCTCCAGGAGTCCGGGCTGCGCAACATCGAGCACGGCGACCGGGACTCGCTGGGGCTCTTCCAGCAACGCCCCTCGCAGGGCTGGGGCACCGGGAAGCAGATCCTGGACCCGGTCTACTCCGCCGGGGAGTTCTACCGCCACCTCGCCGAGGTCCCCGGCTACTCGCGGCTTCCGCTGACGGTCGCCGCGCAGCGGGTCCAGCGCAGCGGCTACCCCCAGGCGTACGCGAAGCACGAGCCGGACGCGGCCCTGCTGTCCGCGGCGCTGACCGGCCGTACGCCCGCCGCGCTGAACTGCTCGCCGCCCCGGGCCACGGCCGCCGGTGCCGACCCGGCTAAGGTGCGCGCGGAGCTGGTGCGCGCCTTCGGCAAGGACGTGCTGCCGGCCGCGGACAAGGCGCCCGCGGAGGGCGCGGGCGCGGCCGGCTCCACGGCGGCCGGCATCGTCTCGGTGCCGGTTCCCCCGGCCCCGGAGTCCGCGGAGGGCTCCGGGAAGGACGCCGGGAACGGCGGCGCGGACCGGCGCGGCTGGGAGCTCGCGCACTGGGCGGTCGCCCAGTCCGAGGCGCTCCGGCTGGACCGGGTCTCGTACGGGGGCCGGGTGTGGGAGGCCGGGGCGGGCTGGCGGACGGAGCGCGACGACACGGGCGGAACAGACGTCCGGATCCGGCTCGCACCGTAGACCACCCCCGTACCGAACGGGGGTTCGCAAGGTCGCCCGAGGGGTGTGCTCCGGTCCGTTTCGAGCGCCCCCTCGCGCACCCCTCCCGCCCTCGCGCGACGGTTCACGGGTTCCCTTGCGGGAGCGGTGGAGTGACGGTTCGCCACGCCTCGCGGGAATGCCGCGTTCGCCCGGTTTCCTCCGGCGCGGACCGCGCGTCGCATTACCTACTCTTTACCTTGGCCCACCGCAACCTCCCCCGCCCTTTCGACGGTTGTCATTGCGTCCGATCAACGGACAGACTCATTTCTCACTCCGCCGAAGGAGCATCATGTCCCTCCCCCTGACCCGCCGGATCGCCCGTGCCGCGCTGCTGATCGCCGCAGGCGCGGCCCCCGTGGTCGGTGCGGCCGGAGCCGCGGGCGCCGCCGAGCTCCCGCAGACCCAGGACCTCGGTGGCCTGACCAGCGTCGACGGCTCCCAGCTGGGCAAGACGGTCGACGGTGCGGCCAAGCAGGGCAACCGGGTCGCGGGCGACACCGGCGGCCGCCTCGTCGGTACGGCCCTCCCGGCCGCGCAGCGGACCGTCGGCGGCGCCGCCCCGACCGTGCAGAAGGCGGCCGGTGGCGCCGCCGGTACCGCGGGCCAGCTCCTCGGCAACGCGGCCGGTGCCGCCACCCAGGGCGGCCTCCCGCTCGGCTGATCCGTTTCCTGCGCGAGGGGGCCCCGGGAGTGCGCACTCCCGGGGCCCCCTCGCGTACGGGACGGATCAGGCCAGCCGCTTGACGGCCGCCGCCACCCGCTCGTCCGTGGCCGTGAACGCCACCCGGACGAAGCGGTCGCCGGCCGGGCCGTAGAAGTCGCCCGGCGCCACCAGGATGCCGAGCTCCGCCAGGTACGCCACGGTCTGCCAGCACGGCTCGTCGCGGGTCGCCCACAGGTAGAGGCTGGCCTCGCTGTGCTCGATACGGAAGCCGTGCGCCTCCAGCGCGCCGCGCAGGGCGGTGCGCCGCTCCGCGTACCGGGCCCGCTGCTCGGCCACGTGCGCGTCGTCGCCGAGCGCCGCGACCGCCGCCGCCTGGACCGGGGCCGGGGTCATCATGCCGCCGTGCTTGCGGATCTTCACCAGCTCGCCCAGGACCGCCGCGTCGCCCGCGACGAAGGCCGCGCGGTACCCGGCCAGGTTGGAGCGCTTGGACAGCGAGTGGACGGCGACGACGCCCTCGTACGTGCCGCCGCAGACGTCCGGGTGGAGGACGGAGACCGGCTCGGCCTCCCAGCCCAGCTCCAGATAGCACTCGTCGCTGAAGACCAGCACCCCGTGCTCGCGGGCCCAGGCCACGATCCGGGTCAGCTCCTCCTTGGGCAGGACCCGGCCGGTCGGGTTCGACGGCGAGTTCAGCCAGAGCAGCTTCAGCCCGGCCGGGTCCAGCTCCGTCGGGTCGTCGTAGACGACGGGCTCGGCGCCGCAGAGCCGGGCGCCCACCTCGTACGTCGGGTAGGCGAGCCGGGGGTAGGCCACCTTGTCGCCCGCGCCCAGGCCCAGCTGGGTCGGCAGCCAGGCCACCAGCTCCTTGGAGCCGACGACCGGCAGGACGTTCTCGTGGCCGGCCCCGCGTGCGCCGAGCCGCCGCTCCAGCCAGCCGGTGATCGCGTCGCGCAGCTCGGCGGTCCCCCACACCGTCGGATAGCCGGGGCTGTCCGCGGCGGCGACCAGCGCCCGCTGGATCAGCCCGGGCACCGGGTCGACGGGCGTTCCGACCGACAGGTCCACGATGCCGTCCGGATGGGCCTCGGCCGTCGTCTTGTAGGGCGTGAGCTTGTCCCAGGGGAAGACCGGGAGGCGGGAGGAGACTGCGGACACGGATCTCTGCTTTCTCGTACGTCTGGTACGTCTCGTACGGGGCTGAAAACGCCTCGGTCCCGCACGGTGACGAGCCGTGCGGGACCGGGGCGGCGCACCTGGCGGCCGCCTGCTACTGGTTCTGCGGCGGGAGCGCGGCGACGAACGGGTGGTCACGCTCGATCAGGCCGAGCTTGGAAGCACCACCGGGCGACCCGAGGTCGTCGAAGAACTCGACGTTCGCCTTGTAGTAGTCCTTCCACTCCTCCGGGGTGTCGTCCTCGTAGAAGATCGCCTCGACCGGGCAGACCGGCTCGCAGGCTCCGCAGTCGACACACTCGTCCGGGTGGATGTACAAGGACCGCTGGCCCTCGTAGATGCAGTCGACGGGGCACTCTTCGATGCAGGCCTTGTCCTTGACGTCGACACAAGGCTGCGCGATGACGTAGGTCACGCTGTCGTTCCTCCTCGGTAGGGCGTTGGCTCTCGCGCGGGAGCGCGGCGTCGTCGATGCCCGCCCCTAGTATCTCCGTTCCGGGGCACGAACCGAACAGGAGGGGCGTACAGAGCTGTGGAATTCACCATCGGCGGACAGCTCACGGTCCGAATCACACCTGCTGACGTGGGCAAACGCGTATCAGTCCGGCGTATGTACGAGAGTGGATCACAAAAGGCGCTCTTCACCGACACGGTAGGCGTTCTCACATCGTGGGACGACGGTGTGCTCTCGATCACACCCAGGAACGGTGAGCCGGTCCGGATCGCCGAGGCGGATCTGGCGGCGGGCAAGGTGGTGCCCGCGGCCCCGGCACGGCGGCGGGGCCCGGCGGCCTCCTTCGAGGAGCTGACCGCGGCCGGTGCCCGCGCCTGGCAGCCGGTGGAGAGCGAGCCGTTGGGCGACTGGCGGCTGCGCTCCGCGCACGGCTTCACCCGACGGGCCAACTCCGTCCTGCCGCTCGGTGATCCCGGCCGCCCGCTCGACGAGGCCCTCGCCCACGTGCGCCAGTGGTACGGGCGCCGGGGACTGCCCCCGTACATGCAGGTCGCGACCGGCGCCGAGGGCACCCAGGAGGTGCTCGCCGCCGAGCTGACCGGGCGCGGCTGGCGCCGCGAGGTGACGGCGGAGGTGCGGGTGGCCGGGCTGGCCCCGGTCGGCGACCTGGACGCGGAGGTGTCCGCGGTACGGCTGGACCGGGAGCCGGACGGGAGCTGGCTCGCCCGCTACCAGCGCGCCTCCGCCCCGGGGCCGCACGTCCTCGCGGTGCTGCGCGGCGGGCCCTCGGTGTGGTTCGCCTCGGTGCCCGGCGACGAGGAGGGCGCGCCGCCCGCCGCGATCGGGCGGTGCGTGGTGGACGGGCGGTGGGCCGGTTTCATGGCCGTCGAGGTCGATCCGGCGCAGCGGCGCCGGGGGCTGGCCACCGCCGTGATGACCGCGCTCGCCCGCCGGGCCCTGGCGGAGGGCGCCTCGGTGGCGTGGCTCCAGGTGGAGCAGGACAACCCGGGGGCGCGGGCGCTGTACGACGGCATGGGCTTCGCGGTGCACCACCTCTACCACCACTTCCGGTCGGCGTGAGCGGGGCGGGCGGCTGCCATGTGTGCTGAGGCCGAGGGGCGGGAGGAGTGGTTCCGGCAGTTCGCCGAGGAGGCGCGGGCCGAGCGCCCGGACCTGGCGCTGCTCTGCCTGCTGCTGGGCGCGGTGGCCGATCCGGGGCTGGACGCGCACGGGATCGACGCGGCGCAGATCGAGCTGGACGAGCTGGCGGGGCGGCTGCCGTACGGGATCCGGGGCGGCCGGGCCTGGGCGTCGGCGCTGGCCGAGCTGCTCGGTGAGCGGTGCGGTTTCGCGGGGTCGTCGGCGGACTACCGGCGGCTGGAGTCGTCGTTGCTGCACACGGTGCTCCGCAGGCGTCGCGGGCTGCCGATCCTGCTGTCGGTGGTGTGGATCGAGGTCGCGCGGCGGGCGGGCGCCCCGGTGTACGGGGTGGCGCTGCCCGGCCATTTCGTCGTCGGCTTCGGCGATCCGGACGAGCGGGTGCTGGCCGATCCGTTCGACGGCGGACGGCCGATGACCGGCCAGGACGCGGAGCTGCTGGCGGCGGGGGCGACCGGCCGGCCGCTCGACGCCTCGGTGCTGGAGCCCGCGCGGACCCTGGACATCGTGGGGCGGATCCTGAACAACGTCCGCGTCTGGGCGGCGACCCGGCCGGAGCGTACGGACGTGGCGCTGTGGGCGGTGGACCTGTCTCTGCGGCTCCCCTCGCACCCGGCCCGGCTCCGCTACGAACGGGCCCAACTCCTCGTACAGAGCGGGCAGTTCTTGCGGGGTGCGGCGGAGATGGAGGAGTACGCGGACGTGGTCGACGGGGTCGAGCCCGTGGCGGCGGAGGCGATCCGTCACCGGGCCCGGGCGGCCCGGTCGCTGCTCAACTAGTTCCGGACCCCTGGTCGGCCCACCGGCGCAGCAGGCGTTCCCGTTCGGCGCTCCGGGGCGCCCCGCCCTCGGCGCGGCCCCACTCCGCCATGGCGGCCAGGGTCGTGGACATCGTCGCGGCGCCCTCGGTGAGCCGGGACAGGACGGCCCCGGAGAGGGCGGTCTCGGTCTCGGAGTAGCCGGCCGCGGCGGCGGCGTACGCGTGCAGCAGGCGCCCGGAGCCGCCCGACTCCACCCGCAGCGTCATCAGCGGCGGCGCCTCGCCCGACCGGAGCGGGCGCTCGGGCAGGACCAGGTTCAGCACCGTCTCCACGGCCACTCCCCCGACGATCCCGGCCTGCCGCAGCAGGGACTTCATGGGGACGTCGGCCACGGTCAGGGCCGTCACGTCCTCCCAGAGGAGAAGGCTGGACTGCCCCTCGCCGAGACCCAGCACGCCTTCGGGCGTCAGCCGCACCCCGGGGGCCGGGCCGGACGGCTTCGCGCCCAGGTAGACATCGCCCTCGGCTATCCAGAACAGGCCCACCATGGCCATCGGCCGCTCACTCCCCGTCGATCGGTCCGGGCCGCCCACCCGTGCGGCCCGGACCGATCCTAAGGGGTGTCCTGGCTGGTCAGCGCGGGTCCGCACCGGCGGCGACCCCGCGCGTGGTGCGCAGCAGGTACTCCTTGCGGTGGAGCGGATCGCGGTCGGTGCGCGGCCGGTCCGGGGGTGTGCCGACGACGGGCCGGTGGCGGGCGAAGCCGGATTCGAGCACCCCCTCGCCCCGGGTCAGGGACGGCAGCAGCTGCTGGAGCCCATGGACCCCGGCCGCCGGGATCTCCCCCTCCAGCACGCAGACGTCGCCGTGCGGGGCGGGTGTGCCCGGGACGGCCCGCAACCGGGCGAGTACCGGCAGCACCGGGCCGAGCAGCTCCGCGGGCAGCTCCAGCCGGAACCGGTGGATCGGCTCGTGGACGGTGGTGCCGGCCCGCCGCAAGGCTTCCATCAGCACTAGCGGGGTCAGATTGCGGAAGTCGCCCGCGGTACTCGACATGCTCTTGTCGAAGGTCGCGTGGGAATGGCTCTGGCGGGGCCAGTATCCCGAGTGTGTCAGGGTGACGACGCAGTCGGTGACCCGCCAGCCGTGGAGTCCCTGTTCCAGGGTCTCCCGCACGGTTTCCTCCACCGCCCTCATCAGGGACGAGGGCATCGATCCGAGTTCCACCTCCAGCCGGTAGGAATTGCCGCTCCCGGCCGGTGCGGGATCGACCCGCAGTCCCACGGTCGCCAGAAAGGGATTGTCGCCCTCGTCGATGATCTCGTGCGCCGCGCCGGTGCCGTTCGGCCGTTCCAGGCAAATGGTGGTGGTCTCGCGGAAGGTGACGCCGATTCCGAATTCGTCGGCCAGCGTCGCCTGGACCACCTCCTTCTGCACCTCGCCGTAGAGCGAGACGGACACCTCCCTGCGGACGTCGTCCTGCCGCAGGTCGATCAGCGGGTCCTGCTCGGCGAGCCGGGCGAGCGCGGCGTGCAGCTCACCCCGGCCCGCCGGGGGAACCGGGACGACGACGGACTCCAGCGTGGGCGGCGCGAACCAGCGGTCCGGAACCGACGCGTCCGGCAGGCCGACCGGATCGCCGATCCGGATGCCGTCGAGCCCCCGGAGCCTCGCGATCCGGCCCGCGCCGACCTCCGTGCCGCGTACGGCGGAGCCCTGGTCGAAGAGGTCGATCCCGGTCACCTTGGCCTCGGCGCGCCGGTCGTCCCGGCCGAAGGGCAGCCGGTCGCGGAGCCGGACGGTGCCGGAGAACATCCGTACGTAGGCCGTCCGCTCGCCGCCCGGTCCGCGCTCCACCTTGAAGACCGTGCCCGAGACCGGCCCTGCGGCGTCGCCCCGGCTCGCGGGGAGCAGCTCCCTGACCCCGTCGACCAGGGCGTCCACCCCGGCGCCGGTGATCGCGGAACCGAAGTACACCGGATGCACCAGGGCCCGCCCGGTCTGCGCGGCCAGCTCCTCGCGGAGCCGGTGGTACGGGAGCGGCCCGGTGTCCTCGACGTACGCGGCCAGCAGCGTGTAGTCGTGGTCGGCGAGCAGTTCGGCGAGCCGGTCCGTGTGGGCGGTGTCGGCGCCGGTGTACGGCACGCAGCGGGCGCCGGGGGTGCCGGGTTGCTCGACGCGGCCCATGGCGAGGACGGCCGGGGTGAGCTTTCCGGCGACGGCCCGCAGCACGGCCCCATCCCGCGCGCCGCCCCGGTCGACCTTGTTCACGAAGACGAGCGTCGGGATGCGCAGGCGCCGCAGCGTCCGCATGAGCACGCGGGTCTGCGCCTGTACGCCCTCCACGGCCGAAACGACCAGGACGGCGCCGTCGAGCACGTTCAGCACGCGCTCGACCTCGGCGATGAAATCGGGGTGCCCGGGGGTGTCGATCAGATTGACCGTGGTGTCCCCGACGGCGAACGAGACCACGGCGGATTTGATCGTGATGCCGCGCTGCCGTTCCAACGCCAGGGAATCGGTCCGGGTGCTGCCGTCGTCGACGCTGCCGATTTCGTCGATGACTCCGGCGGTATGGAGCAGTCGCTCCGTCAGGCTCGTCTTACCCGCGTCGACATGCGCCAGGATTCCGAGGTTCAGCGTGTGCACGAATCTCCATGTATTCGAAGTCGGTGATGATTCCCGCCTGAATGAACATGGGAGTTCCGCGCATGATCCGCTCCTTGGGTCGGTCGTTGCCGGCGACGAGTAGAGCAGGGCGCCGGATCGCCGCACAACCGGTTTTACCGGGCGCGGCTCCGGCCCCCGGTCGGCCCCGCCGTCGTCGCTCCGCACACCTGTGGGCGCCGGAAGCAAGGAAGCGGCGTTGCGGCGCGTCGGGCCCTCAGAGGCCGTCCGGGAGGCGGATCGGTGACGCTCCGGGGGCGGAGCGGGCGCGGGGCCCGGGTGCGGCGGGACGCGTCGTGGTCCGGGGGCGATCCACGGATCGCGCGTCAATTACCGCTGGGCAAACGCGTGTTGACGGCCGCCGGAGGGAGCGTACGGGGCGCGCGGGGCGTTTCGGGCGGCGAATCGGGCGCGGCAAACGAGTGGCGGCCCGCCGCCCAAACCTCCCGCACCGCCGCCGTGCAGTCCAACGGGTGATTATCGGCCCCACACCACCCGAAGAGCCCACGCGCCGGCTCCCTGGCGGCTCTCTCCGATGGCGCGCACCGGCATTCCGACTGACGGTGGATCACGTCGCCACTGCGCCACATTGAGTCGACAACCAGTCACTCTGCGCAGTTGCACGGAAGGAATGTGTTCAGATGCGCTCTGCCCGCACACTGTTCGCTTCGGCCGCTGTCACAGCGGTTCTCGCCATCACCGGCCCGGCCGCCTACGCCATGGCGACGTCCGGCGACTCGGGCCACGACAACGGCTACTCGTCCTCGCGGGGCGGCGACCACGGAGACCGCGGCGGTGACCACGGCGACCGCGGTGGCGACCGCGGTGGCGACCGCGGCGGCCGCGGCGGCGACCACGGGGACCGTGGTGGTCGTGGCGGTGACCACGGAGACCGTGGTGGCCGTGGCGAGCACGGCCGCCCGCACGGCGGCATGCACACCGGTGGCGGCTTCATGGCCCGCGTGATCACCGGAGAGAACGGCCCGGACGACGGCGGCGACCGCGGCGGCGACCGCGGTGGCTACGGCGGCGACCGCGGTGGAGACCGCGGTGGACGCGGCGGCGACCACGGACGCGGCGGCCACGACCGCGGCGGCCGTGGCGACCACGACCGTCCCCACGGCGGCATCCACACCGGCGGTGGCTTCATGGCCTCCGTCGTGGCCGGCGAGAACGGCCCGGACGACGGCGGCGACCGCGGCGGCGACCGCGGTGGCTACGGCGGCGACCGCGGTGGAGACCGCGGCGGACGCGGCGGCGACCACGGACGCGGCGGCCACGACCGCGGCGGCCGTGGCGACCACGACCGTCCCCACGGCGGCATCCACACCGGTGGCGGCTTCATGGCCGCTGCGGTCGCCGGTGAGAACGGCCCCGACGACGGTGGCGACCGCGGTGACCGCGGTGGCGACCGGGGCGGCTACGGCGGCGACCGTGGCGGCGACCACGGGCGTGGCGGCGACCGGGGTCACGGCGACCGTGGTGGCCGTGGCGAGCACGGCCGCCCGCACGGTGGCATCCACACCGGCGGTGGCGGCATGGCGATGACCGGTGGCGGCATGGCCGCCGGCTCGGCGCTCCTGCTCGGCGGTCTCGGCGTCGGCGCGTACAAGCTGCGCCGCCGCCAGTCCACGGGCGGTGCGATGGCCTGACCGGGCCACCTCTCCCGCCAGTCGTTTCGTTGTCGCGGCCGCCGCCCCTCGGGGTGGCGGTCGCGGCGGCTGCGTTTCCCCCGGGGGGCCGGTCCGCCGTCGCCTCCCCGTACCGCCGTACCGCCCGTACGACGCCGCCTCTCTTCCTCGCCGCACAATCGAAAGGCACGTTCACATGGCCGCCCCGAAGTCGACCGACTCCACCCCCGCCCGGCCCTCGCCCCGTTCGTCACTGGTCCGGGCCCTGATGTGGCCCGCCCTGGCGGCCGGGCTCGGCATGGTCCTGATCTACAACTCCTTCGGCACCCCGGTGAGCAGCAGCCGGACGGCCCCGCCGGTGGCCATCTCGTCCCCCTCCCCCGAGATCCTCGGCCACCACGCCGCCCCCGCCCCCGCGATGACGCCGAAGGCCCCCGTCGGCCCGTCGATGTCCCGTTCCGAGCCGACCCGGCTGGAGATCGACTCTCTCGGCATCGACGCGCCGTTCACCGGCCTCGCGCTCGGCGCCAACGGCCAGCTGGACGCGCCGCCGCCGGACGACAAGAACCTCGTCGGCTGGTACAAGGACGGCATCAGTCCGGGTGAGCGCGGCACGTCCATCGTGGCGGGACACGTCGACACGAAGACCGGCCCGGCCGTGTTCCTCCCGCTCCAGACCATCCAGCCCGGGGCCGAGGTCGACATCACCCGCGCCGACGGCTCGGTGGCGGTCTTCAAGGTCGACGGCGTACGGCAGTACAGCAAGGCGGACTTCCCGAACGACCTGGTCTACTCCGACAGCGACTTCGCCGACCTGCGCCTGATCACCTGCGGCGGCAACTACAACAAGACCGTCAAGGACTACGAGGACAACGTGGTCGTCTTCGCCCACCTCGACAGCTACACGAAGGGCTGACCCGGCGGCCGTCCGGGACGGCGGCCCGCACAACCATCCACCGAGCCGCGAGGTCGAACGGGGCAGTACGGAACCCGCTTCCGTACTGCCCCGACCCACGTACCGAGCACCGGAGTTGATCGACGTGCCCGCTCTTTCCCCCCACCGCAGGCTGGTGCTGGCGACCGGAATCGCCCTGCTCGCCGGAGCCCTGGCCGCCCCGGCCGGCCACGCCGCCACCGCGAAGGCGCCGGACACGAAGGCGCCGAGCGCCGAGCGGCTGCACGACGACTTCAACGGCGACGGCTACCCGGACGTGGCCGTGGGCGCCCCCATGGCCAGCGTCGGCGGCTTTGAGGGCGCGGGCGCGGTGAGCGTCCTGTACGGCGGGCCCGGCGGCCTCACCCCCACCCGCAAGCAGGTGCTGACCTGGCCGAACCGCCCCGGCATCAAGCAGCCCGGCGACGCCCGCTACGGCACCGGCCTGCGCGCCGCCGACCTGGACGGCGACGGATACGCGGATCTCGTCGGCCGCCTCTGGGCGACCACCACCGACGGCGACCAGGGCACCGTGCTGGCCGTCAACTGGGGCGGTCCCTCCGGGCTTTCCGCGAGTGCCACCCTGCTGAAGCCGGTCCCCGGCGACCAGGTGGACGGCACCGGTGACCTGGCCGTCGGTGATGTGGACGGCGACGGCCGCCCCGACATCGCGGTGGGCGACATGCGGCGCGGCGGCCATGTGCTGCACGGGCCGTTCACCCGTACCGGGGCGTGGAGCCGGGCCGACGCGTTCTCGGTCGACGGCACGGCCGTGCTCGACACCTCCACGATCGCGCTCGGCGACCTGACCGGAGACGGCGCGGACGATCTGGTGATCCTCGGCTTCGGCCCGGACGACCCGTGGCAGCAGCACACGTACCTGCTGCGCAGCGGCACCGGCGGATTCGCCGCCCCGGTCGAGATCCTGGACGCCGACGGGGCCCCGGTCGGCGGCGACTCGGCGGGCATCGCCGATCTGGACCAGGACGGCCACGGGGACCTCGTGATCGGGCGGGCCGACGAGTGGGCGCAGGTGGACCCCCCGGCGAAGAAGGGCGGTGCGCTCTTCATCGCGTACGGCGGACCGGGCGGGGTCGGCACGGGCCGCGCGCCCGTCTGGATCAACCAGGACACCGAGGGCGTTTCCGGGACCGCCGAGTACCACGACCGGATGGGCTACAGCCTGGCGCTGGGCGACACGGACGGCGACGGCTACCCGGACATCGCCACCGGTCTGCCCGGTGAGCGGATCAACGGGATCGGCGAGGCCGGCCGGGTCCTGGTCCTCAAGGGCGGGCCGCAGGGCGTGAGCGGCGCGGGCTCCAAGGAGTTCGGCCAGTACACGGCCGGGGTGCCGGGGGTCGCCGAGGCGGGCGACCAGTTCGGCGAGGCGCTGGCGCTGGGCGACCACGACGGCGCGGGCCGCACGGAGATGGTGGTCGGCGACCCGTCGGAGAACTCGGCGCACGGCGCCCTGTGGACCTTCCGTACGGACGCCACCGGGATCGTCGCCCAGGGCTCCGCCTCGTTCGGTGCGGCCACCCTCGGCGCCCCGACCGGGCCGTCCATGTTCAGCCAGTACCTGACGCACTGACGCCTGCGCCCGCGAGCGGGACCGGGGCCCTACAGCCAGCCCTTCTCGCGGGCGATGCGGACCGCCTCCGCGCGGTTGCGGGCGGCCAGCTTCTGGATGGCCGTGGAGAGGTAGTTGCGGACCGTGCCCTGCGAGAGGTGGAGGGCGGCGGCGATCTCCGCGTTGGTGGAGCCGTCCGCCGCCGTGCGCAGGACGTCCCGCTCGCGTTCGGTGAGCGGGCTCGCCCCGTCGGCGAGGGCGGCGGCCGCGAGCGTGGGATCGATGACCCGCTCCCCCGCCAGCACCTTCCGTACCGCCTCGGCCAGTTGGGCGGCCGGGGCGTCCTTCACCAGGAAGGCGTCGGCGCCCGACTCCATGGCCCGGCGCAGATAGCCGGGGCGGCCGAAGGTGGTGACGACGACGAGCTTCACGGCCGGGAGTTCGCGCCGCAGCAGCGCCGCCGCGTCGATCCCCGTCATGCCCGGCATCTCGATGTCCAGGAGCGCCACGTCGATGTCGTGCGCCCTGGCCGCCTCCAGCACCTCGTCGCCCCGCGCGACCTGGGCGACCACCTCGATGTCCGGCTCCAGGCCGAGCAGCGCCGCGAGGGCCTCGCGCACCATGGACTGGTCCTCGGCCAGAAGAAGTCTGATCATGCTCATTCCGTGGATCCTAGGACCTGAGGGCGGGGCCGGCGGATCACGGCCGGACTCGTACTAGGCGGAAGCGAGCGGGACGCTCAGGGTCAGGGTGAAGCCCTTGCCCCGGCCGGGCCCCTGCCCCGGGCCGGACGCCGAGGTGGTGAGCGTGCCGTCGACCGCCGCGAGGCGTTCGCCGATGCCGGTGAGGCCGTTGCCCGGCTTGCTGCCCGAGGGGCCCACCCCGTCGTCCGCGACGGTGAGTTCGAGGACCGGGCCGTCCAGGGTCTGGCGCGGGGTGAGGGCGACGGCGCACCGCTTGGCCCTGCTGTGGCGTACGACGTTGGTGACGGCCTCGCGCAGCGCCCAGGCGAGCACCTCCTCCGCCTTCTCCGGCAGGTCGCCGGGCACCTCGGCCGGGACGTCGGCGGTGACACCGGCGGCGGCCAACGCCGTGCGCGCGCCGGCCAGTTCGCCGGGGAGGGTGGGGCGGCGGTAGCCGGTGACCGCGCTCCGTACGTCGATCAGGGCCTGGCGGCTCACCTTCTCGATGTCCGCCACCTGGGCGGCCGCCTGCTCCGGGTGGGCGGGCAGCATCCGGCCCGCCAGCTCGCTCTTGAGGGTGATCAGGGAGAGCGAGTGGCCGAGCAGGTCGTGCAGGTCGCGGGCGAGCCTGAGCCGCTCCTCGTTGGCGGCGAGCTGGGCGACGGTGGCGCGGGCCTCGCGCAGCTCGATCGTCGTACGGATCAGCTGCCGTACACCCGTCATGGAGAAGCCGCCCAGCAGTGCCGGGAAGACCAGCGCGGTGATGATCTCGCGCGGGTGGTCGGCGGTCAGGCCCAGGCCGACCAGGACCGCCGTGACGGCGGGGATCAGCCACGCGGCCGTCCGCAGCGGGAGGGTGGCGCCGGCCGAAACCGCCACGTAGACGAAGAGGACCAGCCAGGAGGGGCCGAGCGTCAGGGTCAGCAGGGCGGCGAGTCCGCCGAGGAAGGCGATGGCGGCGTGGGCGCCGCGGTCGTTGCCGTCCCGGGGGGTGCGGCGCAGGACCAGGAGCAGGTAGGCGCCGACGAAGGCGAGCAGACCGAGGGCGCCGAGCGCCGTCGCCCACGGGGTGTGGCCGCCGTCGGTCAGGTCCCTGACGGGCGCGCTCATGAACGCGAGCCAGATGCCGACCCAGAGCAGCTTGATCCATCGCTGTCCGCGGTTGGTGGGCGGGCGTCCGATCCCCACGGACGTCTCGTCGTCGTTCACGCCTTCAGGGTGTCCTTCCGGTAGAGCCAGGCCGCACCGCCCGCGAAGACCACGAAGTAGGCGCAGAGGATCGCGACGTCCTTGCCGTGCGGCGAACCGCCCATCTCGATCGCCTGTCCGAGAGAAGCGTACGCGTGCGTGGGCAGCCACTCGGCGATGTTCTGGAGCCACTGCGGGAAGGTGGCGCTGGGCATCCAGAGGCCGCCGAGGATGGAGAGCCCGAAGTAGATGATCATCGTGACCGGGCGGACCGCGTCCCCGCTGGCCAGGTAGCCGATGGCCACCCCGAGCGCGGCGAAGACCAGCGAACCGGCCCAGATGACGCCGCCCAGCGCGAACCACTGCCAGGTCTCCACCCGTACGTGCTTGACGGCGGCGGCCACCAGGAAGACCACCACGATGCAGGGCAGGGTGACGATCGCGGCGCCGGCGATCTTCGCGAGGACGTAGCCCCGGCCGGGCAGCGCGGTGAGCCGCAGTTGGCGGACCCAGCCCTTCTCCCGCTCCTTGGCGATGCGCTCGCTGTTGCCCATCAGGACGGCGGTCAGCGCGCCGAAGGAGGCCATCGAGACCATGAAGAAGGCCTGGAAGGTGAGGTCGGTGTGCGGAACGCGGTCGGTGGTGTTCCGGGTGCCGGAGATCAGCAGGTAGATCACCGAGGGGTAGATGACCGAGAAGAACATGAACTTCTTGTTCCGCAGGGTGCGGGTCACTTCGAGCCTGATCAGGGCCCCGGAGAAGAGCTTCGTCATGCGGTCCTGGCCTCCTCGGCCTCGGTGATGGCGACGAAGGCCTGCTCCAGGCCCAGTCCGGCGACTTCGAGCGCGCGCGGGTAGAGGCCGAGCCGGTAGACGGCTTGGACCGTGGCGTCGGCGTCGTGCGACTGGATGCGGACCCGGTTGCCGGTGACGTCGAGCGTGGAGAGGTGCGGCAGGCCGCGCAGGGCGGCCTCGTCGACCGGACCCTCCAGCTCGAAGGAGATCCGGCGGGCCCCGGCCCGCGCCTTGATCTCGGCGGCGGTGCCGTCGGCGAGCAGGCGCCCCTTGTGCAGGACGAGCACCCGGTCGGCGATCGCGTCGGCCTCTTCGAGGTAGTGGGTGGCGAACAGGACGGTACGGCCCTGCTCGGCCTGCTCGCGCATGGTGGCCCAGAAGGCCTGGCGGGCCGTGACGTCCATGCCGGTGGTCGGCTCGTCGAGGACGATCAGGTCGTTGGCGCCGGCCGTGGCGAGGGCGAAGCGGACCCGCTGTTCCTGGCCGCCGGAGAGCTTGTTGACCATCCGTCCGGCGATCTGGGCGAGCCCCGCCCGGGAAAGCACCTCCGCCACCGGGAGGGGGCGGGGGTGCAGGGCGCAGGCGAGGCCGACCAGTTCCCCGACCGTCACGTCCTCCATCAGCCCGCCGCTCTGGAGCATCGCCCCGACCCGGCCCGCCGCGATGGCGTCCTGCGGGGTCGTGCCGAAGACCTCGACGCTGCCGGAGTCGGCGGTGCGCAGGCCGAGCAGCAGGTCGAGGGTGGAGGACTTGCCCGCGCCGTTGGGGCCGAGGAGCGCCACGGTCTCGCCGGGGTGCAGTTCGAGGGTGAGCCCGTCGACGGCGCGCACCTCTCCGTACGTCTTGCTGACCTGCATGAAGCGGACCGCGGCGGTCCTCGCTCCGGTGGCCTCGTCGGCTGTCGTCGTCATGGATCCAGCGTCGCGGAGCACGGGTGCCCGCGGCAGAGCCGTTCCTCGTGGATTCGGCATGACAGATGTCATGCCCGGCACGCGCGTCGGCCGGACCTGTGCCGCCGCCCCGGCCGGAGGGTCCGGCCGGGGCGGCGGTGGGTACGTGCCAGGGGTGCGGGCTCCGGTCAGCCGGTGGCGCCCGTGCCGCCCGTCCCGTCGAGGGCGATGACGGCGGTGCGCTCGGCGGGGGTCTTGCCGAGCAGCGCCTTCTGCATCGCGTTGGCCACGTCGCCCGCGTCGAGCTGACGCTTCTTGCCGTCGTCGCCGGTGACCATGATGCCGTCGAAGACGCCGTCGCAGAGGGTGTCGATGGCCTTCGAGTCGTACCGGGGTACCAGCTTGCCCTTGACCGGGACCATGGAGAGGATCTGCGGCAGCGACCGGGCCGGGCCGAACTGGATCTGCTTGGCCCCCGCCTTGATGGTGACCAGGCCCGACATCGCCGGCTGTGCGAACTCCTTCATCGCCCGGTCCAGCTCGGCCTGGTCGATGGTGGGTTCGTGGGTGCCGACGGGGAGTTCGACCACCTTGGAGCGGCCGGTCTGCACCTGGGCCCGGTAGGCGTCGCGCACCGAGTTCATCGACCGGGCGACGTCCAGCGACTTGCCGGACTTCCCGGGGACGGCGACGGCCTTGTCGGGCTCGAACTTGATCGTGCCGTCGTTGGCGGAGCCGGAGACGCCCGCCAGGTCCGTCAGCGCGACGCCGAGCTTCTCCTCGTCGACCGGGATCACCGGGTCGACGGCGCGCTTGGTGCCGAAGAGGGAGCCGATGACGGAGACCGGGTTGTAGTCGCTGCCCGCGGCGGCGCGCACGGTCTCCTGGCTGTCCAGGGCGAGCCCGGCCTTGTCGGGCGCGAGCTCGGTCTTGCGACCGTCCACGGAGAGCTGGAGCGGGGCCACGGCGCGCTTGCCGAGGGCGGCGTCCAGCTTGGTGGCGGCCTCCTCCTTCGTGCCGCCGCCGATGTCGACGCCGAGGACCGTGGTGCCCTTGGGCACGTCGGAGTGGTTCATCAGCAGCCCGGCGCCGTACGCGACTCCGAGCAGGCCGACCACGGCCGCGCCGAGGAGGACCAGCTTGGAGCGGCCCTTCTTCTTCGCGGGCGCGGAGGCCGGTTCGGGCCGGGGGGCGGGCGCCGGTACGGCCGGGCCGCCGGGCCCCGCCGGGCCGGTGCCCATCGGGTCGCCGAGGCCGCCCGGGGACGGCTCGCCACGGACCCCGTCGGGGCCGCCCGGGAACGGGGACGCCGTCCGGCGCTCCGGCGGCACGGCGGGGATGCCGCTGTTGAGCGTGTCACCGGACACGTTGCCGCCCGGCACGTTGCCACCGGGTCCGGCGGGCGCCGGACCCGCGAACTGCGGGGTCAGCACGGCGGTGTCGTCCGACAGCCGGGGCACCGGACCGCCCGGGACGCCGAGGGGGCGGGGGCCCTTCGGGCCGTCGAGGTCCGGGGTGAGCGCGGAGGTGCCGGTGGCCGGTCCCGTGGTGGGCCCGGCGGGGCCGGGCGTGCGCACCCCGAGGTCGGGGGTGGGGCGCTGACCGCCGAAGTCGTCGGGCCGGGGCGCGCCCTGACCGTCCGTGCGCTGCGGGCCGTCCGAGAAGTACGGCAGGTCGGGGCGGGCCGGGGCGGACGCACTCGTGGCGCCCTCGCCCCCGCCCACGACGGGCGTACCGGCCGCCGGGGTACCGCCGACGACGGGGGTGCCGGCCGCCGGGGTGTTCGCGAGGGGCTTGCGCGGGGCGAACCAGTCGCTGCCGCTCTTCTCCCGGGCCGGCTTCTCGGCGGGCTCCGCCGCCGGGGCGGCCGTCCGGGCCTCGGCGGCCGGGGCGGCGCCGGAGGCGTCCGGCGCGTCCGCGGGGCGCGGAACGCTGCCCGTGCGCTCGGCGTCGGTACCGTCGGCCTCCCCCACGGGCGTACGCATGACGACGGGCGGGATCGGGCGCGAGCCGGGGATGTTGATCCGGATCCGCGTCGTCAGCGTCGTCTCGGTCCTGGGCTCGTCGGCCCGGGACGCGTCGGTGGCCTCCGGGCCCCCCTCCGGGGCGTCCTGCGAAGGGTTCGACGACGGATACTGGCGTGATCCGTACGGCGGCGTCCCCGAAGGGTACGCGGCGCCCCCGCGCCCCTGGGGCCCGGAGGACGTACTGTCAGTTTCACGACTCAAAGCAGGTTCTCCCGATTGGCTCCGCCGCCCGTACTTCCCCCATGCCGTGGGCCTGGGGACGGCTCGGCGCGCGCACCACCATACTGGCCGCAGCCGACGGCCACCCCGCGACCGGGGGAAACGGCTGCCCGTCCCCCGCTCGGCCGGATACGGCCCAAGGGATCGGACGTGGCACTTTACTTGCCGGACCGGACGCTTCCGGCGCCCGGTCGGGGCACCCGCGACATGGTGGCACAGATCACAGCGACGGCCATCCCGCCCAGCAGGTAGAGGCCGAGGCCCAGTTCGTCGCCGAAGACGTAGTCGCCCTCCGGACGCCCGCCCAGCAGAACAAAGATGGTAATCAGCCATCCTGCGACGGGGGCCAGCGCCCCGAGCTGGGTGCCGAAGACCAGCCGGCCGCCGAGGAAGAGCCCGGCCGCGCCCAGCAGCGCCAGCAGCAGCCCGCCGGGGAACCAGGCGGCCTGGACCAGCGTCCCGGCGATCCCGACGAGTGCGCCGAGCACGGCGAGGCCCGCGTAGGCGGCGATCCGGGCGGGGTTGAGGGGGGCGGCCAGACCGGTGGCGGCGGGGGCCGGGGCAGGTGCGCGTCGCTTCCTGCCGTCGTCGCTCATCGCTCCGCTCCCGTCAGACCCGCGAACAGGTCGTCCTCCCTGGTCCCCCGCGGCGCCCCGTGGTCGCCGCGCACCAACTCGTAGTACTCGGTGGTGAAGAGCGGCTGCCCGAGGTCGTTGGAGAGGGCGAAGAAGGGCCCGTCGACGGCGATCTGGGTGGCGTGGGCGCGCATCGCGGCGCTCTTCGCGGCGGCGTGAGCCGTACCGTCGATGGCCGCGGCGATCCGGCAGTCGTCCACCACGCCCGGTACGTCGTCGAGGGCGGCGATGCCGGGGAAGGCGTCCGGCGCCGTCTCTCGGAGGCGGGCGAAGCCCTCCTCGGCGACGGTGCGCGGCACCCGGTTCCAGTAGATCTTGGCGATGGTGTGCGGGGCGCCGTCACCGGGACGGTACGCGGGGTCGGCGGCGAGCTCGGCCGCGCGCATCGCGACGCGGTGGGCCTGGATGTGGTCGGGGTGGCCGTAGCCGCCGTCGGGGTCGTAGGTGACCAGCACCTGGGGGCGGACCTCACGGACGACCTCCACCAGGTGTCCGGCGGCCTCGTCCACGTCGGCCGACCAGAAGGCGTGCGGGCGGTCGTTCTGCGCGGTGCCCATCATCCCGGAGTCGCGGTAGCGGCCGGGGCCGCCGAGGAGCCGGTGGTCGGTGACCCCCAGCTCCTTCATCGCGGCGGCGAGTTCGCCCTGGCGGTAGGGGCCCAGGGTGTCGTCCCGGTCGGCCGCGAGATGGGCGAGCGAGGGCGGGATGACCTCGCCCTCCTCACCGAGTGTGCAGGTCACCAGGGTGACCCGGGCACCCTGGGCCGCGTACATGGCCATGGTGGCGCCGTTGTTGATCGACTCGTCGTCGGGGTGCGCGTGCACCAGGAGGAGGCGCCTGGCAGGGAGGTCCGTCATGGGACCAGCCTACGAGCCGGGCCCCCCGGTCCCCGCCCGCGCACCCGCCGTCGACGGGCCGGGCCTCAGAACTTGAGGCTGCCGATCATCCCCGCCACGTTCGAGGTCAGGTTCGAGATGCTCGGCGCGATCGACGAGCTGGCGAGGTAGAAGCCGAGCAGTGCGCAGACCACCGCATGTCCGCCCTTCAGTCCGGATTTCCGGATCAGCAGGAAGACGACGATCGCCAGCAGCACCACCACGGAAATCGAGAGTGCCACGGCGGTTCACCTCCATCAGTACGGTCGAAACGGGCAGCACACATGGAGCCAGCAGGTTTCCTACCCACCAAGCGCTACGGATCATAACTATCCGTGGAAAGGCACTGATCGGTGCACGGCAGCACGAGGGGCGCACGCCCGGCCGGGTGGCACTCCCCGACCGATCGGTCGGCGACTAGGTTTCGACGTATGACTTCACAGCGGATCTCGTTCCCCCGTCAGCACGCCAGGACCATGCGGTACACGCTCGGCGCCCCCCGTTCCTTCACCGTCTCGCCGGACGGGGAACGGGTGGTCTTCCTCCGTTCGGAGTCCGGAACCGATCGTTCCGGCCGGCTGTGGGTGCTGGACCTGCCCCGGGACGGGGAGGCGCGGGAACGGGTGGTCGCCGATCCGGTGGCCCTGCTGGGCGGTTCGGCGGAGCGGCTCTCCGCGCAGGAGCGGGCGCGCCGCGAGCGCAGCCGCGAGGGTTCCTCGGGGATCGTCGGCTACGCGGTGGACGCGGCCGTCGAGCTGGCGGCGTTCGCCCTCTCCGGGAAGGTCTACGTCGCCGGGCTGCGGTCGGGTACGGCACGTGCGCTGCCCGTTCCGGGCCCGGTGATCGACCCCCGGCCCGCACCGGACGGACGACACATCGCCTATGTGTCCAAGGGCGCGCTGCGCGTCGTCGACGTGGAGGGGGAGGGCGACCGGGCCCTCGCCGAGCCGGAGGCGGACGAGGTGTCGTACGGCCTCGCGGAGTTCATCGCGGCCGAGGAGATGCAGCGGTCGCGGGGCTTCTGGTGGTCGCCGGAGTCGGACCGGCTGCTGGTGGCCCGGGTCGACAACAGCCCGGTGCGGCGGTGGTGGATCGCGGACCCGGCCCATCCGGAGCGGCGGCCGGCCGAGATCGCGTACCCGGCGGCGGGGACGCCCAACGCCGAGGTGCGGCTCTTCGTGGTGGGTCTGGACGGCGCCCGGACCGAGGTGGTCTGGGACCGGACGAGCCACCCGTACCTGGCCCAGGTGCACTGGTCGTCCGGCGGGGCGCCGCTGCTGCTGGTGCAGTCCCGCGACCAGCGCGGCCATCTGTACCTCGCGGTGGACCCGGAGACCGGGCGGACCCGGACGGTGCACGCGGACGAGGACCCGGTGTGGCTGGAAATCTACCCCGGCGTGCCCGCCTGGACGCCGGACGGACAGCTCGTGCGGATCGCCGACGAGGCCGGTGCCCGGGTGCTCGCGGTCGGCGACCGGCCGCTGACCGGGGCGCGCTTGCAGCTCAGGGCGGTACTGGACATCGGGGAGTCGGACATCCTGGTGTCGGCCACGGCCGGTGAGGAGGCGGCCGCGCCGGAGATCGGCGAGACCCATGTCTACCGGGTCAACGAACTGGGCGTGGAGCGGGTCTCGGAGGAGCCCGGGGTGCACACGGCGGTCCGCGCGGGCGGGGTGACGGTGCTGGCCTCGCAGACCCTAGAGCGGTCCGGCTCCCTGGTCCGGGTGTTCCGGGACGGAAAGCCCGTCGCCACCGTGGCCAACCACGCGCAGGAACCGGTCATCTCCGCCCGGGTACAGCTCACCGAGGGGGGCGCGCGGCGGATTCCGTGCGCCGTGCTGCTCCCCACGGGGTACCAGGAGTCGGACGGTCCGCTTCCGGTCCTGATGGATCCGTACGGCGGGCCGCACGGCCGGCGGGTGGCCGCCGCGCAGAACGCGCATCTCACCTCGCAGTGGTTCGCCGACCAGGGCTTCGCGGTCGTGGTCGCCGACGGCCGGGGCACCCCCGGACGTTCGCCCGCCTGGGAGAAGGCGGTCAAGAACAACCTGCTCCTCACGCTGGACGACCAGGTCGAGGCGGTGCACGCGCTCGCGGACCGGTTCCCGCTGGACCTCGGCCGGGTGGCGATCCGGGGCTGGTCCTTCGGTGGTTACCTGGCGGCCCTGGCCATCACCCGGCGCCCCGACGTCTTCCACGCGGCGGTGGTCGGCGCCCCGGTGACCGACCAGCGGCTCTACGACACCCACTACACCGAGCGCTACCTCGGCGACCCCGCCGAGCAGCCCGAGGTGTACGCGTACAACTCGGTCGTCACCGACGAGGGGCTCTCCGGGGCCGCCGAGCAGGTGCGGCCGATGATGATCGTCCACGGCCTCGCGGACGACAACGTGGTGATGGCGCACACCCTCCGGCTCTCCTCCGCCCTGCTCGCGGCCGGGCGCCCGCACGAGGTGCTGCCGCTGAGCGGGGTGACCCACATGACGCCGCAGGAGCAGGTGGCCGAAAACCTGCTGCTGCTCCAGGTCGACTTCCTGAAGCGGTCGCTGGCGCCCCGGGGCTGAGGACCGGGCCGCGCCTCCGTCACCAGCCCGGCGGCGGCTGGGACGGGGGCGGCGGTCCGAAGGGACCGGGCAGCGCCCCGTACCCCGGTACGTGCCCCGGCGGCGCGGGCGCCGGCGGCACCTGGCCCGGCAGGGCCGCCGCCAGCAGCGTCAGGGCCCCGAGGAACACCTGGAAGAAGCCGGTCAGCACGAGCAGTTCGTTCTCGACGCGCAGGTCGAGGAAGTGCTGGAGCAGATCGAAGTGGAACGAGCGGGCCACGCTCAGGCCCCCTTCGAGCAGCAGCAGCGCGGCGGCGATCAGCGCGAACGGCCGCGCGTGCACGGCGCGGACGACCGCGCTCACCGCGGCGAACAGGCAGAGCAGCGCCAGCAGGACGGAGAACCAGCCGGGCGGCGGGTCCGTCAGCGGCTGGAAGATCCGGGGCCCGCCCAGGTACCAGTCGGGGTACATGCCCAGGTGCAGGTCGGTGCTCCGGATCCGCTGGCGGATCTCCCAGCCGATCGTCACTGCAGCGGCCGCGCCGAGCCCCAGGAAGACGACCACCCCGGCGCCCGTACCCGGCCGGGCCGGTGGGCGTTCGGTGAAGTCCTGTACGGGGCGGCGGCCCGCCCCGGCGGTGATGACCAGCGCGATGCCCGCGGCGAGTGCGGCGAAGGCGCAGATCAGGGCACGGGTGCGCAGCTCGTCGGAGAACCGGGAGTCCAACCAGGACGGGCCGATGCCCCAGAGTCCGGGCAGCCGCACCGCGACCGTGACCACGCCGACGGCGACCAGCGTGGTGGCGCCCGCCGAGGACCGCAGGGCGACGGCGGCCGCGACGGCGTACACCACGAGCAGCACCAGGTCGTACGCCGACGTCGTCGGCAGCATGGTGAACCGGGCGTCGGAGAAGCCCGCCCATCGCTGCCCCAACTGCCCGATGTCGTCAGCGGCGTTGATGTCCCGTACGATCCAGCCCGCGACCATCAGCGCGAGCACCGCGCACAGGACGGCGCCGGTGACCCTTGCCCCCCGTGTCAGTATCACCCGAGCGATACTCACACCGTGGTGCCCGGCGGACAAGGGGTTGCACCGGCGTGGTGCGCGAACGGGCAACCGGCCGGGAGGACTTGGCGGCTTCCCGGCCGGTACGCGTCATGCCCGCCCCGGCTCCCCGGGCCCGTCCGGCGGCTCCGGCTCCTGAGGTGTCCCGGGAACCTCCGGCGTCTCCGGCTTCCCGGCCGTCTCCGGCGTCCCCGTGACGTCCTCGGCGGCCGACGGGGCGGACACTCCCAGCAGCCCCTCCGGCGGGACCACCCGCTTCTCCTCCGCGAAGTGGCAGGCCGAGTCGTGGGCGGCCGGCGACTGCAGCAGCCGGAAGACGGCGGGCACGGCGAGCAGCGGCACCTCCAGCGCGCACCGGTCCTGCGCCTTCCAGCAGCGGGTGCGGAAGCGGCAGCCGGACGGCGGGTTCGCCGGTGAGGGGACGTCGCCGTGCAGGATGATCCGCTCCCGGTGCGCGCGGGCGGCGGGGTCCGGCACCGGGACCGCCGACAGCAGCGCCTGGGTGTACGGGTGCGTGGGGTGCTCGTAGATCTGCTCGTCGGTGCCGGTCTCGACGATCCGGCCGAGGTACATCACGCCGACCCGGTCGGAGATGTGCCGGACGATCGACAGGTCGTGCGCGATGAAGACGTAGGCGAGCTTGAACTCCGCCTGGAGCCGGTCCAGCAGGTTGACCACCTGCGCCTGTACGGAGACGTCGAGCGCGGAGACCGGCTCGTCGGCGACGATGATCTCCGGGTTCAGGGCCAGGCCGCGGGCGATGCCGATGCGCTGGCGCTGGCCGCCGGAGAACTGGTGCGGATAGCGGTTGATGTACTCCGGGTTGAGGCCCACGACGTCCAGCAGCTCCTGGACCTTCCGGCGCCGCTCCCCCTTCGGGGCGACCTCGGGGTGGATCTCGTACGGCTCGCCGATGATGTCGCCGACCGTCATGCGCGGGTTCAGCGAGGTGTACGGGTCCTGGAACACCATCTGGATGTTCCGGCGGACCGCCTTCAGCGCGCGGCCCGAGAGCTTGGTGATGTCCTCGCCCTTGTACCGGATCGCCCCGGCCGTCGGCTGCTCCAGGTGCACCAGCATCTTGGCCACGGTCGACTTGCCGCAGCCGGACTCCCCCACGATGCCCAGGGTCTCGCCCGCGGCCAGGTCGAAGGAGACCCCGTCGACCGCCTTGACGGCACCGACCTGCTTCTTGATCAGGATGCCCTGGGTCATCGGGTAGTGCTTGACCAGGTCGCGGACCTCCAGGATCGGCTCACCGGTCCGCACGGCCGTTGCCGGCGCGGGGCCGCCCGCCGCCTCGTCAGCGCGCATCGAGCGTCTCCTTCCAGAAGTAGCAGGCGCTCTCGCGGTGCGGGCCCACCTCGAACAGCGGCGGCACCTCGCCCCGGCAGACCTCCTGGGCCAGCGGGCAGCGCGGGTTGAAGGCGCAGCCGGGCGGGATGTGCAGCAGGTTGGGCGGCAGGCCCTTGATGGCGTACAGCTCCTGCCCCTTCTGGTCCAGGCGCGGGATCGACCGGAGCAGGCCCTTGGTGTACGGGTGGGCGGGGGCCCGGTAGATCTCGTGGACGGGGGCGGCCTCGACGATCCGGCCCGCGTACATCACGGCGATCTTGTCGGCGACGTCGGCGACCACGCCCAGGTCGTGGGTGATCAGGATGAGGCCCATGTTCAGCTCGCGCTGGAGCTCGGCGAGCAGGTCCATCACCTGGGCCTGGACGGTGACGTCGAGGGCGGTGGTGGGTTCGTCGGCGATGATCAGCGAGGGTTCCAGCGCCATCGCCATGGCGATCATGATGCGCTGGCGCATGCCGCCGGAGAACTGGTGCGGGTAGTTGCCGACCCGCTCCCTGGCCGCCGGGATGCGGACCCGGTCCATCAGTTCGACGGCCTTGGCCTTCGCGTCCTTGCGGGACATCCCCCGGTGCACGACGAACATCTCGCCGAGCTGCTCCCCCACGCTGAGCACGGGGTTGAGGGAGGAGAGCGCGTCCTGGAAGATCATGGCCATCTCCTGGCCGCGGATCCTCCGGCGTTCGTCCTTCTTCATGGTGAGCAGGTCGCGGCCCTTGAAGAGGATCTCGCCGCCGGCGATCCGCCCCGGGGGCATGTCGAGGATGCCCATGACGGCCTGGGCGGTGACGGATTTGCCGGAGCCGGATTCGCCGAGCACGGCCAGCGTCTCGCCCTCGGCGACCGAGTAGTCGACGCCGTTGACGGCCTTGACGACCCCGTCGCGGGTGTGGAACTCCACGTGCAGATCGCGCACTTCGAGCAACATGGCAGCGGGCTCCTCAGCGCAGCTTGGGGTCGAGGGCGTCGCGCACCGCGTCGCCGAGCATGATGAAGGCGAGCACGGTGACCGCCAGGGCCCCGGCGGGCCAGAGCAGCATGTGCGGGGCGTTGCGGATGTACTGGGAGGCGGCGGAGATGTCGATGCCCCAGGAGACGGCGGGCGGTTTCAGCCCGACGCCGAGGAACGAGAGCGTCGCCTCCAGCGAGATGTACGTACCGAGCGCGATGGTCGCGACGACGATGACGGGAGCGATGGCGTTCGGGGCGATGTGGCGCAGCAGCATCCGGCTGTTGGAGGCGCCGAGGGCCCGGGCCGCCTGGACGTAGTCGTTCTGCTTGGCGGTGATCACCGAGCCGCGGGCGATGCGGGCGATCTGCGGCCAGCCCAGCAGGACGATGAAGCCGATCACCGGCCAGACGGTGGCGCTGGTGACCACGGAGAGGAAGACCAGGCCGCCGAGGACCACCGGGATGCCGAAGAAGATGTCGGTGAGGCGGGAGAGCACGGCGTCCGACCAGCGGCCGAAGAAGCCGGCCAGGCCGCCGAGGAGGCCGCCGAGGAGGGTGACGCCGACGGTCGAGCAGACGCCGACGGTGACCGAGTTCCGGGCCCCGTAGACGGTGCGGGTGTAGACGTCGCAGCCCTGGCCGTCGAAGCCGAAGGGGTGGCCGGGCTGGGAGCCCTGCTGGGCCTTGGCGAGGTCGCAGTCGAGGGGGTCCTGGTCGGCGATGAGCTGGGGCCAGATCGAGATGACGACCAGGAAGACGATGACCAGCGCGGAGATGATGAAGACCGGGTTGCGGCGCAGGTCGCGCCAGGCGTCGGACCAGAGGCTGCGGGGCTTCTGGGCGGGTCCGCTGCCGGGAGGGCCGCCGGGCGCCTTTTCGAGGGTGGTGCCCTCCGCCACGGCGAGGTCCATCGCCCCGCCCGATCCGGCCGACGAGATCGCCTCGCCCGGTGTCTGCTCAGGCATATCGGATCCTCGGGTCGAGTACGGCGTACAGCAGGTCGACGATCAGGTTCGCCGCCAGGAAGACCAGGACGAGGATGGTGACGAAGCCGACGACGGTCTGGGAGTTCTGGCGCAGGATGCCCTGGTAGAGCTGGTAGCCCACGCCGTGGATGTTGAAGATCCGCTCGGTGACGATCGCCCCGCCCATCAGGGCGCCCACGTCCGTGCCGATGAAGGTGACGACCGGGATCAGCGAGTTGCGCAGCAGGTGGCGTACGACGACGCGGCGCTGCGGCAGCCCCTTGGCGACGGCGGTGCGCACGTAGTCGGCGCGGGCGTTCTCGGCGATCGAGGTGCGGGTGAGCCGGGTGACGTAGGCCAGCGAGACGGAGGCCAGCACCAGCCCGGGGACGAGCAGTTCGTTGAAGGGGGCCTCCGGTGCGACGGAGGGTTTGATGACGCCCCACTCGACGCCGAGCAGCAGTTGGAGGAGGAGGCCGGTGACGAAGGTCGGGATGGAGATGACGACCAGGGTCAGGATGAGCACGGTGGTGTCGACGGGGCGGCCGCGGCGCAGCCCGGTGATGACGCCGAGGCTGATGCCGATGACGATCTCGAAGACGATCGCCACGATGGTCAGCCGGATCGTGATGGGGAAGGCGGTGGCCATCAGCTCGGTGACCTTCTGCCCGTTGAACGCGGTGCCGAAGTCGCCGGTGAAGACGTTGCCCATGTAGGTCGCGTATTGCTGCCACACGGGCTTGTCGAGGCCGAATTCCGAGCGGAGCTGGGCGGCGGTCGCCGGGTCGCACTGGCGGTCGCCGCAGAGACCCGCGATGGGGTCGCCCATCACGTTCACCATGAGGAAGATCAACAGCGTGGTGCCGAAGAAGACCGGGATCATCTGCAGCAGCCGCCGGATCACATAACGTCCCATGCGGGGCTCCGGGGGTCGCGGGGTTCGAGGGCGCGGGACCGGGGGTCGTCCGGGCCCCGGGGGGCGAAGTGCCGGGGGCCGGGCGGCCGGTGCGCGGTCGGCACCGGTGCCCGGCCCCGACGGGTCACTTGACCTTGATCTGCTCGTACACCGGGACGCTGAACTGGTTCAGCGTCACGTCGGAGATCCGGTCCGAGTAGCCGGCGCTGCCGTTCTGGTACCAGAGCGGGATGACGGGCATCTGGTCGGCGAGGACCTTCTCCGCGTCCTGGAAGGTCGAGACGGCCTTGGCCCGGTCGGCCTCGGCGTTGGCCTTGTCGACCAGGTCGTCGAACTTCTTGTTGCTCCACTTGCCGTCGTTCGAGGAGGCGTCGGTGTAGTAGAGCGGCTGGAGGAAGTTCTGGATGAGCGGGTAGTCCATCTGCCAGCCGGCCCGCCAGGCGCCGGTCGGTTTCTGCTGGGAGACCTGGCTGCGGAAGTCGGCGAAGGTACCGACCGGGGCGCCGATGCAGGCCCGGTTGTTGCCCAACGACCGGTTGACGCTGTTGCAGATGGCGTCCACCCACTCCTTGTGGGAGCCGGTGTCCGCGTTGTACGTGATCTTGAGCTGGCCACCGGGGATGCCGCCGCCCTCCTCGACCAGCTTCTTGGCCTTCGCCGGGTCGTACGTGCAGGGGGCGCCGCACAGTCCCTCCTTGAAGCCGCCCTTCTCGCCGAGGACCGGGGAGGTCCAGTCCGAGGCGGGGGTGCGGGTCTTCTGGAAGATCTGGTCGGTGATCTGCTTCCGGTCGATCGCCATCGACAGGCCCTGACGGACCTTGACGCCGCCGGGGGTGTCCCACTTCTTGTCGTAGAAGGGGAAGGCGAGGGTCTGGATGATGCCGGCCGGGGTGTTGATGTAGCGGTCGCCGAGGTCGGACTTGACGTTCTTGAGCTGCGAGGCGGGCACGTCGTCGACGAGGTCGAGATTGCCGGCCGTCAGGTCCGTGTAGGCGGTGTTGTTGTCGGTGTAGACCTTGAGGTCGATGCCGCCGTTGACCGCCTTGTCCTCGCCCGGGTACCCGTCCCACTTGCGCAGGTTCATCGAGGAGCCCTTGGTGTACGTGTCGACCTTGTACGGCCCGTTGCCGATCGGCTTGGAGATCCAGGCGGCGTGGTCGGTGAAGAAGGCCCTGGGCAGCGGGGCGAAGGCCGGGTAGCCGAGGGTGTCGGGCCAGAGGGAGAACTTCTGCGACAGCTTGACCGTGAAGGTGTGGTCGTCGACGACCTTGAGGCCGGAGAGCGAGGTGGCGCCGGCGCTGCCGGACGCGGGGTGGACCTTGTCGTAGCCGTCGATGTAGCCGAAGAAGTACGCGTTCTTCTGGTTGTTCTTCAGCAGGGCGCCGTAGTTCCAGGCGTCCACGAAGGACTTCGCGGTGACCTTCTCGCCGTTGCTGAAGGTCCAGCCGTCCTTCACGGTGACCGTGAAGTTCTGGTTGTCCTTGGTGTCGATCTTCTCGGCGAGCATGTTGGTGGCGGCGCCGGTCTTCGGGTCGTACCGCTTGAGCCCCCGGAAGATCATGTCGAGGACCTTGCCGCCCTGGACCTCGTTGGTGTTTGCCGGTTCCAGCGGGTTCTGCGGGTCACCCCAGGACGAGCTCACGATGCCGTTCGCGCCACTGCCGCCACTGCTGCTGCCCCCGCCGCCGCATGCCGTCGCGGCCAGCGCGACGACCGCCGCGCATGCGGCCCACCTGGCCCGTGTGGCTCCGCGCATGGAGTGCCTCCTCGTAGTGCTCGTCTCACTTAGGGCAAATATCACCGCACAAGGGACGTCATGCACCTCTATCCCACCCATTCGGGCGCGTCGCACTCGATGCCGAGTGGCACACTGCGAGCGATTCCGCTCCACGCGCACGGACCGGCGTACGACCGGTACGCGAGGGTCGGCGGCAGCGGCCCGGTAACAGCCGTGCATCGAATGCGCATCGACCGCGAGTCGGTCTGATCCGATGTACGCATTCCGAGACAACAGCGCCCGCATATCGGACTCATTGCCGGAGTTCACCCATTAAGCCGCGTTCGCACCGCCGAAAAAGCCAAGTGGAAGCAAAGACACCCCCTTGCTTTAGTCATGGATTGGCAAACTTTCCAAAGAGCGTGCCAAGGGCGTCGGACATTCATTGACCCTGCATGAATTGCGTTGAAAAAGTCCCGGTAGCCCGTAGGTGTTGCCCTGCGGAGTCCTTCGACCCTCCGGGCCAGGAGCACCATGACGATTCCAACGCCACAAGCCGCCACCTCCGTTGAGGCGGAGGACGAGACCCCTCGCCCCGCGGCAACCCCCGCCGCGACCAAGGGCGACGCCGGCCGTTCGCCGGGCAAGATGGCCTGGCTGCGCTTCAAGCGCGACCGCACGGGCGTGATTTCGGCCTATGTGGTCATTTTCTTCTTCGTGATCGGCATCGCCGCGCCGCTGATCGCGAAGCTCTACGGGAAGGACCCGTACACGACGTACGGGCAGAACCAGGAAGGGCTGCTGGACGACTTCGGCTCACCGGTCCTGCCCAACGGCGGTATCAGCGGCGACTTCTGGTTCGGTATCGAACCCTCGCTCGGCCGGGACGTCTTCACCTTCCTGCTCTACGGCATCCGCAACTCGCTGCTCATCGCCACCGCGACGACCCTGCTGGTGACCCTGTTCGGCATCATCATCGGCATCACCGCGGGCTACCTGGGCGGGAAGACGGACTACTTCATCGGCCGGGTCATCGACATCCTGCTGGCCTTCCCCTCCACGCTCTTCTTCATCGCCTTCTGGCCGGTGATGCTGTCGATCCTGGTCTCCCCGGAGGAGAACACCCCGATCTGGCTGGTCGTCGTCAGCCTCATCACGGTGATGACCGCGTTCGGCTGGGCCTCCATCGCCCGCCTGCTGCGCGGCGAGGTACTCGCCCTGCGCGAGCGCGAGTTCGTCGAGGCCGCCAAGGTCACGGGAGCGTCTCCGGCACGCATCATCTTCAAGGAGCTGCTGCCGAACCTCTGGACGCCGATCCTGATCCAGGCCACGCTCGCGCTGCCGATGTACGTCACCGCCGAGGCGGGACTCGCCTTCCTCGGCGTCGGTCTCAGCGACCCGACGCCCGACTGGGGCGTGATGATCCAGCGCGGATCGGACGTCTACCAGAGCGACATCACGTTCATGCTCTTCCCCGGCGTCTCGATGGTGATCTTCGTCATCGCCTTCAACCTGCTGGGCGACTCGGTGCGTGACGCACTGGACCCGAAGACCAAGCGCTGAACCGCACTTCCTCCGGCGGGCGACGGGGCTCGCCGGATTGATCGTTTCTCCATCGACCAGAGCAGGAAGCCATGTCCCTTTCCCGCAGAAACTTCGTCATCGCCACGTCGGTCGCGGCCGGCGGATCGATGCTCCTTTCCGCGTGCAGCAGCGGCAGCACGGCCAAGAAGGGCGGCGGTGCCGGACACGGCGGTGCCGACAAGTACACCGGCTCGGTCGTCGTCGGCACGAAGGCCGACTCCACCGGTCCCGCCCCCGAGATCCCGGGTGCCAAGAAGGGCGGCACGATCAACGGCCTCGCGCCGAGCGACTTCTCGCACCTGGACCCGCAGCGGATCTACTACTCCTGGAACTCCCAGTTCGGTGACCTCGTCATCCGCTGCCTGACCGGCTACAAGATCGCCGCGGACGGCTCGATGAAGCTCGTCGGCGACCTCGCCACCGACGCGGGCACCATGTCCGACGACGGCAAGACCTGGACCTTCACCCTGAAGGACGGTCTGAAGTGGGAGGACGGCAAGGAGCTCACCGTCGAGGACGTGCGCCACGGCATCGAGCGCGGCTTCGCCAGCTTCACCACCGAGGGCGCCGGCTACGTCCAGGGCGCGCTGACGGGCACCTCCAGCTTCCGCTCGAAGTACAAGGGCCCGTTCAGCGGCAAGCACCTCGACTCGGTGGTCACCGACGCCAAGGCCAAGACGATCACCTTCAAGCTGGCCGAGGCCCGCCCGGACCTCAACTTCACGCTGGCGATGACCTCCTACGGCGCCGTCCCGGTCAAGGGCGACACCAAGGAGAAGTACGACAAGGACCCGGTGAGCTGCGGTCCGTACCGGATCAAGACGCACTCCATCGACAAGTCGATGACGCTGGTCCGCAACCCGCACTGGGACCCCAACACGGACTCGATCCGCAACGCGTACCCGGACAGCTTCACCTACGAGTTCGGCCCCGAGTCGCTCCAGGCCGCCGACCGCCTGATCGCCAACAACGGCGACGACCAGTACGCGTACATGGCCTACAGCGGTGTCCCGGCCGAGCGCATCCAGAAGGTCCTCACCGACCCGGAGCTGAAGAAGCGGACCTTCAACGGCCTGCTGAGCGGCATCTACTACTACGCCATCAACACCACGCGGATCACCGACCTGAAGGTCCGCCAGGCCCTGATCCACGCCTGGCCGCTGGAGCAGATCCGCAAGATCTACGGTGGCCCGTCGGCCGGTGACTACGCCTCCTCCATCCTCAGCCCCGACATCGTCGGCTACGCCAAGGACGACGTCTACGGCAAGCTGAAGAAGCCGCAGGGCGACCCGGAGGCGGCGAAGAAGCTGCTGAAGGAGGCCGGCAAGGAGGGCCAGAAGATCGTCTACGCCTTCCCGGTCGGCAACACGTACAACAAGACCAAGGTCGTCATCGAGAACGCCCTCAAGGCGGCCGGCTTCGACCCGGTCATCAAGCCGCTGGACGCCACCAGCTACTACGACCAGATCCAGCAGATCGACAACAAGTTCGACGTGATGTGGTTCGGCTGGGCCCCGGACTGGCCGACCGGCTACACCCTGATGCAGCCGCTGTTCGACGGCGGCACGGTCGCCAACGGCGGGAACAACATCTCCCAGCTGAAGGTCGACTGGGTCGACGCGGCGATCAAGAAGAACGTCGCGATCGCCGACCCGAACGAGGCCGGCAAGGCCTGGGCCGCGCTGGACAAGCGGATCATGACGGAGGAGGCGCCGATCATCCCCGAGACGTACCAGCGCCGTTTCTACCTCTACGGCGAGAAGATCGGCGGGGCGATGTTCCACCCGCTGTACTCCTCGGCCGTCAGCTACAAGCTGTACGTGAAGGCCTGACGCCGACACTCCCGGGGCGGGGCGCCCGCGTGGCGCCCCGCCCGCTCCACTCCCCCTCGTCGGCGCCTGCCAGGGAAACCCATCGCCATGTTCCGCTTCCTCATCCGCCGGGCTATCGGCGCACTGGTCATCCTGCTGATCATCAGTGTCATCACATTCGTCCTCTTCTACGTCGCGCCCCGCGATCCGGCCCGCGTGGCCTGTGGCAAGGTGTGCACACCCGAGACACTGGCACTGGTCAGGCACAACCTCGGCATCGCCGATCCGCTGCCGGTGCAGTACTGGCACTGGCTCCAGGGCGTGTTCGTCGGCCGGGACTACAGCTCCTTCGGCCACTGCCCGGCCCCGTGCCTGGGCTACTCCTTCACCAACCGTGAGCCGGTCGTCGGCACCATCATCGACCGCCTCCCCACGACGCTCTCCCTCTCCGTCGGCAGCGCGTTCGTCTTCGTGATCTTCGGCGTGGGCACCGGCATGCTCGCCGCGGTCAAGCAGGGCAAGTGGCTGGACAAGATCGCGTCCTCGGCCTCGCTGGTCGGCTCGTCGATGCAGATCTACTTCGTCGGCGTCATCGCGATGTACTACCTCGCGGACCAGTGGCACCTCATGAGCCGCCCCAAGGAGGTCCCGCTCAGCGAGGACCCGGCCGGCTGGTTCACCGGGCTGCTGCTGCCCTGGCTGGTGCTGGCGCTGATCTTCACCGCCAACTACACCCGTATGACCCGCTCCCAACTGGTGGAGACGCTGAGCGAGGACTACGTGCGCACCGCGCGCGCCAAGGGCCTCTCCCGCCGGACGGTGTTCTTCAAGTTCGCCTGGCGCGGCGCCATGGGCCCGATCGTCACCATCTTCGGCCTCGACATCGGCGTCCTGCTCGGCGGCGCGATCATCACCGAGAAGACCTTCGGTCTGCACGGGATCGGCGCCCTCTCGATCAAGGCCGTCTACGACAACGACCTTCCGATGATCCTCGGCGTGGTCCTGGTCGCGGCAGCGGCGATCGTCGTCTTCAACATCATCGTCGACGCCGTCTACGCCCTCATCGACCCGCGCGTCCGCCTCGCCTAGGGAGAGATCCAATGAGCACCCCCTTCCTCTCCGTACGCGATCTGCGCGTGCACTTCTCCACCGAGGACGGCATGGTCAAGGCCGTCGACGGCCTCTCCTTCGACGTCGAGAAGGGCAGGACCCTCGGCATCGTCGGCGAGTCCGGCTCCGGCAAGTCGGTGACCAACCTGACCATCCTCGGCCTGCACCACCCCGACCACACCGAGATCGAGGGCGAGATCCTGCTCGACGGGCAGGACCTGCTCAGCGCCTCCGAGCGGGAGCTGGAGCGGCTGCGCGGCAACAAGATGGCGATGATCTTCCAGGACGCCCTGGCCTCGCTGTCGCCGTACCACACCATCGGCCGACAGATCGGCGAGACGTACCGCAAGCACACCGGCGCCTCCAAGAAGGAGGCCCGGGCGCGGGCCGTCGAGATGCTGACCAAGGTCGGCATCCCCCAGCCCGACCTGCGGGTGGACGACTACCCGCACCAGTTCTCCGGCGGCATGCGCCAGCGCGCGATGATCGCCATGGCGCTGGTCTGCGACCCGGCGCTGCTGATCGCGGACGAGCCGACGACCGCGCTGGACGTCACCGTGCAGGCCCAGATCATCGACCTGCTCAAGGACCTCCAACAGGAGACCGGCACGTCGATCATCTTCATCACCCACGACCTCGGCGTCATCGCCGACGTCGCCGACGACGTGCTGGTGATGTACGGCGGCCGCTGCGTGGAGCGCGGTACGAAGAAGGAGGTGCTGCGCGCCCCGCAGCACCCGTACACCCTGGGTCTGCTGAGCTCGATGCCGAGTCTCAACGGCCCGGTCGACGTACCGCTGTCGCCGATCCCCGGCACCCCGCCGAGCCTCCTCAACCCGCCGAGCGGCTGCCGCTTCCACCCCCGGTGCTCCTTCACCGAGCAGGTGGGCGGCGGGCGCTGCGCGAGCGAGCAGCCGTCGCTGGAGATCACCGCCGGGCGCGGCTCCGCCTGCCATCTCACCGCCGAGCAGCGTGCCGAGTTCTTCGCGGACTTCACCGGCACCCGAGCCAACTGACGTACAAGAGACGGGACTTCCCCACCATGAGCAGCACAGATCCCCTCCTGGACGTCTCCGGACTCACCAAGCACTTCCCGATCAAGGCCGGTTTCCCGATCCGGCGGACGGTCGGGGCGGTGCAGGCGGTCGACGGACTGGACTTCACCGTCGCCGAGGGCGAGAGCCTGGGCCTGGTCGGCGAGTCCGGCTGCGGCAAGTCGACCACGGGCCGGCTGATCACCCGGCTCCTGGAGCCGACGGCCGGCCGGATCTCCTACCGCGGGCAGGACATCACGCACGCCTCGCGCAAGGAGCTGGCCCCGGTCCGCTCCGAGATCCAGATGATCTTCCAGGACCCGTACGCCTCGCTGAACCCGCGGCAGACGGTCGGCAAGATCATCACGGCTCCGATGGAGATCAACGGCATCGAGCCGGCGGGCGGCCGCGAGGCGCGCGTGCGGGAGCTGCTGGAGATCGTCGGGCTCAACCCGGAGCACTACAACCGCTTCCCGCACGAGTTCTCCGGCGGCCAGCGCCAGCGCATCGGGGTGGCCCGCGCGCTCGCCCTGGAGCCGAAGCTGATCGTGGCGGACGAGCCGGTCTCGGCTCTGGACGTGTCGATCCAGGCGCAGGTGGTCAACCTGCTCCAGAAGCTCCAGAAGGAGCTCGGGATCGCCTTCCTGTTCATCGCCCACGACCTGGCGGTCGTACGGCACTTCTCGCAGCGCGTCGCGGTGATGTACCTCGGCCGGATCGTGGAGATCGCCGACCGCGAGGACCTGTACGGCAACCCGCGCCACCCGTACACCCGTGCGCTGCTCTCGGCCGTGCCGGAGGCCTCCGCCGACGACACCCCGGCCCAGGAGCGGATCCGGCTCGTCGGCGACGTCCCCTCCCCCGTCAACCCGCCGTCCGGCTGCCGCTTCCGCACCCGCTGCTGGAAGGCGACGGACAAGTGCGCCACCGAGGCTCCGCCGCTGGTGCGGATCGAGGGCAGCCGTGAGGGCCACCTGACGGCCTGCCACTACCCGGAGGACACCCGGACCACCGGGTCCGTCCCCAAGGCCCGCGAAGCCGCCTCCGGGCCCGCCTCCGGGTCCGGGTCCGACGAGAAGGCCTGACGCTCCCGGTGGGCCCGGGGCCAGGACCCGACCGGTCCGGCCCCGGGCCCGCCGGCCCCGAGGAACCGGGCGCGGGCGCCCCTGACCCGAGCCACCCGCGTACCCGGTCCCGATGGAGAAGAGAGAAGCGCCCGGAACCGATCGGTTCCGGGCGCTTCGGTGTGCTGCGGGCGCGTGGCTACGAGGCGGCGCCCACGACGTCGCGCTCCTCGGCGAAGTGGCAGGCCGACTCGTGCGCCGCGGGGGTGTCGGAGCCCTTGAAGCGCTCGGGAACGGCCAGCAGCGGCAGTTCCGTGGAGCACTTGTCCTGGGCCTTCCAGCACCGGGTGCGGAAGCGGCAGCCGGACGGCGGGTTCGCCGGCGAGGGGACGTCACCGGTGAGGATGATCCGCTCGCCGCGCTCACGGGCCTCGGGGTCCGGGACCGGGACCGCCGACAGCAGCGCCTGGGTATAGGGGTGCGTCGGGTGGTCGTAGATCTCGGTGTCCGTGCCGATCTCGGCCATCTTGCCGAGGTACATCACGCCGACCCGGTCGGAGATGTGCCGGACGATCGACAGGTCGTGCGCGATGAAGACGTAGGACAGGTTGAACTCGTCCTGGAGCTTCTCCATCAGGTTGATGACCTGCGCCTGCACCGACACGTCGAGCGCGGAGACCGGCTCGTCGCAGATGATGATCTCCGGGTTGAGCGCGAGGCCGCGGGCGATGCCGATGCGCTGGCGCTGGCCGCCGGAGAACTGGTGCGGGTAGCGGTTGATGTACTCCGGGTTGAGGCCGACGACGTCCAGGAGCTCCTGGACCTTGGCCCGCCGGTCGCCCTTGGGGGCCACCTCGGGGTGGATGTCGAAGGGCTCGCCGATGATGTCGCCGACCGTCATGCGCGGGTTCAGCGAGGTGTACGGGTCCTGGAACACCATCTGGATGTTCCGGCGGACCGCCTTCAGCGCGCGGCCGGACAGCTTGGTGATGTCCTGGCCCTTGTAGAAGACCTCGCCCGCGGTGGCGGTCTCCAGCGTCATCAGCAGCTTGGCGACGGTGGACTTGCCACAGCCGGACTCACCGACGATGCCGAGGGTCTCGCCCTGGTAGAGGTCGAAGGAGACCCCGTCCACGGCCTTGACCGCACCGACCTGGCGCTTGAACAGGATGCCCTGGCTCAGCGGGAAGTGCTTGACCAGATTGCGCACCTGGAGGATCGGCTCGCCGCGCTCCACCGGCGCCTCGATCGCGGCGACCGCCGCCGTGTCGTCGGTGGCGTCCACCGCGACGACCTCGGTGACGTTCGGGGTGGCGTCCATGGAACCGTCCGTCTTGTCGTTCTCAGCCATGGATCGTCTCCTTCCAGAAGTGGCACGCGCTGCCGCGGCCGGGCAGCTCGGAGCCGTCCTGCTCGGTCACCGTGACCAGCTTGGGGATCTCCGTGCGGCAGACGTCCTCCGCCTTGGGGCAGCGCGGGTTGAAGGCGCAGCCCGAGGGGATCTTGAGCAGGTTGGGCGGCAGGCCCTTGATCGCGTAGAGCTCCTGGCCCTTCTGGTCCAGCCGCGGGATCGAGTCGAGCAGGCCGCGGGTGTACGGGTGCGCGGGGCGCTTGTACAGCTCGTGCACCGGCGCGGTCTCGACGATCCGGCCCGCGTACATGACCGCGATCTTGTCCGCGACGTCGGCGACGACGCCGAGGTCGTGGGTGATCAGGATCAGGCCCATGTTGAACTCCGTCTGGAGCTCCTTGAGCAGGTCCATGACCTGGGCCTGGACCGTCACGTCGAGCGCGGTGGTCGGCTCGTCCGCGATGATCAGGTCCGGCTCCAGCGCCAGCGCCATGGCGATCATGATGCGCTGGCGCATACCGCCGGAGAACTGGTGCGGGTAGTCGTTGACCCGCTGCGTGGCGGCGGGGATCTTGACCCGGTCCATCAGCTCGATGGCCTTGGCCTTGGCCTCCTTGCGGGAGAGCCCCTGGTGGACCCGGAACATCTCGCCGAGCTGGTAGCCGACCGAGAGCACGGGGTTCAGCGAGGAGAGCGCGTCCTGGAAGATCATGGCGATCTTCTGGCCGCGGATCTTCCGCCGCTCCTCGTTGCTCATGGTCAGCATGTCCTGACCGCGGTAGAGGATCTGGCCCTGCGGGATCTTCCCGGGCGGCATGTCGAGGATGCCCATGATCGCCTGGGCGGTCACGGACTTGCCGGAGCCGGACTCGCCGAGCACGGCGAGGGTCTCCCCGGAGTCCACCTTGTAGTTCACACCGTTGACGGCCTTGGCGACGCCGTCACGGGTGTGGAACTCCACGTGGAGGTCACGCACTTCGAGGAGCGGTGCGCTGTCCGACGCCCCGGAGCGGGGCGCCGGGCTGTCTGCTGTCTTGTCCATGATGGTCACGTCGTACGCCCTCCTCAGCGCAGCTTCGGGTCGAGGGCGTCGCGGACCGCGTCGCCGAGCATGATGAACGCGAAGACCGTGAGGCTGAGCATTCCGGCGGGGAACAGCAGCGCGTGCGGGTTGTCGCGGATGGCCTGGCTGCCCTCGGCGATGTCGATGCCCCACGAGATCGTCGGGTCGGCGAGGCCGAGCCCGAGGAACGAGAGCGTCGCCTCGGCCGAGATGTAGCCGCCGAGCGCGATGGTGGCCACGACGATGGTCGGGGCGAGCGCGTTCGGCAGGACGTGGCGGAAGAGGATGCGCGGGGTGCCGGCGCCGAGGGCGCGGGCGGCCGTCACGTAGTCCGCCTGCTTGGCGGTGATGACGGAGGAGCGCATCACTCGGCAGATCGAGGTCCAGCCCAGGAAGGCGAGGGCCAGGATCACCACGTAGACCTTGCGGTCGGTGAAGGCGTTCAGGACGACCATCGCACCGAGCAGGAACGGGATGCCGAAGAAGATGTCGGTGATCCGGGAGATGATCGAGTCGAGCCAGCCGCCGAAGTAGCCGGCGAGCATGCCGAGCAGACCGCCGACCAGGGTGACGGCGGCGGTGACGCCGACGCCGACCAGGATCGAGGCGCGGGTGCCGTAGATGACACGGGCGTAGATCGAGCGGCCCTGACCGTCGTAGCCGAACCAGTCGGGCTTGAAGAAGTGCCCCAGCTCCGGCTTGGTCAGGAAGTGGTTGGTCAGGTCGCCGTCGCGCGGGTCCGCACCGGTGAACAGACCGGGGAACGCCGCGATGACCAGCAGCACGACCAGCAGGATCGAGGAGATCCAGAACATCGGACGGTGACGCAGGTCGAACCAGGCGTCGCCCCAGAGACTGCGCGGCTTGTCCTGCTTCTTGGCGTCGGCCGCGGGCGCCGCGGTGGCCTCGGCCACCGCTTCGGTCTGGGTCTTGGTCGCGTCAGGCATACCGGATCCTCGGGTCCAGGACCGCGTACAGCAGGTCGACAAGCAGGTTGATCACAAGGATGACGAGGACGAAGACCGTGACGACGCCGACGATCGTGGAGCCCTCGCGCTGCTGCAGCGCCTTGAAGAGCAGGTTTCCGACACCCTGGACGTTGAAGATGCCCTCGGTGACGACCGCGCCGCCGATGAAGCCGCCGACGTCGGTACCCAGGAAGGTGACGACGGGGATCAGCGAGTTGCGCAGCAGGTGGACACCGACGATGCGGCGCCGCGGCAGGCCCTTGGCCATGGCGGTGCGCATGTAGTCGGCGCGCAGGTTCTCCGCGAAGGTGGTGCGGGTCAGCCGTGCCACGTACGCCATGGAGAGCATGGCGAGCACGAAGCCCGGCAGGAACAACTGCGCGTAGTCCGTCGAGTCCTGGACGTTCGGTGCCACCCAGCCGAGCTGGTCCGCGAGGACGAAGCGGGCGAGGAAGCCGAGCACGAACACCGGGATCGAGATGACGATCAGGGTGAAGATCAGCACGCCGGTGTCGGCGGCCTTGCCGGCCCGCAGACCGGCCCAGGCGCCGAGCCCGATGCCGACGATGATCTCGATGATCATGGCTACGGCGGTCAGCCGCAGGGTCACCGGGAAGGACTCGGACATCTCGTCGATGACCTGGCGACCACCGAAGGTCTTGCCGAAGTCGCCCTGGAAGAGATTGCCCATGTAGTCGACGTACTGCTTCCACAGGGGCTGGTCGAGTCCGAACTCATGGCGCAGCGACGCGACCTGTGCGGGGTCTGCCGCCTTGTCTCCCCACATCGCCCGGATGGGGTCACCGGGAAGGATGTGGACCATGAGGAAAATAATCAGAGTGGTCCCGATGAAAACCGGGATCATCTGGAGCAGTCGCCTTGCGACGTAACGCCCCATCATGCCTCCATGCCGTGAGGGGTCGGCGATGGCCTACTCAGAGTTGTCTCCGCCGCGGGGTGTGGGGGAGAAGCCCCGGGGCCGACGCCTACGGGCCGGCCCGTCGCTCCTCCGATGAGGAGCGACGGAACCGGCCGTCGGATCCCGAAAGTTACTTCTTGGCCTTCACCTGGACGTCGGTGAAGATGGGGTCGCCGTCCTGGCCGTAAACGATCTTGCCGAAGACGTTGGTCGACTGGCCCGAGTTGACCTTGTAGAACCACAGCGGGATGGCCGGCATGTCGTTCTTCAGGAGCTGCTCGGCCTCCTGGTACATCTTCACGGTGTCGTCGAGCGTCTTGGCCTTGTCGGCGTCCGAGGCGAGCTTGTCGAACTCCTTGTTGGAGTAGCCCGACGTGTTGCCCGCGGCGGTCGTGCCGTACAGGTCACGCATGAAGTTCGAGTTGACGGGGTAGTCGAGCACCCAGCCACCGCGGTACATGGACTTGACCTGCTTGTTGTCACGCGCGTTCAGGTCGGCCTGGAAGTCCGGCTTGGAGTCGCCGACGCACTCGACACCGGTGGCCTTGCGGATGCTGTTGCAGACCGCGTCGACCCACGGCTTGTGGGACTGGTCGGCGTTGAACTGGATCGAGATCTTGTTGCCGGGGACGCCGCCGCCCTCTTCGATCATCTTCTTGGCCTTGGCCGGGTCGTACTTCACGACGTCGCCGAGGGCGCCCGGCTTGTAGCCGAGCACGCCGCGGGCGACGAAGGAGTCGGCCGGGGTGCGGGTGCCGTGGAGGACGGTCTTCGTGATCGTGTCACGGTCGATCGCCATCGACAGACCCTGGATGACCTTGGGGTCGATGTCCTTGAACTGCTTGGTGTAGAACGCCGGGACGATCGACTGCACCGCGGAGTACTCGGCGTCGATGGCGCGGTCGCCGAGGTCCTGCTTGTAGCTGGTCAGCGCGGTCGTCGGGACCTGCTCGATCCAGTCGAGGTTGTTCGACCGGAGGTCCGAGTAGGCGGCGTCGGCGGTGGTGTAGTTCTTGAAGTCGATGCCACCGTTCTTGGCCTTGTTCGGGCCCTGGTAGTCGTCGAACTTGCGAACCTTGATCAGCTTCTTGTGGTCCCACGAGACGAACTTGTAGGGGCCGTTGCCGATCGGGTGCTGGCCGGCGGCGGCCGGGTCCTTGAAGAAGGACTCGGGCAGCGGCGCCCAGACGTCGTAACCGAGCTTGTACGCGAAGTACGAGACCGGGCCGGTCAGCGTGATGGTGAAGGTGTTCTCGTCGACGACCTTCAGACCGGACATCTTGTCCGACTTCGGGGAGCCCTTCTCCGGGTGGACGTCCTCGTAGCCCTTGATGTCCTGGAACCAGCTGGAGTTGGTCTGGTTGTTCTTGACGTTGGCCGACCAGTTCCAGGAGTCCACGTAGGACTTCGCGGTCACGGCGGTGCCGTCGTGGAACTTCCAGCCCGGCTTGAGCTTCACGGTCCAGACCGACGAGTCGGCGTTGGGCGTCACGGACTCGGCGTTGACGTTCACGAGCTTGCCGGTGCCGGGCTCGTAGTCGACCAGGCCGGAGAAGATGGTGCGCAGGACGCGGCTGCCCTGGCTCTCCTTGGCGTTGGCCGGCTGGAGCGGGTTCTGCGGCTCGCCGAGCTGGGCGGTCAGGATCCCGTTCGGGTCCGCCTTGCCCGAGTTCATGGCCTTGTCGCCACCGTCGTCGTTACCGCCACAGGCAGTCGCGGCCAGGGCGATGATGGCCGCACCCGCGACCCACTTGGCGCTCTTGGCACCACGCATGGGTTTCCTCCTCATGAGTCCACTTTTGACTACAAGAAGGGCACTGGAGTGATACACCGACACCCCTGACGGTGATCGTTCAGTGCCCCTAGTGTGCTCGTGAGTCGGCACTCCCCACAGTGCGTGACCCATTGACCCGAGCTCAATGGAGCCAACTATTAAGTACGACCGGGCCGTAAACCACACTTAAAGGGTCTCGTTTTAACAACATCACAGAAGAGCGATTGCCCGAAATCCGGACAAAGCGATCCCAGACAGACACGCTCGAAACGGACCGTTAACGCAGCTTTCGGAGAGCGACGATCGATATGCGGACGGATCGCCGGGGAAAACAACTGGACAGGGGCGTGTACCGCCTGCTTGACAGCACACCGCCAACAGTGCGCGGTTGCGGTCGCACATCCTTCTCCCCCGGTCCCCGCCCGACCATGCGCGCTACGGCATACGAAGGGGCCCGGCCTCCGTCAACCGACGGCGGGCCGGGCCCCGTTGACCGTGCGGGCGCTCCCGGCGCCCGCGACGGATCAGCGCTTGGCGCGCGACGCGGTGCGGCCGCGCTCCTTCTGGTCCAGGACGACCTTGCGGATACGCACGGCCTCCGGGGTCACCTCGACGCACTCGTCGTCGCGGCAGAACTCCAGGGACTGCTCCAGGGAGAGCTTGCGCGGCGGCACGATCGCCTCGAAGGAGTCGGCGGAGGAGGAGCGCATGTTGGTGAGCTTCTTCTCCTTGGTGATGTTCACGTCCATGTCGTCGGCGCGCGAGTTCTCACCGACGATCATGCCCTCGTAGACCTCGGTGCCCGGGTCGGTGAAGAGCACACCGCGCTCCTGGAGGTTGGTCATCGCGAAGGCGGTGACCGCACCGGAGCGGTCGGCGACCAGCGAACCGTTGTTGCGGGTCGTCAGCGTGCCGAACCACGGCTCGTGGCCCTCGTGGATCGAGTGGGCGATGCCCGTGCCGCGGGTCTGCGTCAGGAACTCGGTACGGAAGCCGATCAGGCCGCGGGAGGGCACGACGAACTCCATGCGGACCCAGCCGGAGCCGTGGTTCGACATGTTGTCCATCCGGCCCTTGCGGACGCCCATGAGCTGGGTGACGGCGCCCATGTGCTCCTCGGGCACGTCGACGGTCATGCGCTCGACCGGCTCGTACGTCTTGCCCTCGACCTCCTTGGTGACCACCTGCGGCTTGCCGATGGTCAGCTCGAAGCCCTCACGGCGCATCTGCTCGACCAGGATGGCCAGCGCCAGCTCGCCGCGGCCCTGCACCTCCCAGGCGTCGGGGCGCTCGGTGTCCAGGACGCGGAGCGAGACGTTGCCGATCAGCTCGCGGTCCAGGCGGTCCTTGACCTGGCGGGCGGTGACCTTGCGGTCCTTGACGACGGCCTTGGCGTCGGCGCCCTTGCCGGTGGCACCGCGGCCGACCAGCGGCGAGGTGTTGGTACCGATGGTCATGGAGATCGCGGGCTCGTCGACCGTGATCAGCGGCAGCGCCACCGGGTTCTCCGGGTCGGCCAGCGTCTCGCCGATCATGATGTCCGGGATACCGGCCACGGCGCAGATGTCACCGGGGCCCGCCACCTCGGCCGGCTTGCGGGTGAGCGCCTCGGTCATCATCAGCTCGGAGATGCGGACGTTGGACACGGTGCCGTCGCGCTTGATCCAGGCGACCGTCTGGCCCTTGCGCAGCTCGCCCTGCTCGACGCGGAGCAGCGCGATACGGCCGAGGAAGTTGTCGGCGTCGAGGTTGGTGACGTGGGCCTGGAGCGGCGCGTCGTCCTCGTACGTCGGGGCCGGGACGTGCTCCAGGATGGTGGTGAAGAACGGCTCCAGGTTGGTGGAGTCGGCCGGGACGGTGCCGTCCTCCGGCTTGGTGAGGGACGCGATGCCGTCACGGCCGCAGGCGTAGACGATCGGGAACTCGATCTGCTCCTCGTCGGCGTCCAGGTCGAGGAAGAGGTCGTAGGTCTCGTTGACGACCTCGTCGATCCGGGAGTCCGGGCGGTCCGTCTTGTTGATGCAGAGGATCACCGGCATCCGGGCCTGGAGGGCCTTGCGGAGCACGAAGCGGGTCTGCGGAAGCGGGCCCTCGGAGGCGTCCACGAGCAGCACGACCGCGTCGACCATCGACAGACCGCGCTCGACCTCGCCGCCGAAGTCGGCGTGGCCCGGGGTGTCGATGATGTTGATCGTGATGGGCGCACCGCCGTCCTTGGGGTGGTACTTCACCGCCGTGTTCTTGGCGAGGATCGTGATGCCCTTCTCACGCTCCAGGTCGTTCGAGTCCATGACGCGGTCGTCGACGGACTCCAGCTGGTGGGCGGCGAACGCCCCGGCCTGCTTGAGCATGGCATCGACGATGGTCGTCTTGCCGTGGTCGACGTGGGCAACAATGGCTACGTTACGGATGTCATGGCGCGTGGGCATGGGTGGCTTGCGCTTCTCTCGGATCGTGGGATCAGGCGTCTAAGTCGGTCTCGAGTCCTCGTACGCCCACCGGGCGGACACGCCACGGCTCGTCCCATGGTACGGGCCCGGGGCCCCAGCGGCTTCCCGGGCAAGGGCCGGGGGCTCCCCCGGGCCGGGGAACGGCCGCCCCGACCGGCGCGGACGCGGCGGGCGGATCGCCTCGTCGGCCGCACGTTCGCGCCCCCGTGGCCGGGTCTTCCGGCGGATTTCACCGGGGACGCGGCACGGGGGCGCGATGGGGGACGTGGGCCCGTCCCGGGACGGGCCCGGATTCTGCGCGGCTTCGGAGGTGGGGCTCCGGAGCGGATGTCTCCGGGAGACCGGGGTTTGGGGCCCCGGCGCGGTTCCTGGAGGTGGGGGGAGCGAGCGGCCGCCCGGGTCAACGGGCAAGGGACCCTGTCCATCGGGTGAGGGCCCCGGGCCGACCTTGCCCGCGGGGCAAGGCGGCGGGCAAGGGATTTGAGCCTTTTCTGAGGTTGCGGACGGCCGGCGTCCGCCCGGCTGACCTGGTGCTTCTTCTACTCGCTGCCGGCCTTGGCGGCCTGGGGCCGTTCGAAGCCGATGTCCTGGTAGCGGGGGGCGGCGAAGCCGAAGGCGCCGACGTTCACCAGCTTCCGGTCGACCGCGACCAGCTGCGGGCGCCGGTAGAGCGGGATGGACCCGGCGGCGGCCCAGATCCGGGCGTCGGCCTGCTTCATCAGCTCCCGGGCGGCGGACTCGTCGAGCTCGGCGACCGCCCGGTCGAAGAGCTGGTCGATGTGGTCGGTGCCGACGCGGGTGTAGTTCTGCTCGACCTGGAGCGAGCCGTCGGCGGCGGGCACCGGCTTGGCGAAGATCGGCCGGTCGTCGGTGGCCGGGTAGGCGGTCGCCGGCCAGGAGTACAGCGCGAGGTCGTAGTCACCGGCGGCGACATGGTCCCGGAAGTAGCTCTCGTCGGGGACCTTGACGATCTCCGTACGGATGCCGATCTCCTCCAGCATCGCCGAGATCCGGTCGCCCACCCCCCGCAACTGCTCCGAGCCGGGGCCGGACGGCAGGACGAAGCGCAGGCTCAGCGGCTTGCCGTCCTTGCCGAGCGGTCCGGGCCGGGGCCCCGTCGCCCGCGCGGGGGCCGCGGTGCCCGGCGGGGCGTACGCGCCGACCGCGCCGCCGGGCCGGTCGTCCCGGACGGGGGCGTCCCCGGCGGAGGCGGTGAGGGCGCCGGCCTGGCGCAGCAGGACGGCGCTGTGGAACGCGGCGGCGGGGGCGGTGGCCAGGACGTGCCCGACGCCGTCGAACGGTTCGCCGTCGCCGGGCTTGCCGTCGTCGGCCCCGTCCGTGCCGTCGTCGGTCCCGTCGCCGTCCGGGTCCGCCTCGGGTCCCTGCCGCCCGGCCTCGCTGCCCGCCTTGGTGCCGGCGTCCGGGTGGGCCGCGCCCTCCCGCGTCCAGCCCGCCTCGGCCAGCAGCGCCCGGGCCTGCCCGGTGTCCTGGTCGCCGAGCGCCCTGCTGCCGTCCTGGTAGCCGGGCTGGCCGGCCAGCGCCAGGTGGCTGCCGACCGGCCGGGCGGGCAGGCCGAGCGGGCGCAGCACGGTCTCCGCCAACTCCTGGCGGTCCAGGGCGCGGGCGACCGCCCGGCGCACCCGGTCGTCCGCCAGCGGCCCGGACTCGCCGTTCAGCGCGAGCTGGGTGTAGGCGGGCTCCAGCGACCTGCGCACCACGTAGCCGCTCAGCGTCTTCTGCTCGGCGGCGTACGCCTCGGCCTCCGCCCGCGCCTTCGCCCTGGCGGTCCGTTCGGCGGCGGCCGCCGCCGGGTCCGAGCCGTGGGCCACGGCCCAGGAGCGGAGGGCCGCCGCCGGGTCCGCCGCCGCGCCGGGGCCCATCGCGAGGGGCGGGCGGCCCTTCGCCCGGTCGCGGACGGCCCGGGTGATCCGGCGGTCCGCGGCGGCGTCGATGTCGGCCACGTCGACCCGGCCCTCGGCGAGCGCGGCGGCCCGGTCCCGGGGTGCGACGGCCCGGAAGACCAGCGCGTCCAGCTTGGGCCGGCTCCCCCACCAGCGGAGGTTGCGGGCGAGGGTGACCTCGCCCGCCTTCCTGTCGACGCCGCCCAGCCGGAAGGGCCCGGCGGTCTTCGGGAGCGTGGTGCGGGATCCGTCGTTGAAGGCGTCCGGGGAACCGGTCACCTCCTTCGGGTACAGCGGGGAGAAGAGCGAGCGCCAGTCCGCGTACGGCCGGTTGAAGGTGACCCGCACCTCAAGGTCGTCGGCGCCGCGCTCGATCCTGTCGATGCGGTCGTAGCCGGCGTTGCGGGCGGTCCAGAACGCGCTGTCGCGGCCGCTGAGCGCCCGCCACTGGGCGAGGAAGTCGGGGGCCCCGATCTGCCGGCCGTCGCTCCACACCGCCTGCTGGTTGAGGCGGTAGAGCACCACCTGGCGGGGCTCGCGCTCGATCACCTTCGCGGACTCCAGGTAGTCCGGATCGGGCTGCGGCTCGCCCCGGGCGTCCAGCGGGAAGAGCGTCGGCAGCAGGGCGCCGGTGATCCGGGCGGTGGTGGCGTCGGCGTCCGCCTGGAAGGCGTTGAGGGTGGTGGGCAGCGCGTCGACCGCCCAGTCGACCGTGCCGCCGTCGGCGATCCGGTTCCGGTCCACGACGGCGATGTCGGGACCGGCGGTGGAGCCGTCGCCGGAGTCGCAGCCGGCCAGCAGGGGGAAGGCCAGCACACCGGTGGTGAGAAGCGCGAGGGAGCGGCGCGTGCGGGCCGTCCCCCACGGGACGCCGAGGTGGGACATGGCTGGTTACCTCCGGGGCCGGCCCGGTCCGGCCCGCCCGTCAGCGGGGGGCCGGATGGGGCGCTCTTGGTGGCATTTGCAGATGATCACACTGATTGGTCCGTCTACTGAATGCGCCCGTGCCCGGGCGGCGGCGCAGACACGGCGCCGCCGCCCGCGAAGCTCACCCGTGCGGCGCAGCGGAGGCGGCCCCGGCCGCATCCGCACGGCCCGCCGCCCCGTACGGATGCGGCCGTCGTGGCGGGACCCCGCCGGACGACCTTGCTCGCCGAGCGGCCGGGGACCTAGGGTGAATGCGCTTTCAGAAAAGGGTCGGTCCATGGAACAACTGGTGCTTCGGCACAGCACGAACAGCGGGCGGTCGGTCGAGTGAGCGCGCCCACGGTGTACGACGTCGCCGAACGGGCGGGCGTCTCCATCGCCACGGTCTCGCGGGTCTACCGCACCCCGGACTCGGTGCGCGCGCAGACCCGGGAGCGGGTCCTGGAGGCCGCCCGCGCGCTGGGCTACGTCCCCAGCGGGAACGCCCGGGGCCTGGCCAGCCGGACCACCGGGGTGCTCGGCCTCTGCTTCCCGGACTACGCCGACCCCGAGGCCGAGGCGGAGGCGGAGGACAGCGACGCCGACGATGCGGTGATGCTCTACTCCGACCAGATCATCCGCGGCATGGAGCGCGCGGCCCGGCGGCACGGCTACGCGCTGCTGATCGCCGCCCTGCTGGACGGCGGTACGGAGGACCTCGTCGCGAAGGTCGCCGGACGGGTCGACGGCTTCGCCGTGATGGCGCGGACCGTGCCGACCGAGGACCTGGACGTGCTGTCGCGCCGGCTCCCGGTGGTGATGCTGGCCGGTCCCCGCGAGATAGACCACCTCGACCACATCGTCGTGGCCAACACGGACGGCGAGCGCGAGCTGACCCGCCACCTGATCGAGGACCACGGGCTGCGCCGGCTCGCCTTCGTCGGCGGCGAGACGGACTCGCCGGACGCCGAGGCGCGGTTCCTGGGCTTCCGGCAGGCGTGCGCCGACGCCGGGCTGCCGGTGCCCGAGGCGCCCGATCTGCGGATCGCGATGATGACGCAGGCCGAGGGGGCGCGGGCCGCGGAGGCGCTGCTCGACCGGCCCGGCGAGCGGCCGCAGGGGATGCTCTTCGCCAACGACCAGATGGCGGTGGGCGCACTGCGCGCGCTGGCCCGGCGCGGGGTGCGGGTGCCCGAGGACGTCGCGGTCACCGGCTTCGACGGGATCCCGCTGAGCCGGATCGTGACGCCGTCGCTGACGACGGTGCGCCAGCCGATCCGCCGGCTCGGCGAGCAGGCGGTGGAGCTGCTGGTGCAGCGGCTGGCCGAACGGGACCGGGAGCCGGTCTCGCTGATGCTCCCGGTCTCCCAGGCCCGCCGCGCCAGCTGCGGCTGCGGCTGACGGAGGCCACCGCCCCCGCGCGGGTCCGGGCCCGCCACGGCGGCCCCGGCGTGCCTACGCGGTCAGCCACTTCCCGAAGAACCGGCCGCGGGCGGCCTGGAGCTCCGCCACGTCGGCGGCCGTGCCCTCGTACGCGAAGTGGCCCGCGTCCATCACCTGGAGCTCGCGCTCCCCGGCCAGCGCGTTGTACACGGCGAACTGTCCCGGCGGCGGCACCGAGGGGTCGAAGAGCGCCGCGGCCACCAGCACGGGCAGCTCCAGCCGGGTCGCGGCGGTGGCGGCGTCGAAGTACGGCAGCACCTCGGTGACCTCGGGGTGCTCGACGCGGTAACCGCGTACCGCCTCGCCGCTGCCGATGCAGGGCAGGGTGAGCCGGAGCGGGTGGTTGCCGAAGGTCGGCACGGTGAGCTGTCCGGCCCGGAACCGGTCGTCCCAGGGCAGCGCCAGCGCGCCCAGCCCGCCGCCGAAGCTCTCCCCGTAGTAGCCGAGGCCGGGGCCGCCCTCCTGCGGGGTGAGTCCCGGCACCAGCTCCGCCAGGGCCGAGGCCGCGCACCAGAGGTCCGCGACGCAGTCGCCGATGACGTAGGTGTCGCGGTCGGCTATTCCGTGCAGCACGTGGCCGCTGGAGACGTCCGGGATGCCGGGCACCAGGCCGCGGTCCTTCATGCCCCGTACGCAGGGCAGGATCGCCGCGGACCGGGGCAGCGGCAGCGGCACCTCGGGGCCGGCCGCCTCACGGCCGCCGTAGCCGTGCCCGATGACGAAGCCGTGCCCGGCGGGCCCGTCGACGGGCAGCGCCAGCCACCCGCCGATCCGCACGCCGCCGACCGAGGTGAAGGTCACACCGTGGATGCGCACCCCGTCGCGCTCCTCCTCCAGCGGACCGATCTCCGGCTCCGTGGCGACCTCGCGGGCCTCGGCGTGACGATCCCGCCAAAAGGCGTCGAAATCGTCCGGACCTGCGGGGGCGGGCACCTCCAGCAGCTCCGGGAGCGTGTGGTCGTACCGCGGATCGAAGGGGAAGTCATGCACGAAATCAGCCATGGTCACGACCGTATAGCCCCCTTCGGGACGCCCCGGCCGGCACCCGTCGCCGCCCGGCGAGCGAAATAGGTCACACATCCCCCAAGCGCACAAATGACACACTTGCCGCGTCCCGGTCGGCACCGATGAGACGTCCAGGTGTCCGGCACGTTGCACGAGTGTGACCCAGCACCCTCTTGCGGATTCCCGAATCTCTGCCGCAGAGTGATGTATGCGCTTACAGGCAGCGCATACATTCGGATTGCTCAAGGAGGAGCCCTCCATGTCCCGCACCGCCAGAAACGCCACGATCGGCATCGCAGCCACGGCCGCGCTCGCTCTCGGTCTCACCGCGTGCGGCAGCTCCGGCGGCGACGACGTCGCGGCGGACAAGAAGCAGACGATCACCGTCTGGGCCATGGGGGCCGAGGGCGAGAAGCTCACGGATGTGGCCAAGGAGTACACGAAGGCCAACCCGAACATCACCGTGAAGGTGACCCCGGTCGGCTGGGACGTCGCCCACCAGAAGCTGGTCTCCGCGGCCGCCGCCGGCACCCTGCCGGACGTGGCGCAGATGGGCGGCAGCTACATGGGCGAGTTCGCCGAGCTGGGTGTTCTGGAGCCGGTCGACACCAAGACCTTCGACGAGAAGGACTACTTCGCCTCCGGCTGGAAGCAGGGCGAGGTGGACGGCCAGGCGTACGGCGTGCCGTGGTACGTCGACACCCGCGTCCTCTACTACCGCACCGACCTGGCCGAGAAGGCCGGGATCACCAAGGCTCCGACCAACTGGAAGGAGATGCAGGACCTCGCCACGGCCTACCAGAAGAAGGCCGGGACCAAGTGGGGCCTGTCCATCCAGCCCAGCGGCCTGGACACGGTGCAGAACTTCTACTCCTTCCTGTACTCGGCCGGCGGCGAGATCCTCGACGACCAGGGCAAGGCCGTCATCGACAGCCCCGAGGCCGTCAGGGCGCTCAAGGAGTACGGCTCGTACTTCGACAAGGGCCTGTCCAACAAGTCCGTGCAGCCCGGCTACGACGTGGTCAAGGACTTCGGCAACGGCCGGGTCCCGATGTTCTTCGGCGGCCCCTGGCACGTCACCCTGCTGAACGAGGGCCAGCCGCAGCTCAAGGGCAAGTGGGCGGTGGCCAACGTGCCCGCCGACAAGTCCTCGGTCTCGATGGCCGGCGGCTCCTCCCTGGTGATCTCCAAGGACAGTGAGCACAAGGCCGCCGCCAAGGAGTTCATCAAGTACCTGACCGACACCAAGGGCCAGGCCGACTGGTACAAGCGCACCAAGGACCTCCCGGCCAACACCGCCGCCTGGACCTCCGGCGACCTCGCCGGTGACGCCGACCTCCAGGTCTTCAAGAAGCAGATGGACACCGCCAAGTCCTCCCCGTCGCTGTCCAACTGGACGGAGATCACGGACAAGGTCGACCTGGCCATCGCCAAGGTCACCCAGGGCAAGGCGTCCGCCGAGGACGCGCTGAAGACCGCCCAGTCCGAGATCGAAGGCCTCGTGAAGTAGGAGTCATGCGCACCATGACCGCAAAGGCCGCACGGGCGGCCGAGGCGCAGGCCGGGCCGGGGGCACCCACCACGCCCCCGGCCGCCGGGCCCAAGGGCCGCCGACGCAAGTCGATGGGCGTGCAGAACGTGGCCGGCTGGCTGTTCTCCACCCCCTTCCTCGTGCTCTTCCTCGTCTTCATGGCGTTCCCGATCATCGCCACGCTGGTGATGAGCTTCACCGACTTCGGGCTGCGCAACGTGACGCACCCGATGGACGCGAACTTCATCGGCCTCGACAACTACACCAAGCTGTTCGGCGACGAGAGGTTCCTCAAGTCGCTGTTCAACACGGCGTACTTCGTGGTGATCGGCGTTCCGCTGACGCTCTTCCTCGGGCTGGTCGTCGCCGTGCTGCTGAACAACGGCATCGACCGGGCGCGGACCTTCTTCCGCGTCGGCTTCTACACCCCGGTGGTCACGACGATCGTCGCGGTCGCCGTGGTCTGGCGGTTCGTGCTCGACCCGAGCGACGGCCTGGTCGCGGGGCTCTTCTCGGAGGTGGGGCTCACCGCGCCCGACTTCCTGGGCTCCGAGGCGCTCGCCATGCCGTCGATGATCGCGATGGCGGTCTGGCGGAACCTCGGCACGGTCATGGTGCTCCTCATCGCCGGCCTCCAGGCCATCCCCACCGAGGTGCGGGAGGCCGCCCGGCTGGACGGGGCCGGCGCCTGGCAGGAGTTCAGGGGGATCACGGTGCCGCTGCTGCGGCCCACCCTGCTCTACGCCACGGTGATCACGACCATCGGCTACCTCAACGTCTTCGAGGAGCCGTTCGTGATGACCCAGGGCGGTCCCTCGGACTCCACCCTCACCGTCTCGCTGAACATGTACCGCGAGGGCTTCAACTTCTTCCACATGGGCTACGCGAGCGCCATGGCGTACGTCCTCTTCGTGGTGATCATGGGCATCACGGTGCTCCAGCTCCGACTGCTGAAGGACAACACGAAATGAGCGCCACCAGTGCACCGGGCGCCGTCCCCGCTCCGCCCGTGAAGAAGCCCGAAGGCCGTACGGGGCGGCTCCGCCCCAAGCGCGTCCTGGTCTACGTCCTGCTATCGGCCGGCCTGCTGGTCATGGCCGCGCCCTTCCTGTGGATGGCGCTGTCCGCGTTCAAGACGCAGCGGGAGCTGACCGCCAGCCCGCCGGTGTGGCTGCCGACCGAATGGACCCTGGACAGCTTCCGGGAGCTGTTCGACAAGCTGAACCTGCCGCTGTACTTCATGAACTCGTTGATCGTGGCGGTGCTGGTCACCGTCTCGAACCTGGTGTTCTGCTCGATGCTGGGCTACGCCCTGGCCAAGCTGAACTTCGCCGGCCGCAACAAGATCTTCGGCCTGGTGCTCGGCGCCCTGATGGTGCCCGGCAACCTGATGCTGCTGCCGCTGTTCGTGCTGATGAGCAAGTTGCAGCTGATCGACACGTACGCCGGTCTGGTGCTGCCGTTCGCCGCCGGGGCCTTCGGGGTCTTCCTGATGCGCCAGTTCATGCAGTCGATCCCGGACGAGCTGCTGGAAGCGGCCCGGATGGACGGCGCCGGTGAGTGGTACATCTTCTGGCGCATCGTGATGCCGCTGGTGAAGCCCGCGCTGGCGACGCTCTCGATCTTCACCTTCCTCGGCTCCTGGAACAACTTCGTCTGGCCGCTCATCGCGACCAACGACCCGGACAAGTACACCCTGCCGGTCGCCCTGGCCACCTTCGCCACCGACCCCAACAAGGCGGGCGGCTCCAACGGCATGCTGATGGCCGGCTCCCTGCTGGTCGTCCTGCCCGTGGTGGTCCTGTTCATCGCGCTCCAGCGGCACTTCACCCAGGGCATCGCCACCGCGGGCATGAAGTAGCCCGGCCGCCGACGAGCACGGCGCCCCACCGAAACGTACGAGGCCGCGGCCCGCACCCGCGGTCACACCCCTTCCTCACCAGAAAGACAGTCCGCGATGACGCACACCCAGGTCCCGTTCCCCGACCACTTCCTGTGGGGCGCCTCCACGGCCGCCCACCAGATCGAGGGCAACAACACCAACTGCGACTGGTGGGTCAAGGAGCACGCCGAGGGCACCCACATCGCCGAGCCCAGCCTGGACGCCGCCGACAGCTACCACCGCTGGGACGAGGACATGGACATCCTCGCCTCGCTGGGCTTCACCGACTACCGGTTCTCCATCGAGTGGGCCCGCATCGAGCCGGTCGAGGGCACCTTCTCCCGCGCCGAGCTCGCCCACTACCGCCGCATGGTGGACGGCGCGATCGCGCGCGGCCTGCGCCCCATGATCACCCTGCACCACTTCACCGTTCCGCAGTGGTTCGAGGCGCGCGGCGGCTGGACCGCCGAGGGCGCCGTCGAGCTCTTCGCCCGGTACGTGGCGGCCTGCGCGCCGGTGATCGCCGAGGGCGTCGAGTACGTCTGCACCATCAACGAGCCGAACATGATCGCCGTCATGGCCGGCCAGGCCAAGCGCGGCGACAACAGCTTCCCGCCCGCCGGTCTGCCCACCCCGGACGACGAGACCACCGGCGCCGTCATCGCCGCGCACGTCGCCGCCGTCGCCGCCGTCCGGGCGATCAACCCGGACATCAAGGTCGGCTGGACCATCGCCAACCAGGTCTACCAGGCCCTCCCCGGCGCCGAGGAGGTCACCGCCGCCTACCGCCACCCGCGCGAGGACGTCTTCATCGAGGCCGCGCGCGGCGACGACTGGATCGGCGTGCAGTCCTACACCCGGACCAAGATCGGCCCCGAGGGCCCGATACCGGCCCCCGCCGACGTCGAGCGCACCCTCACCACCTGGGAGTACTACCCCACCGCCGTCGGCCACGCGCTGCGCCACACCGCCGAGGTCCTCGGCAACGACGTCCCGCTGATCGTCACCGAGAACGGCATCGCGACCGACGACGACCAGCGCCGGATCGACTACTACACCGGCGCCCTGAACGAGGTCGCCTCCGCGATCGAGGACGGTCTGAACGTCCGGGGATACCTCGCCTGGAGCGCCCTGGACAACTACGAGTGGGGCACCTACAAGGCCACCTTCGGCCTGGTCGGCTGGGACCCGGAGACCTTCGAGCGGCTGCCCAAGCCGTCCGCCTCCTGGCTCGGCGCGATGGGCCGCACCCGCACCCTGCCGCGCACCACCGCCTGACGCCCGCGAGGGCCCCCGAACCGGGAGCGACCTGACCGCTCCCACCCGTACGGGAACCGGCTGCACCTGACGGGCACCGGTTCCCGTACGCCCGCGCGGCCGCCGCCCGTGTCCGGCCCCGCTCACGGCCGGCGGCCCGCCCGGGTGCCTCACCCGGCACCGCGCCCCGGCGCCCGCACCTCACGACCGACGCACGAAATCCGCCCACCGCCCACAGTCGGTGGGTCCTCCCAGTTGCCTTCCCGAGGGGATCTGATGGACCGTCGTACGTTTCTCACCGCAGCGGGAACGGGGGCCGCGGCCCTCTCCCTGGGCGCGCTCGCCGCCACCCCGGCGGGCGCCGCCCAGCCCGCGCGCGGCCCGCACGCCCCGCTGCTGCTGCGCTGGTTCCGCGACACGTACCGCTCGATCGAGGCCATGACCACCGACTTCGGTCTGGCCGTCGACAAGATCGACGTCAGCGGCCCCGGCGCCCCCGTCCGGTCCCGTCAGACCTCCCCCACCAACATCGGCTGCGGCCTCTGGTCGACCGTGGCCGCCGCCGGTCTCGGGGTGATCGGCCAGGACACCATGCTGCGCCGCCTGGAGAAGACCGTGCGGGCCGTCGAGAAGCTGGAGCGCCACCACGGCTTCTGGCTCAACTGGTACGACGCGCACGACGGCTCCGTCATCACCGAATGGCCCAGCACCGGCGACCCGGTCCGCCCCTTCCTGTCCTCCGTGGACAACGCCTGGCTGATCACCGGACTGCGCATCGCCGCCGACGCGGCCCCGCCCTCGGCCCCCGCATCGCCCGCATCCTGGCCACCGCCGACTGGTCCTACTACTACACGCCGTACGATCCGGCCGACCCGGTCGCCGGCCCCGGCCAGCTGCGCGGCGGCTTCTGGCCCGACACCGAGGAGCCCACCGGCCACCACTACGGGGCCCTCAACACCGAGCCCCGCATGGCCAGTTACCTCGGCATCGCCGACGGCTCGCTCCCCGCCGACCACTACTGGCACCTGCTGCGCACCATGCTCCCCGAGCACGAGCAGGAGCAGCACCCGGACGGCTCCTACGTCGCGATGAACGGCGTACGCGTCTGGCAGGGCCACTACACCCACCGGGGCCGGAAGCTGGTGCCGTCCTGGGGCGGGTCGATGTTCGAGGCCCTGATGGTGCCGCTCTTCGTGCCGGAGGCCGAGTGGTCGCCGCGCTCCTGGGGCCTGACGCACCAGCGCTACGTCCGCAGCCACATCGAGCACGGCCTGGCGGAGGCCGGGTACGGCTACTGGGGCTTCTCGCCCGCCAACATCCCCGAGGGCGGCTACCAGGAGTACGGCGTCGACGCGATCGGCATGCAGGTCGACGGCTACGCCTCCAACACCGACCGCACCTACACCACCGACGGCGCCCCGCTGCCGCCCGCCTCGGCCTTCACCAACGGGGTGGTCACCCCGCACGCCTCCTTCCTCGCGCTGCCCCACGCGCCCGCCGAGGCGATCGCCAACCTCCGCGCCCTCGACCGCGACTTCGGCGCGTACCACCCCGGATTCGGCTTCCGGGACTCGGTCAACGTCTCCACCGGCCGGGTCAGCGACTACCTGCTCGCCCTCGACCAGGGCATGATCGCCGCCGCCCTCGCCCAGGCGCTCCGCCCCGGCCTGCTCCAGCGCCCGTTCCGGACCGGCGGCTTCCGTGCGAAGGTGCGGCCGCTGCTGGCCATGGAGCGGTTCTCCATCTGACCTGCCCGGCGGGAGCCCGGCACCCGTACCGGTCCGGTGCGGGTGCCGGGCTCCGGTCGCGGGTGACGGAGGGTGGACATAGCCTCACAAACGTGACGCCGCTCGTGAGCCGTACCCGGATATCCCTGCCGGGCCGGGCGCTGCTCGCCGTGTTGCTGGCGGTGGCCTGGCCGGCCCTTTCCGCCGTGCGTCCGGCCCACGCCGACGGGCCCGTCACGCTGTCCCGGGACGGGCAGGTCACCGACCGGGTCGACGCGCTGGGCGACCGCGCGGGCCAGGTGCGGGCCGCGCTCGACCGGCTCTACGCCGACCGCCGCCTCCAGCTCTTCGTGGTGTACGTACGGGACTTCTCGGGCCGGTCGGCGCAGGACTGGGCCGATGCGACGGCCGACCTCAACGGGCTCGGCCAGGACGATGTCCTGCTCGCCGTCGCCACCCACGACCGGCGGTACGCCTACACCGTCGACCAGGGCTCCCGGCTCACCGACGCCCAACTGCGGGACGTGGCGTCCACCGCGATCGAGCCCGCGCTGCGGGTGCACGACTGGGCGGGGGCCGCGATCGGCGCGGCGAAGGGCTACTCGGCGGTGCTGACCGGGAAGCCGGTGCCGGTCCCGTCCCTCACCCCCGGCCCCGCCGACCCCGGCACCGGCTCCGGCGGCACGGACACCGCCGGTCTGGTCCTCCCGTTGGTGGTCGTGGCCGGGGTGGCGGGGCTGGCCGGTTACGCGTACGTCCGGCGCAGGAAGCGCGGCACGACCCGCACCACGCCCGCCGCGAAGGGCTGGGGCCCGGCCGCCGGGCCGGGCGGGCCGCCCGTGCCGCTGCCGGAGCTGGACGCCCGGGCGAAGGAGGCGCTGGTGGCGACCGACGACGCGGTCCGCACCAGCGAGGAGGAACTGGGCTTCGCCACCGCCCAGTTCGGCGAGGAGGCGGCGGCCCCGTTCACCTCGGCCGTCGACTTCGCCAAGGGTGAGCTGACCACCGCGTTCCGGGTGCGCCAGCGGCTGGACGACGCCGTCCCCGAGAACGACGAGGACCGGCGCCTGATGCTGGGCGAGATCCTCGCCCGGTGCGCGGAGGCGAGCGCCCGCCTCGACGCCGTGGCCGGGGACTTCGACCGGCTGCGCGCCCTGGAGCGCGAGGCCCCGCAGGCCCTGGCCGCGGCCGAGACCGCGTTCCGGACCCTGGCCGGCCGGGTCTCCGGCGCCGAGACCACGCTGATCGCGATGCGCGAGCGGTACGCGCCCGCCGCCTCGGCGGCGGCCGGCCAGGACCTGGAACTGGCCAAGGACCGGCTGCTGTTCGCCACGTCGAACCTGAACCGGGCCCGGCAGTCGCTGGACGCGGCGGACCGGTCGGCGGCCGCGGTGTACCTCCGGGCCGGTGAGGGCGGGGTGGACCAGGCGGCCACGCTGGTCGACGCGGTGGACCGGCGCGCCCGGGAGCTGGCGGAGGCGGCGGAGCGGCTGCCCGGGGCGCTGGCCGAGACCGAGACCGATCTGGCCGACGCGGGCGGGCTGCTCGAAGGCACCGCGGCCGGGGTGCCGACCGCCGATCTGCGCGGCCGGATCGCCCGCGCCCGCGCGGTGGTGGACGCGGTGCGCGAGGAGCTGCGCACCGGCCCGTACGACCCGATCGACGCGCTGCGCCGGGTCGAGGAGGCGGACACGGCGCTGGACACCGCGCTGGCCGGGGCCCGGGAGCGGGAGGAGGGCGACCGGCGGGCCCTCGCCCTGCTGGACGGGGCGACGCTCACCGCCCGTTCCTCGATCGCCGCCGCGGCCGATCTGATCACCACCAACCGGGGGGCGGTGGGCAGCCAGGCCCGCACCCGGCTGGCGGAGGCCCAGCGGCGGCTGGAGCGGTCCCGGGAGCTGGCCGGTGCGGGCGCCGACCCGCAGACGGCGCTGGCCGAGGCGCAGCAGGCGGACGCGCTGGCCGGGCAGGCCCGGCGGCTGGCGGAGCACGACGTGCGGTCGTACGGCGGGCCGGGTGGTCCGGGCGGTGGCCCGTCCAGTGGCGGCGGGGTCGGGGGCGCGGTGCTCGGCGGGATCATCCTGGGCGGCCTGCTGGGCGGGGGCGGCGGCCGCGGGGGGTACGGCGGCTTCGGCGGGGGCGGCGGGCCGGGCAGTTTCGGCGGCGGGGGCACCCGGGGCCGGCGCGGGGGCGGCGGCCGGTTCTGACCAACCCGTACGCATCACCCACTCCCCTTCACGACCAGGAGGCATCGATGTCCAAGCAGACCATTCTCGGCCGGGTCACCCAGTTGGCGAAGGCCAACATCAACGCACTGCTCGACCAGGCCGAGGATCCGCAGAAGATGCTGGACCAGCTGATCCGCGACTACACCGCCAACATCGCGGAGGCGGAGCAGGCGGTCGCCGCGACCATCGGGAACCTCCGCCTGATGGAGCAGGACCACCGGGAGGACGTGGCGGCGGCCGGGGAGTGGGGCGGCAAGGCCCTGGCCGCGAGCCGCAAGGCCGACGAGCTGCGGGCGGCGGGCTCGGCGGCGGAGGCGGACCGGTTCGACACCCTGGCCAAGGTGGCGCTCGGCCGCCAGCTCCGCTCGGAGCGGGAGGCGAAGGGCGCGGAGCCGGTCATCGCCGCGCAGACCGAGGTGGTGGACCGGCTGAAGTCCGGGCTGGACCGGATGAAGGAGAAGCTGGCGGAGCTGCGGGCCAAGCGGGACGAGCTGGTGGCCCGCGCCAAGTCCGCCGAGGCGCAGAACCGCATGATGGACGCGGTGAAGAGCGTCGACGTCCTCGACCCGACCAGTGAGATCGGCCGGTTCGAGGACAAGGTGCGGCGCGAGGAGGCGCGGGCGATGGGCAAGCAGGAGCTGGCCGCCTCGTCGCTGGACGCCCAGTTCGAGCAGTTGGACAGCCTGGGCGACAGCGCGGAGGTCGAGGCCCGGCTGGCCGCGCTGAAGACCTCCTCCTGACCCGGGCCGTCCCGTCCCCCGCGCGGGCCGCTCAGTACATGCTCAGCAACTGGTCGACGGAGAGCTCCACGGCCGGTTCGCCGTCGGGCAGGGCCAGTTCGAACCAGACGGTCTTGCCGCGCGGGGTCCGCCGCGATCCCCAGGCCACGCTGAGCAGTCCGACGAGCTGGAGCCCGCGCCCGCCCTCGTCGGTGTCGCGGGCCCGGCGGCGCCGGGGCTGGACGAGCCCGGCGTCCCACACCTCGCAGACCAGGGTGCGGTCGCGCAGGAGCCGGAGCCTGATCTCGCCCTCCCCGTACCGCAGGGCGTTGGTGACCAGCTCGCTGACCAGCAGTTCGGTGGTGTCCACCAGGTCGTCCAGGCCCCAGGCGAGCAGCCGGTCGCGGGCCAGCTCGCGGGCGCGGCCCACCGAGCGGGGTTCACGGGGCAGCCGCCAGTCGCCGACCGCCTCGTCTGGCAGGCCCTGGATGCGGGCCATCAGCAGGGCGATGTCGTCCTCGCCGTGCCGGGTGTCGAGCGTGGTCAGTACGTGGTCGCAGAGCTCCTCGACCGGCCGTTCCGCCTCGACCAGCGCGCCGCGCAGGGCGTCGAGCCCTTCTTCGAGCGGGTGGTCGCGGGATTCGACGAGCCCGTCCGTGTAGAGGGCGAGCAGCGCGCCCTCCTTCAGGTCGACCTCGACCTCCTCGAAGGGTTCGCCGCCGACGCCGAGCGGCATCCCGGGCGGTACGTCGAGCAGCCGGGCCCGGCCGCCGGGTTCGACCACGGCGGGCGGCAGATGGCCGGCGTTGGCGAAGGTGCACCGTCGGGTGACCGGGTCGTAGACCGCGTAGACGCAGGTCGCCAGGTAGACCTCGGAGAGGTCGGCCTCGCGGGACTTGTGGGCGGCCCGGGAGGGCCACTGGGAGCCGCCGCCGGACGCGGTCCCGCCGGGGGTGCCGAGCCCCCGGGCCACCTCGTCGAGCGCGGCGAGCACTTCGGCGGGCTCCAGGTCCAGCAGGGCCAGGGTCCGTACGGCGGTGCGCAGTTCGCCCATGGCGACGGCGGCGCGCAGTCCGCGGCCCATCACGTCGCCGACGACGAGCGCGGTGCGGTGGCCGGGCAGCTCGATCACGTCGAACCAGTCGCCGCCCACCTCGGTGGCGGTGTTGCCGGGGAGGTAGCGACAGGCGATGTCGAGGCCCGCGGCGACCGGGTCGCCGGGCGGCAGCAGGCTGCGCTGGAGGATCAGGGCCCGCTCGTGCTCGCGCCGGTAGAGGCGGGCGTTGTCGATACAGACGGCGGCGCGGGCCGCCAGCTCGGTGGCGAGCCCCCGGTCCCGCTCGCCGAACGGCTCGCTGCCCTTCGTCCGGGAGAACCGGACGAGGCCGACGACGGTGTCGTGGGCGACCATCGGGACGGCGAGGGTGGACTGGACGAAGCCCCGGTCGTCGCCGGGCACGTCCTCGACCCGGCCGGTGCGCAGGGCCACGGCGCACGGCGAGTTGAACGCGAAGCGGTGCACCGAGCCCAGCTCGGGGCTTCCGGTGTCGGCGTCGTCCTCGGGCAGTACGTCCGCGACCGCGCTGGCCAGGGCGACCCGGCGCAGTTCGGCGGAGCCTCCGACGGATTCCTGGCGGAGCGAGTCCCAGCTCCCCGGCGGGGCGTCGTCACCGGTCAGCAGCCCCTGGTAGAGGTCGACCGAGGCGAGGTCGCAGAAGCCGGGCACGGCCACGTCGAGGAGTTCGCGGGCGGTGGTCTCCAGATCGAGGGAGTTGCCGATGCGGGCGCTGGCCTCGTTGAGCAGGGCCAGGTTGCGGCGGGCGCTGGCGGCCTCGCGGGCGGCGATGTGGCGGCGGGTCACATCGGTGGCGAGCCCGGCGACGCCGGTGGGGCGGCCCGAGCCGGAGTGCACCCGGTACAGGTTCATGGACCAGTGGCGGCTGCCCGGTTCGCCGGGCGCGGTGCCGACGATCTGGAGGTCGGTGACGGAGACCCCGGTCTCCAGGACGCGCCGGATGGTGGCGGTGAGCCGGTCGGCCTCGGGCCCGGAGAGGTAGTCCTCGACGGTGCGGCCGCGGTGGTCCTCGGCCCGGCCGCCGAAGACGGTGGCGAACCGCTGGTTGGCGCGGAGGACCGCCAGGTCCGTGCCGAACAGCACGAACCCGAAGGGTGATTGGCCGAAGATGGCCTGCGAGGCCGCGAGGTCCGTCTCGATGTGGCGCAGCGCCCGGACGTCCACGACGATGCAGAGCGCCCCCCGCTCCCCGCTCGCCGTCTCACTGGGCATCACGTAGATCTCGGCGAGCCCGTGCGCGGCCCGCTCGCCCGGCATCCGGAACGGGACCAGGCCCGTCCACTCCTTGCCGTCGAGGATCTCCGCGACCCGGCGCCGCCCGTCGGCGTGCATCGAGGCGGGCATGAAGACGTCGACCGGGTCCATGCCGACCGCCTTGTCGGCGCCCATGCCGAAGAGGCCGGCTGCCCGGCGGCTCCACTGCTCGATCCGGCCATCGGGGCCGATCGAGAAGGAGGCGACCCTGATGTAGTCGTAGATCGAGCCAGGCGGGCTGCTCTGCCACATGATGTCGCCCGCTGTCCCAGGTATTTCGCTCACGCGACCGTCCCCTCCAGCTCACACACCGGACCGGTCCTGCCCGCAGTATTCAGCACTCCGGCCTCAACCGACACGGCGTTCACGATCACAGCACGGTCTCAGTCCCTTTCCGCCCGCTTCGGGCCGAGCCGTGATCGCAGTCCGTCCCACCCCACTCCTAACCAGGCAGAGCCAGCTCGAACCACACGGTCTTGCCGCTCTTTCCCCGGCGGGTCCCCCAGCGCCGGGCGGAACACGCCACCAGCTGGAGCCCCCTGCCCCCTTCGTCCTCCGGCCCAGCCATACGTTCGGTGGGGGGATCCGGAAGCGGATCGGAGACCTCCACCAGCAGGCCGGAACGGGCGACGGCGGTTTCACCGTCGGACCGGGGGCGGACCAACCGTACGCCAATGGGGCCGGATGTATACCGCATCGAGTTGGTGACCAACTCGCTGACCAGCAGAACCGTCATGTCCCCGACCGAGCCGTCGATCCCCCAGTCCCTCAGCGCGCCGTGGACGGCGTGCCGCGCGGATCGCGCGGCGCCCGGCTCGGCCGGGAAGGTCCACTCGGCGGTGTCGCCTTCGGTGTCGATCACGCCGATCACTTCCCAGGGCCAGCGGCGGGGACGTCCCGTGTGCAAGGACTAACCCTCACATACCCGATAATCGGTACAAATTACCGCCAGGATCGGCACGTGGGGCGTACGGGTGTATGCCCGCGCACACGGACAGGTGAGCAGGGCGGGGAGGGCGCACGGCCCTCCGACACGCGCCGCCGCCATGGTTCCGGACCCGTACCCGACCGCCGGGCGACCGGGCCCACGCCCGGGGCCCGGGCCGGATCAGCTCAGCTCGCCCGCGGCCTTCAGGTCGTCGAAGAGCAGCTGGTCGACGGGCGGGACGAGCGGCCGGTCGGCGTAGGAGAACCAGGCCATCTCCTCGATCTCGTTGCCGACCGCCAGCGTTCCCTCGTAGTCGGCGGTGTAACAGGCCATGCGGACGAGGACGCCGTCGGCATGGCCGTGCGCCTGCGCCTCGTACGTACCCTTCGGGGAGACCGTGGCGGGCAGGATGGCCACGCTCAGCTCCTCGTCGACCTCGCGCAACAGCGTCTGGAGGTCGGTCTCCCGGCCCTCGCGCTTGCCGCCGGGGATGTAGAACACGTCCTTCCCCCGCGATCGGGCGCAGAGGATCCTGCCGTTCTCCACCCGCACCCACGCCACCGTGTCGATCAGGCCCGACATCGCTCCGCCTTCGCTCGTACCGCCCGGTCGCAAGGACCCTAACGAGGCGGCGCGCCTCCGGCGGACGCCGGGGTCGCGGACGGCGGGACGGGAGCGGGGACGCGGGCGCGGGAGGAAACGGCGGGGCGGGTCAGGCGCGGGGGCCGCGTTCGACGCGCTCCACCCAGTAGAGCTGCTTGTGCCCGCGGCCGTCGAGCTTGTCGGCGATCGCCTGGGCCTCCCCCTGCGTGGCGAAGTGGCCGACGCGGTAGCGATTGCCGTTGTCGTCCTGCCGTATGACCAACCAGGGCAGAGTGGCGCGGTTGTCGCTCATCGCGCGCCTCCCCCGGATCGTGCCCCTCCCACGAACATCGTGCACCTCACTAAGGATCCCCAGGAAACCGCAGTACGCATATGCGCGAGCGTACGCCTGACCTTCACGCAACGAATACGTAATTACACAAAGAGACACCGATCAGTCCGAGAAGCGCAGGCAGAAGGGGCGCATCCGGCTGGATGCGCCCCTTGGCGGTGCGTACGAGGAGGCCCCGAGGGGACCTTCGGGACGCCTTGCGTCCGGGCCATGACAATCGATCGGTCACGGCCTCCGACGGCTCACCGGACCGGGAGGTGGTACGCGACCCGGAAGCGGTCGGCGGGCACCACCACGTCGGCCGTCTCGACCGCGCGGCCCGAGGCGTAGTACGTCCGCTCGATCACCATCACCACATGGCCCGGCACGCCGCCGAGCGCCAGGAGCTCCTCCGCCAGCCCCGGGCGCGCGCCGACCTGCTCGGACACGTTGTCCACGACGACGTCGATCGCGGCCATCCGGTCGACCACCCCGCAGCCGCCCAGCGGGCCCTCCTCCGGCAGCATCACCGGCGTGCGCCCGGTCACGGCGAGCGGCTCCCAGGAGGTGGAGAGCATCATCGGCTCCCCCGCCTCGCGGAAGACGTACGCCGTCCGCATCACCCGGTCGCCCGGCTCGATGCCCAGGCGCCCGGCGACCTCGGCGCTCGCCGCCTCCTGCTCACTGCGGGACTCCCACGTCCCGTGCACCCCCTCCGCCGTCTGCTCCTGGCGGAACGGGCTGGCGCCGGCCGCCGGGCGGTAGCCGGAGCGGGCGATCCGCCGCGGAACGGGCCGCTCGCGCACATACGTGCCGGAACCGGAACGGCCCTCGACCAGCCCCTCGGCCATCAGCACCTTGCGTGCCTCCAGCGCGACCGTGTCCGAGACGCCGTACTCCTGGCGGATGCGGGCCTGCGAAGGCAGGCGCGTGTGCGGCGCCAGCGAACCGTTGACGATCTTCTCCCGCAGGTCGCTTGCGACGCGCAGATACGCGGGCTGCTCACCGAAAGCCACAGGCCACTCCCAACAGGTTGACGGACTGCAACAGATTGACAACCGTCGGTTGTGAACCGCAAGCATGGGCCAGAGATTCACCCGAAGTGATGATTCCCTGGCCGTCCGCGCATGCCCGGACACCCCCGCACGCGCCCGTCGGCATCCGGCCCGCGCCCCGCCCGCGTCCGGCGCGCGCCCCTCGGGTGCGCGTTCGGCGACCCCGGAGACTTCCCGTCCTCTGCACGAGCGGCGCCCGTCCCCGGTTCACCGCGGCCGTGACCGGTTCGGGCCGTACGCCCCCGATGTCCCCCGCACGGCTGTGGGGCGGCCGCCGAAGCAGCCGCCCCACACGTTCCGCGCATCATGGGCGCCCCGTCACGAGGGGCGCTCCCTCACCGGTGCCCGTGCGGGCGGTGATCCGGTACCCCCGCGGTCAGAACTGCAGACCCCAGGAGTTGATCCGTCCGGTGTCCCCGCCGGCGTTGTCGCTGACCCGGAGCTTCCAGGTGCCGTCGGCCGCCACGGCGGACGCGTTCACCGTGTAGGTGGTCTTCACGTTGTCGGTGCTGCCGCCGACCCCGTACGCCTTCAGGTTGTAGACCGAACCGTTGGGCGCGACCAGGTCGATCTTCAGGTCGCCGCTGTAGGTGTGGGTGATGTCCACCGGCACGCTCAGCGTGGCGGGGGCGTTGCCGCCGACGCCGCTGACGGTGATCGGCGATTCGACGGTGGTGTAGTCGCCGATGGCGTAGCTCGTGGTGCTCTCGAACTTCTTGCCGGTCGGCGGGGTGGTGGAGCCGGTGCCGACGTTGAGCAGGCGGTTCGGCGAGCCGGTGCCCGGGTTGGTGACCACTCCGGTGCTGGCGGCGGCGACCAGTCCGGCGGAGACCTGCGCCGGGGTGTCGCCCGGGTGGTCGGCCAGGTAGAGCGCGGCGGCACCGGCCACGTGCGGGCTCGCCATCGAGGTGCCCGAGATGGTGTTGGTGGCGCTGTCACTCGTGTTCCAGGTCGACGTGATCGACGAGCCCGGGGCGAAGATGTCCACCACGCTGCCGTAGTTGGAGAAACTGGAGCGGGCGTCGGTGCTGGTGGTGGAGCCGACCGTGATGGCCTCGCCGACGCGGGCCGGGGACTTGGTGGAGGCGTCGGTGGACTCGTTGCCCGCCGCGACGGCGTAGGTCACGCCGGACGCGATGGACTTGCGTACGGCGGCGTCGAGCACCGCGTCCGCCCCGCCGCCCAGGCTCATGTTGGCCACCGCGGGCTTCACCGCGTTGGCGGTCACCCAGTCGATGCCCGCGACGACCTGGTCGGTGGTGCCGGAGCCGCTGTTGTCGAGGACCCGGACGGCGACGATCTTCGCCTTCTTCGCCACGCCGTACGACGTACCGGCGACGGTGCCCGCCACATGGGTGCCGTGGCCGTGGCCGTCCTGCGCGGTGTTGTCGTTGTCGATGGCGTCGTAGCCGTTGGAGGCCCGGCCGCCGAAGTCGCTGTGGCTGATCCGCACACCGGTGTCGATGATGTACGCGGTGACGCCCGCTCCGGCGTGGTCCGGATAGGTGTAGCTCTGGTTCAGCGGAAGGGACTTCTGGTCGATCCGGTCGAGACCCCAGGAGGGCGGCGAGGTCTGGGTGCCGGTGACGTGGAAGGTCCGGTTCTGCGCCACGGACTCGACGGCCGGGTCGGCGGCGAACTTCTTCGCCTGGGCCTCGGAGAGCTCCACCGAGTAGCCGTTGAGCGCGGCCCGGTAGGTCTTCCTGATCTTGGCGCCGTACTCCTTGGCGAGCGCCCGCCCCTCGGCGGAGCCCGCCCTGGCCGCCGACGCGTCGAGCGTGACGATGTAGCTGTCGCGGACAGTGTCCGGGGCGCCGGCGTTCAGGATCCGGCCCTCGGCGGCCGGGCCGGACGCCGAGGCGGGGAAGACGGCCGCGCCGGACAGCGCGAGGGCCGCACCCGCCACCACGCTCACGGCGGCGACTCTTCGGCGGGACAGAGGGGTGTGACGCGTCACTGACATGTGGGGGCCTCCTCGATTGCGGTGCTCAGGTGGGGGATCACGTGCGTCGAGACAGAGCTGCGCCGGAACGGGGACAGGCATGCGCATGACAACCGATGGACCGGATCGCCGCGCCGCCAAGTCCCCGTCGACAGCGAAAGATTGGCCGATCCTTGGGAATCGCACAAGAGTGCGTTGGGCTCCGCAATACCTTCGCCACGGGGCGGTCATACGGCTGACATGCTGACCGCATGCCCGCATACATCTGCCCGCAGGACGGCACCCGCGCCGACACCACCGCTCTCACCTGGTGCTGTCCGGTCTGCCGCGGCCCCTGGGACCTCGCGTTCGAGCCCTCCGGCGCGCTCTCGCCCGACTCCCTCGCGGGCCGCGTCAATTCACTGTGGCGTTACGAGGAGGTGCTGCCGCTCTCCGCGCCCGCGACGAGCCTCGGCGAGGGGCGCACCCCGCTCGTCCCGCTCACGGGAACGGTCTCGGCCAAACTCGACTTCCTGATGCCGACGCTCTCGTTCAAGGACCGGGGCGCGGTGATGCTCGCCGAGCTGGCCCGTCGTCTGGCGCCGGAGCGCGTCGTCGCGGACAGCAGCGGCAACGCGGGGACGGCCGTCGCCGCGTACTGCGCGCGTGCCTCGCTGCCCTGCACGGTGTACGTCCCCGAGGGCACCTCCGCGAAGAAGACCGAGCAGATCCGGGCCCACGGCGCCCGCCTGGAGATCGTCCCCGGCGACCGAGAGGCGGCCGCGGCCGCCGCCCGCGCCGCCGCCGACGTCCCCGGCACCTTCTACGCCTCGCACGTCTTCAACCCGTTCTTCCTGCACGGGACGAAGACCTATGTGTACGAGCTGTGGGAGGACCTCGGCGGGCGGCTGCCGGACGCCCTCGCCGTGCCGGTCGGCAACGGCACCCTGCTGCTGGGCGCGGCCCTGGCCACCGCCGAGCTGCACGCCCGGGGGCTGATCGACCGGCGGCCCGCGCTGATCGCCGTCCAGGCCGAGGCCGTCTCCCCGCTGGCCGCCGCCTTCCGGGCGGGCGCCGACGGGCTGCCCGACGCCCCGGCCGGGCCGGCCGCCGCCACCCTCGCCGAGGGCATCGCGATCCCCCGTCCGCCGCGCGCCCGCGCGGTGCTGGCCGCGGTCCGGGAGTCGGGCGGCACCTTCCTCACGGTGACCGAGGACGAGATCCGCGCCGCCCAGCTGGATCTGGCCGCGCGCGGCTTCTACGTCGAGACGACCGGCGTCGCCTGCTGGGCGGCGGTCGGCGGCTGGACGGACGGGAGCGTCGTCGTCCCGCTGTGCGGCGCGGGCCTGAAGACCGGCCTCGCCGCCGCCTGACCCACCGCCGGGAACAAACAGCACCGGCAGCCGGCGGGAGGCCACCACCACCCGCCCGGTGGCACACCGTCGCCCGATCACCCCGCGCGCCGCGCGCCACCGGGCGGCGGCGGCTTCCTACGGTCGTACGGTGAGCCTCCCGCGCATCCGCCGCCGTACCGCCCTCGCCTGCTGCGTGCCGCTGCTCGCGGGCGCCCTGCTCGCCGCCGCCCCGGCCCCCGCGCCACGGGCGGCGTCGCCGGGCGCCCCGGCGCCCACCGCCTGCGGCCGGGACACCGACCCCGCCTGGGCACCGTCCTCCACCGGGTACGGCCGGGCGGCCGGTCACGACCCGTACACCGGCAACGGGTACCTGGGCCACCGGGTGCCCGCCGTCGGGGCCGGGTACGCCGTCCCGGGCGGGAAGTCCGGCTGGCCGCTGTACACCCCGCGCTACGACGGCGCCCTCGTCTCCGGCCTGTACGGGCGCGACCCGGCGCTGGCGGCGGGCCGCGAGGTGGCCGCCGCACTCCCCACCTGGACCGATCTGGAGCTGCGCGTCGGCGGGGAGGTCTACGGCCCCGCCACCCCGGCCGGCCGGATCTCGCACTACCGCCAGACCCTCTTCCTCCGCTGCGGACTGGTGCGGACCGCGCTGCGCTGGACCACGGCCGACGGGCACGCGACCGACCTCGTCCACGAAGTGCTCACCGACCGGTCCGCGGTGCACACCGGCGCCGTACGACTGAGCCTCACCCCGCGCTGGAGCGGCATCGCGACCGTCACCGCCCGGCTCGACCCGCGCGGCGCGCGCCGGATCGACCTCGCCGGGGACGGCACCTTCCGCACCCGGGGCACCGGGGTCCGGGGCGCCATCGCCCAGGAAGTGCGCTCCGGCGGAACCGGGACGGCGCTCGCGCCCCGGAGCACGCACCGGGTGCGCGCCGGGCGCACGTACACCGTCGAGAAGTACGTCGGCGTCGACACCACGCTGACCTCGCGCGACCCGCGCGGCGCGGCACGGGACGCCGCCCGCCGGGCCGCCCGGCGCGGCTGGTCCGGGGTTCTCGCGGCGAACGCGGCGGCCTGGCGACGGGACCGGTCCGCCGACATCTCCGTCCCCGGCGACCCCGAGCTCCAGAAGTGGCTGCGGGCGGCCCAGTACGGACTGCTGGCGTCCACCCGGCCCGGCTCCCGGGACAGCGTCGCCCCGGCCGGTCTGACCAGCGACGACTACGCGGGCATGATTTTCTGGGACGCCGAGATCTGGATGTACCCGGGGCTGCTGGCCACCCGGCCCGAACTGGCCCGCTCCGTCGTCGAGTACCGCTACCGCACCCGGGACGCCGCCCGCGAGAACGCCCGCAAGCTGGGGTTCCAGGGCCTGTTCCACCCGTGGACCGGGGCGAGCCGGGGCGATCTGTGGTCCGAGTGCCAGAGCTGGAACCCGCCGCACTGCGTCACCCAGATCCACCTCCAGGGCGACGTGGCACTGGCCGTCTGGCAGTACTACCTGGCGACCGGTGACCGCGACTGGCTCGCCCGGCACGGCTGGCCGCTGCTGGCGGGGGCCGCCGACTTCTGGGTCTCCCGGGCCACCGCCGACGACGGTGGCGGCTACTCGCTGAAGGAGGTCGCGGGCCCCGACGAGTACAGCAACGGCGTCACCGACGGCGTCTACACCAACGCGGTCGCCGCCACCTCCCTGCGCGACGCCACCCGCGCGGCCCGGCTGCTCGGCCGCCCCGCCCCGGCCGCCTGGCAGCGGGTCGCGGACGGGCTGCGCATCCCGTACGACCCGGCCCGCAAGCTCTTCCTCCAGTACGCCGGGTACGACGGCTCGACGATCAAGCAGGCCGACACGGTGCTGCTGATCTACCCGCTGGAGTGGCCGATGGAGCCGGGCGCCGCCGCGGCCACCCTCGATCACTACGCCGAGCGCACCGACCCGGACGGCCCGGCGATGACCGATTCGGTGCACGCGATCGACGCGGCCGCGATCGGGGAGCCGGGCTGTGCGACGTACACCTACCTCCAGCGCGCGGTACGCCCGTTCGTACGGGAGCCGTACGCGCTGTTCAGCGAGGCCAGGGGCGCCAAGGCGGGCGCGCAGGACGCCCTGTCGGGGTCGCCCGCCGAGGACTTCCTGACCGGGAAGGGCGGCTTCCTCCAGGTCTTCACGCACGGGCTGACCGGGCTGCGGCTGAGGGAGGACGGGGTGCGGCTCGATCCGCTGCTGCCGCCGCAGCTGGCGCCCGGCGTCACCCTGACCGGCCTGCGCTACCAGGGGCGCACGTACGACGTGGCGATCGGCCCGCGCACGACGACGGTCCGGCTGACCTCCGGCGCCCCCTTCACCGTCCACTCCCCCACCGGCCCCCGCCTGCTGAGCGGCGCCCTGACGCTGCCGACCCGGCGGCCCGACCTGGCGGCGACGGACGACGCGGCCCGCTGCCGCCCCGCGACGGCCGACTCCGAGGCCCCCGGACTGTACGCGGCCGCCGCGGTGGACGGCAGCCGCGCCACCGTCTGGTCCCCGGCGGGCCGGACGGGCGCGCTGACGGTGGACCTGGGACGGGTGGCCGCGGTGACTTCGGCGGTACCGGAATGGGCGGAGCCGCGCCCGGCCGCGTACCGCCTGGAGGTCTCGGCCGACCAGCGCCGCTGGCGGCCCTACCGGGCGGGGGAACCGGCCCGCTGGATCCGGCTGACGGTCACCTCGACGGACGAACGCCGGCCCGCGGGGGTGAGGGAACTGCGCGTGGCCCAGCCCTGACGTGCCGTCACTTCGTGCTCTTCCGCGCACCGTTCGGGCTGTCCGGACCGACGGGGTGAAGGGCGGCGCGCCGGGTCGCGGCAGCCGCCTGGAGTTCGGCGGCGAGCCTGCGGATCGCGGGGAGCCGGGCGAAGAGCGCCTCGCCGGGGCAGTTGGTGGCGAAGCCGTCGCGGTGGCCGGATATCGCGTCGAAGGAGGTGGATGTCCCCTTCGGATAGCGGCTGTTGCTGTTGGTGGAGGTGAGCCGCGTCTTGCCCAGCGGATCGACACCGCCCAGGCCGAGCTTCCAGGCGGCGAGCGCGGCTATCGCGCGTTCCATCGCGGCCGGGACGGGGACGCCGGGGCCGAAGGTGCCGATGGCGGCGATCCCGGTGGTGCCCTGGTTGAAGCCGAGTGTGTGGGAGCCGATGACGGCCCGGTCGACCCCGCCCGCCCGGCCCTCGTAGACGGTGCCGCACCGGTCGACCAGGAAGTTGTATCCCATGTCGCCCCAGTGCAGGTCGCCGGTCTGCCCGTCGTAGAGGTTGCGCAGGGTGCGGGGGACGTCCGCGCAGTCGTAGTCGTTGGGGGTGTCGGTGTGGTGGACGAAGACCGCGCCGACACCGCCCGCGTACCGGGCGGTGCGGTCGCGCTTGGTCTCGTCGGGCCGCCACCCGGCACGCGGCACGATGGCGGGCCGGGGTGCCGCACGGGGCGGCGCCATCGGCCGCGCCCCCAGCGCGGGGGACGGCCGGTCGCCCCGGGTCGGGCGGGTGGCCGCCTCGAACCGCCCGGCGGAGAGCGGCGGTTGGTGGACCCGGTCGCGGGCGTGGCGGGCCGTCGGCACTCCGGCGGGCGCGGCCAGCAGAGGAAGCGTCACGGGCACGACGGCCCAGAGCGCTATTCGGTACAGACGCACAGGAGGAACCTTCTTCGTCGTTCGCCGGATCACCGGCGTGAGCGCATATGCCCACAGCCTCCCGGCCCCCCGCCCCGGGCGCGCGCGGAATTAGTGCAGACAGGCGAGGACGACGCGGCGCCCGGCTCAGCGGTACGGGGACCGCCGCACGGACAGGATCGCCACGTCGTCGTGCTGGTCCTCGCCCCCGGCGAACGCGCGTGCGTCGCTGTGGAGGGCTGACGGCAGCTCGGTGGCGGGGAGCGACACGTGCCGGGCGAGGCTCTCCGTGACGGGAAAGAACGTGCCGTCGGACGCGCGGGTCTCGGTGAGCCCGTCGGTGGTGAGCAGGAGCGTCGCGCCGCGCGGGAAGGCGAACCAGTCGACGGTCGCGGGGTCGGCGGACAGCTCGGCGAGGCCGAGGGGAACGCCCGAGGTGAGGTCCGGTGTGGTGACGGTGGTGTCGTGCAGCACGTGCGGAAGGACGTGTCCGCAGTTGATGGCCTGCACCTCCTCGTGCGCGTCGATGCTGACGATCAGGGCCGTGACGAACCGTTCGTCGTCGCCGGTCCGGGCCGCGTACGAGTTGTGCAGGACGACGGAGGCGTCCAGTGCGTCGACGAGCGCGGTCAGGGTGGGTTCTCGGTGGGCACTCGCACGGAAGGCGCCGATCACGGCGAACGCGGCGCCCACCGCGGGCAGGCCCTTGCCCTGGACGTCACCGATCAGCACCCGGGTCCCCCACGGCGAGGCCACCACGTCGTAGATGTCGCCGCCGACGAGCCGGTCCTCCTGCACCGGCTCGTACACGCCGTCGACCAGGACGTCGTCGGTGAGCATGGGCAGCGGGCGCAGGATGTGACGCTGCATCGCGACCGCCGTGGAGCGCAGTCGCAGCGTCTCCCGCTCGCGGCCGATACGGCGGTGGCACGCGTAGACGGAGGCCGCGCCCAGGACGAGGGTGAGCAGCATCATGAGGGTTCTGTCGAGCCACGGCCGCCCGTCGCCGTGCCGGAGGAACATGGTGCCGATGACGACGAGCACGGTCCAGGCGAACACGAACCCCGTCTGACGCACGGTGCACAGGGCCGACGCCGCCCCGGGCAGGAACACGAGAAGGCCGAGCAGCCACACCGGGGAGCCGGACAGGAATCCGAGGACCCCCACCAGAACCGTCACGACCGCGACGGCGATCACCACCTGGGCCGTGCTGGGTGGTTCGACCGTCTCGACCGGTCGAACGGGCTTCTTCCGATGGGTGCGGGGCACGGGACCTCCGGGGCGAATGGAGCATTTCCCGTACCGTAGGCACGCGCGGCCACGGGTCGGCCGCGCCCCGCCGGAGACCGTCCGCGGCCCGCGCGGAACGGGTGAGCCCCGGACGGCGCCGCCGGCGGGCGCGGCGGAAGGATAGGGTTCGGCCCCGGGAAGGTCCGTGCGGCCGGTAGGGCCGCACCGGGGGCGGACGCGGCGGCTGCCCGAGGGAGCGCTGGATGCTGCAGGCATTGGGGCTGAGCCCGGACGAGGAGACCGTCTACACGGCGCTGCTGACCCGGCCGACCGCCTCCGCGCGGGACCTCGCCGGGCAGACCGGGCTCAACAGGGACGGGATCGCCCGCATCCTGCACGACCTGGCGGCACGCGGCCTGGTCGCGGTCGAAGCAGGGGCGGGCGGTATGTCCGACTCCCACGCCCGTCCCGGGTCCGGCGACGGACACGCCACCCCCTACCGGCTCACGCCGCCCTCCGTGGCCCTGGCCCCGCTCCTGGTCGAGCAGCGCAACGCCCTGCACCGGGCCGAGACCGCCTTCTCGATGCTGACCGAGCAGTACCGCAGCACCGCCGCCCACCCGGCGGGCAACGTCGTGGAGGTGGTGGTCGGCGTGGAGCAGGTCGCGCACCGGTTCCACCAGTTGCAGCGCGGCGCGCAGCGGGAGCTGCTCGTCTTCCTCGTCGGCACGCCGATCGCGGTGCCGCGCGAGGACACCGACCTGTCGGAGAGCGCCGCCCTGGACCGGGGGGTGGATTTCCGGGTCGTGGCCACGAAGGACTATCTCGACGGTCCCGAGGTGGCGCGGGACATGCGTACGGCCGTCACGGCGGGGCTGGGGCTGCGTCTGGTCGAGGCGTTGCCGCTGAAGATGGTCGTGTCGGACCGTCAGAGTGCCATGGTTCCGCTGGACATGGCCGACTCCGGGGGCGAGCCGAGCGCCATCGTGGTGCACCGCAGCGGTCTGCTCACCGCCCTGGTCCAGCTTTTCGAGAAGGAATGGGCCCAGGCCCGGCCGCTGTACCCCACCCCCACGGGGATGCGGGTGCGGACGGCGGAGCGGGAGCCGACCGTGGGGGAACTGGAGGTCCTCGCGCTCCTGCTGGCCGGGGTCTCGGACCGTCGGGCGGCGTCCCAGCTCGGGGTCTCCATCCGCACCGTGGAACGGCGGACCCGGCGGCTGATGGACCTTGCCGGGGCGGATTCGCGCCTCCAGCTCGGCTGGCACGCCGCACGCGCGGGCTGGTTGTGAGCCACCGGGCCCGCTGAGCGGAGACCGCCCCGACGCAGGTCCGCCCCCGCCCGTATCCGCAGTGGCCGCGACGCCGGGCGGGGGCACGGCGGTACCGGACGCAGTGGCCGCGGCGCGATGTCGGAAATCCGACATGCGGCCAACCCGTCACCCGCAGGCGTCCCCGCACCGTCGGCCGGTCTGCCAGGCTGCAGCCGCACCACGGCATTCCACCGCGTCGAAGTAGGGAGATCCATGCGCCCCCTCACCCGAATATCCCTGGCAGCGGCATGCGCCGCCGCCCTGGCCCTCACGGTGGTCGCACCGTCCGGGGCAGAGGGCGCACCACCCGGCGGCGGCTCGGGGAAGAGACCCGTCGTCGGCAGCGGGCCGGCGTCGTCCGGAGGCCGGCAGACGGCCGTCACGCTCATCACCGGCGACAAGGTCCTCGTGACCACCGACGCGTCGGGCCGCAGCTCCGCGGCGGTACTGGCGCGCGAGGACGGCACCCGGCCGGTGGTCCAGACGTACCAGTCGGGCAAGGACCTCTACGTCTACCCCGAGGGCGCCACCCGGGCCGTCGCCGAGGGCCGGGTCGACGAGAGGCTGTTCAACGTCACCGGCCTCATCCGCCAGGGGTACGACGACGCGCACACCGACGCGCTGCCGCTCATCGCCACCTACGGGGACGGCGTGGACGTCGCCAGGAGCACGCCCCCGGCCCCCCGCGGCTCCGAACGGGGACTGCTCCTCCCCGCGGTGGGCGGCGTCGCCCTCACCGCAGACAAGGACACCGCCGCCACCTTCTGGCGCGACGTCACCGCCCCGCGTTCCCGTTCCGCCTCCGCACCGCGGAAGCTGTGGCTGGACGGACGGGTCGAGGGCACCCTGGACCGGTCCACCAAGCAGGTCCACGCTCCGGAGGCATGGGCCGCCGGTCACGACGGCAGCGGCACCAAGGTCGCCGTGCTCGACACGGGAGTGGACGCCGGGCACCCGGATCTCGTGGACCGGGTCACCGCCTCCGAGAACTTCACGGACTCCGCGACCACCGACGACCGTGTGGGCCACGGTACTCATACCGCCTCCACCGTCGGCGGCTCCGGAGCGGCGAGCGGAGGCCGGAAGAAGGGCGTGGCCCCCGGCACCTCCCTGCTCATCGGGAAGGTCCTCAACGACGCCGGGTACGGCCAGGACTCCTGGGTCATCGCGGGGATGCAGTGGGCCGTCGACCAGCGCGCCGACGTCGTCTCCATGAGCCTGGGCAGCCAGGCGATCGGGGACTGCACCGACCCGGTGGCGCAGGCCACGCAGCGGCTCGCGCAGAGCACCCGCTCCCTGTTCGTCGTCGCCGCGGGGAACGCCGGACCGGGCACCGAGACCGTCTCCTCCCCCGGGTGCGTGCCCGAGGTGCTGACGGTCGGCGCGGTGGACCGTGACGACAGCACCGCCCCGTTCTCCAGCCGCGGCCCGGTGGCCGTCACGCACACCCTCAAGCCCGAGATCGCCGCGCCCGGCGTCGGCATCTCGGCGGCGAGCGCGGGCGGCCGCGGCGTGTACGCCTACCGGTCGATGTCCGGCACGTCGATGGCGACCCCGCACGTCGCGGGCGCCGCGGCCGTCGTGCGCGGCGCCCACCCGGGCTGGACCGCGCAGCAGGTCAAGTCCGCGCTCGTCTCCTCGGCCCGCACCGGCGGCGGGGTGGAGGGAGCGGACCGGACCGGCGCCGGTGTCCTCGACGTGTTCGCCGCGGTGAACCAGAAGGTGCTGGCCGCGCCCGCCGTCCAGGGGGGCAGCTACGCCTGGCCGCAGGACACGTCGGACCGCACCACTGTGACGGTGCCCTTCACCAACACCGGCGACAGCGACGTGGCCCTGGGCCTGAAGGCCGACGGTGTGCACGGCAACGACGGCAGCGCGGTCCGCTCCGGCATCATCGAGCCGGTACGGCACAGGGTGACGATCCCCGCGGGGGCCACCGTGCGGGTACCGGTGCGGATCGACCCCACCGCGCGCCTGAAGGACTCCCAGTACGGTGCGGTCACCGGCCGCCTCCTGGCCACCGGCCACGGTGTGCACGTCTCCGTACCGGTGACGCTCTACGTCGAGCCCGAGACGGTCACCCTCCGGGTCAAGGCCGTGGACCGCGACGGCGGGCCCGCGGCCGGCACCTCCTCCCTGGACCTGGTCAGCCTGGACATTGACAAGGGAGAGCGCCGCGCGAACGCCGGGGCGCCCGACCAGACGTACCGCGTCCGCCCGGGCAGCTTCTCCCTCAGCGCCTTCGTGACCACGTACAGCGCGAACGGGGCGCCCGGGTCGGTCAGTTACCTCGCGAAGCCGCAGCTCCGGATCACCAAGGACACCACGGTCGTCCTCGACGCCCGGCGGGCCCACCGGTTGAGCCTGGACACCGACCGGCCGGCGACGGTGGACACGACCACGATCGGCTACGCCCGGATCTGGGACGACACCTGGCTGGTCGCCGGCTCGGTCTCGACGGACAGCACCGTCCAGGAGTTCTACGCGGACGTCGACGGACGTGCCACGGACGGCACCTTCGAGTTCCGGCCCACCTGGCGGGCCAGCGGCTCCCGGGGCGGCTCGCCGTACGTGTACAACCTGACGTTCCCGACCTCCGGACCGATCCGTTCCGACCAGGTCTACCGGCCCAGGGACTCCCGGATGGCGCGGGTGACCGAGACCTGGAACGCCGTGGGCAAGGAGGCGGACTACCTCGACGCCCTGTTCGTCCGCCGTCCCGAGAGCGGCAGCGACTACATCCCGGTGAGCCCGTACGGCGCTGTGCACGTGCCCGCGACCCGTACCGCCTACTACACGACCGGCGACGACCTCTGGTACCACGGCGCGATGAGCAGCTTCCCGTTCGCCGCGTTCATGGGTGACCAGGAGCGCGCCTACCGGCCGGGGCAGCGACGGTCCGAGGAGTGGTACCGCGGCGTGCTGCGGCCCGCCGCCGCCCGGGACACCGGCGGGAAGCCCATGCTGGCCGCCGAGCGACAGGGCGACCAGATCGGCGTCCAGACCGCGTTCTGGCTCGACGGTTCCGGTGACCACTGGTCCCCCGGCGGCTCGTTCGGCGACATCGGCAACCTGCGCCTGAAGCGCGACGGCGAGGAGATCGGCCGACGTGCCGACCCGTTCGGCGTGTTCCAGGTGCCGGACGAGGACTCCGTCTACGAGCTCACCCAGAATCTGCAGAAGATCGCGACCTCGGACAAGAACTGGCTCCGCTCCAGCGCGGTCACCACTTCCTGGACCTTCCGCTCCCACCGGGAGCCGGACGTCTACTCGCGCGGCCTGCCGCTCCTCTTCCCGGCGTACGACGTGCCGGTGGACGGCCTGAACACCGTGGCCGCGCGAAAGGGCACGGAGATCGGGCTGTCGGTCGAGGGCCACGCCGGATACACCTCCGGCGCGGTCACCGGTGCCACGCTGTCCTACTCCTACGACGGCGGAACCACCTGGATCCAGGCGCCGACCGAGCACCGTGACGGCCGCTGGACGGCCGTCCTCGACCACACCGGCGCCTCCGGCGAACAGGTCACGCTGAAGGCATCCGTCACCGACTCCAACGGCAACGCGGTCACCCAGACGATCATCCGCGCCTACGACGTGCGGTGATCCGGGCGATCACCCGCGGCTACGACACACGGTGATACCGGTTGCGGCCGGGCGGCCCCTCCTCACGGGGACCGCCCGGCCGCGACACGAGGTGGCGACGGCTACGCGGCTACGGCTCGTACAGAGGCAGAAAGTGGATGACCGCCTCCTCATAAGGATGCGCGGCACGCACGGCCCGCTGGACGGCGGCGGCCCCGGCTGTGGCCCTACCAGCGCCTTCCGTCGCCAGCCTGCAACGCACGGGCCGCGTCCCACAAGAAAACGTCCCGGACGTCAGTAGTGATAACGAGCCGCGAGAATGACGATCTCCTTGTCCATGACCAGGTAGACGAGGCGGTGCTCATCGTCGATCCGCCGCGACCATGCCCCGGGCAAGTGGTACTTCAGCGGCTCGGGCTTGCCGATCCCCGTGAAGGGGTCACGCTTGACGTCCTCGATGAGCTTGTTGATCCGAGCGAGCATCTTCCGGTCGTTCTGGAGCCAGGACGTATAGTCCTCCCAGCCCTGATCCTCGACGACAAGCCTCACGCGACACCCTCACGTGCCGCATCCGGCGAGTCGGGGTCGATCAGGTCCCGCTCGGACACGTTGATGTTGGCCAGGGCGTTCTCGTACGCCTTGAGCAAGCGGCGAGCGTTCGCCGGAGAGCGCAGGAGGTACGAGCCTTCACGTAGCGCCGCATAGTCCTCGGCCGAGACGAGCACCGCGTTGCCGTGCTTGGAGACGATCTCGATGGCCTCGTGATTGTCGTTGACCTTCTTGATCAGCGGAAAGAGTGCCTTGCGGGCTTCACTCGCAGTTATGGACATGACCTGCCCCTTCCCGGTTGCGGTACCGAATAACGTACCACTTTCACCACTCCCGGACAGGGCGGACACCTGACGAAAGATCAGGAAACCCAGCACCATTTCAGCACGGGAGACGACGAGGGGCCGGCCGCCCGGGAAACCGGCCCCTTGCCACCTGCAAACCTGACGAAGCGCCTTGCTCGTAGTAAGACGACGCTCACACGTTGAAGCGGAATGTCTGAAGCCAGATCCTGACCTGCGACGGAGCCCCGCACCGGGCCCTGACCTGGGATTCCTCGTTGGCATGCGTTGGCTCCCGACGGCCGTTTACGGGTGTCCTGCGGACTGGCTGCGGACTGGCCGGGCGGGCGGGGGCCGAGAAATCCATGGCGCACCGGCGGAACCGGCAAGGAGACTGCCTGGGTGAGCGACCGCTACCCCTGCCCATGCTGCGGGCACCGCGTGCTGGGCGAGATGCCCGGCTCGTACGAGATCTGCCCCGTCTGCTTCTGGGAGGACGACGGGGTCCAGTTCCGCTGGCCGACCATGGGCGGCGGCGCGAACAAGGTCTCCTTGATCGCGGCCCAGCGGAACTACCAGGACTTCGGCGCCTGCGACGAGCACGGCCGCCGGTTCGTCCGTCCGCCGGCCGAAGACGAGCCGCTCGACCCCGCCTGGCGCCCCATCGATCTGACCCGGGACTCCTTCGAGGACTGGGCAGCCGAGGACAGCGCCCCATGGCCCGACGACAGCTCGGTTCTCTGCTGGTGGCTCCCCACTTTCTGGCGCCGGGACCACTCCGTGTCATGACCTCCCACATCGAGACACTCGTCCGGCAGCTCGACGGCAAGGCCGACGAGTCCTACGACGCCCGCGCGGAGCTGATCTGGATCGGCGCCGACGCCATACCCGCCGTCATCAACGGCCTGCCTTCCCTCGGCGGCTTCGGCCAGCTGACCGCCATCGAGGTCTTCGAGGAGGTGGGCGATCCCCGTTGCGGCCCCGCTCTCATCGGTCTGCTGGACAGCGACAATCCGACCGTCCGCGAATGGGCGGCCATGGCCCTGGCGAGCCTGGAAATCGACGGCGCCATCGAGCCCCTGCGCCGCGTCTATCTCGCCTGCCTGGAACGGGCGACGCCACCCGACTGGAGCGAGCCGGAAGGCATCCGCTGGGCCCTGACCGAACTCGGCGCACGCAGCCCCGTCGTCCCGCCGCATACTGCCCACCTACGAGACACCGCTGCGGACGACGCCCCGGGCTGGCCCTCGGCCCACTTAACCGAGATCATCAACAATCTGGCCGACCACGCCCAGGTGATCCTCTACTCACAGTTCTGGCGCGTGGACGCCGGCCGCACGTACGGCATCTCCGGCACCGCCCTGGACTGGGAACTCGACTGGACCGCGCCCTGGGAGCACCTGGTCGAAGAGTCCCGCGCCTGGTCTCTGCTGGAAGCCTCCGAAGCCCCCACCGGCAGCAACATCTTCTTCGCCCCCACCTGGATCGACCGTACCGACCTGCACCCGGAGAGGTGACCGATGCCGTTCCGGCGCCCCGAGGAGACCGGCTACGGCTACGTGGTGGAGCGCCGACGGCCGGCGATACGCGTCGGCCAGCGCGAACAAGCGGATCACAGCGACGGTGACGTTCCTCGTGTGCTGCTTCGGAGCGTCCCGGTCGTGATGCCCAAAGACCTGACAGGAATCGACTTCAGTACGGCGAACATCCGACGCGACAGTGAGCAGCATGCCGCTTGGAGCGACTCCCCCCTCCGAAGAGATGACGTCGTCCTGGCGCGCAAAGGAGAGCTGGGGCGAGCTGCCGCGTCCCGCCCGCAGCCGAAGCCCAAACAGACGCGTCGGCCTGCCAGGGCGGTCATGAGGGCGGCTGCAGGGAGGAGAAGGATGCCGATGACCTGCCTGAGCCTCTGGTCCGTTCCCTGGGTCACCGTTCGACGTGACTGATATTTTACGAAGATCGCAACCTGGTGGGGGGAAAGCCGCCGGGGCTTGGAGATCAGGAAGACAATGCGCATTGCCCAGATCCTCGACAAGATCGACTCCGGCGACATCGCCCTGCCGGAATTCCAGCGCGGATATGTATGGACCCGCGACCAGGTACGCGGATTCTTCCAGTCCCTCTATCGCAGCTACCCGATCGGCGGCTTTCTCACCTGGGGAACCAAGGTTGAAAGCACCCAGACCAGAGGGGTCCGGGCCGACAGGGACGGCACTGTAAATCTTCTGCTGGACGGGCAGCAGCGAGTGACCACGCTCTACGGCGTGACCCGCGGTCGGCCTCCCCACTTCTTCGAGGGAAACCCCGCAACGTTGAAAGGGCTGCACTTCAACCTGGATACAGAGACGTTCGAGTTCTACGCACCGGCGAAGATGAAGGACAACCCTTTGTGGTTGGACGTCACCTCTCTCCTTCGCAACGGTCTGAGCACCCACCTGCAGACAGTGAACCAACTGGCTGACGGAGACACCGAGGCACTGTCCACCTACATCGAACGCCTGAACCGCATCACCCAGATCATGGACCGAGAGGTCCACATCGACGAAGTCACAGGTGAGGACAAAACCATCGATGTCGTCGTCGAGATCTTCAACAGGGTTAATTCTGGCGGCACCAAGCTCTCCAAAGGTGATCTTGCTCTGGCTGCGATCTGCGCCTCATGGCCGGAAGCCCGGCCGACGATGAACGAAGCTCTGACGACTTGGTCCGCGGCAGGATTCGACTTCAAGCTCGACTGGCTGTTGCGCAATGTCAACGCAGTACTCACGGGCGAGGCACAGTTCTCGAAGCTCGCAGAAGTTGGAGTCCTGCCCTTCCAGGCCGGCTTGAAAGGGACCATCGACTCTATCGACTACATGCTCAACGCGTTGGGCGGACGGCTGGGGCTCGACCACGGAAGGGTCATCAGTGGCCGGGGTGCCTTCCCTGTCATGAGCCGTCTGCTCCACATCCACGACGGAAGATTCCCTGACGGGACAACCCGCGACCGACTCTTCTACTGGTATGTCCACAGCTTCCTGTGGGGCCGTCACACGGGAGCGACGGAAACTACGCTCAATCAGGATCTGAAGGCGCTCGACGACGGCGGAGTCGAGCTGCTCATCGACGTGCTGCGGCGCAGCCACGGCGGACGGCTGCAGGTGAGCCCCGACGACTTCGCAGGTGCCAGCATGGGATCGCGTTTCTACCCCCTGCTGTACATGCTCACTCGGGTCCACGGCGCGCAGGATCTGGACAGCGGGGTACCACTGCGGGACGGCATGCTGGGCCGATTGAGCTCCCTCCAGGTGCACCACATCTTCCCCAAGGCTCGCTTGCGCGCGTATGGGTACAGTCACGCCGAGATCAACGCGGTGGCCAACTTCTGCTTCCTCACACAGGACACCAACCTACGGGTTGGGGCCAAGAATCCCGCGAATTACCTTGCAGAAATCACGATGCGCATGCCGGGCGCACTGGAATCACAGTGGATCCCGGTGGATCCGGAACTCTGGCGCGTTGAAAACTACCCGAAGTTCCTGGCCGCGCGTCGCGAACTCCTGTCGTACGTCGCAAACGACTTCTTGGACACGCTCCACGATGGCCCAGCCCCTGTAGACCTCGTCTCTCCCTCGCGACCCGGCCTTCCGCGTACTGCTGTGGCGGTGTCCGAACCAACCTCGCTCGACGACGTTCCCGGCCTCGCGGCGCTCCTGCTTGAGGTCCAGGAAGCAGGATTCGCGACGCCCGACCTGGACAGCGAGGTGGTCGATCCCCGTACGGGTGAGGCGATCACCATCGCCACCGCTTACTGGCCTCATGGCCTTCAGGCGGAGGTGGGCGGGTCCGTGGTCCTGGCCATCGACACGACGCCCGCAGAGCAGGCGGCGATGGAAGCGAGCGACTACCGCGTCTTCCACAGCGCCGACGCCCTGCGCCGGTACGTCAAGCATATGCGCGCCGAGCACGCATCAACGTGACCTGAGACAGACGAGATCGATCCGCACGGGATGCCGGGAGAAGCCACAACAGGGCCGCGCCCGGTACCCCCCTCCACAACCGGCTCACGGCGAGGCGGCCCGATCATCGCCACACGTCCGTTGTGTACACATGGGACACCCGGTACGCTTGAGCACATGACGCAGCCGCTGCCCATAGAGTCCATCCGCGCCGTCCGCGCCCACCTGGCCGAGGTCGTGGAGCGGGCGGACCGGGACGACGTGCCCACGGTGATCACACGTCGAGGCAAGGAAGTCGCCGCCGTCGTCTCCATCGATGTCCTGCGCAAGTACCAGGAGTGGGAGGACCGCGAGATCAACCGGATCATCGACGAGCGCATGGCCAACCCCGTACGCGGCATCCCGATCGAGGACATCATGAGGGAGACCCTGGCTCGCGGTGAGTGAGTATCGAACGGTCTTCCGGCCCGAGGCGCAGGCCGAGCTTCGGAAAATCCCTCGCGAGACGGCGCTGCGCATCCTGGCCAAGCTGACCGAGCTGGAGACCGACCCCCTCGGCTTCAACACCACCGCGCTTGTGTCCCAGCCGGACCGCCGGCGGCTACGAGTGGGCGACTACCGCGTCGTCTACACGCTCGACAACGGCGAACTGGTGGTCTGGGTCGTTCACGTGGGGCACCGTTCCACCGTCTACGACACCTGACCACCGCCGGCAACAGCTCGGAATCACCGGCACATCCGGCCCGGTGACGACGAAGGGGTCGGACTCCACGGAGCCCGACCCCTTCTGACGTGCACGACTACACGTTGAACCGGAACTCCACCACGTCCCCGTCCTGCATCACGTAGTCCTTGCCCTCCATGCGGGCCTTGCCCTTGGCGCGGGCCTCGGCGACGGAGCCGGTTTCGATCAGGTCCTCGAAGGAGATGATCTCCGCCTTGATGAAGCCCTTCTGGAAGTCGGTGTGGATCACACCGGCGGCCTCGGGGGCGGTGGCGCCCTTCTTGATCGTCCAGGCGCGGGCTTCCTTCGGGCCTGCTGTGAGGTAGGTCTGGAGGCCCAGGGTGTCGAAGCCGACGCGGCCGAGGGTGGCCAGGCCCGGCTCCTCCTGGCCCATGGACTGGAGGAGTTCCAGGGCCTCGTCGTCGTCGAGCTCGATCAGCTCGGACTCGATCTTGGCGTTGAGGAAGATCGCCTCGGCGGGGGCGACCAGGGCGCGCTGCTCGTTCTTGAAGTCCTCGTCGACCAGTTCGTCCTCGTCGACGTTGAAGACGTAGAGGAACGGCTTGGTGGTCAGGAGGTGCAGCTCGTGGAGGAGCTTGCCCTTCTCGGTGCCCGCGGTGATACCGGCGGCGAAGAGGGTCTGGCCGGACTCCAGGATCTTCTGGGCCTCCTCGACCGCGGCGAGGACGGCGACCTTCTCCTTCTGGAGGCGGGACTCCTTGGTCAGGCGCGGGACGGCCTTCTCCACGGACTGGAGGTCGGCGAGGATCAGCTCGGTGTTGATCGTCTCGATGTCGTCCTTGGGCGAGACCTTGCCGTCGACGTGGACGACGTTCTCGTCCTTGAAGGCGCGGATGACCTGGCAGATCGCGTCGGACTCGCGGATGTTCGCGAGGAACTTGTTGCCCAGGCCCTCGCCCTCCGAGGCGCCGCGGACGATGCCGGCGATGTCGACGAAGTCGACCGTGGCAGGGAGCAGCCGCTGGGACCCGAAGATCTCGGCGAGCTTGTTCAGGCGCGGGTCCGGGACGCCGACGACGCCCACGTTCGGCTCGATCGTGGCGAACGGGTAGTTGGCCGCCAGCACGTCGTTCTTGGTCAGGGCGTTGAACAGGGTCGACTTGCCGACATTCGGCAGACCGACGATTCCGATCGTGAGCGACACGTTGGCGACTTCCTGAGGAGTGGGGCGGTGGGCGGAGAGCGGGGCCCTGGGTGGGCCGATTCTCCAGTTTACGGGCGGGGGCAAGCGGGTACCCACGGGTCCGGTCGGGGAGGGGTCCGGGCGGCCGGGCCGGTTCCCGTTCGGCCGTGTGGCATCGAACTCATCGTCCGGCTCGCCCAAAGGGCGTGTCCCGTACCCGCTTCACGGCGCCCGGCACCCTACGTTGTCCCGGTGGAGCAGCACAGGACACGTCCCCCGCAGCGCAGGCAGGCGCCTCAGTCACCTCAGCCGCCTCAGGCCCCGCTGTCCCCGCAGGGCACCATCGAGGAGGCCGCGACCGTCTACCGGGCGGTGCGCCCGCCGACGGGCCGGAGGCGTCCGGTACCGCCCGTGGTGCTCGCGCTGCGCAGACTGCCCAATCCCCGGCTGACCGGTATCGGGGCCGGACTGTTCGCCGCGGTCACCATGTTCGTCCTGGCCTGTCTGGACCTGGTGGCCCTGGACGGGTCGCCGGCGGTGTTCGGGGTGCTGTTCCTGCCGGTCTGCGCGCTGACCGCGCTCTGGGTCCGGCCCGCGGACCTGGTGACGGCGCCGATCATCGTGCCGATCGCGTTCGCCGTCGGGATCGTGCCGATCTCCGGGGGCTCCGGCGGGCTCGGCGGGCGGATCATGGCGGTCGTCACCGCGCTCGCCGTGCACGCCGGGTGGCTGTACGGCGGAACGCTCGTCGCCGGTGTCATCACGACGGTACGGAAGGTGCGGCAGATGCGTCAGCGCCGGCGCCGTACGGCGGTGGCTCCCCGGACCGCGGGGGCGGCGCGCGCCCCGCAGGGGGGTCCGCGCCGCCCGCGTCGGCGGGAGGACGCCTCGTAGGCCCTGCCTCAGGCAGCGCTCCCGGCCGCCATGGCCGCGCCCACGATCCCGGCGTTGTTCTGGAGTTCCGCGGGCACCATCTCGGCGCGTACGTGCTCGATCAGGGGCAGGAACTTGGCGGCCTTGCGGCTGACGCCGCCGCCGATGATGAAGAGGTCGGGCGAGAACAGCATCTCCACGTGGGCCAGGTACTTCTGCAGCCGGTGCGCCCAGTGGTGCCAGCCCAGGTCCTCGTCCTCCTTGGCCTTGGTGGAGGCGTGCTTCTCCGCGTCGTGGCCGTTCAGCTCCAGGTGGCCGAGCTCGGTGTTGGGGACGAGGTGGCCGTCGACGAAGAGGGCGCTGCCGATGCCCGTACCGAGCGTCAGCATGATCACGGTGCCCTTGCGGTCCCGGCCGGCGCCGAAGGTCATCTCGGCGACGCCGGCCGCGTCCGCGTCGTTCAGCAAAGTGACCGGGAGGCCGAGCCGGTCACCGATCAGGGCGCGGGCGTCCATGTCGATCCAGCCCTTGTCGACGTTGGCGGCGGTACGGGTGACCCCGTCGGTGACGACGCCCGGGAAGGTGACGCCGACGGGGCCCAACCAGTCGAAGTGGCCGACGACCTCGGCCACGCACTCGACCACGTCCTTGGGGGTGGCCGGTCGCGGTGTCAGTACCTTGTGGCGCTCCTGCGCCAGGTCTCCGCGGGCCAGGTCCACGGGTGCGCCCTTGATCCCGGATCCGCCGATGTCCACGCCGAAGATCTGCATACGGTCCACGGTACGGGCAGGCGGCCCCGCCCACTCCCCGGAACGGGATGCCGCCCTGCGGCGGGCGGCATCCGGGCGGCGTCCCGGGCTACTGCTCCGTGAGGGCCGCGGCCTCGGCGCGCAGGTCGCGGCGGAGCTCCTTGGGCAGCGAGAAGGTGATGGACTCCTCGGCCGCCTTCACGATCTCCACGTCCTCGAAACCGCGCTCGGCCAGCCAGGCCAGGACCCCGTCGACCAGCACCTCGGGCACGGAGGCGCCGGAGGTGACGCCGACCGTGGAGACACCGTCCAGCCAGGCCTCGTCGATCTCCTCGGCGAAGTCGACCAGGTGGGCGTCGTTCGCCCCGGCGCCGAGGGCGACCTCGACCAGGCGGACCGAGTTGGAGGAGTTCTTGGAGCCGACGACGATCACCAGATCGGCGTCCTCACCCATCTGCTTCACCGCGATCTGGCGGTTCTGCGTGGCGTAGCAGATGTCGTCGCTGGGCGGCGAGACCAGGAGCGGGAACTTCTCCTTGAGGGCGCCGACCGTCTCCATCGTCTCGTCGACGGAGAGCGTGGTCTGGGAGAGCCAGACGACCTTGGAGGGGTCGCGGACCTCGACACCGGCGACGTCCTCGGGGCCGTCGACCAGCGTGATGTGGTCGGGGGCCTCGCCGGAGGTGCCGATGACCTCCTCGTGGCCCTCATGGCCGATCAGCAGGATGTCGAAGTCCTCCTGGGCGAAGCGGACCGCTTCCTTGTGGACCTTGGTGACCAGCGGGCAGGTCGCGTCGATCGTGGCGAGCTTCCGCTCGGCGGCCTCCTGGTGCACGGTCGGCGCGACGCCGTGCGCGGAGAACATCACGATCGAGCCCTCGGGGACCTCCGCCGTCTCCTCGACGAAGATCGCGCCCTTCTTCTCCAGGGTCTGCACGACGTACTTGTTGTGGACGATCTCGTGGCGTACGTACACCGGGGCGCCGTACTGCTCCAGGGCCTTCTCCACGGCGATCACGGCGCGGTCCACGCCCGCGCAGTAGCCACGGGGGGCGGCGAGCAGGACGCGGCGGGAGGTCGTAGCAGTCATGCGGCCCATCGTACGGCCCGGTCGGCGGCGTCGGGATCGCGGAGGAGCGGGCCGGTGGTGAGACTGGGCCTTGATCCGTACCTGATCTGGGAGGTCCCATGCCGGACGCCGCCACCGGGATCGACGACGGGGACTCGGGGGCGCACCAGGAGGCCGGGCGGCTGCGGCGGACACTCGGCTTCCGGGACCTGGTGGTCTATGGCCTGCTGTTCATCGCGCCGATGGCCCCGGTCGGGGTGTTCGGGACGCTGGACGCGAAGTCGGACGGCGCGGTCGCGCTGGTGTACGTCGCGGCGACGGTGGTGATGGCGTTCACGGCGTTCAGCTACGCGCAGATGGTGCGGGTCGCGCCGCTGGCCGGTTCGGTCTTCGCGTACGCGCGCAAGGGGCTCGGCGAGGGGCCGGGGTTCGTGGCCGGGTGGATGGCGATGCTCGACTACCTGCTGATCCCGGCGGTCGCGTACCTCTTCTCCGGGATCGCGCTGAACGCGCTGGTGCCGTCGGTGTCGCGGTGGGTGTGGACGGCGCTGGCCGTCGTCGTCACCACGCTGCTCAATCTGTGGGGGGTGCGGGCCGCCGCCCGGGTGGGGTTCGCGGTGCTCGCGATGGAGATCGTGGTGCTGGCGGTGTTCCTGGTATCGGCGGTGGTGGTGCTCGTCCGGGACGGGGCGCAGCGGGGCTGGCTGTCGCCGTTCACGGGTGATTCCGGGTTCTCCATGGCGGCGGTGCTGGGGGCGGTGTCGGTGGCGGTCCTGTCGTACCTGGGGTTCGACGCCATCGCGACGTTCGCCGAGGAGGTGTCCGGGGGTTCGGCGAAGGTGGCGCGGGCGCTGCTGTTCTGCCTGGTGCTGACGGGGGTGCTGTTCGTGGCGCAGGCGTATCTGGCGGCGCTGCTGGAACCGATGACCTCGGCGGAGCTGGCCGCCGATCCGGCCGCGCAGGGGTCGGCGTTCTACGACACGGTGGACGTGTCGGTCGGCGGCTGGCTGCACGATCTGGTGGCGGTGAGCAAGGCGATCGGGGCGGCGTTCGCGGCGCTGGCCGGGCAGGCGGCCGCGGGGCGGCTGCTGTTCGCGATGGCGCGGGAGCGGCGGCTGCCCCGGGTGCTGGCGAAGGTGGACGCGGGGTCCGGGGTGCCGCGGCTCGCGATCCTGCTGGCGGCGGTGGTGACGCTGGTCGCCGCGGTGTGGGCGGCCCGGCGGGCCGACGGGCTGGACCATCTGGTGTCGGTCGTCGACATCGGCGCGCTGACGGCGTTCGTGCTGCTGCACGCGTCGGTGGTCGGCTGGTTCGTCGTACGCCGGATGGCGGGGCCGCCGAGCTGGTGGCGGCATGTGCTGGTGCCGGTGGTGGGGGCGGGGGTGCTGATCGCGGTGATCGTGGAGGCGGCCGGGAGCGCCCAGGTGGTGGGGGTGTGCTGGTTGGCGGTGGGGCTGGTGGTGCTGGCCGCGCAGCGGGGGCGACGGGCGGGGCGGTAGGGCACGCCCGGCGGCGCGGCGCGGTGACGCAGTCGCGCGGTGGCGCGGTGGCGGTCCGCCCGCGGAGCAGTGGCGCGGTGGTGCCGTGGCGGTCCGGCGGCGCAGTGACGCAGTCGCGCGGTGGTGTGGAGGGCCGGTTGTCGGTGGGGGCGGTTACGCTCGCCCGCATGGCTCTCCACACGTCGGCGGAAGCTCCGCTGCCCGTAGGTGATGTGTCGCGGCTCATCGGCGGCTGGATCGACCGGCTCGGCGCGGTCTGGGTCGAGGGGCAGATCACGCAGCTCTCGCGGCGGCCGGGCGCCGGGGTGGTCTTCCTGACGCTGCGCGACCCCTCGCAGGACATCTCGGTGAGCGTGACGTGTTTCCGTCAGGTCTTCGACCGGATCGCGGACGTGGTGTCGGAGGGGGCGCGGGTCGTCGTCCTGGCCAAGCCGGAGTGGTACGCGCCCCGGGGGCAGCTGTCGCTGCGGGCCACGGAGATACGGCCGGTCGGCATCGGCGAACTGCTGGTCCGCCTGGAGGCGCTGCGGAAGTCGCTGGCCGCCGAGGGGATCTTCGCGGCCGACCGGAAGAAGCCGCTGCCGTTCCTGCCGCAGCTGATCGGCCTGGTCTGCGGGCGGGCGTCGGCGGCCGAGCGGGACGTGCTGGAGAACGCCCGGCGGCGGTGGCCCGCGGTCCGCTTCGAGGTCCGCAACACGGCCGTGCAGGGGGTGCACGCGGTGAGCCAGGTGGTCCGGGCGGTGCGCGAGCTGGACGGGCTGGACGAGGTCGATGTGATCGTGGTGGCGCGCGGCGGCGGCAGCGTGGAGGACCTGCTGCCGTTCTCGGACGAGGAGCTGGTCCGGGCGGTGGCCGAGTGCCGTACACCGGTGGTGTCGGCGATCGGCCACGAACCCGATTCGCCACTGCTCGACCTGGTGGCGGACGTACGCGCCTCCACACCGACGGACGCGGCGAAGAAGGTCGTCCCGGACGTGGGCGAGGAGCTGGACCGGGTGCGGCAGCTCCGCGAGCGGGCGCTGCGCTCGGTGCGTGGGCTGCTGGACCGCGAGGAGCGGGGCCTGGCGCACGCGCTGGCCCGGCCGTCGATGGAGCGTCCGCAGCGGATGGTGGACGAGCGCGCGGCGGAGATCGACGCGCTGGCCGGGCGGAGCCGCCGGGTGCTGGGCCATCTGCTGGACCGGGCGGATTCGGAGCTGGCCCACACCCGGGCGCGGGTGGTGGCCCTGTCCCCGGCGGCGACGCTGGAGCGGGGTTACGCGGTGCTCCAGCGGGCGGACGGCCATGTGGTGCGGGACCCCGAGGAGGCCGGGGAGCCCGGCGAGGTGCTCCGGGCGCGGGTCTCGGGCGGCGAGTTCGCCGTACGGGTGGGCGAGTGACGGATGGGCGAATGACGGCGGACCGGTTGACGGACGGGCGAGTGACGAGGGACCGGTGCGCCGGTGCCCGCCGGGCGGAACGCGCCGGACGCCGGGCGGAACGCGCCGGACAGCGGGCGGAACGTGCCGGACAAGCGGCAGAGGACCGAGACACGAGGTGGAGAAGATGACGGACGAGACGGCCGCGGAGGCCGGTGCCACCGGCACGCTCGGCTACGAGCAGGCCCGTGACGAGCTGATCGAGGTGGTGCGCCGCCTGGAGACGGGCGGTACGACGCTGGAGGAGTCGCTGGCGCTCTGGGAGCGCGGCGAGGAGCTGGCCCAGGTGTGCCGGCACTGGCTGGAGGGCGCCCGGGCCAGGCTGGACGCGGCCCTGGCGGGCCCGGAGGCCGGGAGCCGGGAGGACGAGGAGCAAAGCGGCGGCAACGACTGAAACCGCGCGGCTCCCTGTGGAGCGGGTCACCCCGCTCACGGTTTAGTTGAAAATTAACCTACCTCTCCGTTACGGTGGCCGAGTCGCTCGACCCCCGTGTACGTCCGGAAGGTAATACGCACGATGTCCCTCGCTCTTGACCCCACCGCCCAGGACCTCCTCTTCCGCGAGGCCCGCACCGCCAACACCTTCTCCGACGAGCCGGTGACGGACGAGCAGGTCCAGGCGATCTACGACCTGGTCAAGTTCGGGCCCACCGCGTTCAACCAGTCGCCGCTGCGCGTCGTCCTGGTCCGCTCCGAGGACGCCCGCGCCCGCCTGGTGAGCCACATGGCCGAGGGCAACCAGGCCAAGACCTCGACCGCCCCGCTGGTCGCGATCCTGGCCACCGACAACGAGTTCCACGAGGAGCTCCCGGCCCTGCTGCCGCACTTCCCGCAGGCCAAGGACGCGTTCTTCTCCGAGCGCCCGGTCCGCGAGTCGTCCGCCGCGCTGAACGGCGCCCTGCAGGCCGCGTACTTCATCATCGGCGTCCGCGCCGCCGGCCTGGCCGCGGGCCCGATGACCGGCTTCGACGCCGCGGGCATCGAGAAGGAGTTCCTGGACGGCGACCACAGCCTGCTGATGGTCGTCAACATCGGCAAGCCGGGCGAGGACGCCTGGTTCCCGCGCCTGCCGCGCCTCTCCTACGACGAGGTCATCACGACCGTCTGAGCCGTCCCCCGGCCGCACGGCCGTCCGGGTGGTCGTCGACCGCCCGCAGCGCGACGAGGCCCCGGAGCGGCGCACGCTCCGGGGCCTCGTCGCACCTGCCCGCGCGCCGCGCGGGCGGGTGCCGTCAGGAGGACGGGGAGGGCGTGGGGGACGGGGCGGCGGTCTTCAGCGCGGCGGCCATCTCCGCCAGCCGCTCCGTCGACGCCGAGCCCGTGACCACCGTGGTCGAGCCCTTGTCCTGGCGCACGAGGGCGTCGTACTTGTCGCCCTCCCAGTGCTGCCACGCCTCGCCCGCGACCTGGCGCGTACGGCCGGTGTCCGCGGCCTTCTGGCTGACCTCGGTGACGTACCGCTTCGCCGGGGAGGTGGACTGCTCCACGGCGACGTACTTGCCGTCCGGGTCGAGGAAGCCCAGGTGCCAGCTGTTGCCCGCCTTGCGGTCGTAGCTGACCGAGGTGGCCTTCCAGCCGCCGGTCAGCCCGTCCGGGGCGGCCACCGGGTACGGCGCCGCGCGCCGCGCCGTCAGGAGTTCCACCCGGTAGTCGACGGCCGGGACCGGATCGGCGTTCTTGTCCTGCGGGATGAAGATGTAGACACTGCCCGCGACGGCGGTGATGACCGCCATCGACAGGAACATGTCCCGCGCCGTCTGCTTGCCTCGCTTGCTAGCCACGGACCCATGGTCGCATTGCGCCCGGCGGACCCGAGCGGGGGGCGGCGGCCGACAACGAGCGCTCAAAAGTGACCCGGTCTGCTCATTTTGTCGACCTGACGATAGAGTCACAGCACCCTCTTCCGGTCGTCGCCGTACAGAAAGGTGCGTTCCGATGCCCGAGCATCATCTGCCGTCTCCGCTCGAGGTCTCCCCCGAGGCCCCCGACCGCAACCTCGCCCTGGAGCTGGTCAGGGTCACCGAGGCCGCCGCCATGGCGGCCGGGCGCTGGGTGGGCCGCGGCGACAAGATCGGCGCGGACGGCGCCGCCGTGAAGGCCATGCGGACCCTCGTCTCCACCGTCTCGATGAACGGCGTCGTCGTCATCGGCGAGGGCGAGAAGGACGAAGCCCCCATGCTGTTCAACGGCGAGCGCGTCGGCGACGGGACCGGCCCCGAGGTCGACATCGCCGTGGACCCGATCGACGGCACCACCCTGAACGCCAAGGGCATGCCGAACGCGATCGCCGTGCTGGCCGCCGCCGACCGCGGCGCCATGTTCGACCCCTCGGCCGTCTTCTACATGGACAAGCTGGTCACCGGCCCCGAGGCCGCCGACTTCGTCGACATCAACGCCCCCGTCTCGGTGAACATCCGCCGGGTCGCCCGGGCGAAGAACTCCGCCCCCGAGGACGTCACGGTCGTCGTGCTCGACCGCCCGCGCCACGAGGGCATCGTCAAGGAGATCCGCGAGACCGGCGCCCGGATCAAGTTCATCTCCGACGGCGACGTCGCGGGCTCGATCATGGCGGCCCGCGAGGGCACCGGCGTCGACCTGCTGATGGGCATCGGCGGCACGCCCGAGGGCATCATCTCGGCCTGCGCCATAAAGTGCCTCGGCGGCGTCATCCAGGGCAAGCTCTGGCCGAAGGACGAGGCCGAGCGGCAGCGCGCCCTGGACGCCGGGCACGACCTGGACCGGGTGCTGTCCACCAACGACCTGGTCAGCGGCGACAACGTGTTCTTCGCCGCGACCGGCATCACGGACGGCGAGCTGATGCGCGGGGTGCGGTACCGGGCGGAGACGGCCACCACCGAGTCCATCGTGATGCGCTCCAAGTCCGGCACGATCCGGCGGATCGACTCCACGCACCGGCTCTCGAAGCTGCGCGCCTACAGCGCCGTCGGCTTCGACCGCGCGCAGTAGGAGCCGCCCTCGAGGACGCCTCTCCGGAGCGGGTCCTCGGGCACGGCCACGCGAAGAGGCGCCCCCCGTGTGCGGTGGGGGCGCCTCTTCGCGTGGGTGACCGCGCCACCGGGCCGCCGTCGGGCCGGTGCGCGCGGAGGCCGGACCGCGGCGGCGTGCGCGCGGCCCGGTCGGGCGGTCAGCCGGCCGCGGCGACCCGGCCCGTGGCCCCGGCCGACGCCGACGACGCCTTGAGCTCCATCTCGCGCCGTCTGCGCCGGGCGAGCACCACACGGCGCTCGGCGGCGGTGAGCCCGCCCCAGACCCCGTAGGGCTCCGGCTGTATGAGCGCGTGCTCCTGGCACTCGATCATCACGGGGCAGCGCGCGCAGACCCGCTTGGCGGACTCCTCACGCGCGAGTCTGGCGGCCGTCGGCTCCTTCGACGGGGCGAAGAACAGCCCGGCCTCGTCCCGGCGGCACACCGCCTCCGAGTGCCAGGGGCCGGCCTGGTCCTCCCGCGCGGGGGCGCGCTGGGCAGGCACGGCGGCTACCTGCAGGGGCTGATGCGGCAGTTGCAGCACGGTCCACTCCTGACGACGGCTTCGCGAGCGAGAGACGATGCAGCATTCCCTACCCCCTGTGCGCACGCCCATGCACTGAGTGGCGCCCCGCACCCGGGGTCGAATTGCGGCGCCCCGGGAATTGGCTTGTTCTCGAAGTTTGACGAAGGTTCGCAAACATTCGCGAAGATTCGCGGGGACCCACCGGAACCCATGGGGATTCACGGAGATTCACGCGGGTTCGAGAAGTCCCACGGAGGTCCGGAAGGCCCGCCCGGGAACGCCCGGGGCCCGCCGAAAGCCCTCGCGGGGGTTCCCCACGGCATTCCGGGACCGCCGGAAGAAGGCGGGACGAACCCGCGGGGAGCCACCGAGAGCCGCCCGGCGCGCCCCCTCGTACCGTCGCGGACCAGCTCCGACGCGGATGCCGGTACGACCGGTCAGCCGAGGCGCTTGCGCAGCCGGTCCTGGAGATCCGCGATGAACTTGCCGCGCTTGGGCTTCGCCTCGACGCTGCCGAACACGGAATATCCGTTGATGACGACGACCGGCGCCTCGGGGTCGCCGGATTCCAGCGTGGCGACCTCGAAATTACCGAAGACGCCCGCGCCACCGCCGCGCAGCGAGATGTTCTCGGGAACCCTGATGTCGACGCTCCCGAAGACGGACGTCGCATTGATGACCGTCAGTCTCTGACCGAAAAGTGCCTCGGTCAGATCGATCTCCACGCTGCCGAAGAGCGCGAAGGCGTTCGTCCGGGCGCCGACCCGCCAGCGGCCCTTGCGGGTCGACCCGCTGAAGATCGCCACCAGGTTGTCGGCCGGACCCTCGGGCCCCTGCGCCTCCTGCGTGCCGGGGGCGGCGGGCACGGCGGAGCGGACCGTGCCCGGGGCGCCCGGCAGGTCCCGCACCAGCGGTTCCAGTTCCCCGACGGTCTTGGCCCGGTAGACGGCGTCGACCCGCTCGGCGTGCTCCTCGGCGGTGAGCCGGCCCTCGGCCATGGCTTCCCGCAGGATGTCCGCGATCCGGTCCCGGTCCGCGTCGGAGGCACGGATGCCGACCGGCGCCACCGGCTGCTGAGGCTGCTTCTCTAGGTCCACCGGACCAGCCTACCCAAACGCGATAGATCGCGACTAGGGTGCGGGGCGCCCGGCGTGCCGGACCGGCCGTGTCCACCGTCCCGTCCGGCACATCCGCCACCCCGGACGCACGGGGCACATCCGGCGACTGAGCCTTACCTCACAGCTTCGCCACGCCCGCGGCGCTCTACCCTGGTGGATGCGCTGCCCGAGGGAGGTCAGCCACCGTCTGCCGAGTGAGGAATGGCCGTAATGCCAGAGTTTGCGTACTCCGATCTGCTCCCGCTGGGAGAGGACACCACGCCGTACCGCCTGGTGACCTCCGAGGGTGTCTCCACCTTCGAGGCCGACGGCCGTACGTTCCTCAAGGTCGCCCCGGAGGCGCTGCGCACCCTGGCCGCCGAGGCCATGCACGACATCTCGCACTACCTGCGCCCCGCCCACCTGGCGCAGCTCCGGCGGATCGTGGACGACCCCGAGGCGTCGTCCAACGACAAGTTCGTCGCGCTCGACCTCCTGAAGAACGCGAACATCGCCGCGGCCGGCGTGCTGCCGATGTGCCAGGACACCGGCACCGCGATCGTGATGGGCAAGCGCGGTCAGAACGTGCTGACCGAGGGCGGTGACGAGGAGGCCCTGTCGCACGGCATCTTCGACGCGTACACCAAGCTCAACCTCCGCTACTCGCAGATGGCTCCGCTCACCATGTGGGAGGAGAAGAACACCGGCTCGAACCTCCCCGCGCAGATCGAGCTGTACGCCACCGACGGCGGCGCGTACAAGTTCCTCTTCATGGCGAAGGGCGGCGGCTCGGCCAACAAGTCGTTCCTCTTCCAGGAGACGAAGGCCGTGCTGAACGAGGCCTCCATGATGAAGTTCCTGGAGGAGAAGATCCGTTCGCTGGGTACGGCCGCCTGCCCGCCGTACCACCTGGCGATCGTCGTCGGCGGTACGTCGGCCGAGTTCGCGCTGAAGACCGCGAAGTACGCCTCCGCGCACTACCTGGACGAGCTGCCCGCCGAGGGCTCCCCCACCGGTCACGGCTTCCGGGACAAGGAGCTGGAGGAGAAGGTCTTCGAGCTGACGCAGAAGATCGGCATCGGCGCCCAGTTCGGCGGCAAGTACTTCTGCCACGACGTGCGCGTGGTCCGGCTCCCCCGGCACGGCGCCTCGCTGCCGGTGGCGATCGCGGTGTCCTGCTCGGCGGACCGCCAGGCCGTCGCGAAGATCACCGCCGAGGGCGTCTTCCTGGAGCAGCTGGAGAAGGACCCGGCGCGCTTCCTGCCGGACACCACAGACGAGCACCTGGACGAGTCGGGCGACGTCGTGAAGATCGACCTCAACCGGCCGATGGACGAGGTGCTGGCCGAGCTGACCAAGTACCCGGTCAAGACCCGGCTCTCGCTGACCGGTCCGCTGGTCGTGGCCCGCGACATCGCGCACGCCAAGATCAAGGAGCGGCTGGACGCGGGCGAGGAGATGCCGCAGTACCTGAAGGACCACCCGGTCTACTACGCGGGCCCGGCGAAGACGCCCGAGGGGTACGCCTCCGGTTCCTTCGGCCCGACGACGGCGGGCCGGATGGACAGCTACGTCGCCCAGTTCCAGGCGGCGGGCGGCTCCAAGGTGATGCTGGCCAAGGGCAACCGGTCGAAGCAGGTCACCGACGCGTGCGACGCGCACGGCGGCTTCTACCTGGGCTCGATCGGCGGTCCGGCCGCGCGCCTCGCGCAGGACTGCATCAAGAAGGTCGAGGTCGTCGAGTACGAGGAGCTCGGTATGGAGGCGGTCTGGAAGATCGAGGTCGAGGACTTCCCGGCGTTCATCGTCGTCGACGACAAGGGCAACGACTTCTTCACCGAGCCCGCCCCGGCCCCGACGTTCACCAGCATCCCGGTCCGCGGCCCGGGCCTCGCCTGATCCGTACGCCGGTCGGCCCCCTGGTACGTGTTTGCGCGTACCAGGGGGCCTTCGCATGTCCCCGGGCAGGTTCCAGGAGGCGCGCGGCGGGCGCGCCGTAGCCGCTCCGCGCGCCCGGAGCCGCCCCCGGCCGGGGTGGAGCGGCGGCCGGGCCGTACAGCGTTATCCGGCCAATTCCGCAGAGGTCGTCGCGGTGCCGGACGCCCGTCGTGCCGGGCCGGGTGGTGCCGGTGGGCCGCCGTGCGCCCGGAGCCCGGCGGATCCCCGCGGTGGAGCGGCACCACCGCTTTCCCGCACCGGCGTGCGCGACGGACTTGCGCCGCACCGAGCCGCTTTGGTGGGTTGTCCGGCGATCCCGAAGCGCTCCCACCGCCTCCGGGCGCCACCCGTACCGCACCGCCCCCGGCGGCCTCGCGCGGTACACCCTCCCCTCGCCACGTCGAACACCGGAAAGGCGGACGCCGCATGACGCCGCTTCCCCACCGCAGTCACAGCGACGACCTGCTGGACTTCATCGGTGCCAGCCCGTCCCCGTACCACGCGGTGGCCAGTGCCGCCCGGCGTCTGGAGAAGGCCGGGTTCCGCGAACTGCGCGGCACGGACGACTGGACGGGCACGACCGGCGGCGCCTTCCACATCCGCGACGGCTCGCTGATCGCCTGGTACGTCCCCGAGGGCGCCCCGGCGCACACCCCGTTCCGGATCGTCGGCTCGCACACCGACTCCCCGAACCTGCGGGTCAAGCCCGTCCCGGACACCGGTGGCGCGGGCTGGCGGCAGGTGGGCGTGGAGATCTACGGCGGTGTCCCGCTGAACACCTGGCTCGACCGCGACCTCGGCATCTCCGGGCGGCTCGCGCTGCGCGGGGAGGGCGGGGCGGTGGAGACCCGACTCGTCCGGATCGACGAGCCGCTGTTCCGGGTGCCGCAGCTCGCCATCCATCTGGACCACTCGGTCAACGACGGGCTGGCGCTGGACCCGCAGCGCCACCTCGCCCCGGTGTGGTCGCTCGGCACGGCCGAGAGGGGCGCGCTGATCCGCCGGGTGGCGGCGGCCGCCGGGGCGGAGCCCGGCCGGGTGCTCGGCTGGGACCTGATGCTGCACGACGTCCAGCCGCCCGGGTACCTGGGCGCGGAACGGGAGTTCGTGGTGGCGTCGCGGCTGGACAACCTGGTCTCCGTGCACGCCGGGGTGGTGGCCCTGACGGCCGCGGCGGACGCCGTCGACGCGCCGGTGTGCGTTCCCGTCCTGGCCGCCTTCGACCACGAGGAGGTCGGCAGCGGTTCGGCGACCGGGGCGCACGGGCCGCTGCTGGAGCGGGTGCTGAGCCGCTCGGTGACCGCCCGGGGCGGCTCCCCGGAGGACTGGTCCCGGGCCCTGTCCGGCTCCTTCTGCGTCTCGGCCGACATGTCCCACGCGGTGCACCCGAACTACGCGGAGCGGCACGACCCGGAGCACCGTCCGCTGCCCAACGGCGGCCCCTCCCTGAAGGTCAACGTCAACCAGCGGTACGCGACCGACGGCACCGGCATGGCGGTCTTCGCCTCGGCCTGCGAGCGGGCGGGCGTGCCGTGGCAGCCGTTCGTCTCCAACAACGCGATGCCGTGCGGTACGTCGATCGGCCCGATCACCGCGGCCCGGCTCGGGGTGCCGACGGTCGACGTGGGGGTGCCGGGGCTCTCCATGCACTCGGCCCGTGAGCTGTGCGGGGCGGCGGACCCGGGCCATCTGGCGGCCGCGCTGGGCGCGTTCGTCACCTCCGGCTGAGGCCCGGACGCCCGGAGGGGCGGGGCGGCTCCCCGGCCGCCCCGCCCCTCCGTCGTACCTCCTCGTGCGCCTACGCGAACCGCTGCTGCGCGCCCCCGTCGCAGGGCTGGAGCCTCAGCGGGTCCTTGGCTCCGGCCAGCGTCAGGCAGAGCCCCGTGGAGGCGGCAGGGCGCAGGGTGGCCCCGTCCTTGACGAACTGCTGGTTGGCCGCGCCGGAGCAGTTGTACAGGATGAGCGTGGCGCCGGCCTTGTAGTCGGCGCCCGGCACGTCCAGGCACCGGTCGTGGCTCAGCTCCGTGCGCAGGTTCTTCGTGCCGGAGTCGTACCACCAGCCCTGGTTGCGGCCGCCGTGGCAGTCCCAGCCGCCGACCTTGGTGTCGTTGCGGGTGACCGAGGCGGGGGCGTCCAGGCAGGTGCCGGTGGCCTCGTTCCTCACGGGCTTGAACAGGTCGTCCCAGGCCCCGGCCTGGAGGACCGGCTTCCCGGTGCTGGCCGGGTCGGCGCAGCTCGCCTCGCGCAGGCCGGAGTTGTAGACCTGGGTGAGGCAGGACGCGAAGGCGCCGTGGCCCCGCTCGTTCGGGTGGTAGGACTGCCGCAGCGAGTTGGAGTCCGGCGGGAAGTGGCCGAGGTCGATGTAGAGGCCGCGGGCGAAGGTGTTCTCGCTGCACACCTCGTGCCCGTGGAAGAGCCGGGAGTTGTCGAGGTAGACGGCGCCGGTGTCCGCGGCGGCCTTGCGCATACCGCGTTCGAAGGTCGGGACGGCGACGTTGCGGCCCCAGGCGGCGTCGGAGTCGTATCCGGCGCAGCCGCCGGGGAGCTTGCCGGGGAAGGCGGGGTTGTCGTAGAAGTCCGGGCCGATCGGGCTCGGGTAGCCCATGACCACGAGCTTGTAGTCACCGGAGGCGTATCCCGCGTCGGACATGACGGTCTTCAGGTCGCGCACGGTCTTCTCGACCTTGGGGACGAGTCCGTCGACCCGCGCCTGCCAGCCGCCGTCGTACTTCGGCTCGCAGGTGCCCTGGGAGAGCACCCAGCGGGTGACGCAGTCGGTCATGACCGGACCGAACTGGAGGTCGTCGTTGGCGCCCGCGACCAGCACGATCATCTTGATCCGGGTGTTGCGCGCCTTGATCGCGAGGTTGTCGCTCTGCACCAGCTCGTCGGCGTACTGCTTGGAGCCGCCGATCACGATGTTGCCGGTGTACGCGCCGGAGCAGGAGACGTTGTACGTGACGTCCGCAGGGATGCCGGTGCGGTGGATCGCGGAGTCGGGCGAGCGGTGGCACCAGTTGTCGGGGCCGTTGGTGCCGGCCTCGTAGGTACCGACGCCCTCGCCGGAGATCTCGCTGTCGCCGAGCGAGATCAGCCCGGTCTTGCGCTGGGCCATCGGCCGTTCGGCGGAGTCGCCGTACAGCTTGGTGGCCTCGGCGGCGCGGATCGCCTCCAGTTCGGGCGGGAGGGGGGTGGACGCGGTGGTGCGGGCGGTGGCCCCGTCCGCCGCGTTCGCCGCCGGGCCGGTGGCGAAGGCCGTACCGCCGAGCGCCGCCGCGATGGCCGCGGCGGCCGCGACCGTACAGCGGAGTCTGTGCCTGGTGTGCCTCATGGTGCCTCCCCGGGTTGTGGTTACCCCCGGTATTTACTGGCCGGTAGCTGTCTTGGGAATAGAAAGAACAAGACAAGTGCTCAACTTTTTCAGGAGGTTCAAGGAGATGAACGAGATGAACGGGTCGTCGACCGGCTCCGCGTCCCCCGGCGACGGGGCGGGTTTCCGCGTCGAGCACGACTCGATGGGCGAGGTCAGGGTGCCCGCGGCCGCCAAGTGGCGCGCCCAGACCCAGCGCGCGGTGGAGAACTTCCCGATCTCCGGTCAGCGCCTGGAGCGGGCCCACATCGAGGCGCTGGCCCGGATCAAGGCCGCCGCCGCGAAGGTGAACGCGGAGCTGGGGGTGGTGGACCCGGAGACCGCCGCGGCCATCGGATCGGCCGCCGCCGAGGTCGCCGAGGGCCGCTGGGACGAGCACTTCCCGGTCGACGTCTTCCAGACCGGCTCGGGCACCTCGTCCAACATGAACACCAACGAGGTGCTGGCCACCCTCGCCACCGAACGGCTGGGCCGCGAGGTCCACCCCAACGACCACGTCAACGCCTCGCAGTCGTCCAACGACGTCTTCCCCTCCTCCATCCACATCGCGGCCACGGCGGCCGTCACCCGCGAGCTGATCCCGGCACTGGATCACCTGGCTTCCTCCCTCGAACGGAAGTCCAGCGAGTTCGCCCCGGTGGTCAAGGCGGGGCGCACCCATCTGATGGACGCCACGCCCGTGACGCTCGGCCAGGAGTTCGGCGGCTACGCGGCGCAGATCCGGTACGGGGTAGAGCGGCTGCGCGCCTCGCTCCCCCGCCTCGCCGAACTGCCGCTGGGCGGCACGGCCGTCGGCACCGGCATCAACACGCCGCCCGGCTTCTCCGCCGCCGTCATCGCCGAGGTGGCCCGCGCCACCGGGCTGCCGCTGACCGAGGCCCGCAACCACTTCGAGGCACAGGGCGCGCGGGACGGCCTGGTCGAGACCTCGGGCCAGCTCCGTACGATCGCCGGCTCGCTCACCAAGATCGCCAACGATCTGCGCTGGATGTCCTCCGGCCCGCGCACCGGCCTCGCCGAGATCAACCTGCCCGACCTCCAGCCCGGCTCCTCGATCATGCCGGGGAAGGTCAACCCGGTCGTCCCGGAAGCCGTGCTGATGGTGGCCGCCCAGGTGACGGGGAACGACGCGACGGTCGCCGCCGCCGGCGCGGCGGGCAACTTCGAGCTGAACGTGATGCTCCCGGTCATCGCCAAGAACCTGCTGGAGTCGGTGCGCCTGCTGGCCAACGCCTCCCGTCTGCTGGCCGACCGCACCGTCGACGGCATCACCGCCAACCCCGAACGGGCCCGCGAGTACGCCGAGTCCTCCCCCTCCGTCGTCACCCCGCTGAACAAGTACATCGGCTACGAGGAGGCCGCGAAGGTCGCCAAGAAGTCCCTCGCCCAGCGCCGCACCATCCGCGAGGTGGTCCTGGAGTCCGGCTACGTCGACCGGGGCGACCTCACCCTGGAACAGCTCGACGAGGCCCTCGACGTCCTGCGCATGACCCGGCCGTGACCCGCACCGCTGCCCGGGCGGGCCGGGCAGCCCTAAGATCCGGCCATGGCAGGTACCGGAGAGAGTGAGCGCTGGGCGCCGGGCGAGCAGATCCTGTGGCGCTACCGCCGCAACGGCGCGTCGGTGGAGGGCGGTGCGCCGGGGCGGTGGGGCGGGGGCATCCATATCTGCCGTCCGGTCACCGTGGTGCAGGACACCGCCGATCTGCTGGCGGTCTGGGTGGCGCCGGGCACCGAGTGCGTGAAGCCGGTGCTGGCGGACGGGCGGGACGTGCACGCCGAACCGCTCGCCACCCGCTACACCGCCCCGCGCACCACGGCCCGCTCGCCCTGGCTGGGCAACGGGGTGCTGAAGCTGGCCCGGCCCGGGGACCCCTGGTCGGTCTGGCTGTTCTGGGAGCCGGCCTGGCGGTTCCGCAGCTGGTACGTGAACCTGGAGGAGCCGCACACCCGTTGGCAGGGCGGCGTCGACTCCGAGGATCATTTTCTCGACATCTCCGTCTACCCGGACCACAGCTGGGTCTGGCGCGACGAGGACGAGTTCGCCATGGCGCAGCGGGCCGGCCTGATGGCTCCCGAGACGGCGCGCCGGGTGCGTGAGGCGGGGCGGGCGGCCGTCCGGCTGATCGAGGGCTGGGGCGCCCCGTTCCGGGACGGCTGGGAGCGCTGGCGGCCCGATCCACAATGGCGGGTTCCCGCACTGCCGGATGACTGGGACCGCACCCCTTCGGCCATGCCGTCGTGAGACCCTTGGTGCATCCCGAGGGGGCAAACGTAGGATCGTCCTCCGGGGAGCCGCACCGCTCCGACCGGGAGGCGCGGCACCGCACCTGACCACAAGTCACCGCACGAGCACCACGCACTGCATGAGCTGTGAGCTGTACGAGCCGCATCAGGCGTACGCATCGTATGAACCACTTCGAGGGGGTGGAGACGTGCTCACCGTTGCCCGCCCCGTCGCCGGAAACGTTGTCACCGGGCCGTTCCGCGGGCGTCAGGTTTCAGCCCCTCGTCCCGGGGCATCCGGTGACAGCCGTTGTTATCGCCGCTCCCGCGGGGGCACAGTAACGCCCCAGCAGGCGACCGCCTCGTACAACCGGCCCGGACGGACGGAACCCCAAGCGTGACGGAGCACCCCACCTCCCACGAAGGCCGGCAGCCCCTGGCAGCCCGGTCGCAGGAACGCACCCGGCCGCGGCAGCAGGACGCCGCGCCGGCCGCCTCCCCTGCCACCGCGGCGATCCCTGCCCCCGCTCCGGCGCCCGGCCCCGCCCCCGCGGGGCTCGACCCGCAGGCCGCGGTCCGTCGTGAGGGCGACCGGCTGCGGTTCGTCGGCGCGGCCACCCGGCGGATCGCCCGCGGCATAGACCTGGACGAGATCGTGCTGGGCCTGTGCCGGGCCAGTGTGCCGACGTTCTCCGACGCCATACTCGTCTACCTCCGCGACCCGCTCCCGGTCGGCGACGAGCGGCCGGTCGCGCCGTTCGTGCTGCGGCTGCGCCGCTCCGACCGGCTGCGGCTGAGCGACGAGGAGACCGAGGGCCCGGCGGAGACCGAGCGGCTGCGGCTGCCGGTGATCGATCCGCACGGCGACCTGACCCCCGCCGCCGAGCTGTGCGAGGTCCGCTCCGGCGGGGCGCTGGCCGAGGTGCTGCGCGGGGTGCGGCCGGTCTTCGGGGACTCCGCGGCGGCCCGCGCCGCCCTGCCCGAGCTGCTCGGCGCGGGCCGGACGGTACCGACCGGGCACCGCGCCATCCTGGCCCCGCTGCGCGGCCGGCGGCGGGTGATCGGCGCCGCCGTCTTCCTCCGCGGCACGGAGCGGCCGGCCTTCGAGGCGAACGACCTGCTGGTCGCCGCCCAGCTGGCGACGCACACCGCGCTCGGCATCGACAAGGCCGTGCTGTACGGGCGCGAGGCGTACATCGCGGACGAGCTCCAGCGCACGATGCTCCCCGACTCGCTGCCGCAGCCCACCGGCGTCCGGCTCGCCTCCCGCTACCTCCCGGCCGCCGAGACGGCCCGGGTCGGCGGTGACTGGTACGACGCGATCCCGCTCCCCGGCAGCCGGGTCGCCCTGGTGGTGGGCGACGTCATGGGCCACTCCATGACCTCCGCCGCGATCATGGGCCAGCTGCGCACCACCGCGCAGACCCTCGCCGGGCTCGACCTGCCGCCCCAGGAGGTGCTGCACCACCTCGACGAGCAGGCGCAGCGGCTCGGCAGCGACCGCATGGCGACCTGCCTGTACGCGGTGTACGACCCCGTCACGCACAGGATCACCGTCGCCAACGCGGGCCATCCGCCGCCGGTCCTGCTCCACCTGGGCGGCCGTGCGGAGGTGCTGCGGGTGCCGGCCGGTGCGCCGATCGGGGTCGGCGGGGTGGACTTCGAGGCGGTCGAGCTGGACGCGCCCGCCGGGGCGACGCTGCTGCTGTACACGGACGGGCTGGTGGAGTCCCGGCTGCGGGACGTGTGGACGGGGATCGAGCTGCTGCGCGAGCGGCTGGCCGCCACCGCCCGGCTCACCGGCCCGGACCACTCGCCGCCGCTGGAGGCGCTCTGCGACGACGTGCTGGACATGCTCGGCCCGGGCGACCGGGACGACGACATCGCGCTGCTGGCCGCCCGGTTCGACGGGATCGCGCCGAGCGACGTCGCGTACTGGCACCTGGATCCGGAGGAGACCGCGCCGGGGCGGGCCCGCAGGCTGGCCCGGCGGGCGCTGAGCCGGTGGGGACTGGACGATCTGTCCGACGCGGTGGAGCTGCTGGTCAGCGAGGTGGTCACCAACGCGGTCCGCTACGCGGAGCGACCGGTGACGCTGCGGCTGCTGCGTACCGACATCCTGCGCTGCGAGGTCGGCGACGACTCCCCGCAGCTGCCCCGGCAGCGCCGGGCGCGGGACATGGACGAGGGCGGCCGGGGCCTGTTCCTGGTGAACCGGCTGGCCAGGCGGTGGGGGGCGACGCGGCTCTCGACCGGCAAGGTGGTCTGGTTCGAGATGCCGCCGCGCGGGCAGTAGCGGCGCCGCTCTCCGTTCGGGTACGCCGTATCGCCCTGGACGGAGAGCGACGAAATGTTGCCGACCTCCTGTCGGCGGGTTTGACTCGGTCGTGACGAGACGGCCTGGCCGAAACCCCCACCGACGGGAGGACGCTCGTGTCCGAGGAACCCACCACCCTCAAGACCCCGAACACCGAGTACACCACCAACAACGCCGGAATCCCGGTGGAGAGCGACGAGCACTCGCTCACCGTCGGGGCCGACGGGCCGATCCTGCTCCAGGACCACTACCTCATCGAGAAGATGGCCCAGTTCAACCGTGAACGGGTTCCCGAGCGGGTGGTCCATGCCAAGGGATCGGGGGCGTACGGCCATTTCAGGGTGACCAACGACATCAGTCAGTTCACCAAGGCCGACCTGTTCCAGCCGGGCAAGGAGACCGCCATGCTGGCGCGGTTCTCCACGGTCGCCGGTGAGCAGGGCTCGCCCGACACCTGGCGCGACCCGCGCGGCTTCGCGCTGAAGTTCTACACCGAGCGGGGCAACTACGACATGGTCGGCAACAACACGCCGGTCTTCTTCGTACGGGATCCGATGAAGTTCCAGGACTTCATCCGCTCGCAGAAGCGCCGCCCGGACAACGCGGTGCGCGACCACGACATGCAGTGGGACTTCTGGACGCTCTCCCCGGAGTCGGCGCACATGGTGACGTGGCTGATGGGCGACCGGGGCATCCCGAAGACCTACCGCCACATGAACGGCTACAGCTCGCACACCTACATGTGGGTCAACGCGGGCGGCGAGCGGTTCTGGGTGAAGTACCGCTTCAAGACCGACCAGGGCATCGACTACTACCCGCAGGCCGAGGCCGACCGGATGGCCGGGATCGACGGGGACGTCCACCGCCGCGACCTGTACGAGGCGATCGAGCGCGGGGACCACCCGAGCTGGACGCTGTACGTGCAGGTGATGCCGTTCGACGACGCGCCGGACTACCGGTTCAACCCGTTCGACCTCACGAAGGTGTGGCCGCACGCGGACTACCCGGAGATCGAGGTCGGGCGGATGACGCTCGACGAGAACCCGGAGGACTTCTTCGTCCATATCGAGCAGGCGTCCTTCGAGCCGTCGAACCTGGTGCCCGGAATCGGTCCGTCGCCGGACAAGATGCTGCTCGGCCGGCTCTTCTCGTACCCGGACACCCACCGGTACCGGATCGGCCCGAACTACGCGCAGCTGCCCCCGAACCGCCCGCGTTTCGGCCGCAACTCGTACGCGAAGGACGGCCCGATGCGGTACGAGCCGAGCCGTACGGGGGCGGTCTACGCGCCGAACTCGTACGGCGGTCCGGCCGCGGACACCGCGCGCTTCGGTGACCCCGCGGGCTGGGCGACGGCGGGCGAGATGGTCCACGAGGCGTACAAGCTGCACAGCGAGGACGACGACTGGGGCCAGCCGGGCACGCTGGTGCGCGAGGTCATGGACGACGCCCAGCGCGAGCGGTTGGTGGGGAACATTTCCGGCCATCTGCTGGACGGGGTGAGCCGCCCGGTCCTGGAGCGGGCGCTGCAGTACTGGCGGAACGTCGACAAGGACCTCGGCGACCGGGTCGCCAAGAAGGTCGACGGTGGCTGATCGCAGCCCACGAGGAAGGGTGAGGGGCGGTGCCGGAACCCGGCGCCGCCCCTCACCCCTTGCTCACTGGTTGCCCGCCGGGGCGTTGTTCCCGCCCGCCTGGCCGGGGCGCCCGTTGTCCAGCCCGTCGCCCGGCGGCTCCGGGGACTGGCTCGGCGGCGGCACCTCCGGGGACTGGCTGGGCGGCACCTCGGGCGACTGGCTCGGCGGGACCTCGGGCGACTGGCTCGTGTCCTGCGAGGGGGCGTCCGGCGACTTGCTCGGGGACGTGTCGGTGCTCGCGGACTGCGAGGGCGACATCGACGGCGAGGACGGCACGGTGGACTCGCCGCGCTCGACGTCCTCCAGGTCGAACCGGGCGGTGGAGCCGCCGCCCAGCGCGCCGAGCGTGTAGTCCGCCCAGATCTGCGCGGGGAAGCCGCCGCCGTTGGCCCGGCCGGAGTTGGCGGTGCCGGTCAGGCTGACCTGGGAGCCGCCCTTGGGCGACTCGCCGAAGAGCGCGACGACGGTGGTCAGCTCGGGGGTGTACGCGGCGAACCAGGCCGACTTGTTGTTCTCGGAGGTACCCGTCTTGCCCGCCGCGTCGTAGGCGCTGGTGTTGGCGGCCTTGCCGGAGCCCGCGTCCACGACCCCGGTCAGCACGGAGGTCACCGTGTCGGCGGACTTGCGGCTGATCACCTGCTTGCCGATGCCCTCGACCGGCTCGACGGTCCGGTCGCGGTGCTGGGCGGACTTCACGATGAAGGGGGTGACCTTCTTGCCGTGGTTGTCGAGCGTGGCGTACGCGCCCGCCATGTCCCAGGTCGAGGCGTTCATCGTGCCGAGCGTGATGGCGGGGCGCTCGGGGAAGTTCTTGTCGGGCAGGCCGAGGGAGAGCGCGGTCTTCTTCACCTGGGCCGGGCCGACGTCGACGACCATCTGCGCGAAGGCGGAGTTGATCGAGGCGTTCATGGCCTTCTGCACGGTGACGGAGCCGTAGCTCCGGTCGTCCTCGTTCTCCGGGGCGAAGGGGGTGTCGCTGCCGACGACGGGCCGCTTGCTGGTGCCGTCGTAGCGGGTGTTGACGCCGATCAGGTCGCCGTCCTGGGTCTTGGACTCGTTCTCCAGCGCGGAGGCGAACACCAGCGGCTTGAAGGTGGAGGCGGGCTGGAAGTCCCGGCGGGTGGCGTTCGAGACGTAGTGCTTGACGTAGTCCACCCCGCCGTACAGCGCGACGACGGCACCGGTCTTCGGGTTGACGGACGTGGCGCCCGCCTGGACGGTCGCGTCGACCTTGTTGCCCTTGCGGTCCAGCTTGGACTCCAGCTGGCGGTCGACGGACTCCTCCAGCTGCTTCTGCCGCTTCTTGTCGATGTTGAGCGTGAAGGTCCAGCCGCCGGCCTGCCGCATCTCGTCGGTGACGCCCTGCGCGCGCAGCTCCGCGTTGGCGGCCTCGACGAGGTAGCCGGTCTGGCCCTCCATACCGGGGGCGGGCTTGGCCTTCTGCGGGACCGGGAACTTCTGCTTGTCGCGCTCGGCCTGGGAGAGCCACTTCATCTCGACCATGTTGTCGAGGGTGTAGGCCCAGCGGTCCTTGACCAGCTTCCGGCCGGTCTCGCTGGCGGTCTGCCAGTCGTACTGGCTGGGGGCCTGGAGCACGGAGGCGAGGTAGGCGCCCTGGGAGACGGTGAGGTCCTTGGCGTCGACGCCGTAGTACGCCTGCGCGGCGGCCTGGATGCCGCTGGCGCCCCGCCCGTAGTAGGCGGTGTTGATGTACCCGGCGAGGATGTACTCCTTGCTCTTCTTGCTGTCGACCTTGAGCGAGATCACCAGTTCCTTGAGCTTCCGGCTGATCGTCGGGTCCTGCGTCAGGTAGTAGTTCTTCACGTACTGCTGGGTGATGGTCGAACCACCCTGCTTGCCCTTGCCGCTGAGCGTGTTGAGCAGACCGCGCGCGGTGCCCTTCAGGTCGATGCCCTTGTCGTCGTAGAACGTCTTGTTCTCCGCCGCGACGAAGGTGTGCTGGACCGCCTTGGGCACCACGGCCAGGTCGACGATCTGGCGGTTGACGCCGTCGCCGGTCCTGGCGAGCAGCGATCCGTCGCTGTACTGGTAGACGTTGCTCTGCCGCTCGGCCAGGGCGTTGGCCTTCGGGATGTCCACGTAGAGGTAGAGGGCGACGAAGGCACCCATGCCCAGCAGGCAGAACCCGAAGAAGGCGCCCAGCATCTTCCGCCAGGTGAAGAGTCTGCGTATGCCGCCGCTCTTCGCAGCCCTTCGTTGGGCTCGCCGCGCATCCGCTCGACCCATCGCTGTTTCGCTCCTGTTTCTCTGCTCGACCCGCTCAGCTCAGCCCAGCCAGCTAACACCTTCGGCAAGGACGAAAAGCAAGAGATGCGGTCTTTTGCGGACGTGACAATCAGCACCTACTCCCATGGGAACCGACTCCCGAGAGGCGTCCAAGGTTGCCATCCGGGGTAATGTGTAATCACATTGCTAGCAGCGGGCAGGCCGACTGCTCGTTCTCGAAACGGGGGGACCCCATGACCGGTCACGACATGGCGCGCGACGCCGCCGCCCAGGGCACCGACCTCGCACCCGACGCCCCGCAGATGCCCGAACCGCAGGTGCGGGAGGTGACGGCGCACAGCATCCCCGGCGGCCTCGGCCTGCTGCTGACGGTGCTCGGGGTGATAGCCGGCATCGGCCTCGCGATCGTCGGCGGCGTCGTCGGCTCCCACGGCAACAACGCGGTGGGCGTCCCCGTCTGCGTCTTCGGGGTGCTGCTCGTCATCGCCTCGTTCTTCTGCATGACGGGTGTGAAGATGGTCGCACCGGGCGAGGCCCGGGTGATCCAGCTCTTCGGCCGCTACGTCGGCACGATCCGTACCGACGGCCTGCGCTGGATCAACCCGCTCACCAGCAGCCGCAAGATCTCCACCCGGGTCCGCAACCACGAGACCGCCGTCCTCAAGGTCAACGACGCCTACGGCAACCCGATCGAGCTCGCCGCGATCGTCGTCTGGAAGGTCGAGGACACCGCGCAGGCCCTCTTCGAGGTGGACGACTTCCTGGAGTTCGTCGCCACCCAGACCGAGGCGGCGGTCCGGCACATCGCGATCGAGTACCCCTACGACGCCCACGACGAGGGCGGGCTCTCGCTGCGCGGCAACGCCGAGGAGATCACCGAGAAGCTGGCCGTGGAGCTCACCGCCCGGGTGCAGGCCGCCGGGGTGCGGATCATCGAGTCGCGCTTCAGCCACCTCGCGTACGCCCCGGAGATCGCCTCGGCGATGCTCCAGCGCCAGCAGGCCGGTGCGGTGGTCGCGGCCCGGCAGCAGATCGTCGAGGGCGCGGTCGGCATGGTCGAGATGGCGCTGACCCGGATCGCCGAGCAGGACATCGTCGAGCTGGACGCGGAGCGCAAGGCGTCGATGGTCAGCAACCTGATGGTGGTGCTGTGCGGCGACCGCGCGGCCCAGCCGGTCCTGAACACGGGCACCCTCTACCAGTGACCGGACAGCCCCCGCCCCGCCGGACCCCGCCGCAGCGCAAGCAGATGCTGCTGCGGCTGGATCCGGCGGTGCACGACGCACTGGCCCGCTGGGCCTCCGACGAGCTGCGCAGCGCCAACGCCCAGATCGAGTTCCTGCTGCGCAGGGCGCTGGCGGAGGCGGGCCGCCTGCCGGGCGCGGCACGGCCGATCCCCCGCCGGGGCCGCCCGCCGAAGAACCGGCAGGAGGGGCAGGAAAAGCCGGGGACGCAGGGGACCCCGGGCCCCTCGGGAACGCCGGAGACCCGGGAGGCCCCGAGGGCGTCGGAGGCCCCGGAGGACTGAATTCCGGAAGCCGCCGGGGCGGCCGACAGCCTATTCACCAGGGGTATACATCGTAGGTATACACACCGTGTAGAGTGCTCCGCATGTCTATCGGCCACACCCTGCTCGGACTTTTGGAGTCCGGCCCCCGCCATGGCTACGACCTCAAGCGCGAGTTCGACGAGAAGTTCGGCCATGACCGCCCCCTGCACTACGGGCAGGTCTACTCGACCATGTCCCGGCTGCTCAAGAACGGCCTCGTCGAGGTCGACGGGATAGAGAGCGGCGGCGGCCCCGAGCGCAAGCGCTACGCCATCACCGAGGCCGGGATCACCGACGTCGGCGCCTGGCTGGAGCAGCCGGAGAAGCCCGAGCCGTACCTCCAGTCGACGCTCTACACCAAGGTCGTCCTGGCCCTGCTCACAGGGCGGAGCGCGGAGTCGCTGCTGGACACCCAGCGCGCCGAGCACCTGCGACTGATGCGCATACTCACCGACCGCAAGCGCAAGGGCGATCTGGCCGACCAGCTGATCTGCGACCACGCGCTCTTCCACCTCGAAGCCGATCTGCGCTGGCTGGAACTGACCGCCGCCCGGCTCGACCGACTCGCCATGGAGGTGGGCGCGTGATCCCCGCCGGTTCCCTGCTCAGCGCCGACAGCCTGCACAAGACGTACAACCGGACGCCCGCCCTCGACGGCGCGTCCTTCTCGATCCACCCCGGCGAGGTCGTCGCCGTGCTGGGCCCCTCCGGCTCCGGCAAGTCGACCCTGCTGCACTGCCTCGCGGGCATCGTCACCCCGGACCGGGGCACGATCACCTACGCGGGCCGCGAGCTGTCCGCCATGTCGGACGCCGAGCGCAGCGCGCTGCGCCGTACCGAGTTCGGCTTCGTCTTCCAGTTCGGCCAGCTCGTCCCGGAGCTGACCTGCGTGGAGAACGTCGCGCTGCCGCTCCGGCTGGCCGGGGCCAAGCGCAAGGAGGCCGAGCGCACCGCCCTGCACTGGCTGGAGCGGCTCGAGGTCGACAACGTCGCCGCCCAGCGTCCGGGCGAGGTCTCCGGCGGCCAGGGGCAGCGCGTCGCCGTGGCCCGCGCCCTCTCCGCCTCCCCGAAGGTGATCTTCGCGGACGAGCCGACCGGCGCGCTGGACTCGCTGAACGGCGAGCGCGTGATGCAGCTCCTCACCGAGGCCGCCCGGTCCACCAACGTCGCGGTGGTCCTGGTGACCCACGAGGCGCGGGTGGCCGCGTACTCCGACCGTGACGTCACCGTGCGCGACGGACGGACCCGCGACCTGGAGCACATCGGATGACCCTGCTCGACGAGAAGAACGCGGCGGCCCCGCCGGACGCCCCGCGCCCCACCGCCCCCACCGGCCTCGCGGCCTGGATACGCGACCTCGGCCTCGGCATGCGCTTCGGCGCCGGCGGCGGCCGCGAGGGCTGGATCCGTACCGCGCTGACCGCCGTCGGCGTCGGCCTCGGGGTGGCCCTGCTGCTCACCGCGGCCTCCGTCCCGCACATGCTCCAGCAGCGCAGCGACCGCAGCGCCGCCCGCGCCGCGAGCGTCATCGACTCCTCGCCGGGCAAGCAGGCCCCGAAGTCCGACATCTCGGTGCTGCGGTCCGACGTCGAGACGGAGTTCCGCGGCCGCGTCGTCGAGGGCCAGCTGATGCGCGCGGACGGGGCGCACCCGGTGCGTCCGCCGGGCGTCGAACGCTTCCCCGCCCCCGGCGAGGCCGTGGTCTCCCCCGCGCTGAAGGAGCTGCTGGACTCCTCCGAGGGCGAGCTCCTCAAGGACCGGCTGCCGTACCGGATCATCGGCACCATCGCCGACCCGGGCCTGGTCTCGCCGGGCGACCTGGTCTACTACGCGGGCAACGACACCCTGACCGACGACCGCGGCGCCCAGCGGATCGCCGGGTACGGCGACCGGAACATGGCCGAGGAGATGCCGCCCATCCTCATCGTGCTGATCATCCTGATCTGCGTGGTGCTGCTGATGCCGGTCGCGATCTTCATCGTGACGGCGGTCCGGTTCGGCGGCGACCGCCGCGACCGCCGGCTCGCCGCGCTGCGCCTGGTCGGCACGGACATCCGGATGACCCGGCGGATCGCCGCGGGCGAGGCCCTGTTCGGGGCGCTCCTCGGCCTGGTGACCGGGGTGCTGTTCTTCTTCGTGGGCCGGGAGTTCGTCGGCGGCGTGGAGGTCTGGAACGTCAGCGTCTTCCCGGGCGACCTGGTCCCCGACCCGCTGCTGACGGCGCTGGTGGTCCTCGCGGTGCCGCTGACGGCGGTGGTGGTGACGCTCGGCGCGATGCGCGCGGTGGTGATCGAGCCGCTCGGCGTGATCCGCAACGGCCGCAGCCGCGGGCGCCGGATCTGGTGGCGGCTGCCGGTGCCGCTCGCCGGTCTGGCGGTGCTCGGGCTGACCGGCAAGGTCGACGCGTACGGCCCGGTCGATCCGTACCCGATCGCGGGCGGGGCGGTGCTGGTCCTGGTCGGGCTCGCGCTGCTGCTGCCCTGGCTGGTCGAGGCGCTGGTGAACCGGCTGAACGGCGGCCCGGTCTCCTGGCAGCTCGCCGTCCGCAGGCTCCAGCTGAGCAGCGGGGCGGCCTCCCGGGCGGTCAGCGGGATCACGGTGGCGGTCGCGGGCGCGGTGGCGCTGCAGATGATGTTCGCCGCGGTCGGCGACGAGTTCAACAAGATCGTCGAGGAGAACACCTCGGGGGCGCAGTTCTCCTCGTACTCCGAGAAGGTCACCCGGGACGGTGCCACCCGGACCGCCGAGGCGCTCCGGGCCACCAAGGGCGTGACGTCGGTCGTCGGCATGGTCAGCGTCTACGTCACCCACCCCGACAGCTCCGAGGACGAGGACGTCCAGCGGACCACCAGCCTGACCATCGCCGACTGCGCGAGCCTGCGCGAGATGGCCCGGATCGGCGCCTGCAAGGACGGCGACACCTTCGTCTCGCACCCCGCGAAGGACAAGGACATGTCGCGGTGGATCGACCGGACGGCCCGCAAGGGCAAGGACGTCCTGATCGAGTCCGGCGGCTCCGCCGGGAAGTCGGTGCGGTGGACGCTGCCCGCCGACGCCCGGACCGTCACGGCCCACAGCACCGTGCTGGGCGACGGGGCCACCGGCATCCTGGCCACCCTCGGCGCGGTGGACCCGAGCACCCTGCCGGACGCGACGACCGAGGCGCAGATCACGATCGACCCGAGCGTGCCGGACGTCGCGGAGCACGTGCGGAACACGGTGGCCCGGATCGACCCCACCGCACGGGTGGCGACCTTCCAGTCGGAGGCCCGGGACAAGAAGTACGCCAGTGTGCAGCGCGGCCTCCAGGTCGGCGGCACGGCGACGCTGCTGCTGATCGCGGCCTCGATGCTGGTCTCCCAGCTGGAGCAGTTGCGGGAGCGCAAGCGCCTGCTCTCGGTCCTGGTCGCCTTCGGCACCCGGCGCTCCACGATGGGGTGGTCGGTGCTCTGGCAGACGGCGGTGCCGGTGGTCATCGGCCTGGCGGTGGCCATCGCGGGCGGGCTCGGCCTGGGCGCGACCCTGATCTACATGATCGACAAGGAGGTCACCAACTGGTGGCTGTTCCTGCCGATGACCGGTGCGGGCGCGGCGCTGATCGCGCTGGTGACGCTGGTGTCGCTGCCGCCGCTGTGGCGCATGATGCGGCCGGACGGGCTCCGTACGGAGTGACCGGGCGGTGAGGGTGGAGGGGCGCGGCCGTGCGGGCCGCGCCCCTTTCGGCCGTCCTGCCCGGTCCCGCCGCTTCCCCGAACGAGCCTCAGGCGCCGGGCCGGTCCCGTACGCCGTCCGTCACCCGGACCGGCAGCGCGGCCATCGCGCGGCGCAGCGCCGCCGCCAGCTCCTCGAACTCCTCCCGCCGCGCCGCTCCGGTGCGCATTCCCAGCGCGACCCGCCGCGAGGGGGCCGGTTCGGTGAAGTAGCCGGTGGCCAGGGCGTCGTTGCGGTCGGTCTCGACGGTGAGCGCGGTACGCGGCAGCAGCGTCACCCCGAGCCCGCCGGCGACCAGCTGCACCAGCGTGGAGAGTCCGGCGGCGGTCGTGGTGACGGGGGCGCCGGTGGTGCGCCCCGCCTCCCGGCAGATGTCCAGGGCCTGGTCGCGCAGGCAGTGCCCCTCGTCGAGCAGCAGCAGCGGCAGCTCGCGCAGTGCCTCGCGCGGGATGTCGGCGCGTCCGCCCAGCCAGTGGTCCTTCTCCATGACCAGGACGAAGTCCTCGTCGAAGAGGGGAAGTTCGGTCACCCCGGGCACCCCGAGCGGCACCGCGAGCAGCAGTAGGTCCAGCCGTCCGGCGGCCAGTCCGTCCAGCAGCGAGGCGGTCTGCTCCTCGTGGACCTGGAGGTCGAGCTCCGGATAGTCCTCGTGGACCAGCCGCAGCACGGTCGGCAGCAGATACGGGGCGACGGTCGGGATCACGCCCAGCCGGAGGACCCCGGTGAACGGCGCCCGGACCGCCTCCGCCTCCTCCATCAGCTCACCGACCGCCTCCAGCACCGCCCGCGCCCGCACCGCGAGCCGCTCCCCCGCCGGCGAGAGCAGCACCTTGCGCGTCGTACGCTCGATGAGCCGGACACCGAGTGCCTCCTCCAGCGCCGACACCGCGCCGGAGAGCGCCGGCTGACTCATCCCGATCGAGGCCGCCGCGTCCCGGAAGTGCAGGCACTCCGCGACGGCGACGAAGGCGCGCAGCTGCGAGAGACTGGGCTGTTTGGGTCGAGTGCCCTGATTGCTCTGCACCACTGATAGGCACCTCCGATCATCACGACCAAGTGTAGCTATTTCCGCGATCAATGCACTCTGTGCCAAGGTGGATCTCGTCCAACCCTCAGGAAAGCCCCAAAAGGGATTTCCAACGCTGCAAGGAGTGCGCGTGCTCACTGTCGGTGACAAGTTCCCCGAGTTCGACCTGACTGCTTGTGTCTCGCTGGAGAGCGGCAAGGAGTTCGAGCAGATCAACCACAAGACCTACGAGGGCAAGTGGAAGATCGTCTTCGCGTGGCCGAAGGACTTCACCTTCGTGTGCCCCACCGAGATCGCCGCCTTCGGCAAGCTGAACGACGAGTTCGCCGACCGTGACGCGCAGATCCTCGGTTTCTCCGGCGACTCCGAGTTCGTGCACCACGCATGGCGCAAGGACCACCCGGACCTGACCGACCTGCCTTTCCCGATGATGGCCGACTCGAAGCACGAGCTCATGCGTGACCTCGGCATCGAGGGCGAGGACGGCTTCGCGCAGCGCGCCGTCTTCATCGTCGACCAGAACAACGAGATCCAGTTCACGATGGTGACCGCCGGTTCCGTGGGCCGTAACCCCAAGGAGGTCCTGCGGGTCCTGGACGCCCTGCAGACCGACGAGCTGTGCCCCTGCAACTGGACCAAGGGCGAGAACACTCTCGACCCGGTCGCGCTCCTCGCGGGCGAGTGAGCTGACGGCGACATGGCACTCGACGAACTGAAGGCCGCCGTTCCGGACTTCGCCAAGGACCTGAAGCTGAACCTCGGTTCGGTGATCGGCAACAGCGAGCTCCCGCAGCAGCAGCTCTGGGGCACCGTCCTCGCCTGCGCGATCGCCTCGCGCTCGCCGAAGGTGCTGCGCGAGCTGGAGCCGGAGGCGAAGGCCAACCTCTCCGCGGAGGCGTACACCGCCGCGAAGTCGGCCGCCGCCATCATGGCGATGAACAACGTCTTCTACCGGACCCGGCACCTGCTGTCGGACCCCGAGTACGGGACGCTCCGCGCCGGCCTGCGGATGAACGTCATCGGCAAGCCCGGTGTGGAGAAGGTCGACTTCGAGCTGTGGTCGCTCGCGGTCTCCGCGATCAACGGCTGCGGCCAGTGCCTGGACTCGCACGAGCAGGTGCTCCGCAAGTCCGGCGTGGACCGGGAGACCATCCAGGAAGCCGTCAAGATCGCCTCGGTGATCCAGGCGGTCGGCGTGACCCTCGAAGCCGAGGCCGTGCTCGCCGAGTAGGACCGTACGCGCCCGACCGGCACGTATGAGGAAGGGCCCCGTGGACGACCGACCGTCCACGGGGCCCTTCCGTATGGCTGGGGGCCGCTCCGGTCACGCGTCCTTCGCGTCGCCCTCGCCGTCGTCGCGTCCGGCGGGGCCGGGCGGTGTGCCGGGGGCCGGGGTCGGGGCGATGTCGAGCGCGGTCGCCCCGTGCGGCGGCGGGGCGTGGCGCAGGGCCTCCTCCTGCCCGTACGCCCGCAGATAGCCGACCACCGTGTTGGTGACCGCGACCAGCGGCACGGCGACGACCGCGCCGCCGATGCCCGCCATCAGGCCGCCCGCCGCGACCGAGAGGACCACGGCCAGCGGATGCACCCGCACCGCGCGCCCCAGGATGAACGGCTGGAGCACATGGCCCTCGATCTGCTGCACCGCGAGCACCACGGCCAGCACCATCAGCGCGGTGAACACGCCCTGGGTGACCAGCGCGACGACCACCGCCAGCGCCCCGGAGATCACCGCTCCGACCAGCGGGATGAAGGCGAAGAGGAAGATGAAGACGGCCAGCGGCACCGCCATCGGCACATCGAGGAAGAAGATCCCGAGCCCGATGAAGAACGCGTCGATCAGCGCGACTATGACGGTGCCCCGCACATAGGCGGTCAGCGTCCGCCAGGCCCGCGGTCCGGCCCCCGCGACGCCCGGCCGGGCCTGGGCGGGCACCAGCTTCAGCACCCAGTGCCAGATGCGCCGGCCGTCGTAGAGCAGGAAGAGTGTCGAGAACATCGCCAGGAGCATCCCGGTGAGGACCTCCACCATGACGGTGACGCCCTGGAGTCCGGCCGTGGTGATCTGCTCGGTGTTGGTGCCGATGGTGTCGCTGAGGTTCTTGGCGACGTCGTTGATCTGCTGCTCGGTGACGTGGAAGGGGCTGTCGAGCAGCCAGTGCTTCAACTCCTCGATCCCCGTCTGCACCTTGTCGGAGAGGGTGTCGATGTTGTCCATGACCTGCCAGACCACGAACCAGCCGACCAGGCCCATGATGACGAAGCCGAGCACCGCCGTGACGGCGGTCGCCAGTCCGCGCGGCAGCCCGCGCCGCCGCAGCCGGGCGACGGTCGGCTGGAGCAGGGCGGTGACGAGCAGGGCGGCGACGAAGGCCAGCACCACGAGCTGGACGGCGCTGATGATCCACATCAGCACCCAGAGGGTGCCCGCGAGGACCAGCAGCCGCCAGCCCGCCTCGGCCGCGACCCGCATCCCCCAGGGGATCGCCGCGACCGGATCGGGCCGGGCGGCGACGGAGGGCGCGTACGAGGGCGGCGGCGGCACCCGGTCCCTCGCGGCGGCAGCGGGAGCGGGCTCCTCCGCCTCGTCCCGGACGGCCGGGACGTCGACCAGGACCGCGCCCGGGACGTCCACCGCCCCGGGCGGGGGCGGCTCCCTGCGCTCGGTGTCGGCCCTGCGCCGCTCCAGCCGGTCGCCCAGCTCGGTCAGTTCGCCGCCCAGCCGGGAGAGCCACCCCGGAAGTTTCGACATGTGCGTTCCTCTTCCCCCGTCATCTCGCCGCCGCTCCCCGACCGGGCCGCGGGAACCGACCGTACACGCGTGAAGCCCCCCACCGTAGAACGGCGAGGGGCTTCGTGGCGCTGGGAACCGGAACCTCGGGGGTTCTAGTACCAGTTGTGCTGCTGCCAGAAGGACCAGGCACCACACGGGCTGCCGTAGCGCCCGTTCATGTAGTTGAGGCCCCACTTGATCTGGGTGGCCGGGTTGGTCTGCCAGTCGGCACCGGCGGAGGCCATCTTGGAGCCGGGCAGCGCCTGCACCAGACCGTAGGCACCGGAGGACGGGTTGGACGCCCGGTAGTTCCACGTGGACTCGTGGTTCACGATGTTGCTGAAGCACTGGAACTGGTCGGCGGGGACCATCTGCCGCGCGATCGCCTGGACGTCGGCGGCGGAGTACGAGCCCTGCGTGGCGAAGCTGGAGGCGCTGCGGACGGACGAACGGTTGGCCCGCTCCTCCTTCTCCTTGCGCTCCTGCTCGACCCGCTGCTCGGCGGCCGCCTTCTTGGACTTGGCGTCCTTGGCGGCCTGGATGCGGGCCGCCTCCTCCACGGACTTCTTCGCGGCGGCGTCGGCCGCCGACGCCTGGGCGTCGGCCTGCTGCGTCAGCGAAGCGGTCTGTACCTGGGCCTGCTGGCCCGCGGGAATGTCTGCGAGCAGCGTGGTGTCGGCTGCGGTCGCCTCGAAGTTGTTGTCATCGACAGCGGGGGTGCTGCCCGACGCAACGCCCACGACGGCGCCAACGGTGGTTACGGCGGTGGCGGATGCCACGGCGAACCCCCGGACCGAGATCCGGCTCACACGGTGTCCTTCCAGCATCGTCCGCTTAGGTGACCTCGCGGACGCAATCGTGCCCCTGACGCTGGCCTCCCTACTGCTTGGGTCACGGGAGGCACGGGCCCGGTGGGCGACTCCCGGAGGAGCGCCGCGTGGTACTCGCGGGCGGCATACGGACGGCGTCTGTTGAGTTGTGCGGTGCATGGCACCTCGAAAGGTGCGGGTGTGCCGTATGCGGGGCCTGACGGAAGCAAGACTCTGCCGGAACGGCACGCCGGGAAGCAATTCTCTGTTGCGTGTGAAAGCTCACACCTCGTTTGGAGCAGACGATTCGCGGAAACGCCGCCGTGACGCGACGCCGCCCGGCTAAGCTGCTTCGCTCGCCGGGCGGCACCAGGTTCACATCCCCGGTCAGATCTGCCCTTCCTCCAGCATTTCGGTCACCAGGGCGGCGATCTGCGAACGCTCGGAGCGGGTGAGGGTGACGTGCGCGAAGAGCGGATGCCCCTTCAGCTTCTCGACCACGGCGACGACTCCGTCGTACCGGCCGACCCGGAGGTTGTCCCGCTGCGCCACGTCGTGGGTGAGGATCACCCGGGAGTTGGCCCCGATCCGGGACAACACGGTCAGCAGGACGTTCCGTTCGAGCGACTGCGCCTCGTCGACGATCACGAAGGCGTCGTGCAGCGAGCGGCCCCGGATGTGGGTGAGCGGCAGGATCTCCAGCATCCCGCGCCCCAGCACCTCCTCGATGACCTCGCGCCCGGCGACCGCCGAGAGCGTGTCGAAGACGGCCTGTGCCCAGGGGCTCATCTTCTCGGCCTCGGTGCCGGGGAGGTAGCCCAGCTCCTGCCCGCCGACCGCGTACAGCGGGCGGAAGACCATCACCTTCCGGTGCTGCCTGCGCTCCAGGACGGCTTCGAGACCGGCGCAGAGCGCCAGCGCCGACTTGCCGGTGCCGGCCCGGCCGCCCAGCGACACGATGCCGACCTCCTGGTCGAGGAGGAGGTCGAGCGCGATGCGCTGCTCAGCGCTGCGGCCGTGGATGCCGAACGCCTCCCGGTCGCCCCGGACCAGGCGGACGTTGCCCTCGGCGGTGACCCGGCCGAGGGCCTTGCCGCGCTCGGACTGGAGGACCAGCCCGGTGTGCACGGGCAGTTCGGCGGCCTCGGGGACGTACAGCGTCTCCTCGCCGTAGAGCAGGTCCACCTGCTCGCCGGAGAGGGAGAGCTCCGCCATGCCCGTCCAGCCGGAGTCGGTGATGGCGAGCTCGGCGCGGTACTCCTCGGCGAGGAGGCCGACCGAGGACGCCTTGATGCGCAGGGGCAGGTCCTTGGAGACGACCGTGACGTCGTACCCCTCGGCCTGGAGGTTGCGCGCGACCGCGAGGATCCGTGAGTCGTTGTCCCCCAACCGGTAACCGGCGGGCAGTACGCCGGGGTCGGAGTGGTTCAGTTCGACGCGCAGCGTGCCGCCCAGCTCCCCGAGGGGGATCGGGGCGTCGAGCCGGCCGTACCGGATGCGGAAGTCGTCCAGCAGGCGCAGGGCCTGCCGGGCGAAGTACCCGAGCTCCGGGTGGTGGCGTTTGGCCTCCAGTTCCGTGACCACGACGATCGGGAGCACGACCTCGTGCTCGTCGAAACGGGTCATGGCGTTCGGATCGGCCAGCAGGACGCTGGTGTCGAGAACATAGGTGCGCCTGTCGGGCATGCGGCGCTTTGAGCTGGTCACCACGGAAGGACGTACCCCCTCGGACGAGGTTGGGGTGCGACGGCGTCGCGGAGCATCCCAATGGGAGAGGAATGACCGGGCAGGTACCCCGATGCACGGGCCGGGCACCGGCCCTCCGCGTCGGCCGCGTCGTTCTTACGGTCCTTCGTGTGCAAAGGGCCTCCCCGGCGAGCGGACTCCATGCCGCTCACTTGGACACGACGTCCGCCTGGTTCCTGACCGGACGTCGACCTGTCTGGGGTATTCCCTCGAACAACCGAAGCCATGCCGCCCGGGGCGGGCGGGCCGTGTGTGGCGCTCAGCCGCCGTAGCGGCGCCCCCGGGCGGCGTAGTCGCGCAGCGCGCGCAGGAAGTCGACCTTCCGGAAGGCCGGCCAGAAGACCTCGCAGAAGTAGTACTCGGAGTGCGCGGTCTGCCAGAGCATGAATCCGGACAGCCGCTGCTCGCCGCTGGTGCGGATGACCAGGTCGGGGTCGGGCTGGCCCCGGGTGTAGAGGTGCTCGGAGATCATGTCGGTGGAGACGATCTCGGCCAGGTCCTCGAAGGAGGTGCCCTTGGCGGAGTGGTCCAGCAGCAGCGAGCGGACCGCGTCGGCGATCTCCTGGCGGCCGCCGTAGCCGACGGCGACGTTGACGAGTATCCCGTCGACGTCCAGGGTGGCCTGCTCGGCCTCCTTGAGCACGATCTGGGTGTGGGAGGGAAGCAGGTCGAGCGTGCCGACGTGGTGGACCCGCCAGCGGCCGTCCGCCGCGAGGTCGCGCACGGTGTTCTCGATGATCCCGAGGAGCGGCTTCAGCTCGGACTCGGGGCGGTCGAAGTTGTCGGTGGAGAGCAGCCAGAGCGTGACGACCTCGACGTCCGTCTCGCTGCACCAGCCGAGCAGGTCCTTGATCTTGTCCGCGCCCGCCTGGTGCCCCTGCGCGGCCGTCCCGCCGGACGCCTTCGCCCAGCGCCGGTTGCCGTCGAGGATGACGCCGATGTGCTTGGGCACCTGGGTGAGGTCGAGCCGGGCCTCCACCCGGCGCGCGTAGAGCCCGTACACCAGGTCGCGCAAGTTCACTGAGTTCACCCTCTCGGTTCCGTGCGGGCCCGACCGCCCCCCGCTGCCCGGGTCCGGGGCCGTCCCCCCTGGGGTCGCCGCACCCGCCCGCGGGGCGCGTCGCCCCGCCGTGCCGTGGTGGTCCCCGAAGCCGCCACATTACTGCGCGGGCGGTGCACCGGCCCAACCTGGTCTGTCACAAGTCCGTGATAAGCAGAGAAACGTGACTGATTCTTCCTTTCCCCACCGGGCCTCCGACACCCGATACGACTCCATGGAGTACCGCCGCACCGGCCGCAGCGGTCTCAAGCTGCCCGCCGTCTCCCTCGGCCTCTGGCACAACTTCGGCGACGACCGCACGCTGGACTCCCAGCGGGCGATCCTGCGCCGCGCCTTCGACCTCGGGGTGACCCACTTCGACCTGGCCAACAACTACGGGCCGCCGCCCGGCTCCGCCGAGCTGAACTTCGGCAAGATCTTCCGCCAGGACTTCACGCCGTACCGGGACGAGCTGATCGTCTCCACCAAGGCGGGGTACGAGATGCACCCCGGCCCTTACGGCGAATGGGGCTCCCGCAAGTACCTGCTGTCGTCGCTCGACGCCTCGCTGAACCGGATGGGCCTCGACTACGTCGACATCTTCTACTCGCACCGCTTCGACCCGGAGACCCCGCTGGAGGAGACGATGGGGGCGCTCGCCTCCGCCGTCCAGCAGGGCAAGGCACTGTACGTGGGCGTCTCCTCGTACAACGCGGAGCAGACCGCCGAGGCCGCCCGGCTGCTGCGGGAGATGGGCGTACCGGCGCTGATCCACCAGCCGTCCTACTCGATGATCAACCGCTGGGTCGAGGACGACGGGCTGCTCGACACGCTGGAGGCGGCCGGCATGGGCTGCATCTCCTTCGTTCCGCTCGCCCAGGGCCTGCTCACGGGGAAGTACCTGAAGGGCATTCCGGAGGGCTCCCGGGCCACCCAGGGCAAGTCGCTGGACCCGGCGCTGCTCTCGGACGAGGTGGTGCGCCGGCTCAACGGGCTGAACGGGATCGCCGAGCGGCGCGGCCAGTCGCTCGCCCAGCTGGCGCTGTGCTGGGTGCTGCGCGACAGCCGTATGACGTCCGCGCTGATCGGCGCGTCGAGCGTGGCGCAGCTGGAGGAGAACGTGGCGGCGCTCACCGGGCCGCCGCTCACCGAGGCGGAGCTGAAGGAGATCGACACCTTCGCCGTGGACACCGCGGGCACCAACATCTGGGCCGGTCGGGGCTGACGGGACGGGCGGTTTCCCGGGGCCGGTGCGGCCGGTGCCGCGGGCCCGAAAAAACGGGCCGGTCCGTGGGGGGGGGATACGGACCGGCCCGAGGGGGGGTTTCCACCATAACCCTTCGTAAGTGCCGACGCGTGCCACGCCACACAACAATCACTCTCCGGATACAACGTGGATGCGGACAGCTTCCGGTCCGGCGGGCGGCGAGTGGCGGGGGGCCGGGTGGTCAGGTGGGGGACGGGGCGCCCCGGTGGCCCCGGGTGAAGCGGACCGCCACGGTGTCCCCGCCGCCGACCACGAAGCTGCCGCCCTCGCAGCGGATCACGGCCTCGCGCACCTGTCCGTTGGCGTCGCCGCGCTCCTCGGTGCGTACGACCGTCCAGCCGCCGTCGGGCGGGGGCGGCAGCCCCGGGAGGGTGGCGAACTCCCACTGCCCGGACGGTACGCACCAGTCGGGCAGCCGGGGCCAGGCTCCCGGGCCGATCCGCAGGCTCCGGTCCGACGCGCAGGTCAGCAGCAGCGACTGGCCGTCGGCCAGCAGGAACTCGACGGCCTCCGGTTCCGCCAGCAGCCCCTCGGGGCGGTAGACGACACCGAGCACCCCGACGATCCGCGCGCCGCTGAGCCAGTCGGCCCGGCGCTGCCTCGGCACCCTCGGCGCCCTGGTCACGTCCTCGTTCTCCGCCGGCATGGTCGGCTCCCTCCCCAGGCGCTCGCCGTCCAGGGTCGCATCCTCACTCCGGTCGCGGCGGCCGTACCGGTTTGCGCGCCTCGATCAGGAACCGGGTGGTGTGGGCGGTGAACGGGCCCTCGGTCTCGATCAGACGGTGCAGTTCGGCGAGGCGGGGGCGGTACTCCTCGACGGTGAAGCCCGGCACCATCCAGATCACCTTGCGCAGGAAGTAGACGACGGCGCCGATGTCGAGGAACTCGGTGCGCAGCCGCTCGGACCGCAGGTCGACGACGTCCAGCCCGGCCGCCTCGGCCGCCGCGCGGGCCTGTTCGGGGTCGCGGGCGCCGCGCACCTCGGGGGGCTGCGGGCCGAGGAAGTACTCGACGAGTTCGAAGACGCTGGCGGGGCCGACCTGCTGCGAGAAGTACGTCCCGCCGGGTGCGAGGACCCGGGCGATCTCCTGCCACCAGGTGGTCACCGGGTGGCGGCTGACGACGAGGTCGAAGGCGTTGTCACCGAACGGCAGCGGCGGTTCGTCCGGGTCGGCGACCACGGCCGCGCCGCGCGGGTGCAGCAGCGCGGTGGCGCGGGCGATGTTCGGCGGCCAGGACTCGGTGGCGACGGTGAGCGGCGGCAGCGCGGGGACGGCGGCGAGGACCTCGCCGCCGCCGGTCTGGATGTCCAGGGCGGCGGTGGCCCGGCCCATGCGCTCGGCCATGGCACGGGCGTACCCCCAGGAGGGGCGCTCCTCGGTGGCGCGGCCGTCGAGCCAGGAGAAGTCCCAGCCGTCGACGGGGGCGGCGGCCGCCTCCGCGACGAGTTCCTCGAACCGGGCGCGCTCTGCTTCGGGTGTTGCGGGCATACGGGCATGGTGGCAGCGGGCGCCGGGCGGCGCGAACGGGTATCCCGGCACCGGTCCGGGTCAGGAGGCCAGGGCGCCGAGGAGGATGCCCAGCAGCGCGCCCGTGATCATGAACGGGCCGAACGGGATGCCGGTCTTGCGCCCGGCCCGCCGCAGGACCATCAGCCCGAACCCGTACGCCGCGCCGAGCAGGAATCCGGCGAAGCCTCCGGCGAAGACCATGGCCCAGCCGTACCAGCCGAGGACCGCGCCCAGGGACAGGGCGAGCTTGACGTCGCCGAAGCCCATGCCGTTCGGGTTGATCAGGAAGAGCAGGAAGTAGAAGCCGCCGAGGGCGGCGCCGCCGAGCAGCGCGGTGGACCAGGAGCCCGCGTGTTCGGGGAGGAGCGCGGCGAGGCCGAGGAGGACGGCGGCGGCCCCGGCGGCGGGCAGGGTCAGCCGGTCGGGCAGCCGGTGGACGCGGCGGTCGATGGTCGCGAGGAGGACGGCGACGGGGGCCAGGAGCAGCCAGACGGCCAGCTCGGGGCGGGGCCCGGTGGCCGCGCCGAGGGCCGCGCAGGACAGCGCGGTGACGACCGGGACCAGGGCGCCGGGGGCGTACCGGGCGGGGTGGGGGCGGGTTTCGCCGGGGCCTTGGGCGGGCGGGTCGGCGGGCGGGTCGGTCTGCTGCCCGGTGGAGCCGTCGGCCGGGGCTTCGGCGGGCCGGGCGGCCCGCTCCTCGGTGGTTGCCGCGGGTCGGCCGTCCGTGGTCGTTCCGGCGGTTCCCCCGGACGGTACCTCTGCGGGCGCCTCGGCGGTTTCCGCGCCCGGGTTCTCGGCGGTTTCCGCGTGCGGGGCCTGGGCGTCGTCGGGGGCGTCCGGGGCCGTGGCGCAGGTCGTGCAGCGGGTGGAGCCGAGCCAGCCGCCGGCCGGGCCGGTCAGCGGGTGGCCCGCCGGGCAGGCGTCGCGCCAGGGCTCCTCCGGTTCCACGGAGAACCGGTAGGCGGCGCGCGGGACGAGCAGTCCGGCGGCCGTCCCCCAGAGAGCGGCGAGCACTGTCAGCATGGCGTCCACAAGGGCGACCCTAGGCGGGGCCCGGAGACGGGTCATGGGTCCTGGGGCCCACTGGGCACCGTTCCGGACCCAGGATCCGTCACTGGGCGCTACCTTCATGGCCATGGCTCAATGGCGCAATGGCACAGGCACGTTGACGGTCACCGACGGACAGGGCGGGCGGGGTGAGGCGATACCGCTGCGGATCGCGGCCTCCTACCGGGCCCGCAGTCGCGGTCTGCTGGGGCAGGACGGGATCGACGGCGCCCTGATGATCACCCCGTGCGGGAGCGTGCACAGCTTCCGGATGCGGTTCACCATCGATGTGGCGTACCTGGACCGGAAGTTCCGGGTGGTGGCGGTCCACACGATGAAGCCCGGCCGACTGGGTCTGCCCCGGCTGCGGGCCCGGCACGTGATCGAGTCGGAGGCCGGAACGATGGAGAAGTGGGGCATCCGGCCGGGAGCCGTCGTCGCGGTCGAACAGACCGGCACCGACCGGTAGCGAACGGTTGGGTGCGCCCGGCCGCACGGCGGGCGCACTGTGAAGTCGGGTCCTACGGCCTGAGTTTCGTGCGGGAGAGCGGAAGGGCCGGGGCGATCGACCAGAGGACCTCGGTCTCCTCCGCGCCGGGGTTGTCCCAGGCGTGCGCGGCCCGCGCGGAGAACGTCGTGGAGTCGCCCGCCTCCAGGAACCTGGGCTCGCCGTCCACGGTGAGCCGCAGGGTGCCGCGTACCAGGTACGCGAAGACCGTCTCGGCCTCCAGGCTGTACGCGCCGCCGGAGCCGCCGCCGGGGCGCAGGATCGTCCGCATCACCTGGACGTGCCGCTCCTCGGCGGGGGTGAGGAGGAACTCCTCGATGCCGTGCCCGCCCATCTCCAGCTTCGCGCCGAGCCCGCCCTTGACGACGTCCTGGTCCGGATAGTCGAAGAGCGTGGCGATGCCGGTGCCCAGGGCCTCGCAGATACGGATCAGGGTCGGGACGGAGACCGAGGTCTTGCCGCGCTCGGCGAGGCTGAGGAAGCCCTTGGTGACGCCCGCCTCCTCGGCGACCTGAACCAGGGTCAGCCGCTGGGACTGCCGGAGCTCGCGCAACCGCGGACCGATCGTGGACATGTGACTGTCAGCGGCTTCGGACATGGCGAACACGCTACCTGTCGGGGACGTCACGGGCGGTGGCCGGGGGAAGAGCCAGGTCAAAAGGGATGCAGAAGGGTCTTTACCCATCGAGTTTAGTGCTGTAAAACTTGACGAAAGTTTAATGGCGCTAAACAAGACGCCAGGGCGGCCTCCCGTGCCGCCCCCCTCGACGGCCGTATGCGCCGCCGCACCTCCCCCGTTTCGTTCCGCACCACCCGAGGAGTAGGCCGATGAGCTCCCCGTCCTTCCAAGAGAGCACCGCGCGTACGGTGCGCGGCGTCGTCTTCCGCTCCCCCGGCCAGGACGTGGCCGTCACCGACGTCACGCTGGCCCCGCCCGGCCCCGGCGAGGTCGAGGTCGCCGTGACGGCGGCCGGGGTCTGCCACTCCGACCTGCACGTCATCCGCGGCGAGTGGGACCACCCGGTCCCGGTCGTCCTGGGCCACGAGGGCTCCGGCGTGGTCACCGCGCTCGGCGCGGGCGTCACCGGCCTGGCGGTCGGCGACCACGTGGTGCTGTCCTGGGTGCCGTCCTGCGGCGAGTGCCGGTTCTGCCTGGCCGGGCGGCCCGCCGCGTGCAGCCTGGTCGCCGAGGTCGTGGCGCCCGGCGGAGTGCTCTACGACGGCACCAGCCGGCTCTCCGTCGACGGCGAGAAGGCCCACCACTACCTGGGCGTCTCCTCCTTCGCCGAGCGGGTCGTGGTCCCCGCCTCCGGCGCGATCAAGGTCCGTGAGGACGCCCCGCTCGACGTGATCGCCCTGGTCGGCTGCGCCATCGCCACCGGCGTCGGCGCGGTCCGCAACACCGCCGGCGTCGAGGAGGGCGCGACCGTCGCCGTCATCGGCTGCGGCGGCGTCGGGCTGTCCTGCGTGCAGGGCGCCCGGCTGGCGAAGGCCGGCCGGATCGTCGCCGTGGACGTCGTCCCGGAGAAGCTGGAACTGGCCCGCAGGCTGGGCGCGACGGACGCGGTGGACGCCCGGGACGGCGATGTCGTCGAGGCGCTGCGCGCCCTGGTCCCCGAGGGCCTGGACTACGTCTTCGACGCGATCGGCAAGATCGAGACCACCGAGCAGTCCATCGCGGCGCTCGGCCAGGGCGGCGCCGCCGTCATCGTCGGCCTCCCGCCGACCGGCCGGACCGCCCGCTTCGACCCGCTCGCCCTCGCCGAGGCCGACCAGCGCATCCTCGGCTCCAACTACGGCTCGGTGGACGCCGCCCGCGACATCCCCGCCCTGGTGGACCTGGTGGTGTCGGGTGAGCTCGACGTGGAATCGATGATCTCGGCGCGGCGCCCGCTGGACGAGGCGGGCGACGCCCTGGCCGACCTCGCCGCCGGTCACGCGCTGCGCCAGCTGCTGATGATGGAGGACCGGACATGAGCACCGCCGGAAAGCAGACCGCCCCCGCGCCGTCCGACGGCCTGGCCCACCGGTCCGTCTCCACCTTCGAGGTCGGCGCGCAGAGCGTCGCCAACGTGGCACCGAGCGCCGTCATCGCCTTCGCCCCCGCCAGCATGGCGGCGTCCGCGGGCAACGGCGCCTGGTTCTCGTTCTTCCTGGCCATGGCCGCCGTGCTGGCCATCGCGTACTGCATCTGCGTCTTCGCCCGCCGCCGGGCCGGGGTCGGTTCGCTGTACGCGTTCTCCCGGCTCTCGCTCGGGGCTCCCGGCTCCTTCGTGACCGGCTGGGCGCTGCTGATCGGCGCGGTGTGCATCGGTTCGGGTTCGCTGGCGGGCGCCGGGTACTACACGGCGCGCGCCCTCGACCAGATCGGCATCGGGGTCTTCACCGGGATCACCGGCCAGATCCTGCTGGACGTGCTGCTGGCCGCCGTCGCGATGCGGCTGACGATCGCCAGTGTGCGGACGGCGGCCCGGGTCGCCTCGGTGCTGGAGGTCGTGTCGATCGTCCTGATCGTGGTCGTGCTGCTGCCCGCCTTCTTCAAGAGCGGCAACATCATCGACACCGACCAGCTGAGCCTGAGCGGTTCCACCCTCGACGGCATCGTCTTCGCCGTGGTGCTGGGCGTGCTCGGCTTCGTCGGCTTCGAGGGCGCCGCCTCGCTCGGCGCCGAGGCCACCGACCCGTACAAGGCGATCCCCCGCTCGGTGATGGGCAGCGCGGTGCTGGCCGGGGTGCTGTACATGTTCGCCACGTACGCCCAGGTCGCCGGGTTCGGCGGGGCGGACGCGCTGGGGAAGAGCTCCGACCCGATGGACGAGCTGGCGGAGATGTCCGGGCTCGGCTTCCTGAAGTTCTTCCTGCACGCCGGGTTCGCCGCCTCGTTCGTGGCCGTGGTGATGGCCTGCATCACCGTCGCCGCCCGGCTCCTGTTCGGCATGGCGAACGAGGGTGTGATGCCGGCCAGGCTCGGCCGCGCCCACCCGCGCCACCGCACCCCGTCCGCCGCGATCTGGGTCGTCACCCCGTTCGTCGTCGTCCCGGCGGTGCTCGTGGTCGGCGCGGGAACGGCACCGCTGAACGCGACGTCGTACATCGACACCATCGGCGTCTTCGGCTACATGCTCAGCTACACCCTGGTCTGTCTGGCCGCCCCGCTGTTCGTGCGCCGGATCGGGGCGCGGGGGCTGCTGGTCACCTGGCTCCTCGGCCTGGTCGGGGCCGCCGCGATGGTCTACGTGTTCTACCGGAACCTGTGGCCGGTCCCGGAGTTCCCGTTGAACGTGCTGCCGTACGTGTTCGTCGGCGCGCTGGTCGTCGGAGTCGTCGGCTTCGCCGTCCTGAAGGCCCGCCGCCCGGAGGTCGCCGAGCGCGCCGGAACCTTCGCCGACGACCTGGACTGACCGTGCGGACCTGACGCGTCCGCTCCCCGGCGCGATGCCCCGCCCCTCCCCCGCCCTCGGCGGGAGGGGCGGGGCATCGCGCGTTGGGCCCGACTTTGGGGCCAAGGGCCCAGGTCACCCGGCTCGTACACCCGTACGCTCACGGCCACGCCCGCATCCCGAACCGCGGGCTCACGCAGGGCAAGCAGGGCGAGCGGGCGTCGGAGAGGAAGAGCCGTGACTGGTGGCGGGGGCTGGGGAAGTGGAGGCCGGGGCCATATACCTCCCGGGAGCCGGGGCGGTGGTTCCGGCGGGAGCAGCGGGACGTTCTTCGCGCTGACCCGTAGCTGGGCCGCCGGGGCGCTGGTCTACATCGCCGCCGGGTATCTGCTCTCGCGCGGGCTCGTCGAGCTGCTGGCCTCGGACGAGCGGCTCGCCGGCTTCGGCTGGCGGCTGGCCCTGCTGCACGTTCCCAACGTCATCACCACCCTGGTCACGGTCCTGGCCGCCGCCCGGGTGCTGCCCGCGGAGTACCGCGAATCGCGCGTGGTGGCGCTCGGCGCCGCGCTCACCGTGCCGGTGGCCGCGCTGGTCTACGGACTCGCCGTCTCCTGGCACCTGGTGGGCATCGAGGGCACCCTGATGCCGATCGTCTCGCTGGTGACCGGCGCGGCCGCGGGCCTGGCCGTCGACCGGCTCCTGGAGGACCGCGGCGAGGAGGACGCGCCCACCCCGTACCAGCCGTACTCCTGGCGGGACGGCGGGGCCACCGCCATGGAGTACCTCGGCGTGATCGTCCTGGTCGTCACGTTGATCGGCGCGATGTCGATGGCGGGCGTCGGCGGACAGATCGGCGAGCGCATCCGCTGCGCCATCAACGCGATGGGCGGCGGCGGGGGTTCCTGCTCCACCGGCGGCGGCAACGGCACGGACACCACCGCGAAGCCGAAGACGGACGCCGACTACGAACCCAAGATGTGCCAGGTCTCCAGCGTTTCCGACACCGTCGGCGGCAAGGTGAAGATCGGCTGGTTCGAGTGGGGCAACGAGTACGGCTTCCAGCAGAAGGTCAGCCAGGCCAACACCGACATCAACGGCGACGGCAAGGTCGACGAGAACGACAAGCTGGTCTACATGACGTTCACCGACGCCGCCTCGGCCGGGGCCACCGCCTCCACCCCCGGCGTCAAGCTCGGCAAGCTGGGCAAGGCGGACGTCGACGTCGGCGGCGGCATCAAGATCACCAACGGTGACACCTGGGTCTTCAAGAGCGAGGAAGAAGCCAAGAAGATGCGGGACGACATCGAGGAAATGAAGATGTGGGAGACCTCCACCAAGTACAGCGGTGGCTACGGCGGTGGCTGGTACTCCGGCATGAAGTGGGCCGACAAGAAGAAGGACGTCGAGAAGAAGATCGGCGACAAGAAGATCTCGTACTCGACGATCGGCCTCAACGCCTACGCGGACGGCGGACTCTCCATCAACGCGGGCGACGACACCAAGCTCGGCGCGAAGCTCGGCGGCAAGGCGAAGTTCTCCCCCGAGGTGACCATCACCAAGGACGACGTGAACGGCAACGAGTCGTACACGTACACCGCCAAGCTCGAACTGGAGGGCAAGGTCAGCGGCACCGCCGGCCCGTTCGGCGGCACGGCCGGCGCGAAGGACACCCGGACCGGGGCGGTCACCGTCACCCGCGACCAGAAGACCGGGAAGATCGTCCGTATCGACATGACCCAGACCCTCGAAGGCACCTCGACGTCGGACAAGGGCGACATCAGCGGCGACAACGGCAAGAAGGACGGCGACAAGCGGGGCGGCAAGGTCAGCGGCACCGACTCCTCCGGCGAGACCGGCATCCAGGTCAAGACGAACTCGATCGTCTTCGGCAAGGACACCGACGCGGACACCGAGGCCAAGCGGGCCATCGCCGAGCAGTGGCTGGACGGCTCCGGCAACAACACCGCGCCCTTCGAGTACCTCTTCGGCGACCACAACATGGAGAACAAGCCGGCCGGGAACGACCCGTTCGACCAGCTGATGTTCCAGGACGGTCTGTCGAGCACGATGAAGTACACCGGCCAGACGGACGCCCAGGAGTTCGGCTTCGAGGTCTCGCTCGGCATGAGCCTCGGGTTCTCGATCTCCGACGAGCACAAGAAGGAGACCCTGAACGACGCGCAGTTCCTCGGGGCTCCGCAGGGCGACAAGCGCTCCTATCTCCCGTACAGCTACTGCGCGAAGTAGCGGTACGGAAGGATGGCCGCGGAGCACACCGACCGCGGCCGGCACACAGGTACGACGAAGAGGCGATGGCGATGACGATGGCGATGACGACACGGAAGATCCACCGGGCGATCGGCACGACCGTTGCCGCCGCCGTCGGCCTCGCCCTGCTCTCCGGGTGCGGCAGCGACTCCGCCGCCCTCCCGGAGGGCTGGGGCAAGCTCGACACCAAGAGCCTCTCCGTCGGCTACCCCGGCAACCAGGGCTACAAGGAGCAGCCCGAGGCCGAACTGGCGAAGGGCAACGCGGCCGTCGCGCTGAAGGAGGAGAGCGGGCTGCGCACCGGCATGGTCTCGGTGCAGCTCGACTTCGCCACCGGGGTCGACGACGCGGGCGAGGCCGCGGCCGCGGCGGGCGCCGGCATCGGGGTCGGCGCCACCCGCAAGGCCACCCAGGAGATCCGGCTCACGGGCCCCGAGAGCGCCCGCGACGCCCGCCGGATCGACTACGAGTTCACCTCCAACGGCGAGCAGCGGACCCCCGCCGACGGCACCCGGATGACCGGGGTCGTGGTGGCGGGCGTCGATTCGAAGAAGGTGCCGTTCGCGGTGCGGATCAACGCCGTCAAGGGCACCCTGAGCGCGAAGGACCTCGACGCCTTCGTCGACTCCATCACCGTCAAGTAGCGGAAACGGCCGGTACGGTCGGGTGATCGACCCGGCCGTACCGGCCGTTTCCTGAAGGAGCGGGGGAGCTCGTCCATGCAGGTCCTGCCCGGTGGCACGGCCACCTTCCTGCTGCTGTTCGGCCTCTTCCTCGGGGCGTTCGCGATCCGCTCGGCCCTGCGGCTCAACCGGGTACTGGCGCTGCTGCGCCGCGGCGAGCGCGCCGAGGGGCGGTGCGCCGAGCGGCGCACGGTGGACCGGGGGCCGGGCACGGAACGCGGCTACGCCACCGAGTACGTCTTCACCTTCCGCACCCGCGACGGCCGCGACATCGAGTTCACCGACCACGCCCCGGGCCCGTTCGGCTTCGAGGTCGGGGCCCCGGTGCGGGTCAGCTACGACCCGGCCGACCCGGGACGGCGGGCCACGGTGGCCGGTCCGGGGGCGTGGGGGCCGGTGCTGATGCCCGCGCTGTTCACCGTGGTGCTCGGGGTGTTCGCGATCGGTCTGCTGGCCGGTTTCGCGGCCATGCGGGGCTGGCTCTAGGACATGTCCGGCCCCGCCCCGGTCGTCAGTAGCGGTCCCGGTCGAACGGCGTCGGGAGCTTCTCCAGCGCCCCGGCCGCCCGCAGCCGCTCGTTCGCCTCGATGACCGTGTCGATCTCCGGGGCCTTCGTGCCGCCGTACGTGAGGTCGACGACCAGCCCGCCGTCGGCGGTGCGGACGTACGCCCCGGGCAGGTCCTCGGGGGCGCGGGCCGCGCGGCCGGCCGAGAGGAAGACGGCGCGGCCGCACCGGGGGGCGCTGTTCTCCAGGTCGAACCGCTCGGTCACCGCCGCGTCCACGGCCTTGTCGTACACCTGCCCGGCGTCGATCTCCCACTGCTCCGCGAGGACGCGCAGGATCTCGGGGGTCCGCCGGATCACTTCGGCGGTCTCGTCGACCTCGCGCGACCGGAAGACGAGGGAGACGGAGTGCGGCGCGTACCGCGACGTGCCGCCCGCGTGGGTCGTCAGGGACACGTACGCCGCCTTGGGGTTCCGCGCCCACGACGACGACGTGTAGCCGACCACGTCGAGGTCGGGGCCCGTGTTCCGCCGCTCGATGTACTCCGCCAGCGCGGGGGCCGAGGGCTCCAGCAGGGGGTCGGACGGGAGGTCGTCACCGGCCTCGTGCCATACGTCGAAGGTCTGGGCGTCGACGTCCTTGAGGGCGGCGAGCGTGCCGGACCAGCGTTCAGCGACGCTCCGCACGGACTCCGCGCGGGGGCCCCAGAGACCGTTGACGACGACGTACAGCACGAGACTCTCTCCTCGGATTCGGGTCCTGCGCTCCGCTGCCCGGCCGACGCTCAGCCGCCGACCAGGTCATCGGGGGTGTGGATGACCTTAACGTCGATGCCCTGCTCCTTGAACATCTCACGCGCGGCCTCGGCGACATCCGGGTCGGAGAGGTGCCACTCGACCGGCCGGCCGCGCGCCGCGTCGACCTGCCGCCTCGCCTGGGCGGACCACCGCTCGGTGATCTTCGGGGTGAGCTTTCCGGTGTCGGCGTTGTAGAAGTCCGGGTTCTTGTACCCGTACTTCGCCTCCAGGTAGGTGCCGCGCGCGGAGTCCCAGCCGTCGAAGTCGACCGGCTTGCCGGTGAGCTTGTCGAGCGGTACCTCGTACTCCTTGCCCCGTCCCACCTTGGAGATCTGCTCCTGGTAGCGGGCGCCCATCTCCGTCGCGTAGCTGAAGACGCCCGGCTTGATCTCCGCCCAGGACCCGTCGCCGGCGTCCTTGGCCCCGGCCGGCGGGTCCTTCAGGTCGTCGTACCAGGCGGGCTTCGGCTGGGCCTGGGCCCGCTCCAGCCCCTGCCTGCGCTTGGCCGCGGCGGCGGCCTTCTTCGCCTCGTCGGCCTGCTTCTGGGCCTCGTCGGCGGCGGCCTTCTTCTCCGGGTCGACGTCGCCGCACTTCTCCAGGAAGAAGCCGACGGGCACGGAGGCGGGCGGCGCGGCCAGGACGGCGGTGCCGGTGCCGGACGCGCCGACGGCGGGGCCGGAGCCGTACGGGACGCGCAGGCGGCCGCCGATGCCGACGGTGCAGCCCTTGAGCCCGGCCTTCTCGGCGGCGTCGTCGGCGTGCTGCTGCGCTTCCTTGGCGGCCTTCTCGGCGGCGGCGACGTCGCCCGCCTTGGCGGCCTTCTTCGCCTTGTTCGCGGCCTCGCCGGCCTTCTCGGCGAACTCGCCGAGCTTGCCGAGTTTCCCGAGCTTGCCCAGCTTTCCGAGCTTCCCGACGAGCTTGCCCTCGCCGTAGCCGGGGATGAACAGCGAGCCGATGTTCCACAGGCCGGTGCCGATCGCCTGGCCCTCGTCGCCCCGGTTCCACATGTCCCGGACGTCGTCACCGATGAACACGTCGTCGAGGACCTTGACGCCCGTGGAGCCGGACGCCTTCGTCCAGTCCCAGAGCGCGCCGAGGTAGTCGCCCTTGTCCCACTTGCCGCCAGCGTCCTTGGAGTCCTCGCTCCACTTGTCGCCGAGGCTCTTGCCGTACTCCTTCAGGCCGTCCCACGCCTTGATGGGGTGCAGGACCGTGTCGATGGTGCCGGTGATGTCGCCCCACAGGCCGTCGCCGACCAGCCCCTTGAAGAAGCCGCCGGTCTGGTGGGCGGCGCAGGAGAAGAAGGCGCCGACGCCCGAGGTGCAGCTCTCGCCGGGCTGGTCGTCGCCGTTGGCGGTGCCGCTGTCGTCCTGGTCGTCGCCGCCGTCCGGTTCGCCGGAGGTGTCGACGTCGTCGCCGCCGTCGTCGGTCTGGACGGCGGTGTCGCCGCCGGAGCCACCGGAGGAACCGGTGCTGGCCGAGGAGCCGGAGGAGCCGGTGGTTCCGTCGGTTCCCTCGGTTCCCGAGGAACCGGAGCCGCCGGTGGTGCTGGTGCTTCCGGAGTCGCCCGTGCTGCCGGTGCTGCCGGTGCCGCCCGAGGTGCTGGTGCCTCCGGCCGTGTCGGCGCCTCCGGCGGAGTCCGCCCCGCCGCTGGCGCTGCCGTGTCCCGCCTCCACGTTCCCGCTGCCGGGCGCCGGGCAGGCGCTTCCGGTGAGGCGGCAGATCGCGTCCTGCATCCCGCCGGTGATCTGGGCGCCGATCCCGGTGACGACCAGCCCCCCGATGAGGGCGACGACCACCAGGACCATGCCCAGGTACTCCATCGCGGTCTGGCCCTCGTCGTCCCGCCGCCACCTGATCATGCGCGCGAGGCTGAACCGCCTGTGCGCCGCCCGCTGTCCGAGGGGGAGGTCGAACCACTCACGGGCGCTCGCCCGGAACAGCAGGACGAGGACCACGACCGGGATCACCAGCTGGGTGACCCCGCGCGCACCGCCGCCCCCGAGGGTCGCCAGGGCGCCCAGGGCGAGCCAGACGTGCACGGCCAGCAGCCCGCGCCGTACCCAGGCCCCGCCGGTGCGCACGTACAGCGAGAGCACGAAGCCCACCGCGCTCGGCAGCGCCGCGTACAGCAGCAGCCCGAGCAGCTCGCCGTCGATCCCGTCGAGCTCCGACGCGACCACCAGCACACCGATGCCGCCGAGGGCCGCGACGGCGAACAGGAGCCGTACGAGGATCAGTACCGCCTGCAGGGGGCGCGGCAGGGACCGCCTGCCGTACCCGCCCGTGACGACCCCGCCGCCCGCGCCGGCGCCCCCGCCCGCGAACGCTATTCCACTCATGCCAGACACGACAGGTCCCCCAGCTTGCCGGTGAGAGGCCAGAGTTCAGCCAGTTCACGCATCCGACCACACCGGCACCCTTCGGGGCATGGGCCTCAGGGCCCAATGCAAGGCTCAAAATCACTGATTGCACCCTGCACGGACCTGAAGGGGCGGAACCGGGCGCCCGCCGCCGCTAGCGGACGGGCACCTCGCTGCCGAACAGCATCCACGGCGACTGGTCGTACGAGGCCACCCCGGCCAACTGCGGCTGGGTCGCGGCGATCTCGTGCCGCACCGCCAGAGTGTCGGGCCAACTGTCGAAGTACGTCGTGCCGTTGATGACGACACCGCTCCAGTCCGTGGCCGCCGAGGCGCCCTCGCGGTCGACGACGAAGCCGATGCAGAGCACCGAAGCCCGCCCGATCGCCTCGCGGATCGCCCGCGCGGCCACCTCCTGCTCGTCCCGGGTGAGCCCGCCGAAGCCGAACTCCAGCGCCACCACCCCGTCCCGCATCCGGCGGACCCGGGCGGGCACCCCGGCGCCGCTCTCCACCCACAGCAGGAAGTCGACGCTGTCGAGCCGCTGGAGGCCGGCCAGGAGGACGAGCTGTTCCCTGGTCACCCACGACGGGAGGCCGCGCGGTCCGGGCCCCGGGCCGAGGAGGGTGACCCGTCTGGTGACCGGATGGCCGAGCCGCAGCCCCGCCGCGTCGAGATCACCGAAGAGGCACTCGGAGTCCGGGCGGCTCCAGCCGAGATGGTAGGAGTAGAAGAAACCGTCACTCATCGACACATCACCCCATGAAGAATCAGGTGGGCGTGCAGTTCAGGTGCGCGCGGGCATGCCGGACGGGCGCGTGTTCCGGCGCCTGTCGAGGGGGCTCGCAGTTGGTCGGCACGAGCCTAGCCAGGCGCGATCTCCCGGGCGTGGGCCCACGGACCCAGGCCAGGACCCCAAGGGGAACCCACCGCCCCGCCCGCCCGCGCTCCCCCGCCCACACTCCTCCGCCCTCCGGCCCCGGCACCTGGCGACGGCCGCCGAATCCGGTGGACAACCCGTGCCCCCTCGCGGATCGTGTACGCCGATGACACGCACCGACACGCCTCCCGCCCGGGACGAGCGCACCCAGCTGGCCACCTTCCTCGACTACGCGCGCGACACCGCCCGCGCCAAATGCGAGGGAATCTCGCCGGAGAACGCCCGCCGCGCCCCGCTGCCCGGCTCCCCCCTGATGACCGTCGCGGGGCTGATCAACCATCTGAGCTGGGTCGAGTACCACTGGTTCGAGGTGGTCTTCCTCGGCGGCGAGGACGAGGGGCCGTGGACGGAGGAGGACCCCGACCGCGAGATGCGCATCGCGCTGGACATGCCGCTCGACGACGTACTGGCGCTGTACGCCGAACGCACCGCCCGCTACCGGGAACTGGTCGCCTCTAACGACCTGGACGCACTCGCCGCCCGGCCGCGCGGCGACGGCCGCCACCCCGACCTGCGCTGGATCGTCCTGCACCTGATCGAGGAGACCGCCCGGCACAACGGCCACCTCGACCTGATCCGGGAGATCGTCGACGGCACCACCGGCGTGTAGCCGCCGGCACCGTCCCCGCCGTTCCCGCCGCCCCGCAAGCCCCCGCCGGTCACCCGATCGCGGCGACGGCGGGGGCGAGGTGCTCGGCGACCTGGCGGGTGAAGCTCACCGGGTTCCGGTCGGGCAGCAGCTGGATCTCGGTGACGCCCAGCTCCGCGTAGGCGCGGGCGTCGTCGAGGAAGGCGGCCGGGCGGTCCAGCACCGGGCCGTTGTACAGCACGGTCTTGGTGACGGCGTCATAGTCGCGCCCCTCGGCGACGCAGTGGGCGCGCAGCACGTCGAGCTTGTGGGCGACCTCGTCCCGGCCGGTGGCGAAGAGGTTGCAGGCGTCGGCGTACCGGGCGACCAGGCGCAGCGTCTTCCGCTCGCCCCCACCGCCGATCATGATCGGCGGGTGGCCGCCGATCGGCTCGGGCACACAGAGCGTCTCGGCCAGCCGGTAGTGCCGGCCCCGGAACGGCCCGTTGTCGTCGCTCCACATCTGGAGGCAGATCCGGAGCGTCTCCTCCAGCCGCTCGAAGCGTTCGGCGACGGGGACGACCGGGACGCCGAGCCCGTACTGCTCCCGCTCGTACCAGGAGGCGCCGATGCCCAGCCGGGCCCGGCCGCCGGAGAGCACGTCGAGGCTGGTGACGATCTTCGCGAGCAGGCCGGGGTGCCGGTACATCACTCCGGTGACGAGCAGGCCGAGGGACATCCGCTGGGTCACCGCGGCCACGTAGCCGAGCGTGGTGTAGCCCTCCAGCATGGGTTCGTCGGCGACGCTGTGCCCGGTCTCCATCTGGAAGTAGTGGTCCATGACGCTGAACGACGCGAATCCGGCCTCCTCGGCGACCCGGGCCGTCTCGGCGAGGGTGGGCGCGATGAGCGCGGGGTCGGCCGGTGCCGAGTAGTTCCAGTAGTGCAGGCCGAGCTTCATGGTCCGTCTCCGTCCACGCCTCCGTCCGCCGCCACCCCGGGCCGTACGTCAGCCGTACGCGGTCGGCTGTCACGCTATGCGCGGTGGCGGGGTGGCGGCATTCCGGGCGGGGCAGACGGGTGACCGCGGCGCACCACCGGCCTCCCTCGACGACCAACTCCCCACGACGGCAGCATGCTTGGCGAAACCGGCACCCGGCGGACGGGTCGCGCGACGAGGCACCGATGAGTTTCCGCGTGCCCGGCGGTCGTACCGGGTGAGAGATCATCGGCGTACCACTGCCACGGACACGGGAGACCCCGGACATGCGCACCCTGATCAGCACCGCCTTCATCTCGCTCGACGGCGTCGTGGAGGCGCCCGGCGGCGAGCCCGGCTACCGGAACTCGGGATGGACCTTCAAGGACATCGCCTTCGTGCCGGAGGCCTTCGAGATCAAGGGCCGCGAGCAGAAGGAGGCCGCCGCGATGATGCTGGGCCGGACCAGCTACGAGGCGTTCAGCGCGGTATGGCCGGACATGCCGGAGTTCGCCGACTACAAGACGATGCCGAAGTACGTCGTCTCCACCACCCTCACCGAGGACGACCTGGTGGACAACTGGGGCGAGACCACGATCCTGCGCTCGCTCGACGAGGTCGCCGCGCTGAAGGAGACCGAGGGCGGCCCGATCATCCTCCACGGCAGCGCCTCCCTCAACCGCGCCCTCTCCGACGCCGGCCTCATCGACCGCTACCACCTGCTGGTCTTCCCCCTCCTGCTCGGCGCGGGCAAGCGCCTGTTCAGCACCACGGACAAGGACGCCCAGAAGTTGCGGCTCGTCGAGCACGAGGCCTACTCCAACGGCCTCCAGAAGAACGTCTTCGACGTCGTCCGCTAGACACCGGGGCGGGAGCAGGTTCCATCAGCGAGCACCATGCCAACTACCTTGCCACGCTTCAACCTTGACGCCAATCCAGACGTCTGTCGTGATGAACGCACCCTTGTGCGCGAGGAGCGGCACACGGGCCCACGGCAGACGACCGCGGATCACAGGAGGGCGGGACACCCATGGAACGGACCCAGCCGAGACCCGAGCACACTGCGCGGGGAGAGAAGAGCACCACCGAGGCGTTCTACGAGGCCATGTGGGGCTCCCCGATCCCCTTCGCCGTCCTTTCGGTCCTGTTGTACGTCAAGGCGGACAACGACGACTGGCCCTTCGGCAGACAAGCGGCATGGTGGCTCGGTCTGGGTGGCTGGGTTCCGCTCGTCCTGATGGGCGTGTGGGCGGTCGCCGGGCGGAAGAAGCCGAAGCGGTCGACCGCCGTCGCCTCCGCCGTACTGCTGGTGGCGGCCTGCGCGCTCCAGTTCACGCTCAACGGGTCGGCGGCCCCTTGGCGCTGACCGCCCCCAAGCCGTCGCGACCGGCTGCGAGGCCGGAAGACACCACCACCACCAGCACGACCCGACAGGAGTAGCACTTTCAGGTTTTACACATAAGTCGGATGCCCGAAGATTCAATAGAATAAGCGATCCCCCTCTCGCGAGGATGCATGCAGCGGTAATCGCAATCGAGACGAACCGCTGAATCAATTTCGCGCAGAGATTTGGGGGACGTTCCATGAATCGCAAGCTCCGCATAACAGCTGCTTCGGTGGTCGCCGCAGTCACTCTCGGCCTCGCCGCGCCGGCGGCCAATGCTGCGACCCATCGGGCATCCGAGCCTGTCGCGGCCGCCCGGACCGTCCAGTTCGTCCAGGCAGACAGCACCGCTCAGGCTCGGACACTGGTGGCCGCGCTGAGGTCCGAAGGCATCAATGCCGGCACGGTGGGCCAGGGCTCCACCGTCATGGTTCAGGGCGACATCTCCACCAAGGGCGCCTCCTCCCTGGTCCTGAAGGCATGGAAGCTCCTCAAGGGAGTTCCGGGCGCCGTCAAGTGGTCGGTGAAGGTGGCCAAGAAGGCCTACTCGCTGGGAAAGACCAAGGGTGTCGCATACCTCAAGAAGCAGGTCTCCGGGCTCTCTTCCTGGAGCCCCACAAAGTGGGTGTGGAAGACCATCATCGGATTCTCCAACGCCAGCACCCTCTGGGAGATCATCAAGTACATCATCAATCACGCGTGATGCGCTGAGGTGATCGACTGTCCCCTGCTGCCGTGCAGCAGGGGACAGCGCCCGTTCCGAGGAGAAACACATGGAACGCAAAAGAGGGTGAAATGATCAATAATCCCGAACTAGCGGAAACCGGACCGGAGAAACCACCTCCGTACATCTACGTGCTTCCTGTCCTGATGCTCAGCGGGGGGCTGGCAGGAATCTGGCAGTCCAGCACCTGGTGGGCCGTGCTGCTCTCCGGCGCCATCATGCTCGCCGGATTGAACAGCTCCCTCAATCTCGCACACGCGGAAGTCAAGGCACACAAAGCAGGCCTCACCCGGAGCACGCTCCGCCCGGTCCTGCTTTTCGCCTACGCCGCAATAGCCGTAGTCGCCGCGGCCACTTCTTTCATCGTCTGACCGACCATACGGGATCACCCCGAACTCGGTATACCCGAACCCGGTGCGGGCCGAATGCAATGCACCCGGCCCGCACCGGTCAACCGCACGCAGCGGGGGCACCTCGGGATGCCTCCTCCTATGGGAACCAGGACGATGTCACTCCGGATCAGTTGCCATGCCCCTCATCGCACAACAAAGGAAAGACTGTGCCGGAGGATCACGCGATGGTACGCGAAGGAGAAAATGGCCACCTCCGTCCGGGACCGGACCCCGATTTTCTTCATGATGCTGGTCAGGTGGGCCTTCACGGTCCGTTCGGCTATGCCTAACGCACGGCCAATTTCACGGTTAGACGCGGCGCGCGAGAGCATAAGCAGCACATCCACTTCACGCGGCGTCAGGTCAGCGACGGCGTCGAGCTCCCCTTGCACCGCCGGCCGCACATGCCGCCCGGACTCCACATCACCCTGCCCATCGCGCCCCTCCCCTGCGTCATGAGAGATCTCCTTCAACACACTCCGCCTTCCCCCAACGAAATTCGTGCCCACACCTTGAAGGCCCTTCACTTTTGATGAACTCACCTCTCGGACCACACTCCGGGAAACCTGGTGATCACCCGGAAGGCAGAACGAGAAGAGACCTCGCGCCTCACTGGGATCCAATACCGACGATCGTGACTTCGTCGGCCCGCCGAGGCCCGGACGCTCCGTGCGCAACCGGCGATCCAGCACTCCGCCGACACCGAAGCGCGCAGCCCCAGGCCGTCCACCCCCTCCCGGGCACGTTGCGCAACACTCCGAAGAGGCACGCCCATCAGCGATACACAACGCTTGCTGTTGCAACTTGAGCAAAGGTACAAGCAAAGCTTCCACTCATCAAGGATGTTACAAGAACTGCATGAATTAGCCGACAAATACACGCGAAAGGCTCGCTGGGGCCTTACCGCGAGGAGCGAAATGTGTAGCAGCTAATGCAAATGAATGCGTAGCGCTCGACGGTGTCGACCAACCTCGGTCCACACCAAGCCACCGTCGAGCACTCCGTGGCGGCAGGCCTTTCCCTCTCATCGACCACTACCACCTGCTGGTCTTCCCCCTCCTGCTCGGCGCGGGCAAGCGCCTGTTCAGCACCACGGACAAGGACGCCCAGAAGTTGCGGCTCGTCGAGCACGAGGCCTACTCCAACGGCCTCCAGAAGAACGAATTCGACGTCGTCCGCTGAGAGATGAGACCCGGGAAGGGCCGTGGGACGGCGCGAGGGGTGTCACCGGGTCCGGCCCGGCGACACCCCTCGCGGCCCTTGGGGACGGCTCAGTGGAACTGGGTCGTGTAGAGGCGGGCCTTGTAGATCTCGGCTCCCGGCCGGGTGCGGTCGCCGCCCTCGGAGAAGTGGACCGTGGGGCCGCCCCAGCGCGAGTCGTCCGGGTCGGGGTCGGTGGTCCACATCGCCTGGCCGGAGGAGTGGCGTACGTAGGACTTCGGGTAGGCCAGGGAGATGGTCTTCGTGATCTTCCGGGTCTTCTTGTCCAACCAGTACACGTGGTGGCTGTCGCTGACCAGGAGCGTGCCGGGGCGGGAGTAGTCGGGCTGGATGTCGTGGCCGTTCCCGGCGATGGTGAGGTCGGGCCCGTACTTCACCAGGCGGGCGTTGCGCATCGTGCCGTTGACCCGGTAGGTGCGGACGACCTTGCCGCCCGTGACCCACAGAAGGTTGTTCTGGTCGTCCCACAGGACCGCGTGCGCCTTGGTGAAGGAGAGCGTCTGGATCTCCTTCAGGGACGCCAGGTCGCTGCTGGAGGGACCGAAGACGTGCAGCCGGTCCCGGGAGCCCGCGACGACGACGGTTCCGGCGTTGGGCACGCGCTCGATGCTGTGCGGGTAGGTGGTGATGCGGGCCGACCACAGGAGGTCCGCGCGGGTGAGGTGGGCGTCGCCGGTGACGTTGACGATGCCGGCGCGGCCCTCGCCGGGCTTGCCGAACGTCATGAGGGCGATGGCCCCGTAGCGCTTGGTGTCGCGGAAGCGGATCTCGAAGGGGTGGTCCCAGCCGGGGGCGTTGCCCGTGCTGAAGCTCCACTTCACGTGGGCGTCGGTGAACTGGGCGGTGCGCTCGAAGACGAGGATCTGGCCCTTGTGCTGCTCGGTGACGGCCACCTTGTAGCCGGTCGAGGCGGTCGCCGCGGTGGATGTGTCCATGTGTCTCTCCTGGCTGACGTCGACGGTCGGGGCGGGTGCCCGGGGCTCGGGGCGGGTGCCCGGGGGCGGGGGGACGCCGTGGTGTCCCCCCGCCCCCGGTGCGATCCGTCAGAAGGTGCCGTTGTTCAGGGCTTCCTGGAGCCGGCGGGTGGTGTCCTTGCTCCACTCGCCGTCGCCGGTACCGCCGAGGTGGTGCTGGAGGGCGGTGACGGTCTTCGGGCCGACGATGCCGTCCGCCGTGACCTTCAGGTACCGCTGGAGCGCGGTGACGGTCTTCGGCCCGAAGGCGCCGTCCACGTCCAGGGCGGCCTGGATCCGGCTGTTGAGCGTGCGCTGGAGGGCGGAGCAGGTGGCGGGCCCGAACTCGCCGTCGGCCTTGAGCGCGCCGGTGGGGACGAGGGCGGTGGGCCGGATCGGTTGGCTGCGCTTGGCGAGGGCCGCCTTCATCATGGCCGCCGAGCTCGGGCCGTACTCGCCGTCCACCGTCAGGCGGTGGGCCGCCTGGAAGACGCGGACCGCCTTGTCGGTGGCCGGGCCGAAATCGCCGTCCACCGTCAGCTTGGCGTTCTGCACGGTGTTGAGGTTCTTCTGCAGGACCGTGACGGCCTTGCCCTTCGAGCCCCGGCGCAGGATGCCGTCGGTACTCGGCATCGGGGCGCCGCCGCCCGCGTAGACGGGCCTGCCGTAGCCGACGACGCACGCGGAGTTGCGCAGACGGCGGCGGAAGGCGTTGGAGGTGTTGCCCTCCAGGGTGGTGATGGTGCGGTTGGAGTGCACCGCCTCGACGATGCCGACGTGGTCGATGGCGCCGATGGAGCGTGAGCCCGACCAGTCGAAGAACACGATGTCGCCGGCGCGTATGCCGCCGATGCCGTAGTGCCAGCGCCCCTTCTTCTGGAACGCGCGGGCGTGGGCGACGGTGTAGGCGAACTTGCCGCCCACCGCGGAGAGGTTGTCGGAGTGCGCGGCGGCGTAGCTGACCGCCATGTCGCACCAGGGGCCGGTGAAGCCGTACCACCGGGTGACCAGGTTGCGGTTGGATCCGGGCGGCTGCTCGGTGGTGCCCAGCAGCTTCCGGGCCGCGGCGAGCATGCCCTGAACGTTGCCCATGTCAGATCTCCGTGTCTTCGGGGAGGGCGTCGGTGTCCGAGGCCACGACGGTGTCCGGGTTCTGGCTGACGCCGCGCTGATCGGGGTCCACGTCGAAGATTCCGGCACCGCCGACGGGGTAGGTCGGCTTCTCCACTGGCTCGGTCATGGGGTGGTTCCCTTCCTGTCGTTTCCTGTCGTCGTCCGCCGGTGCGGCCGGGTGCCGGGGGACGACGCCGTGCGTCCGTCGGCACCGCCGGGCGTCCGGGCGGTCCGTGCTCGGCGGGGCCGTCCGTGCCGGCCGGCGCCGCTCGACAACGACTTCACCGCCCGCCCGGTTGATTGGCACCCCCGATCCGTGCGGGCAATCAACTCGCCCGCCACCGCGAAGGGTTGGGGATACGGGTACGGGGTGCCGTAGCGTGGTCGACCCGGTCGGGGGCCGGGTCAACTGCCAGGGGGAGGCAGCCGGATGGGACGTCCCGAGCGACCGATCGACGCGGACGCCGGCCCGGTGCAGCGGTTCGCCGCGGAGCTGCGGGGGCTGCGCGCCGAGGCGGGCGGGCCGACCTACCGGGTGATGGCGAAGGGGTCCGGATACTCGGCTCCCGTGCTGTCGCAGGCGGCGGCCGGCGAGCGGCTGCCGACACTGGCGGCGACGCTGGCCTACGTGGCCGCGTGCGGTGGTGACCGCGCCGAGTGGGAGGAGCGCTGGCGGGAAGCGGCGGCGCAGGTCGCGGCCGCTCCACGGGAGGACGAGCCGGTCGCGGACTCCCCCTACCGGGGGCTGGCCCGCTTCGAACCGGGTGACGCGGAGGTGTTCTTCGGGCGCGACGCCCTGGTGGACGGCCTGGTGGACGTGGTGCGCGACCACCGGTGCGCGGTCGTGCTGGGGCCCTCGGGCAGCGGCAAGTCCTCACTGCTGCGGGCCGGACTCGCACCACGGCTGGGACGGACGACGGAACGGGCGCTGCGCCCGGCCGCGATCCGGGTCCTGACGCCGGGCCCGCACCCGGTCCGCACGCACGGGAGCAGGCTGCGCCCCGCCGACGGCACGGGCGACACCCTCGTCGTGGTCGACCAGTTCGAGGAGGTCTTCACCCTCTGCCCGGACCCGGCCGAGCGCGCCCACTTCATCGACCTGCTGCTCGCGGCCCGGCAGAGCGGCAGCCGCCTACGGGTGGTGCTCGGCGTCCGCTCCGACTTCTACGGCCGGTGCCTGGAGCACCCCGCGCTGGTGCGGGTGATCCGGGACGCGAGTCTGCCGGTCGGCCCGATGGGCCGCGAGGACCTGCGGCGGGCGATCACCGGCCCGGCCGGGGTGCGCGGCCTGACCGTGGAGCGCTCCCTGACCGCCCAGTTGATCGACGAGGTGGACGGCGAACCCGGCGGGCTGCCGCTGCTCTCGCACGCGCTGCTGGAGACCTGGCGCCGACGATCGGGCCGGACCCTGACCCTGCGGTCCTACGAAGCGGCGGGCGGGGTACGCGGCGCCATCGCCCAGACGGCGGAGGAGCTGTACCGCACCTTCACCGCTCCCGAGGCGGCCCTGACGCGTCGGATACTGCTGCGTCTGGTCGCCCCGGGGGACGGCACCGCCGACACGTGCCGCCCCGCGGACCGGAGCGAGCTGGAGACGGCCCCGGCGGCGGGACGGCGGCACGGAACCGGCCCGGCGGACGGCAGCGGTGACGGCGGAAACACCGGGAAACCCGGGACCACCAGGAACGCTGGGGACGCCGGCGACGCCGGGAACACCGTGGACGGCGGTCCGGCGGACGGCACGAGTACAGGCCCAGGCACAGACACGAACACAGTCACCGGCACCGGCACCGGCACCCAGGCGGTCCTCGACCGGCTCGCCCGTGCCCGCCTGGTCACCCTGGACGGGGACACCGTCCGGCTCGCCCACGAGACGCTGATCACCGCGTGGCCCCGGCTCCAGGGGTGGATCGAGGAGGACCGCCACCGGCTGCGCGTCCTGCGCCGCCTCACCCAGGACGCCGCCGACTGGACGGAGCTGGGCCGCGACCCCGGGGCGCTCTACCGGGGAGCACGGCTGGCCGAGGCCGAGGAGAGCTTCGCGCACCCCGCGCACCTGGCTCAACTGACCGCCGCCGAGCAGGACTTCCTGCACGCGGCCCGGACGACCCGTACCCGTGAACGGCGACGGCTGCGCGCGCTGGCCGGCTCCGCGAGCCTGCTCCTCGTACTCGCCCTGATCGCGGGCACCGTGGCCTGGCAGCAGAACCGGGACGGCGACCGCCGTCGTGTCGACGCCGCGGCCCGCCGCACGGCCGGCACCGCCGACGGGCTGCGCGGTTCGGATCCGCGCACGGCGCTACGGCTGAGCGTCGCCGCCTGGCGGCTCAGCCGTACGCCGGAGACCCGGTCCGCGCTGATGGGCGCGCTGGGCCAGCAGGAACTCCCCGGATTCACCCCGCCCCGGCGGTCCGTCGCCACCTGGACACTCGGCTCCGACGGCCGCACCCTGGTCGGCGTCGACGAGCGCCGTGTCACCCGGTGGGACATCCCGAGCCGCCGGAGGACCGGCAGCTACCGGGCGCCCGGCGGCGGCGACCTACCGGCCGGGGCCGCCGAGACGGCCCAGCCCACCCCGGACGGGCGCTTCCTGATCGTGCCCGCGGACGAGGACGGGCGACTGCGCCTGTGGGACATCCGGGCCGAGCGCTACCAGGGACGTCCGTTCGGCCCGAAGGGCATGGCCGAGCCATCGGTGCCCGACGCGGGGGAGCTCGTCGAGGCCGGGCCTCCCGCCGGGGAGGGCGACCTGAGCCCCGTCTCCGTGAGCGCCTCGGCCGCCTACGGGCCGAGCTCCAGCGGACACGCGGTGATCTTCAATACGGACGCCGACCTGGACGTCTGGGACGTACCCACCGGGCGGCGCCTGCTCGCCGCCCTGCCGCTCGCGGGCACGGGCACGGGCACGCTCAACGACAGCGACGTCAGCCCGGACAACCGGCTGCTCGCCCTGTGCACGAGCCGCGGCCTGGTCCTGTGGGACGTACGCACACGCCGCCGCGCCGACACCGCCTGGCACCGCCGCCCCGCCTGCCCGTCCGACGGCCGGCTGCAGTTCACCCCGAACGGCCGGGAGCTGGTCCTGCTGGACGCCTACGCACTGCGCAGGGTGAGCGTCTCCAGCGGCAGGGAACTGCCGAAACTGAACCAAGTGGCCCCGCTGGACTTCACGTTCACCGAGGACGGCACCTACGCGGCGAGCCGGGGTTCGACGGACATCCTCATCTGGCGGCTCGACCGTCCGCAGGCCCCGGTCTTCCGTCATCAGCTGTCCGACGAGGACCCCGTCGACCTGAGGATCGACACCCGCGCCGGTGTCCTGCGCTACCTCGACGAGAGCCCGGCGAGCACCCGGACCGTCCACGCGCTCGACATCGGCGCCGTACTGAACGCCCGCTGGGACGGTCGGCCGGTGGAGCAGGCCGCCCTCAGCGAGGACGGCAGGGTGCTCGCCGTCCTGCGCGGCGACCGCCTCGGCCTCTACGACGGCCGTACGGGCCGGCACCGCTCCGACCCGCCGCCGCCTCCCCCGTCCCCCTTCGACCAGGACCTCGCACCGGACTCCCCCACTCTCTCGCTCAGCGCTGACGGACGACGACTCGCCTACGTGTCCCGGTACGAGGACGTACCGGGCATGGCCCGGCGCGTCACGGTGTGGGACACCGAGCGCCACCGCCGGATCAGCGAACTGCGCGCCCCCGGGGAGGACGGCTTCATGACCTTCACGCTCTCCCCGGACGGGCGCGAGCTGACGACGACCAGCACGGCCGGTGACGACACCACGGTCTGGAGCACCGACACCGCGCGCCGACTGCGCACCATCACCGCGCGCACGGCGCAACAGGACGGCGGCGGCACCCAGGACCCGGGCATGGGCGCATCGGTCGACGAAGCCACGACCGGCCCCCCGACGGCGAACTGCGCGTGCGTGGCCGCCTTCGACCGCGACGACGGCCTGGCCGCCAGGGCCGAACTGTCCGGCCACATCTCCCTGTGGGACACCCGGCGCCGCACCAGGCTCGGCATGCTCTACGGCGGCGCGGGCAAGGGCAGCCCCGACGCCCCGGAGGAGATCACCGCCCTCGCGTTCTCCCCCGACGGGACCACCCTCGCCACGGCCGGTTCGTACGGAACCCTTCGCCTGTGGGACGTCCCCTCCCGCCTGGCACTCGGCGCCGGGCTGCCCACGGCCGGGGACCACATCCGCGCTCTGGCCTTCGCCCCGGACGGCCGCACGCTGTCCCTGGCGGGCACGCACGTACCGCTGCAACACCGCACCATCGACCCGGACCGCGCCACCGAAGCCGTGTGCCGCCGCGCCGGCGGCCCCCTGTCACGGGACCAGTGGGACACCTACCTCCCCGACACCCCGTACCGCAGGACCTGCTGACACGCAGACCAGGGGCAGCACTATCTCCCTTTCCCCATAAGGGACTTGCCACCCGCCAACGCCCTCGGCGACGATGGCGGATCAGCCTGGGCGGCTGGGTCCCGCTCGCCCTGACAGGCGTATGGGCGATCACCGTACGGAGAAGGCCGAAGCGGTCGGCCGCCCTCACCTCTGTTGCGCTACTGGTGGCGGCCTCCGCGTTCCAGTTCGCGCTCAACGGGAAGGCGGCCCCCTCGCACTGACCGGCCCCTTCTCCGAGCGGTCGCGACCCACCGGACATCCGGGCCCGTCGCGGCCGTCCGGACCGTCCGGTTCATCCGGAGCGGCAGCAGTGCTCGGTCCCGGCATGCCCTGCGGCGGCGGGCCCACTCCGGATCACCGGCCCATTTCCGGGGGCCTTCGGCGAGGCGTCCAGGCGGAGGCGTCCTTCAGAGCGACGGACCGGCGGAAGGGGACAGATCACCCTCGTCGGCCCCGATGCGCATGACGTGTCCTGTCGCGACTTCACGGACGACACGCGTATTGACGGCGACCGCCGTCGCCTGCGCGGAAAAGTCCTTCGGCACGGCAAGCATCGGGGTGTACTGGGTGTGCCCGGTCGCCACCTTCGCCACCTGCCGCCGGGTCGGCGAGGTTTGGATCTCGACGGTGTCGTCGACCTCCGCGCCGGTCAGCTTGCCCCAGGTAGTCCGGCATCGCGGGCTGAACCGGATTTCCAGGTGCATGGCGCCGGCCCATTCCTCCGCGAGAGTCCTCGCTCCCGTTCCGCACCCCGTTTCCTTGGGGTCCAGCCCCGCGCATGCCTCGCCCGAACACGTCGGTGCGGTCGCGGCCCCGCCCTTCGACTCACCGGAAGGACTCGCGGATTCCGTGGTCCTCCCGCTCTCGTCGTCGCCGCCGATCGCCGCGGTCAGGAGCACCGGAACGACGGCGCCCACCGCTGCCACGACCACCGCCCCGACGAGGGTCTCGGGCCCGTGCCGACGCGTCCAGGCGACCGCTCTCCGCAAGCCGAAGCGGCGTTCGGTCCCGTCCGGTCGGCCGCCCGCGCTGTCCGGCCCATCGCCCGCACCCCGCGATTCCCCGGTTTCGCCGCCCTGAGGTGCGCCGTCACCGCTGTCCGTCATGCCGCCTCCTTCGACCCACAACCCCGTCCGTCGTGGCGTGAAGCGCGTACGCGGTGCGGCAGTCGCTCGCTCTGCGCACCTCGCGCGCACGCGCGACCCCTGCATCCCCCTATTCGCCTCAAGTTACACATTTCCAACCGAAGATGACCGGCCAGCGCGACAGACTGTCGGATTACGCATTCCAGCCCCGCCCCTCCCCGCTCGCCGTAAGGGAGGGCGGAGCCCAGGAACCGCAGAGACCCGGAACGGTGATACGGCCGCGGAAGGGCCCCTTACGGAACCCCGCAGGACCTCATGGGTCAGGACACCGCCCCCCGCGACGGGCCGGCACGGGCTTTCACCGCGCCTCAGGGCACGCGCCCGCGTCCGGCCGTCGACTTCCAATGACCTCGAAGCGCCGCCCAGGACCCCCGCCCCTCGCCCCACCCCTCACCTCGTCGGCATCCACGGGGACGCCGTGGGCGCCGACGACCCGCTCCGCCCCTAACGGGGCAGCGTCACCCACGACTTGGTCCCGTGATGCGGTGGCACCGCCTCCCTGGAACCCCACTCCCCGCCCCAGTCGTCCACGACGGCCGCCAGCAGCCACAGCGCCCGACGCCGCCGCGCCTCGCAGAGCGTGGCCACATGGGGCCGGTCGTGCCGTACGTGCTGGTCCCAGACCAGGAGGCGCATCGCATCCTCCCGCTGACGCAGTGACACGTAGATCTCCCGTCCCGGACTGATCCGGGCACTGACGGCCACCAGCTCATGCACCACATGCGTCGCGGGCCAGACGTACCGCCCGAGCACCATGCGCCTGGAGTGCGGCGGCGACCAGCGTGCGCCCGATGAACGGACTGCGGGAGTCGCCCGGCACCGTGAAACTCAGCCCGAGCCCGAGCCGACCCACCCCTTCCCGAAACGGTGCGGCCCGAAGGTACGGGGCCGACGCACCGACCTCCGCGACAACCGGGCAGATCGGGGCGAGAGAAGCTGCGGGCATGACTGACTCCCTTACATGAACGACAAGTTGACGTGTCTCTTCTTCACGTGGGCGCGCACGGATGGCTCACGACGACGCAGCGGCGGACGAGTGGTGGCCTTGTCTCCCCGGCACGGAACCGCCCCTCCCGGGACAGGAGGTTGCGGGCAGGACCGCGCGATGCACTTCCGACTCGACGACCTTGTGTGAGCGGTTCGTGACCTACCGTAGCGCAGCAAGGGTAAATTTACCCTCCAAGGTTGGGCGATGAACCCTTTCGTGGCAGTCGGGCGCGGATACGCGGCAGACTGCCGGTACTGCGTGCGGAAAGGAACGACATGGCAGCAAGGACATCCCCCACTGAACGCCAGAAGCGTCTCGGCACCGAGATCCGGAGAATCCGCACGTCAGCCAATGTGTCCGCCGAATCCGCCGCCAAGATGCTCGGCTTGGACCGAGGGAAGATCTCAAACGTCGAGTCCGGCACGCGCCCCATCAGCTCCGAGCGCCTGCGCACCCTGGCCCGCAATTGCGCCTGCACCGATGAGTCGTACGTCGAGGCGCTGGTCGAGATGGCCCACCCGAGCGGTCGCGGATGGTGGGAGAGATACAAGGGACTACTACCTCAAGGGCTGCTCGACATCGCGGAGCTGGAGGAGTACGCAGCGGGCATGAGGGCCGCCTACTCCTTGCACGTGCCCGGACTCCTCCAGACTTCGGAGCACGCCCTGGCTCTCTTCCGCGTCGTGATCCCCCAGCTGCCCGAGCGAGAGATCGCCCTCCGTCTGGCACATCGCATGGAACGCCAGGAAGTCCTGGAGAGGAACAGCCCGCCTCCTTACACAGCGATCGTTCACGAAGCGGCCCTCCGCATGCAGTTCGGCGGGCGCAAGGTCGCACAAGCTCAACTCGAACATCTGCTGGAAAAATCTGAGCGCCCCAACATCACGCTTCGAGTCATCCCTTTCGAAGCGGGTGCCTTCCCCGGCGCCGGACAGACCGTTCTGTACGCAGAGGGACCAGTCCCCCAACTCGACACAGCACAGATCGACAACTCGCACGGGCCCTTGTTCATCCATTCCGAGGAGCAACTCGCCAAATACCGAGCGCACTTGAACTGGATGGAAAACATTGCGCTGCCCCCGAACGAGTCGCGGGCCTTCATTCACGCCATCGCAAGCCACCTCTGAGGAGATGACGGATGCCAGACGTCAACTGGGAAGACGCCTTCTGTGGCGAGGGGAACTCCTGCTACCGAATAGGCACCGACTCACAGGGCAGCAGCTACATCGCCATCAACGGTGCGGAGGACCACTACCTCACCGACACCCGCGAAGCTCTGAGGCAGATGATCCTCGACATCAAGGCCGGCAAGGCCGACCACCTCCTGTAGACGGAACACCGCGGCGGCCCCGGGGCAGCCCGCCCCGTCAGTGCTGGAGCAGCCAGAACACGCGGTCGTAGGCGGCCAGGTGATAGAGCACCAGCACGCCGAGGAACCAGTGGGCGGCCCGGCGCATGCCGGAGTGGCGCAGGGCCGCCCACGCCCCGCCGAAAACGGCCAGCTCCAGCAGCAGGCGCAGCGGGCCGGGGATGTCGAAGGTCGTTTCGCCCGAGCGGGCCGCGTCGCCCGCCGTGGCGAAGTCGCCCCACGCGAACGCCACGGCCAGGGGTATCGCGATCACCGCGAGGTACCGCATCCTGCTGGGCACCTTGCTCCAGCCCCACAGCCCGAAACAGGCCAGTGCGGAGACTTCGAGCAGGAAGCGCAGCCCCAGAAAGAGTGGGTTGTAGGCCAGGGCCAGGTCCATCGCGCCCACGGTCCGTCCCTCCACAGTCCTCGGTGCGCGGGTCGTTCGTGGGGAGCCACGGGCGTCGGCCGGGGCGGCCACGGAGAACTCCGCCCGCCCCGCCCGACCCCGCCGTCAGCGCGTGAACGCGGCCGCCCCCACCCGCCATGCCTCGTCCAGATCCGCGCCGCCCGGGAACCGCCCGTCCAGCTCCAGCGCCACCATCCCGTGCGCGAAGGCCCACGCCGCACGTCCCGTGTGCTCGTCCATGCCGAGTTCGCGGAAGAGCGGCGCGGCGGCCCGATCCTCCAGGCCCGGCGGCAGCGACTCACGGGGGAGCGGCTTCTGCGTGGCCAGGCGGTAGAGGCCGGGGTGGTCGAGGGCGTAGCGGCGGTACGCCTCGAAGAGCGCCCGCAGCGAACCGGGCACCGCTGCTTCCGCCTCCTCCAGCACGGCGGCGAGCTCGGCGAGCATCAGCGCCATGAGCTGCGCTTCCACCGCCGCCTTGTCCGGGAAGTGCTTGTAGAGGGAGGGGGCCTTGATCCCGACGCTGTCCGCGATGCGGCGCATCGTCAGCGCTTCCGCTCCCTCGCTCTCCAACAGGTCGCGGGCGGCGGCGACGATCTGCTGGGCACGGGGGCCGAGTCGCCCGGTGGCCGGGTCAGTCACGCTGGAGTCCTTCCTTCGTCCGCAGACCGTAGCCGAGGGCGCGGTCCAGCGAGATATGGGCCGTCCAGCCGCACAGGCCCGCGAAGAGCGGCGCCCAGGAATCCGGAGTGACGACGCACACCACCATCAGCACGACCGGGACGAGGGCCCGGTGGGCGGCGTTGTAGTACGGCACCGCACGTGCGGGCAGCTGACCGGGCCGGGTGGCGTGTGCGTCGCGGGCGGCGACGAGGAACGTCAGGTCCGGGGCGATGAAGAACGCGACGGCGAAGAGGCCAGCGACCACGCCGTGGTTGACCGCCTCCAGCGCCGCGAAGGCACCCCAGAAAACGGCACCCGCGGCCCACCCGAGACGGACGGCGCGCCTGATGCCCTTGCGGGCAATGGGGCGGGTCCCGGCATCCATGACCGTCATCTCGTCCTCCTGGATCGCGCTCGGCTAACGGCGTTCGCCGAACGTATGGCTAACACCGCTAGCCGTCAAGGGCCGGAAACGCGGCGATGCCCACCTCCGCGTGGGAGGTGGGCATCGCTCGGGTTTCTCGGTAATGCCTGGACTTCTCAGGAAGAGGCACCGCGCGGGAAGGAGACCTCCACACGCCGGTTCTTCTTCCGGCCTTCCTCGGTGCTGTTGTCGGCGATCGGGTACTGCTCGCCGTAACCGCGGATCTCGAAGCTGATGCCCGGCAGATCCTTGGCCAGTACCGCGTGCACGGCGTTGGCGCGCTGCTTGGACAGCACGTCGCCGTGGGCCGACGAACCGAGGTTGTCGGTGAAGCCGAAGACGCGCACCTTGGTGGCGTTCTGCTTCTTGACCTCGGCCGCGATGGCCGCGATACGGGAGTTGGCCGCGGAGCTCAGCTTGGCGCTGTCCTTGCCGAAGAGGACTTCGGCCTGGAGCGCGAACTTGACGTTCGCGTTGCTGTCCTCGCGACGCTCCTCACCGCCCATGTCCTCGACGACCTGGACGATGTCGAGGACCCGCGCGGGGGCGAGCGTGGCACCGTCGACCATCTTGAGGTCGGGATCCTTGCCGTCCACCGGGACGGGTGGCGTCTCGGACGCCTCGGTGCCCGGCGGCACACTCGGACCGTCGTCCGCCAAGGCGGACGACGCCCCCATGATGGATGTCCCGGCCATCAGCACGACAGCCGCGACCGCCATGCCCGTCAGTTGAATCGGACCGCGTCGCTTGCTGGTGTTGGTCATCGCGACGTCACCCGGAGATCTTCAGCGACGTCGTGGCGAACGTCGGCAGGTTGAAGTCGACCTCGGTCGTCGCGGCCGGCGGTGCCGGGAACTGCATGAATACCGGTACGGACGCGCCAGGTTGGACGGCGGACATGCCAGTCGTGCACAGGCAACGACCGTCGGTGTCCCGCAGGATGTAGTAGCGCTTCTTGCCGACCTTGTCGACGAGCGTCGCACCACCGACGGAGTTGAGGTTCTTGCTGGTGATGACCGGCTCGCTGCCGGCCCAGGCAGAAGGGTTGACCGGGGCCTGACCCTGGTTCTTCAACTCCGCCTGGACCGTAACGAAACCACCCGCGTCCCTCTTCACCTGGTTCACGACGAGGAGCATGCCCTTGTCGCCCCTGGCTTCTGCGAGTTTCACATTCGGGTCCACGTTCTCCCCGGCCGCAGTGTCCTCCTGCTTCTCCCCCTTGTCCCCTTCGGAGGGCTTGGGAGACGCGTCGGAGGACGGCGCTGCGGGGTCCTTCGCCCCTCCGCCGTCATCAGCACCACAGCCGGTGACGACCAGGGCCAGGGCCGCCGCCAATGAGGCGGCTGCCACTGCCCTTCGGGACTTGATGGAGCGCCGAATGCTCATCGCTTCTGATTCCTTTACTCGTCGTTCACTGTCAGCGGTCGACCAGATGCACGTCAAAGAGGATCTTGCTCACCCTCGGCCAGTCCAAGGGCCCCTCGGTGGCGATCGTGAGCATCTCGCCACCTCGGCACGTGAAGTAGTACATGTCCTGAATGCCGTCGTCGGTGTAGTCGACGGACTTCCAACTAGGACAGCGCCACTCAAGGACGGCAGTCGCGTGGCCGTTGGAGAATGTGCGGTCCATGCCGGGAACCACGGACGCGCCCACGGGCTTGAGGGACTTGACGTCGACGCTGATCTCGTCCCGACCACCTCCGGACGAAACCTGGCAACCGCCGATGAGTTCCGCCTCATTGGCCGCGGCGAACGAGTGGGCGGCAGGGCATCCGAGAACCGGGTGCTTCTGGGAGAACATGTCCACCGTGTCGACGGGCAACGAAGCGCGGAAGGCGGCTTCGAGCATCTCGCGGGACTGCTGAGCAGCGGCCAGCGCGGCGGAGTCCGCCGCGCCCTGGGCGCCATTGCGCAAGGCGGATGCCTTGCCGACGGTAAAGAAGGCAAACGCGAGGAAGAGCAGGCCCGCCACCATCACTACATAGATGGGGAAAGCCTGCCCTGCCTCGCCGCGAAGCTTCGCGGTCATTAGCCGGCCTTGATCTGCGAAACCAGGTCGGAGATCTTGCCCGAGATCGAGCCACCGATGCCCGAGGCCGCGATCGCACCGATGATCGCCACGACGACCAGGATGATGCCCAGGTACTCGAACGCCGTCTGGCCGCGATCCTTGTTCTCGAAGCGCTTCTGGATGGCGCTGACCGTCGTGTTGGCCCAGCCGTTGACGCGAACGGCGGTCTTCAGGGTGATGTTCGACATGGGGTTCCCCTCCGGGTTCGGCCGACCGGTAGCCGGCCGACTCGCAAGTTTCTTGGGTGTCGCCCGCGGAACCGGCTTCCTCCTGGCCGGTGCCGCTGGCGACATGAGAAACATACGGCGACGTGCCCCGCCCACCTGAGGGTCCCAGGGCCCATTCCCGGGCCCAAAGCGTCAGTTGGGTCTGCGGCCCCGCTCCGCGCCGCCAGGGCCCACGCCCGGCCGCCGACCCGTTCCCACTCCTGTTCCCGCGCTGCCGCTGCTCAGCCACGACGACCACCGGTCCCGTGTGCCCCGTTGCCCGTGATGGGCGCCGTGCCGAGCCAGCGGGCGATGGCCTCGCTGCGGCTGGTGCTGTGCAGCTTGGTGAAGATGCGGTTGATGTGGTTCTTGACCGTCTTCTCGCTGATGAAGCAGGTGGCGGCGATCTGCTGATTGCTCATGCCGGACGCGATCAGCTCCATGACCTCCACCTCCCGTGAACTCAGCCCGTACTGCTGCCTGTTGGCCGAGGCATCCGTTTTCCCGGCCAGGGAAGACTGTGCCACAACTGGTTGCATCTGCGAAAGACCTTGCGGTGTACGGGCCGGTCGCGGCGCAGGTGGCACCGGTTCGGGCCGGAGCGTGTGCGCCGGCGCGGAATGTTGCTGAACGGAACTCGGGGCGTGGCCGTCGTAGCCGGGTATCTGGTACGGAACGCCGGTGCTCAGCGCCGTTCCGAGCCCTTCGGGCAGAGGTCCCGAAGTCGCTCCGGGCCCTTGGCGCATATGGGCGAGGAGGGCGTTGGCCGCGGTGGCGGTGAAGTGGGCCCGGCCGTCCCTGGTGTCGCGTACGGCCTGCACCAGCTGGTCGGCGGTGAACTCGCCGTGGACGAGGTAGCCGCTCGCGCCGAGCCGGAGCGCCTCATGGACGATCTCGTTCTCACGGCTGTAGGTCAGCATCATCACGGGTGCAACCTGCACCAGGTGCGGAAGTGCCGATATGCCGTCGACGCCCGGCATGCGGACGTCGAGCAGGACGACGTCCGGGCGGTGCCGGACGGCCATGTCGTAGGCCTGCCGGCCGTCCATGGCCTCCGCGACGACCTCGATGTCCTCGCGGCCGGAGAGCAGAACGCCGAGACCGGCCCGGACCACGGGGTTGTCGTCCGCGACGACGACCCGCAGGGCGCTCGGGCCCGCCGGGGGCGCGGCCGTGGGGAAGGGAGGCAGGGACTGGGATGCCGCGGACTGCTGGGGAACGGGGAAGGACGGGGAGCTGGGCTCCGAGGTGGGTGGTGTGACGTGCGAGGACGTGTGCTGGGACGCGTGGTGCGGTGCGGTCCAGTTCTGGCCCGAGGCGCGGGAGACGTCGTCCGGCATCTGCGACCTCCTCTCAGGGGTCTGTGGGTCTATGGGGGGTGAGTGCGGAATGCGGACGGTTCACTGGGGTGGCTCAGCTCCGGAGGGCGCGAGCAGAGCGGCGATCGGGAGTTCCAGGCGGACCTCGGTGCCCTTGGCCGCCTGGCCCTTGCCGATACGGATACGGGCGCCGATGGAGGCGGCGCGCTCGACCATGCCGACGAGGCCGAAGTGCCCGGCGTGCCGGAGGTCGTCGAGGGTCGTGCCCGGGGGCAGTCCGCGCCCGTCGTCGTAGACGCTGACGCGCAGCACGTCGCCCTTCACGCCGACGAGTGCGACGAGGTAGGTGGGGTGGGCGTGGCGGTGGGCGTTCTCCATGGCCTCGGAGGCGATGGTGAGCAGTTGACGGGCGACGACCTGGGGTACGGGCGGGATCGGTACGTCGTTGAGGAGACGGAAGGTGGCGGCGAGGTCGTGGCGCTTGGTGAAGTCCTTGACCCGGGCGCGAAGTTCGCCGACGACGTCGACGCCGCCGTCCAGTCCGGACTCGCGGCGCAGGTCGGAGAGGAGTTCGCGGGATTCCGCCGCGGCGCGGCGGGCGGAGCGGGCGACCAGTTCCGCCTGCTGCTTGACGGTGAGCGGGTCCATCCGGTCGGAGGAGGCCGCCAGTCCGTCGGCGGCCAGGGCCAGCCCGTGCAGCGTCTTGGCCACCGAGTCGTGCATCTCCCGGGCCAGGCGGGCCCGTTCGCCCTCCACGGCCTCGCTGACGGCGAGCCGGGCCCGCGTCTCGGTGAGGGCCTGGCTGGCGGAGCCGAAGCGGAGGAGCAGGTTGCGCAGGGTGACGCCGACCGCTCCTGCGATCACGCAGAAGCCGGGGAGGAGGTACGCCGTCGCGTTTCCGGCCTCCAGTTTCGGGTCGGTCCCGTACACGCCGAGGACGATCGCGGTCTGGAGCGCCGCGAAGACGGCGGCGCCCCGCCAGCCGTATACCAGGCCGGCCAGCAGCGGCGTACAGACCGTGACATACGCGAGGGTGGACTCGGGACCGGCCGTGACCAGCAGCAGCGCGCCGAAGAAGGCGTCTATGCCGAGCAGCCAGGGGTGGCGGAGCAGGACCGGGCCGAAACGTTCCCAGTCGCGGAAGAGGACGTAGCTGCCCATGAACGTGACGAGTACGGCGGCGCCGATCAGCCAGGTGGCAAGACCCGAGGCCGTGTGGTTGATCGCGAACGGCGTCGCCATGGCGATCATGGCGAGCCGGAAGCCGAAGACCTGGCGGCACATCGCCTGGAGCGCGTTCAGCTGGATCGCGAACGCCGGGCGGGCGCCGGGGTCCGCGATCGCCTGGCGCACCTGTGCGTTCAGTCCGGCGTGGATGCTGCCGAGCTGGAAAGACACGGGTCTGTCACCTCCCTCCCATGGACCTGCCACCGCCCGCCACGTTCACGTCATCCGCCGATGAGGGTGCTGAAGTCGACGTTGACGCCGTAGACGAAGCCGACCGTCAGCATCACGAGCGTGCCGGGGAGCAGGAACGTGGTGACCGCGAAGGTCGCCTTGGGCACTGCCCTGGCCGCCTTCCGGCGGGCGTTCTGGGCGTCGGTGCGCCGCATGTCGTTGGCGATCTGGATCAGCGTCTCGACGATCGGGGCGCCGAGTTCCTCGCCCTGCTGGAGCGTGGTGACGAACATCGCGACCTGCTCCGAGTCGTTGCGCTTGCGCAGCTGGTCGAAGGCCTCGCGTCGGCTGACACCCATGTCCATCTGGCGCAGCGTGATGCGCAGCTCGTCGGCCCAGGGCCCTTCGTACTTGTCGGCGACCCTTGCCAGCGCCTGGCGGAAGCCGAGCCCGGCGGAGACGACGACGGCGAGCACGTCGAGGAAGTCCGGAAGGGTCCGGTCGATGTGGTCGCGGCGGATACGGACCGCGGACCAGAGCCCGGCCTCGACCCAGAACAGTCCGAAGGCGATCAGTACCAGAGCGAGGATGACCTGGCCGCGCATGAGCATCGTGAGTGCGCCGAGCGCGCCGAGGCCGCCGTAGACGGCGCGGCGGGCGGCGTAGCGGTCGATGGTCAGACCGCCCGGGTTACCGGCCATGTCGATCTGCCGGCGCTTCTTGTTGACGGCCTTGGGGCCCATCATCCGAAGCACCGACGGGGCCCAGCGCATACCGAGCCGGTCGATGCCGGAGCCCACCGCGCTGGTGCGGGTGGAGCCGACTTCCAGCGCGATCGCGAGGTCGCCGGGAAGCTTCGCATCGGCCCGGTACATGCGGATTCCCGCGATGGCTCCGAAGACCGCGAGACCGATGACACCTGCCAACAACAGATTCATGTGCGCGTCGCCCTTCAGACGTCGATCTTGGAGAGGCGGCGGATCACGATGAATCCGATCGCGTACAGGCCCAGGGAGACGATCACCGCGATCTGGCCGATGAGCGCACCGGTCATGCGGTCGAGCGCACCAGGCATGACCCCGTTCATCAGGAGCATGGCGCCCAGGCCGAAGGCCGGAACGGCGTAGGCGGTGACGGTGACCTGGGACAGCTGGGTCTTGACCTCGCGCCGGGTCTCCTTGCGCTCCTCCAGCGTCTCGGTGAGGTTGCGCAGCGAGCTGACGACCGTACCGCCGGCCCGGTTGGACAGGACGAGCGTGGTGACGAGTACGACGAGTTCGCGGGAGGGGAGCCGGTCGGTCAGCTCGCTCATCGCGTCCTCCAGCGGCTCACCGACGGCGAGGCGCCGGGAGACCCGGGCCAGTTCCTCGCCGGCCGGGTTCTCCATCTCGTCGGCCGCCATGCCGATGGAGGTGCGCAGTGCCAGGCCCGCCTGGGTGGCGTTGGCGAGGATGCGGGCGAGTTCGGGGAGTTGGTTGATGAAGTGCTCGGTGCGTTTGGTCCGCTGCCAGTTGAGGAAGGCGTTGGTTCCCCAGAGGCCGATCAGCGCGGCGACCGGGCCGAAGAAGCTGGCGAGCATGGACGACGCGATCATCCACAGGCCCGCCATGGCGATGATGGAGTAGACGAAGAACTCGCCGGGGGTGATCTCCAGACCGGTGGCGGCCAGTTTCAGTTCGAGTTTCCGGCCCAGGCCGGTCTTGCGCAGTCTGCGGTCCAACGCGCGGAACCGGCGTCGGCGGCCGGTCTCCGGTATGTGCCCGGTGTGCGAGAGGCGGTCCACCAGGGCGTCGCGGTCGGCCTTGCCGCCGCTGTAGGCGTGCAGGCCCGCGACGCCGGTGACACCGGCGAGCAGCGTCACACCGATGGTGAGGAGGGGGAGATTGGTCATGGCTCGGTACCTAGTTGGCCTCTCGGGTGGCGAGCTGTTCGGCGGATTCGGCGACCCCGAAGGCCTGCGGGACGGGCTGGCTGGCCATGTAGAGGCGCTCGGCGATCTTGCGTGGGAGCGGGAGGTACGAGAACTCGCCGTTGATCCGCCCCTCGGCGTCCATCGGCCGGGCGTTGAACTTCGCGACGGTGACGATGCGGTAGGGGTCGCGCCCGTGCGAGTCGAGGACGGCGATCTCGGTGATCTTTCGGGAACCGTCGGCGTGCCGGGTGAGCTGGACGATCACGTCGACGGCGCTGTTGATCTGGTCGTGCAGGGCTTCGAAGGGGATCTCGATCTCGGACATCGAGGCGAGGGTCTGCAGACGCATCAGCGCGTCCTCGGCGTTGTTGGCGTGGACGGTCGCGAGCGATCCGTCGTGACCGGTGGACATCGCCTGGAGCATGTCGAGCGACTCGCCGCCACGGACCTCACCGACGACGATGCGGTCAGGACGCATACGCAGGGAGTTGCGGACCAGGTCACGGATGGTGATCTGGCCCTTGCCCTCGACGTTCGCCGGGCGGGACTCCAGCCGGATGACGTGGCTCTGCTGGAGCTGGAGTTCGGCGGAGTCCTCGATGGTGACGATGCGCTCACTGTTGGGGATGAGGCCCGAGAGCGCGTTGAGGAGCGTGGTCTTCCCGGTGCCGGTGGCGCCGGAGACGATGATGTTGAGCTTGGCCTGGACGAGTCCGGACAGCAGGATCAGCATCTGGTCGTCGAGCGAACCGACGTTGATCATTTCCTGGAGCGTGAAGGCCCGGGGGAACCGTCGGATGGTGAGCGTCGCGCCGGTCAGGGAGAGCGGCGGGATGATCACGTTGACACGTTCACCACTGGGTAGACGCGCGTCGACCATCGGGTTCGACTCGTCGACGCGGCGGTTGACCGTCGACACGATGCGCTCGATGGTCTGCATCAGCTGCTCGTGCGAGCTGAACCGCATCGGCAGCTGCTCGACCCGTCCGCTGCGCTCCACGAAGATCTGGTCGGGTCCGTTCACCATGATCTCGGTGATGGACGCGTCCTCCAGGAGCGGTTCCAGGATGCCGAGCCCGAGGGCCTCGTCGACGACCCGGCGGATCAGCTGGGTGCGTTCGACGGTGGAGAGGACGGGCCCCTCGCGGCTGATGATGTGGCTGAGTACGCGCTCCAGCCTCGCCCGCCGGTCTGCGGCGGCGAGCGAGGACATCTCGGCCAGGTCGATCTCTTCGAGCAGCTTGGCGCGGTAGACGGCCACCATGTGGCTGTCCTCCCGCGCCCCGCCGTTCTTCTCGGGGGCGGTCATGCGTGCCCGCAGACTCATTGCGTAACTCCTCGTTCAGAAAGGCGGTGGTGCCCGGATCGTGCGGTGCGGGCGCCGATCAGCCTCTCGGCATGGTGGAACTGCGCTCGGCCCAGCCCCAGTCGTCGATCCCGGGCACGACGGAGGGAATCCTCACGCGGGTGGTGTACGTGACTTCGCCGTACCCGCCGCTGCTCCTGAACCTCGAGTTCTTGTGGCTGCCCAGCCAGTCGCTCATCGCGTCGCGGCCCGCCCGCTCGGAGTCCCCGCGCGGTACGTCCTGGGTGGCGGTGCGGGCCGCCGCGCGGGCACCGGTGCCCGCCTGGTTGGCGGCGTACGCGGCGACGCCCAGCTGAATCGCGAAGAGGCCCACCAGAAGCAGCAGCGGGATGAAGCCCATGTACTCGATGGCGACCTGGCCGCGGTCGCGGCGGGACGCGGCGGCCCTGCCGCCCGGTGTGTGCGCGCGGAATTTCATCGGCTGGCCTCCACCGGCGACGCGGCGTTCCCTTCGATGGTCATCGGCCAGTTGAGTACCCCGGGCACCAGGACCGGCACCTTGAGTCTCACCGTGGCCTTGTACAGCGCCCCGGAGTTTTCGCACGAGGTCCGCTTCATCGACTTCCGCCAGACCGGCGGCAGGTCCTCCTGTGCGGCTTCCCGGCATGCCTGTCCCCGGTTCCAGCCCTGCGAGATGGCGCCCTTGTGGGCCGCCTGGTCAGCCGAGTTCCCCGCGAGGGAGAACGTGTAGCCGATCAGGGCGCACTGCCAGAGTGCGACCAGCAGCAGGATGATCAGCGGTGTGACGCCCAGGAACTCGATCGCGGTCTGGCCGCGGTCCCTGTCCCGGACGCGGGTGAGGAGGCGGAGGCGGGTCCCGGGGCGGGCCGGGACGGGGTCACCGTGCCGTCCGCCGGGTATCTCCGTGTCTCTTGTCTGGGTGAGTGTCATTGGTCAACTTGCCCCCTGGGTCGTCGCCCGGTTCCGGGCGCCGTCGCGGTCGCGTCGGCGTCCGATCGAGCCTCGGTCGTTCTTGAACTTCGCGGTGCTCTTCGCGCCGTTCTTCTCGGCCTTCTCAGGAACCTTGACGATGCCCAGCTCGCCCGCAAGGGCCCAGAGGGCCTGTTTGACCGTGCTCTTGGAGTCGAGTTCGTGCAGTCGACCCGCGTCGACCACGCTCTGCAGTTCCTTGAAGTTGGCGGGGATGGCCGTGTCGGCCGTGGTGGTGCCGGTGATCTTCTCGATCAGCTGCGGCTGGATCTCGGTGTTGCGGATGAAGCGGTTGACGACGGTGACCGTCTCCTCCGCCTTGCGGATCTGGAGCCGGTCCCACATCCGTACCACCCGCTTGGCCCCGCGAACCGCGATCACGTCGGGTGTGGTGACCAGCAGCGCGCTGTCGGCCATCTCGATGGCCGCGGCGTTGGCGCCGTTGAGCTGGCTGCCGCAGTCGATGACCACGACCTCGTGGCGCGAGCGCAGGGCGCTGACGATCTGGCGGGCCGAGCGGTCGCTGACCTCCTCGGCGCTCTCGCCCTCACCGGGGGCCAGCAGCAGCGCCAGGCCGGTGCCGTGGCTGAACACAGCGTCGGCCAGCACCCGGGGCGAGATGTCGGTGATCGACGACAGGTCGACGATCGAGCGGCGGAACTGCACGTCGAGGTACGAGCCGATGTCGCCGGCCTGGAGGTCCATGTCGACCAGGGCGACGGTGCGCCCGGACGCCTGGGCCGCCAGGGCCAGCTGCACGGCGGTGACGGTGGCGCCGACCCCGCCCTTGGCTCCGCTGACCGTGATGACCGTACCGCCGGGACCGGTGAAGACCTCGGTCCCGGCGGTCAGGTGGCGGCGGACCCCGAGGGACCACTGGGCCGCCGATTGAACCCTGTTGGCCAGTTCTTCGTAACTGAGGGGGAGGGTGACGACACCGCGCGCACCCGACTCCATCGCGGACGAGAACAAACCGGGGGTGACATCGGCGGTGATCAGGACGACCCCGATGGCGGGGAAGCGGAGGGAGACCTCCCGGATCAGTTCCAGCGCCGGCACCGGCCCGATCCGCTCGTGGACCAGCACGACCTCGGGCAGGTCGTCGAGCGATTCGCCGGCGAGCCGGGCGAGGGTGTCGATGAGCTGCGTCGAATCACTGACCGGTGCGGCCGGCTCCGCTTCCGGGAGCTGGCTGAGCAGGGTGGTGACGGATCTGGCCGCGTCGACATCACCGACGGCCGGGAGGATCCTCGTGGACATTCGACCCTCACTTGTCCTTGTCGAGCGTGTAGGTGCGGTCGCCCGGACGGATGGTGCTGTCGCTGCCGGAGGCCAGCAGCGCGAGGCGCACGTGCTCGGCGAAGGACTCGGCGTAGGCGATGCGCTGGGTGTCGAGCGTGTTGAGCGCGAAGGTGATCGGGACGGCCTCGGTGCCCATGTTGGACTTGCCGTCCTGGCGGGGCTCCAGGGCGGTCAGCTTGCCGACGTCCAGGACCTTGGCGTTGGAGACGATGACCTTCGACTGGGACGCCTCGCCGTCGCGCTCGCCGGCGAAGGTGGCGTAGATGTTGACGGTGGCACCGGGGGTGATCTTGCCCGCGACACCGGTCGCGGCGTCGATCATGATCGCGATCTCCTGCTCACCGGGCTGGAGCTCGGGGCGGCGCTGCATCATGTCGGACTGGAGCAGGGAGCCCTTGCGCAGCTGGGTGACGGCGATCTTGCCGTTCACCTCGGAGAGGTCGGTGACGGCGTTGCGGGAGAGCCAGCGCTTGGGCATCGAGACCTTCTCGAACTGCCCGGCGGACAGGGCGGTGTAGGGCGCCACGTCGGACTTGAGCTGATAGGCCCCGACCTCGGGGCCGACCTTGGAATTGACGTCACTGATCACCGAGAGCACGCCGGCGAAGGCGCCGAAGGCGCACAGAACCGACAAAAGCAGGAGTATCACGCCGCGGCGCTGACGGGAGTTCATGGGCCGGACAACCTCGTTCGATTCGGATGCATGGGGCAGCGGACGGAAGGGCGTCTACGGAGGAAAGCGAAAGCGCTAGGAGTGCGGAGGAACGAGCGCTTCATGGCTGAGGACACCGGCGGAGTTGTTTCGGTTCTCGGTCGCGGGAAGCGGGGAGGAGCAGAACCCGCAAAGATCACCGATGAGTTCCATTCCGCACCAGTGGCAGCCCTCCCGACGTACGGAGGCCACCAATTGGTACAGGACGGAGAGGTCTGGCAGATAGGCGGCGAATTCCACCAATTTCCCGGTTCCCCACCATGCCGGGGACTGGGACGGGAGGGCGGACTCCTGAATGGCCTGGACCTGCCATGCGGGTGCGAGGGTTTCCTTCACCCACTCGGACTGCGACTGGCCTTTGGCGGTCACGAGGTGGGTGCCGAATTCGGGTCCGGCCGGCGGGCCGTCCTTCGGGCCGATCTTGACCAGCCGCGGATCGGGGCTCGCGACGGCGACGAACTGGGAGCCCGGCACCCAGGACTTGGCATGGGTTTTGAGGTCGACCGGGATGCGGTCGAACTTGGTGACCGAGTGGAGCAGGGCGCCCGCGTGGATGTAGTGCGTCAGCAGCCGGGCGGCGGAGGCGACCACCCCGGGGCTGAAGTCACAGATCGACAGCTGGCGCAACTGCCTGACGAGGACGGCGACACCCAGCGGCGGCAGATCCACCTTGACCAGGGCGATGCGGTCGCTCTCCAGGACCGAGCGCACGGAGTAGAGCCGGCGCTCGTGGGCGGGCGCGATGCTGGACGGGTAGACCGCGACGACGTAGCCGTGCTGCTCCAGCAGTACGTGCATGTCACCGATGGCCATGTCCAGCGCCTGGGCGTCCGGAGCCTGCAACAGGGCAGCCGTCGGTGTCTGCTGATCGGTAGGAGGAAGTACCAGATCAGCACTGGTCACTGCTATTGCGGTCGGCACGCTGTTCCCCGTTTCGGCTCCGGCCGGACGCCGCTCATGGCGTCGGCCGCAATCGCTCCTGCTCCGCGGTCTGGTTCAGCACTTTATCCACGTCCTACCTGGCAGAGAACACTTTTCGAGGGGCATTCCGACAACAGTCACGGGGCGCCCGTGTAACACCCCTGTGCTAAATCGGAGCAAATCGAAAATCGTCAAATTCTGTACGACTGCGGAGGGTTACCGCCCCGCCTTCCCGCCGTCCGGTCCGGACCTTCATCGATGCACGTCAACACGGATCCGGAACCGGCGGGTCCTCCCGCATGGCCCCCACCGAAGGGCCGGACGCTCACTGTCCGAGCACCCCCGCAGGATCACCCGAACACGGTTCCGGGAGGTCAACAAAACGTCAATGCACGGCTACGGGAACGTGACTTCGGGCCCGCGCGACGGGCGCCGCGGGCCCTAAACGGAGCGGGCGCGGTTCGGCCGCGGCGCGGAGCCGGGAGCCGTTCGCGACGGGCCGCGGGAGAGGCTTCCGCTGCCAGAGGTCTTGACAACTCTATTGGTCTGGACCAGTTTTGTCGGCCAGCGGTGGCCACCGTTCCCTCGACTCCACATCCCCGTCTTCCCCCCGTCACCTGTCGTCCGTCCCGGGCGGCGCCGGTCCACCCCGCCGGCCCGCCCGGCCGCCCCGGCAGGCATCACCGACTCCCCACGGAGGCAGCAAGTGGAACGTTCTCCCCTCGGCGCCCACAGAGTCCGCGGACGCCGGATCCGGCGCGGCGCCGTCACGGCCGTCCTCGCGGCCGCCGCGCTGACCGCCACGGGCCTGGTCTCCAGCGCCCAGGCCGCCGACATCAACGTCGCCAAGAACGCGGGCTTCGAGTCCGGGCTCGCCAACTGGACCTGCACCAACGGCAGCGGCGCCACCGTCTCCTCGCCCGTGCACGGCGGCTCCGCCGCCCTCAGGGCGACCCCGGCCGGCCAGGACACCGCACGCTGCTCCCAGACCGTGGCCGTGAAGCCCAACTCGACGTACTCGCTCAGCTCCTGGGTGCAGGGCGGTTACGCGTACCTCGGCGCGAGCGGCACCGGCACCACCGACGTGTCGACCTGGTCGCCCGGCTCCTCCGCCTGGACCCAGCTCAACACCAGCTTCAAGACCGGCCCCAGCACCACCTCCGTGGAGATCTACACGCACGGCTGGTACGGGCAGGCCGCCTATCTCGTCGACGACGTCTCGGTGAACGGCCCCGACGGCGGGGGCGGTTCCGACCCCGACCCGACCGTCCCGGCCGCCCCCGCCGGACTCTCGGTCGGCGCGACCACCACCAGCTCCGTCCGGCTCTCCTGGAACGCGGTCTCCGGCGCGACCGGCTACACCGTCTACCGGGACGGCCAGAAGGCCACCACGGCCACCGGCAGCTCCGCGACCGTCACCGGTCTCACCGCCGACACGGCGTACCAGTTCGCGGTGACGGCGACCAACGCGGCCGGCGAGTCCGTCAAGTCCGCCGCGGTGAGCGCCCGTACGGCCAAGGAGGGCGGCGGCAACCCGAACCCGGGCACCTCCGTGCCGAAGCACGCGGTCACCGGCTACTGGCAGAACTTCAACAACGGCGCGACCGTCCAGAAGCTCAGCGACGTGCCCGCGAACTACGACATCATCGCGGTCTCCTTCGCCGACGCCACCAGCACTCCGGGCGCGGTCACCTTCAACCTGGACTCCGCCGGGCTGAACGGCTACACCGTCGACCAGTTCAAGGCCGACATCAAGGCGAAGCAGGCGGCCGGGAAGAACGTCATCATCTCGGTCGGCGGCGAGAAGGGCACCGTCTCCGTCAACAGCGACGCCTCGGCGACCAACTTCGCCAACTCCCTCTACTCGCTCATCCAGGAGTACGGCTTCAACGGCGTCGACATCGACCTGGAGAACGGCCTCAACTCCACGTACATGACGAAGGCGCTGCGCTCCCTGTCGCAGAAGGTGGGCTCCGGCCTCGTCATCACCATGGCCCCGCAGACCATCGACATGCAGTCGACCGGCGGCGAGTACTTCAAGACGGCGCTCAACATCAAGGACATCCTGACCGTCGTCAACATGCAGTACTACAACAGCGGTGCGATGCTCGGCTGCGACGGCAAGGTCTACTCGCAGGGCTCGGTGGACTTCCTCACCGCGCTCGCCTGCATCCAGCTGGAGGGCGGCCTCGCCCCGTCGCAGGTCGGACTCGGCGTGCCCGCCTCCACCAGCGCGGCGGGCGGCGGCTACGTCTCCCCCTCGGTCGTGAACGCGGCCCTGGACTGCCTGGCCTCCGGCACCAACTGCGGTTCCTTCAAGCCCTCGAAGACGTACCCGGGCATCCGGGGCGCGATGACCTGGTCGACCGCCTGGGACGCCAAGTCGGGCAACGCCTGGTCCAACGCGGTGGCTCCGCACGTGCACGGCCTGCCGTAACCCACGGCCGGTCACCCCGACCGGCAGCGCCGCCGCTCCCCCGGCGGCGCTGCCGCATGTGCAGGACATGTCCCGGACAGGCAACAGAGTGCCCGGACGGCCCGCCCTCCATGGCCGTCCGGGCGTGCTCATGGCACCGTTGTGGGGCTCGACGGTGGTGTGACAGGGGGGCGGGGACATGGCCGGGGCACGGATTCAGAGGCTGAGCGAGGACGATCCCGCGACGCTCGGGCCGTACCGTCTGATCGGGCGGCTGGCGTCCGGCGGCATGGGGCGGATCTACCTGGCGCGGGCCGGTGCCCGGGGCGGCGGGCAGGGGCTCGTCGCGGTGAAGACCCTGCTGGCCGAGGGGGAGGTCGGCGCGGTCGACCGGCGGCGCTTCGCCCGTGAGGTGGCGCTGGCGCAGCGGGTCGACAGCGCGTACACGGCGCGGGTGCGGGACGCCGACGCGGACGCCGAGCGGCCGTGGATGGCCATCGACTACATCGCCGCCCCCTCGCTCGCCGAACTGGCCCGGGGCTGCGGGGTGCTGCCCGCCTCGGCCGTGCGGTGGATCGCCGCCGGGACCGCGCAGGCCCTGGTCACCCTGCACGGGGTGGGCATCGTGCACCGGGACGTGAAGCCGCAGAACGTGCTGCTCCCGCTGGACGGCCCCCGGGTCATCGACTTCGGCATCTCGCACGCCAGTGACCTCACCCTGACCGGGCTCACCCTCGGCACCATCGCCTTCACCTCGCCCGAGCAGGCGCGCGGCGAGGCGTCCACGGCCGCCTCCGACGTCTACTCGCTCGGCGCGACGCTCTTCCTGCTCGCCACCGGCCGCCCGCCCTACATCGACGACGGCAACACGCTGCGGCTGCTGGCCCGCGTCCAGCGCGGCGAGCTCGACCTCACCGGACTGCCCAAGGAGCTCGTCGGGACGGTCCGGCCGTGTCTGGACCTCGACCCGGACCGGCGCCCCGAACCCGCCGAACTCCTCGCCCGGTTCCGCCGGGCCCAGGCCGGGATGCCCGCGACGCGGAGCGGCGCGCGCTGGCTGCCGCCCCGGTGGACGACGCTGATCGGGCAGTACGCGGACCAGGGCCGGGAACTGGCGGACGGGCGGCGGTCCGGTCCGGCGGCCCCGACCGCCGGGCGGGGCGCCTCCGAGCAGCGCACCCGGGTGGTGGAGCCGCCCCGGCCGACGCTGATCTACTCGCCCGAGCGGCAGGCCCGCGCGGACCGCGACCGGGCCCGCCGCCGCGACCGCACCCGGCGGGAGATGGCGGCCCTCCTGGAGCTGGCGGAACGGCAGCGGGCGGAGCAGGCCGAGCGGGAGCGCGAGGAGCTCGAACAGGCCGAACACGCCGAGCGGGAACGGGCGGAACGGGCCGAGCGGGCGGAGCGGGAACGCGCGGAGCGGGCCGAACGGGCCGAGCGCGAACGGGCGGAACGGGAGCGGGCCAAGCAGGAGCAGGCGGAGCGGCAGCGGGCCGAACGGGCCCGCCGGATCCAGCGCGAGCGCGCGGAACGGGAACGCAAGGAACGGGAGCGGGCGGAACGGGCCGACCGGGCGCGGGCAGCCACCGCCACCCCGTCCTCCTCGTCCTCCTCGTCCTCCTCGAACTGGGGCTGGCTGGTCGCCCTGATCGTCGTCGGTCTGCTGATCTGGCAGCCCTGGGACGCCTCGAAGCCGTCCGGCGGCTCGGGCTCCTCCGGCGTTTCGGCCGGTGCCGGTTCCGTCGCGGGCACCGGCCCGGGCTCCCGTACGCACGACACCGCGACCTACGGTTCCGGCAGCGGTTCCGGCACCGACGACTCCGGCGACGACGAGCCGACGCCGACCCCGACCCCCACGCCGACCCCCACACCCACGCCCACCCCGGACGCCACCGATCTGGCCTTCGCCGCGGTGCGCGCCGGTGACTGCCTGGACGTGTACAACGACGGTCACGGCACCATGAGCGCCACCCGCCCGGTCCGGGTGGGCTGCCGGGCGGCCAACGCGTACATGCACGTCAGCCGGGTGAGCACCGCCGCCGGGGCGTCCGCTTCCTGCGACAGCGGGGCGGGCTACACCTGGTGGCGGAAGACCGGCGCGGACGGGGTGGTGCGCACACTCTGCCTGGACCGGGTGTACCAGGTGGGCCAGTGCTTCCCGGCGAAGGTCCAGGGGACCACCAACGCCGACCTGACGGTGGTCTGGAACTGCAACGCCTCGACCGTGCCGGTGGCCGGGCAGTCGATCCTGCGGATCACCGGCTACTACCGGGCCCCCGCGCCCGGCACCAGCTGGACCTGCCCGTCCGGGGGCGAGCGGTTCTGGTACTGGCCGGTGGATCACGGCAAGAGCGTCATCTGCGCATCGGCGGCCTGACCACGGCGCCGCGCGTGCCCCGGCGTCACCGGCTGCTCCGGGGCCGTCCGGCCGGACCGTGCCCGGCCGGACCACCCGGGCCGGTGGTTCAGCCGAGGACCGCGAGGGCGTCGATCTCGATCAGCAGGCCCTTGGGGAGGCCGACGTAGACCGTCGTGCGGGCGGCCGGGGGCGCCGTGAGGTTCTGCTCGGCGAAGTAGGCGTTGTAGATCTCGTTCATCTCGGCGAAGTGGTCGACGTCCGTGAGGTAGACGCGCATCATCATCACGTCGTCCCAGCTCGCGCCGCCCTCCTCCAGGATCGCCTTGACGTTGGCGAAGGTCTGGAGGGTCTGCTCGCGCAGGGTCGGTCCGGCCGGGGTCGGGGCCTGGCCGGCCACGGCGGGCAGGAAGCCGACCTGTCCGGCGACCTGGAGGATGTTCCCCTTCCTCACCCCGTGCGAGAACTTCGCGGGGGGCGTGGTGTGGGTGCTCGGGGTGAGGGCGGTCTTCTCGGTCATGGCAGTTCAGGCCTTCTTGGGTCGGGGGGTGCCGGAGTACTCCCGGCTGATGGACTCGGCGGTGCGGCGCACCAGTGGGAGCAGGGTGAGGAGTTCCTCCGCCGTGACGACGACGTTGGGCGCCGAGACCGACATCGCGGCGACGACCCGTCCGTCCGCGCCCCGGATGGGGGCGCCGACGCAGTTGATGGACTCCTCGTGGCCACCGAGGTCGGTGGCCCAGCCCTGTTCGCGGACGACGGCCAGTTCCTTGAGGAACGCGCCGGCGTTCGGGGTCGAACGGGGCGTGTACATGGGGTAGTCGAGCCGTTCGGCGATGGTGCGCCGCTCGGGCTCGGGGAGGTCGGCGAGGAGCAGTTTCGCGACGGCGGCGACGGTGATCGCGACGGGCTTGCCGATCCGCGAGTACATCCTGACCGGGTAGCGGCTCTCCACCTTGTCGATGTAGAGGACCTCCTGCTCCTCGTGGACCGCGAGATGCACGGTGTGGCCGCAGCTCTCGTTGAGTTCGACGAGGTAGGGGTGGGCGATCTCGCGTACGTCGAGGTTCTCGACGGCCTCCTGGGCGAGGGAGAAGAGGCGGGCGCCCAGGCGGTAGCGCTGGTCCTGCTGGCGGTGGACGAGGCCGTGCTCGTGGAGCGTACGGAGCAGGCGCAGCGCGGTGGACTTGTGGACGCCGAGCCGCTCGGCGACCTGGCCGAGGTCGGCGGGCCCCTGGGCCAGCAGGGGCAGGATGCTCAGCGCCCGGTCGACGGTCTGGCTCATGTCGTACGTACCTCCTGGTCGTCCCCCGTCCAGCCGGGGCCGAGACGAAGTCTCCCCCAGGCGGCGTCGTCCAGTGCGGCAAGGGCGTCGGCGTGCGCGCGGGCGGGGGGTCCGGTGAGGTCGCCGGGGACGGTGAGGACGGCGGCGGCCATCAGGTGGCCGTGGCGGGCGCGGTCGCGGACCGGGAGGCCGCGCAGGGTGGCGGAGAGGAATCCGGCGGCGAAGGCGTCGCCCGCGCCGACGGGGGCGACGACGTCCACGTGGAGGGCGGGGACGGTGGTGACGGTGCCGGGGCCGGTCCCGGTGCCCGAGAAGACCGTCACGCCGTCCGCGCCGTGCTTCACGACCAGGACCGACGGTTCCGGCAGGGCGGCCCGGACCGCCTCCGCGCCGTCCACCCCCCAGGCTTCCCGCGCCTCGTCCTCGCCGACGAAGACCAGGTCGGCGCGGCGGGCCAGGTCGAGGAGGACGCGGGGGGAGGCGTCGGTGCCGCGCCACAGGCCGGGGCGGTGGTTGACGTCGAAGGAGACGGCCGGGCGGCCGGGTCGGTCCTCGGTCAGGTGGTGGAGCAGGGCCAGGCAGCCGGTGGAGAGCGCGGCGGTGATCCCGGACAGGTGGAGCATCCGGGCGGGGGGCAGCGCCGCGCGGGGGACGGTGTCGGGGGACATCGCGGAGGCGGCGGAACCGGCCCGGTAGTAGGCGACCTCGTGGATGTCGGTGGCCCGGTCGGTGGCGGTGCGGAAGTAGACGCCGGTGGGCCGGGAGGGGTCGCGGCGCACCCCGGAGGTGTCGACCCCGTACCGCGTGATCGTCTCGACGAGGTGGTCACCGAAGCCGTCCGCCCCGACCCGGCTGACCCAGGCCGCCCGGTGCCCGGCGGCGGCCAGGGCGCAGGCGACGTTGGACTCGGCGCCGCCGATGCCGCGGTCGAAGGAGGGGACGTCGGCGAGGCGTCCGGGACGCGACGGCAGGAACGTCACCATGGACTCGCCGAGGCACACGACGTCGGTGGCGGCGGCCGTGTCGGCGGCGGTCCTGGCCGGGGTTCCGGACACGCGGGGCTCCTCGCAGGTCTGGCGGACGGGGGTCCGGGATACGGAACGGACGCACGCGGCGGACCACGGGCGTCGGCTCGGATGGTAGACAGGGACGAGCGGTATACGCAATGATCGTTGCACAAGATGCAACGCATGAGTGATCGAGGAGGATCCTCTTGGCCACCCAGCACTCCCCCGAGCAGGTCGACCGGTCCGCGACGGCCCTCGCTGGCGAACGCGTCGGCGGACTCGCCGCCGAGGTGGTCGACCACCGGTTCAAGGCGCTGCCGCCCGACGCGCAGGGTCTGACCGTCGGTGCCCTCGCCGCCCAGCGGCGCAACCTCCACACCGGCGGCTTCACCACCCCGGTGCTCGCCCTGTCCGCCGAAGCGGTCGAGCACAACCTCGTCCTGTTGCGCACGTACGCCGAGCGCCACGGGCTGGCCTTCGCCCCGCACGGCAAGACGTCCATGTCCCCGCAGCTCTTCGCCCGCCAGCTGGAGCACGGTGCCTGGGGCATCACCGCCGCCGTGCCGCACCAGGCGCGGGTCTACCGGGCGTTCGGCATCCGGCGGATCTTCCTCGCCAACCAGCTGGTGGACGCGGCGGCGCTGCGCTGGCTCGCCGGGGAGCTGGACGCCGACCCGGAGTTCCGCTTCGTCTGCTACGTCGACTCGGTGCGCGGCGTCGAGCTGATGGACGCGGCGCTGCGGGAGGCGGGCGCCGCCCGGGCCGTGGACGTCGTCGTGGAGCTGGGCGCGGGCGAGGGCGCCCGCACCGGGGCCCGTACGGAGGCGGAGTGCGCGGCGGTGGCCGACGCGGTCGCGGCGACCGGGACGCTGCGGCTGGTGGGCGTGGCCGGTTACGAGGGCGAGGTGCCGGACGCGACCGGTGAGCGGGTGCGCGACTGGCTGCACCGGCTCGTGGCGCTCGCCGTCGACCTGGACCGCGCGGGCCGCTTCGCGCCCGGCGAGCCGATCGTGGTCAGCGCGGGCGGCAGCGCCTGGTTCGACGCGGTGGCGGACGTGTTCGCGCGGATCCCGGAGCTCTCCGCGCCGGTGCTGAAGCTGCTGCGCTCGGGGGCGTACGTCTCGCACGACGACATCCACTACCGCCACCTCACCCCGTTCAACCGGGTGCCCGAGGAGGGCTCGCTGCGGCCCGCGTTCCGGCTGTGGGCGCAGGTCGTCTCCCGCCCCACGGACGCACAGGCCTTCCTCAACGCGGGCAAGCGGGACGCCGCCTACGACCTCGACCTCCCCGAGGCCCAGCTGGTGCGCTCCGGCCGGGACGGCGAGGTCCGCCCCGCGACGGACATCACGGTCGACCGCCTCTCCGACCAGCACACCTGGCTGCGCACCGGGCCGGACGCGCGGCTGGAGGTGGGCGACTGGGTGGGGCTCGGCCTCTCCCACCCGTGCACCGTCTTCGACAAGTGGCAGCTGATCCCGCTCGTCACCGAGGACGGCACGGTCACGGACTACGTCCGCACCTTCTTCTGATCCGCCCGGCCGCTCCCCCGAAAGGCACCACCCCATGGACCTGGTCATCCGCAACGCGTACGTCGTCGACGGCACCGGCGCCCCGGGCCGCCGGGCCGACGTGGGCGTCCGGGACGGCCGGATCGCCGAGATCCGGCCGGAGGGCGCGGCGGGCCCCCGCCCCTCCGGCCGCCGGACCCTGGACGCCGACGGGCTGGCCCTCACACCCGGCTTCGTCGACATGCACGCGCACAGCGACCTCGCACTGCTCCGCGACCCCGACCACAGCGCCAAGGCCGCGCAGGGCGTCACCCTCGAAGTGCTCGGCCAGGACGGCCTGTCGTACGCCCCGGTCGACGACCGGACCCTCGCCGAGGTGCGCCGCTCCATCTCCGGCTGGAACGGCGGCGCGCCCGAGGAGACGGACGTCGACTTCGACTGGCGCACCGTCGGCGAGTACCTGGACCGGTTGGACCGCAATTTCGGCGGGCGGGGCATCGCCGTCAACGCCGCCTACCTGATCCCGCAGGGCACCGTCCGGATGTACGCGATGGGCTGGGAGGACCGCCCCGCCTCCCCCGCCGAGCTGGACCGGATGAAGGAGCTCGTCGCCCGGGGCATGGCGGAGGGCGCGGTCGGCATGTCCTCCGGCCTCACCTACACCCCGGGCATGTACGCGGACGACGCCGAACTCACCGAGCTGTGCCGGGTGGTGGCCGCGCACGGCGGCTACTACTGCCCGCACCACCGCTCGTACGGGGCGGGGGCGCTCGACGCGTACGCGGAGATGGTGCGGCTCACCCGGGCCGCCGACTGCCCCCTCCATCTCGCCCACGCCACCATGAACTTCGGCGTCAACGAGGGCCGGGCGCCCGAGCTGCTCGCCCTGCTCGACGAGGCGCTCGACGCGGGCGCCGACATCTCCCTCGACACGTACCCGTACACCCCCGGCTGCACCACCCTCTTCGCGATGCTGCCGAGCTGGGCGGGCGAGGGCGGCCCCGGGGCGGTGCTGGAACGGCTCGCCGACGACGCCACGGCCGAGCGGATCCGCCACCATCTGGAGGAGCTGGGCTCGGACGGCTGCCACGGGGTGCCGATCGAGTGGGACACCATCGAGATCTCCGGGGTGGGCACGCCCGCCCTCGCCGACCACGTCGGCCGCACCGTGGCCGAGTCGGCCCGGCTGCGCGGCGAGACGCCCTGGACGACCGCGCGCCGGCTGCTGGTCGAGGACCGGCTCGGCCCCACGATCCTCCAGCACGTGGGCCACGAGGAGAACGTGCGCCGCATCATGCGCCACCGGGTGCACACCGGCGGCAGCGACGGCATCCTCCAGGGCGAGAAGCCGCACCCCCGCGCCTACGGCACCTTCCCGCACTATCTCGGCCGTTACGTCAGGGAGTTGGGCGTCCTCTCGCTGGAGGAGTGCGTCGCCCACCTCACCTCGCGCCCGGCGAGGCGGCTGCGCCTGCCCGACCGGGGGTACGTCCGCGAGGGCTACCGCGCCGACCTCGTCCTCCTCGACCCGCTCACGGTGGCCGCGGGCGCCACCTTCGAGGCGCCCCGCACGCTGCCGACGGGCATCCCGCACGTCCTGATCGACGGCCGCTTCGTCATCGAGGACGGCCGCCGCACCCAGACCCTCGCGGGCCGGTCCGTCCGCGGCCGGGGAACGCGGTAGGCGACGCGCGGGGGCGGCCGTCAGAAGCCGCCCTGTTCCTTCGCCCAGGCCAGGTCCTCCTCGGTCGGGGCGTCGTCCTGGGTGAGGCTGCGCCGCCAGTACCCGGCGAACTCCACGGCCGCCCGGTCCATCCCGCGCTCCTCGACCAGGTGGCGGCGGAGCGCCCGTACGGTGCCCGCCTCGCCCGCCAGCCACGCGGCCCCGGCCCCCTCGGGCAGCCGGGCCGCCCGCACCGCGTCCAGCAGCGAGCCGCCCCGGTCCCGGTGCACCCACTCCACGGACACCTCCGCCGCCGAGGGCAGCGGGCGCTCCTCCGCCGCGTCGGCGACCTCGGCCCGGACGAGCGCCCGCGCCCCGGCGGGCAGGGACTCCAGCAGGGTGCCGATCGCGGGGAGCGCGGTCTCGTCCCCGGCGAACAGCAGCCAGTCGGCGGCGGGCAGCGGCCGGGCGTACAGCGACGAGGGCCCGACCATGCCGAGCACGTCGCCGGGGCGCGCCCGGCGGCCGAAGCGGGCGGCGGGCCCGTCGTCGCCGTGGAGCACGAAGTCGACCGTCATCACCCCGGCCGCCCGGTCGTGGCCGCGCACGGTGAAGCCGCGCAGCAGCGGCCGCTCGGCCTCCGGGATCGCCAGGTACGCCTCGTACCACCGCATGCCGTACGTGTCGTCGGCGGCCGGCTCCGGCAGCCGGGGCAGGTCCTGGCCCGGCCGCGGGAAGCAGAGCTTCATCTGCTGGTCGGGCCGGTCCTCCAGCAGCTCGGCCAGCGCCTCCCCGGTGAAGGCGATCCGCGCCGTGCGCGGCGTGATCCGCTCCACGCCGACGACCCGTACGTACGACACGGCCAGTGCCTGTCCCATCGCGGCCCCACCTCCCCGCCGGGGACGGATCCCCGACTGATACTTTACAGCGTAAGGAATTGCTCGGGAGAAGTTACTTTACGGCGTAAGGAGTCGCAAGTGGTGGTCTTTGCCGGACAGGGCGACGCCCGGCGCTCGATGTCCCTGCTGTGGCGCGGCGCGCGGCCGGAACCGCCGGAGCGGCGCCCCGGCCCCGGCCCGAGGCCCGCGCTGAGCGTCGACGCGATCGTGGCGGCCGCGATCGGGCTGGCGGACGCCGAGGGGATGGCCGCGCTGTCGATGCGCGCGGTGGGCGAGCGGCTCGGCCGCACGGCGATGGCGCTCTACACCTACGTCCCCGGCAAGAGCGAGCTGCTGGACCTGATGTACGACCAGGTCCACGCCGAACTGCCCGCCGACTACCCGGACGACGGCGACTGGCGGGCCGGGCTCACCGCCTGGGCCCACGACGGCCTGGAGTTCCACCTGCGCCACCCGTGGGTGCTCCAGGTCTCCCAGGCCCGCCCGGTGCTCGGCCCGCACGAGTACGCGGGGCTGGACACCCTGGTGCGGCTGCTGACCGCGACGGGGCTCGACGCGTCCCTGCTGCGGCGGCTGATCGGCGCCCTGTCCCATTTCGTGCGCGGCTGCGCCGGGACGGTCGCCGAGGCGCGGCAGGCCGCGGCGGCGACGGGCGAGCCGGACGAGCGGTGGTGGTTCGCGCGCTCGGCGCTGCTGGCCGAGGTGGCGCCCGATTTCGCGGCGCGGTATCCGGATCTGGCCGCGCTGGAGGGGGCGAGCGCGCCCCGGGACGTCGCGCCGGGCGAGGAGTCGGTGCCGTTCCTGGAACGGGAGGCGCGGGCGACCTTCGAGGCCGGGCTCGACGTGCTGCTCGACGGGATCGCCGCGGCGGTCGACCGTGCGGGGAGAGAGTGACGGACGACGTGCCGCCGCCGCGGCACCCGGAGGAGAGCGGGCGCCGCGGCGGCGGACGGGGTCACCCGGTCACGGCTTGGGCAGGACGCACCCGGCGCGGTTCAGGTCGAACTGGTTGCCGGGGCCGATGCACGGCACGATGCCGTACGTCTCCTGGGCGTAGTTGATGCCCTGACGCACCGTCACGTTGCCGCTCTCGTCGACCTCGCACGGGTTGTTGTCCGTGCAGCGCTGGCCGTCCTCGTTGCCGGTGTTGTTGACGGCGACGACCTTGCCGGTCGCGTTGTCGATCACCGGGGAGCCGGACGTGCCGCCGATGGTCTGGCAGGCGGAGGTGTAGCGGACCGAGTCCTTCCAGGTCCACGAGCCTTCCTTGAGGCGGTAGACGAAGCCGTCGATGTTGCAGGCGTACGTCCGCTTCCAGTAGCCCGACACGACCGTGATGGCGGTGCCCTGGACCGGGTGCGCGGTGTTGAGCTCCAGCGCCTTGATGCCGTAGGTGCTCTCGATCTGGGCGTAGGTGCTGGTGAGCTGGTAGACCGAGATGTCGGTGTCGGTCATCGTCCCGTACGCGATCTTGCTGGCGCGCAGGGTGCCGACGCCGGCGCCCGAGGCGTTCAGCAGGGTGAAGCTCCGGGTGGACGGCTGGTTGCGGACGACCTGGCCGGGGCCGGGGAACCCGGTCTCCATGCAGTGCCCGTTGGAGAGCACCAGCGCGGGGTCGCCCGGCTGGGAGCTGGGAGTGCGCACGACGGAGCCGGAACAGTTGCTCAGCGCCACGGTCCCGGCGAAATTGACCGCCTTCACCCCGGGCTTGGCCTTCACCGTGGCGGCGGGCGCCGTCGCGTCGCCGGCCGGAGCGGTCGCGGCGGTCGCGGGCGCGACACCCGCCCCGAGGAGTGCGACGGCGAACACCGCACCGACGAGAGGCTTCTTCATGTGGGGGTCCTCTCAAGTGACCCGGGCAGGAGCCCGACGGCCCCGCCCGCGAAGTCCTGTCCAAATTGACATGCGCATGTTGGCGTACAACAGGACCCCCCACAAGGGGCGGTTTCCAGCCGCCCCCGGGTCCGGAACCGCTCCGGTCCCGGACCCGCCTCTGGACGTCGGACCGAAGGACCGGCCCGCCTCCGCCCCGAGCCGGAGGCGTCCGGCCGCGCCACCGCGTTAGCGTCAAGGACATGACTTCCGACCGCGCCCGCCCGCTCGACCTCGACGCCTACCTCACCCGGATCGGCCTCCCCGGGGAGCACCGGCCGACCGCGGAGGTGCTGCGCGCCGTGCACCGCGCCCACGCCCTGGCCATCCCCTTCGAGAACCTGGATCCGGTCCTCGGCAGCGCGCCCTCGCTCGCCCTCGCCGACCTGGAGGCGAAGCTCGTCCGCGGCCGGCGCGGCGGCTACTGCTTCGAGCACAACACCCTGTTCGCCGCCGCACTGACCGCGCTCGGATTCCGGGTCACCACGCTGGGCGCGCGGGTCGTGCTGGGGGCCGCACCCGGTGCCGTCCGGCCGCGCACCCACATGCTGATGACCGTGGCGGTGCCGGGCGGGTCGACGCCGTACCTGGCGGACGTGGGCTTCGGTTCCAGCAACGGGCTGCTGGAACCGATTCCGCTGGTCGCGGGCGCCGAGGCGCACGCCGGCCCGCACCGCCACCGGCTCGTGACCACCCCTCACGACGGCCCGCTGGAGCGGTGGGAGCTCCGGGCGTACACCGCCGAGGGGACGTGGGAGTCCTTGTACGCGTTCACCCTGGAGCCCTTCGAGGTACCGGATTTCGAGGTCATGAACTGGTACATCGCAACCCACCCGCGCTCCCCGTTCAGGACCGGGGTCCATGTCCAGCGGACCGTCCCGGGCGCCCATCTGTCGCTGGCCGGACGCACCCTCACGGTGACGGCGGACGACGGCGGCCGCGAGGTGCGGGAGCTGGCCGACGGCGACGAGGTCCTGCGGGTGCTGGCCGCCGAGTTCGACATCCACCTGCCGTCGGACACCTGGCTGCCCGGGTAACGGGCCGGGACGGGACGGGCCGTGGCGCATCTCACCCGTCCGGGCCCGTCCCGCCCGCCCTCCGGTGCATTCGAAGCCGCGGCGGCGCTCCCGCCCGGCGTTCCCACGGCACGGGGCGGCGGGCGCATGGCGATGGAAGTCGGGGCCGGACGGGACGGGCGGGGCGGTGGGGGCGTTTGTGGACGAATACCCCGGCGCCGGGCGCGGACGGCCGTAAGCTCCCGGGCATGCAGGTCATCCAGTCCACGAAGCTCGCCAACGTCTGCTACGAGATCCGGGGTCCGGTGCTGGAGGAGGCGATGCGGCTGGAAGCGGCCGGTCACCGCATCCTCAAACTGAACACCGGCAACCCGGCCGCGTTCGGTTTCGAGTGCCCGCCCGAAATCCTGGAGGACATCCTGCGCAACGTCGCCGGGGCGCACGGCTACGGGGACGCGAAGGGGCTGCCGTCCGCACGGCGGGCGGTGGTGCAGCACTACCAGACCAAGGGCGTCGAGCTCGACGTCGAGGACGTCTACCTGGGCAACGGCGTCTCCGAGCTGATCCAGATGTCGATGCAGGCGCTGCTCGACGACGGCGACGAGGTGCTCGTACCGGCCCCGGACTATCCGCTGTGGACGGCCTCGGTGTCGCTGGCCGGGGGCAGGGCGGTGCACTACCGGTGCGACGAACAGGCCGACTGGATGCCGGACCTCGCCGACATCGAGCGGCGGATCACCGACCGCACCAAGGCCCTGGTGATCATCAACCCGAACAACCCGACCGGCGCGGTGTACGACGAGGAGATGCTGCGCGGGCTCACCGAGATCGCCCGCCGCCACAACCTGGTGGTCTGCTCCGACGAGATCTACGACCGGATCCTGTACGACGGCGCGACCCACACCCCGACCGCCACGATCGCCCCCGACCTGCTGGTCCTCACCTTCAACGGGCTCTCCAAGAACTACCGGGTGGCCGGCTACCGCTCGGGCTGGCTGGCGGTCTGCGGCCCGAAGGCCCACGCCTCCTCGTACATCGAGGGGCTGACGATCCTGGCCAACATGCGGCTCTGCGCCAACATGCCCGCGCAGCACGCCGTGGCGACCGCGCTCGGCGGCCGGCAGTCGATCGACGACCTGGTGCTGCCCGGCGGGCGCATCCGGGAGCAGCGGGACACCGCGTACGAACTGCTGACCCGGATCCCCGGCGTGACCTGCGTGAAGCCGAAGGGGGCGCTGTACCTCTTCCCGCGTCTGGACCCCAAGGTCTATCCGATCAAGGACGACCGGCAGATGGTGCTCGATCTGCTGCGGGCCGAGAAGATCATGGTCGTGCACGGCACCGGATTCAACTGGCCGGAACCCGACCATTTCCGGGTGGTCACCCTGCCGACGACCGAGGACCTGGCCGACGCGGTGACCCGGATCGCGCACTTCCTGGACGGATACGGCCAGCCCTGAGCGCCCACCCCCGCTTCGATCGCGGTCAACTTTAGATTGAATCCAATGTAGGATGGTCGCACGCACCCCCCAGGAGGCCATCCATGTACGAACCGATCCGCACCAAGTCGGTCCACACACCGGTTGACCACGACGACTTCCCGGGCCGCTCCCGCGAGGAGGAGCTGGACATCCAGCTCGCCGGGCACCTGGCGGCGCTCCTCGCGGTGACCGACGAACTGGGCCTCGGCACGGCGGGCGACGCCATCGCCACCCAGGTCGCCCGGCTGCGCGGCGCACCGCCCGCCCGCCACGCCGGCCGGACCGGCGCCCCCGAGGCCGCGCTGCACCGCCGCGCCCACGCCCTCGCGGGCCGCGCGCTGGTGGTCGCCGCGTCGCGCGCCGACACGGCCGCGGCGATCCTGGCGGCCGAGCGCATGGACGCCCACACCGCGGCGCTGGCCGCCCCCGCACCGGCCTGCCTGGCCGGCGCCCGCTGACGGCCCCGGTCCGCGTGCCGTCGAGGCGCGCGGACCGGGCGCCCCTCACCCGAGCTCCCCCGCGCCGTTTCCACCCCCGTACCGCCCTCGTCGCGTACTGGGATCAGCGCTTCACCTCCCGTCCACCCGGCCCGACCCGGAATGTGGGTTTCCGCGAGCAGGCTTCGGCTGTGAGACGCATCGTGGGCATCGTTCTGGCGGTGCTGCTGATCGGCGGGGTGGCCATAGCCGTCGCAGCGGGCCGCGACAGCAAGGACCCGGGCACGGCGACGCAGACCGTGCGGGGCGTGATCGGGTCGGAGAAGGCCGAGTTCTTCGCCGACCCCGGCGTGGTGAAGGCCCTCGCCGGGCGGGGGATCACCGTCAAGGCGGAGACCTCCGGTTCCTGGGCCATGGACCGGCTCTCCCTGAAGGGGTACGACTTCGCCTTCCCGGGCTCGAAGGCCCCGGCCGACGACCTCCAGCGCCGGTCGGCCGTCACCGGCGGGCCGCTCCGGCCCTTCTACTCCCCGCTGGTCGTCGTGGCGCACCGGGCCGCCGCCCAGGTCCTGGCCGCCAACGGCCTCGCCGTACTGCACGGGCGGACCAGCGGCAAGCTGCTGATGGGCCCCTACCTCCGGGCCGCCCGCGACGACCGGACCTGGCAGCAGCTCAAGGGGGCCGACGGCCGCGCCGAGTTGACCGGCACGGTGTTCATCACCAGCACCGACCCCGTCTCGTCCAACTCCGGCGCCCTCTACCTCGCCGCCGCGTCCTATGTCGCCGACGGCGGCCGGGTCGCCGCCGACAGCGCCGCGATCGACCGCACCGCCCCGCTCCTGAGGAAGCTGATCCGCGTCCAGGGCGCCCAGCAGACCAGCAGCGACGCCCCGTTCCGGGACTTCATCAGCGGGGTGGGCAACCCCCTGGTGCTGGTCTACGAGTCCCAGGTGGCCGCGCTGCTGATGCAGCACCAGGACGCCGGTGACCTGGTCCTCCTCTACCCCGACACCACCGTCTCCAGCGACCACACCCTCGTACCTCTCACCGCCGCGGGCCGCCGACTGGGCGAACTCCTCTCCACCGACCCGGAGTTGCGCAGACTCGCGGTGCGCCACGGCTTCCGGCCGCAGGGCGCGGCCGCCGAGTTCACCGCGGCCACCGCCGGTCACACCGACTACATCGACCAGAAGCTGACCGGGGTCCGTCAGGCGCCCGTGCCCACCGCGACGGTGCTGCGCGCGATGGCCCGGCGGACCCGCGGCTGACACCCCACGCCTCCCGGGAGAACCCCGCCATGAACGAAGAGCCCCGGCCGACGACGTACCACCCCGGAAGACGGCCCGGCGCGCCCCGGCGCCGGGCGCCGCGCCCGCTCGCCGCCCTGCTGTCCGCCGCCGTACTCGCCCTGCTCGCCGCCTGCTCGGGCCCGGGCGGCGACGGCTCCCCGGACGGGCCCGGGGAGAGCGGCCACGCACGGCGCCCCGGCACCCTGCGCATCCTGGCCTCCAGCGAACTCAGCGACATGAAGCCCCTGTTGGAGGAGGCGAGGGAGGCGACCGGGATCACCGTCCAACCCACCTGGACCGGCACCCTCGACGCCGTCGAACAACTCGGCTCCGGCACGGCGGACCGGGCGTACGACGCGGTCTGGCTCTCCTCAAACGACTATCTGCGGCTGCACCCGGACGCCGCCGCGCACCTCACCTCGGAGACCCCGCTGATGACGTCGCCGGTGGCCCTCGGGGTCCGTGCGTCGACGGTGCGCCGGCTGGGCTGGCGGCCCTCGGAGGTGACCTGGTCGCAGGTGCACCGGGCGGTCGCCGAGGGCCGGCTGACGTACGGGATGACCGACCCGGCCCGCTCCAACTCCGGTTTCTCCGCGCTGGTCTCGGTCGCCTCCGGGCTCTCGGGCGCCCAGGCCGCGCTGACCGACGCCGATGTGCGCGGGGCGAGCGGGAAGCTGAAGGAGTTCTTCGCCGGGCAGCGGCTGACCTCAGGCTCCTCGGGCTGGCTGGCCACCGCGTACGCCCGGCGCGGCACGGTGGACGCGCTGATCAACTACGAGTCGGTGCTGCTCTCGCTGAACCGCGACAGCCACACCGGGCTGACCGTGATCCGCCCCCGCGACGGCGTGCTGACGGCGGACTACCCGCTCAGCGCGCTCACCTCCGCCACGCCCGGGGCCAAGGACGCGGTCCGCGCGCTCACCGCGTACCTCCGCACCCCCGACGCGCAGCGGAAGCTGACCCGGGACACCTTCCGCCGCCCGGTCGTCCCCTCGGTGCGGCCCGCCCCGCCGCTCGCCGCCGGCACCCGCCGCGAACTGCCCTTCCCCGGCTCCCGGTCCGTCGCCGACGGGCTGCTGCACGCCTACGAGAACAAGCTGCGCCGCCCCTCGCGGACCGTGTACGTGCTCGACACCTCGGGCTCGATGGCCGGGGAGAGGCTGGCGGCGCTGAAGGCGGCGCTGACCGGGCTGACCGGGGACTTCCGGGAGCGGGAGGAGGTCACCCTGCTGCCGTTCGGCTCGTCGGTGAAGCAGGTCCGCACCCATACCGTCGACCCGGCCGACCCGCGCCGGGGCCCGGCCGCGCTGCGCGCCGACACCGCCGGGCTGAGCGCCGGGGGCGAGACGGCGATCTACTCCAGCCTGCGGTCGGCGTACGAGCGGATCGGCGCGGACACCGTGTCCGCGTTCACCTCGATCGTGCTGATGACGGACGGCGAGAACACCGTCGGCGACACCGCCCGCGACTTCACCGCCTACTACCGCGCCCTGCCCGACGAGCGCCGGGCCACCCCGGTCTTCCCGGTCGTCTTCGGCGACTCGGACCGGGCCGAGCTGGACCGGATCGCCGCCCTGACCGGCGGACGGCTCTTCGACGCGACGAAGGAGCGGGGGCCGGGTTCGCTGGACGGCGCCTTCGAGGAGATCCGTGGGTACCAGTAGGAACGGGGCGGCCCCGGGCGGCGGCGCCCCGGGCCGGGTGGCGGCGTACCTGGGGTCGCGGAAGAACATCGCCGGGTGTGTCGGCGGGCTGACCGGCCTCGCCCTCACCTTCACCCACCTCGCCGGGACGTACTGGCCGGCGGTGGTGGCCGCGCTGTACGCGGCGGGCGCGCTGATCGCCCCGCCCGAGCGCACGCCCGCGCCGGGGTTCCCGGCCCTCCCGGACGCGTCGTCGCGGCTGGACGCGGTGCGGGAGGGCTTCGGGACGCTGCGGGAGTACCTGGACACGGTGGAGCTGCCGCCCGCCGCGTCGGGCCGGCTCACCGAGCTGATGGAGCTGCTCGACGGGCTCCTCGCCCCCGGCTGGGCGTCCGGGGCCCTGACCACCGACCCGGAGGGCGTCCACGCCCTGTCCCGCACCGTGCACCAGGACATCCCGGAGGCGGTCGACACCTTCGTACGTACCCGCTGGTGGACCCGGGTCGCTCCCGGCGCGGAACCGCCCGAGCGCCAGCTGGAGCACCAGTTGTCCCTGCTGTACCGCGAGGCCACGGCCCTGGCGGCCGCCCTGCGCGAGACGGAGGCCCGCCGCCAGAAGTCCCATACCCGCCACCTGGAGGACAGGGGGCGCGGCGGATAGAGGGACGTGTCCCCGACGTGCCGACGTGCCGACGCCCGGCCTTCCGGCGGGGCGTCGGCACGTCGGGGCAGGCCCCGGCAGGGTCCCGCGCGTCAGTTGCGGACGCGCACCGTCGCCGTGGCCGTCGAGCCGGCGTGCAGCTCGTCCCCGGCGTAGCCGATCTCGTACGTCACCTGCCCGGCGGCCCGGGGCAGGTCGTTGACGGTGAAGGTGCCGTCGGCGGCGACGGCGGCCGAGGTGAGGGTGCCGGTGCCCTTCCGGTCGGTGCGCACCACGGAGACGGTGATCCCGGCGGGGAGCGCCCGGCCCTGTCCGGTGAGGGTGCCGGTGATCGTGAGGCCCTCGCTCTTGACCGCCTCCGCCGGGGCCCGCAGGGTGAGCGCGGTCGGGGCCTTGGCCACCGTGACGGCGAGGCCGACGTCCTCGGCGGGGCGGTGGGTGACGTCACCGGTGAAGGAGACGGTGTAGGTGGCGTCCCCGACCAGCGTCGGCACGTCGAGGACGGTGAACGAACCGTCGCTGTCCACGTCCACGGCGGCGAGCTTCCGGTCGCCGTTCGCGTCGTGCCGTACCGCCGTCACCCTGACCGGTTCGGCGGGGGCGGGCCCGTCCAGCTCCAGCCGGCCCCTGATCCCGACCGGTTCGCCGACGACCGGCTGCCCCGGTGTGGTGGAGAGCCCGCCGGTGAACCGGGAGTCGTACTGGGCGGCCGGGGGCTTGATGATGTGCAGCCAGTACTCGGTGGCCGACTGGTTGGTGGTGACGGCGAACAACCGTGATCCGTCCGCCGACCAGCCCAGCCCGCGCGGCGCGACCCGGTCCCCGTCGAGCGCGCCCTCGAAGACGAACTCCAGCGGGGCCCGGCCGGACGCCGGGTCGGCGGGCTGCACCAGCAGGTCGGGCGTGCTCCCGGTCGCGCTGGCGCCCCGGGCGACGTACCTGCCGTCGCCGCTGAACGCCACCGCCGACGCCTTGGCCCCCTCGGGCAGCGGCTGGTACGGGACGGGCGCGTCGGACAGGTCGGCCGCGTCCAGGAGCCGGGTGCCGTACGCGGCGTCGGCGACCGCGATCCGGCGCCCGTCCGGGGACTGCGCCACGTCCTTCATGTCGAGGCCGCCCTGCCCCTGGGCGTCGGCGAAGCGGCGCTCCGGGCCGCGCACGAGGGTGTCGCCGCTCGCGTCGAAGTAGGTGACGAAGGGGTTGGTCTCGGTGGCGGTGCGGGTCTGCGCCATCAGCAGCCGGTCCGGGACCTCGGGGTCGCTCTCCAGCCGCAGTCGGCTCGCCGCGTTCCACCCGGTGTTGACCGACGCGTTGCCCGCCGACCCGTAGAGCGTGCTCCGGAAGGCGGCGCAGTCCGTTCCGTTGTACGGCGTCTCGGCGTGCCACTCCTTGCCCCCGGCGAAGGCGACGTCGCGCGGGCAGGTCGGAGCGGTCGCGGTGGAGACGCCGCCGGTGCGCTCCCAGGTCTCGGTGGAGAAGGCCAGGACGGCCGAGGACTGCGAGACGTAGAGCGTCCCGCCGTCCGCGCTCAGCGCCATCCCGGACGGGACGGTGCCGACGGCGACCGATCCGGTTCTTTGGCCCTGGAAGTTGTAGATGTGGACCTCGTTGTTCGTGGTGCGGTCCCGGCCGTCCGTCACGTAGACGCGCTCGTGCACCGAGTCGACGACCATCGCCGCGAACGAGGACATCGGCAGCTTGGCCACCGTGTCGCCAGGTGCGGAGGCGGGCCCGGAGCCGTCCGCGGCGTGGGCGGAGGGCGGCGCGAGCGCGGTGAGTCCCGCGGTGCCGAGGGTCAGCGCGGCGAGCGTCGCCGCGATGCGTACGGAGTGCCTTTTCCTGCTCAACTGGATCCCCCACAGACTCTGTTGCCCCGGCCGACCGCGCCGGAGCCGATGTGAAGGATCATCGAAGCGTTGTGAAGGTCCGGTGCACAAGCCCTGGGCGGACTTCGGGCGATCCTCGGGCGTTCACCGCGAAACGCCGGAATGGCCGGAAAGGGAACGACCCCCGGAACCGTGAGGGGGTTCCGGGGGTCGTCGTACCGCGGCGGGCTGTCGGCCCCACAGGTCAGGGCGGATGTCCGGGGCCCGGCCGCGGGGGTGTGCGGGCGCGTCCCGCGCGGGGCGCGCCCGGGGAGCGTCAGCCCAGGCGCTCGACCAGCGCGTGGTACTCGTCCCACAGCTCCTTGGGCGTGTGGTCGCCGAAGGTGTTGAGGTGGCCGGGGACCAGCGCCGCCTCCTCGCGCCAGACCTCCTTGTCGACGTCGAGCAGGAAGTCCAGGTCGTCCTCGGAGAGGTCCAGGCCCTCGGTGTCGAGGGAGCCCTTGGCCGGCAGGACGCCGATCGGGGACTCGACGCCCTCGGCGCGGCCGTCGAGACGGTCGACGATCCACTTCAGGACGCGGCTGTTCTCGCCGAAGCCGGGCCACACGAACTTGCCCGCGTCGTTCTTGCGGAACCAGTTCACGTAGTAGATCTTCGGGAGCTTGGACTGGTCCTTGTCCGCGCCGACCTTGATCCAGTGGTTCATGTAGTCGCCCATGTTGTAGCCGCAGAACGGCAGCATGGCGAACGGGTCGCGGCGCAGCTCGCCGACCTTGCCCTCGGCGGCGGCGGTCTTCTCGGAGGCCACGTTGGCCCCGAGGAAGACGCCGTGCTGCCAGGTGAAGGACTCGGTGACCAGCGGGACGGCGGAGGCGCGGCGGCCGCCGAAGAGGATGGCCGAGATCGGCACGCCCTTCGGGTCCTCCCACTCCGGCGCGATGATCGGGCACTGCCCGGCCGGGACGGTGAAGCGGGCGTTCGGGTGGGCGGCGGGCGTGTCGGACGCGGGCGTCCAGTCGTTGCCCTTCCAGTCGGTGAGGTGGGCCGGAGCGGTCTCCGTCATGCCCTCCCACCAGACGTCGCCGTCGTCGGTGAGCGCGACGTTGGTGAAGACGGAGTTGCCCCACATCGTCTTCATGGCGTTGGCGTTGGTGTGCTCGCCGGTGCCGGGCGCGACGCCGAAGAAGCCGGCCTCGGGGTTGATCGCGTAGAGGCGGCCGTCCTCGCCGAAGCGCATCCAGGCGATGTCGTCGCCGATGGTCTCCACGGTCCAGCCGGGGATCGTCGGCTCCAGCATGGCGAGGTTGGTCTTGCCGCAGGCCGACGGGAACGCGGCCGCGACGTACTTCGCCTCACCCTGCGGCGGGGTGAGCTTGAGGATGAGCATGTGCTCGGCGAGCCAGCCCTCGTCACGCGCCATGACGGAGGCGATGCGCAGCGCGTAGCACTTCTTGCCGAGCAGGGCGTTGCCGCCGTAGCCGGAGCCGTAGGACCAGATCTCGCGGTCCTCGGGGAAGTGCGAGATGTACTTGGTGGAGTTGCACGGCCACGGAACGTCCTCCTGGCCCTCCTCCAGCGGGGCGCCCAGGGTGTGGACGGCCTTGACGAAGAAGCCGTCGGTGCCGAGCTCGTCCAGCACCGCCTGGCCCATGCGCGTCATGGTGCGCATCGAGACGGCGACGTAGGCGGAGTCGGTGATCTCGACGCCGATCGCGGAGAGCGGGGAGCCGACCGGGCCCATGCAGAACGGGACGACGTACATCGTGCGACCGCGCATCGAGCCGCGGAAGACGCCCTTGTCACCGGTGAAGATCTCCCGCATCTCGGCGGGGGCCTTCCAGTGGTTCGTCGGACCGGCGTCCTCCTCCTTCTCGGAGCAGATGAACGTGCGGTCCTCCACCCGGGCGACATCGCTCGGGTCGGACGCGGCGTAGTAGGAGTTCGGGCGCTTGCTCTCGTCCAGCTTGGTGAACGTGCCCTTGGCGACGAGCTCCCCGCACAGGCGCTCGTACTCGGCCTCGGAGCCGTCGCACCAAACCACCCGGTCCGGTTCGGTTATCTCGGCGATCTCGTTCACCCAGGAGACGAGCTCCTGGTGGTCGGTGGGAAGAGTGGGGGGAGCCGCGATGTCGCGCGCCACGATCGCTCCTTGTTGAGGGTGTCTGCTTGGTAGTTGCCCCGTGGGGGCTGCGACCCGGATGCTTCTACCCCTTCGAATCCCGTTGGCGCTCATCCGGTGCCGACCGCACTCATTTGATCATCCGCCCGTTCCGCCCATATGTCCAGGGGGCCGCACACGTGAGCATCGCCACTTGTATCGGTTACCTACGGTTGCGTAGGTACGATGCGGGGATGACTGCTGCCGCTGCCGCACCCGCGCCCACCGGGCCGGAATCAGCCGAGTCCGACGTCCTTCCCGTGAAGCCGCGGCTGCGCGGCTGGCTGCATGCCGGGATGTTCCCCGCCGTGATCGTCGCCGGGGTGGCGCTGATCGCGTTCACCGACAGCTCCCGGGGCCGGATCGCCTGCGGGATCTACACCCTGACCGCCTGTCTGCTCTTCGGCGTGAGCGCGCTCTACCACCGGGGCACCTGGGGTCCGCGCGGCGAGGCGGTGCTGCGCCGCCTCGACCACGCCAACATCTTTCTGATCATCGCGGGCACGTACACCCCGCTGACCCTGCTGCTGCTCCCCGAGTCCACCGGGACGCCGCTGCTCTGGGCGGTCTGGGCGGCGGCCGCGGCGGGGATCGCCTTCCGGGTGTTCTGGGTCGGCGCCCCGCGCTGGCTGTACACCCCGTGCTACCTGGCGATGGGCTGGGCGGCGGTCTTCTTCCTGCCCGACTTCATGCGGACCGGCGGGATCGCCGTCCTGGTGCTGGTGGTCGTCGGCGGGCTGCTCTACAGCGCCGGCGGGGTCATCTACGGCATCAAGCGCCCCAACCCCTCGCCGCGCTGGTTCGGCTTCCACGAGGTGTTCCACTCGCTGACCCTGGCGGCCTTCGTCGTCCACTACGTCGGCATCTCGCTGGTCGCCTACAACCACCGCTGACCCGTCCCGCGCGGGCGCACCGCCCCCTCCTGGGGGGCCGGTGCGCCCGCGTACTCGTTCCGCGACAGGGCCGGCCGGCCGAGAGCGGAGGCGCTTCCCCGCCCGCTTCCCCGCTCCGCTACCGTCGCGCCCCGACCTTCCGGGCCAGCTCGGCCGCGTCCGTCGTCGGCGCGTCGCACACGAAGTGCCGGCAGACGTACGCCGTCGGCACCCCGCCCACCATCGGCCGGTCCGCCAGCAGCGGGAACTCCGCCCCACCGGTCTCCCCCGCCGCGACCACCGCCCCCGGCGCCGTACCCAGCAGCGCCGTACGGTGCAGCTCGCCGCCGACCGGCCCGGCGACCGCGATCTCCCGCACCCCGTCGAGCTGCGCCTCGGCGGCCGCGAGCCCCCAGCCGACGAACCGGGGCGCCCGGGGCCCCAGCGCCTTCACCACGCCGAGCGCCCGCTCGGCCGCGGTCCGGTGCGGTTCGGAACCGGTGTGCGCGGCGTACGAGAGCAGCGCCCCGGCCGCCGCCGTCCAGCCGGCCGGGACCGCGTTGTCGGTGGGGTCCTGGGGGCGGCGGATGAGCTGCTCGGCGTCGTCGGCGGTGTCGTACAGCTCGCCGCCCTCGCCGGTGAAGTGCACGAGCACGATGTCGAGGAGGAACCCGGCGAACTCCAGCCAGGCCCCCTCCCCGGTGACCGCCGCCAACGCGAGGAAGCCCTCGGCGACGTCGGCGTAGTCCTCCAGCACCCCGGCGTTGTCACCCGACCGGCCGTCCTTCGAGGTACGGGTCAGCCGCGCGGTGTCCCCCATGTGGACCCGTACCAGCAGGTCGGCCGCCTCGGTGGCGCGCTCCACCAGGTCGGGCCGGTCGAAGTAGGCCCCGGTCTCGGCGAGCGCGGCGACGGCCAGCCCGTTCCAGGCGGCCACCACCTTGTCGTCCCGGCCGGGGCGCGGGCGCGCCTCGCGGGCGGCCAGCAGCCGGGCCCGGACCCCGGCGACCCGCTCCGCGTCCGCCACCCCGCCCCCCGCGAGCCGGAGCACGGAGGCCCCCTCCTCGAAGGTGCCCTCATCGGTCACCCCGAAGTACTCGGCGGCGAAGGCGGCGTCCGCCTCGCCGAGCACCTCCCGCAGCTGTTCGGGCGTCCACACGTAGTACGCGCCCTCGGTGTGCCGGCCGGCCGCGTCCTCGCTGTCGGCGTCCAGCGCGGAGGCGAACCCGCCCTCGGCGGTGCGCAGTTCACGCACCATGAAGTCGGCGGTCTCCAGGGCGATCCGCCGGGCCTGCTCCGAACCGGTGGCCCGCCACAGATGCGCGTACACCCGGCAGAGCAGCGCGTTGTCGTAGAGCATCTTCTCGAAGTGCGGCACGACCCACTCCCGGTCCACCGCGTACCGGGCGAACCCGCCGCCGAGCTGGTCGTAGATCCCGCCCTCGGCCATCGCCCGGCAGGTGTCGGCGGCCATCTGGAGGGCGCCCTCGGCGCCGGTGCGGGCATGGTGGCGCAGCAGGAACTCGACGGTCATCGACGGCGGGAACTTGGGCGCCCCGCCGAATCCGCCGTACCTCTCGTCGTAGTCGCGGGTCAGCCCGAGCAACGCCTGCGACAGCTCCTGCTCCCCGGGCAGCCCGTCCCCGCCGCCGACCAGCGAGCGCCCGCCCAGGTCCCGCACGATCCGCGCGGCGACCTCGGTGACCTCCCCCCGCCGCCCGCCCCAGGCGGCCGCCACCCCTTCGAGCACCTGCCGGAAGGACGGACTCCCGTGCCGCGGCTCGGGCGGGAAGTACGTACCGAAGTAGAACGGCTCCCCGTCCGCCGTCATGAACACGGACATCGGCCACCCTCCCTGCCCGGTCGCCGCCTGCACCGCCTCCATGTACACCGCGTCCACATCGGGCCGCTCCTCGCGGTCCACCTTGACGCAGACGAAGTGCTCGTTCAGGTACGCGGCGGTGGCCCCGTCCTCGAAGGACTCGTGCGCCATGACATGGCACCAGTGGCACGAGCTGTACCCCACACTCAGAAACACCGGCACATCCCGCCGCCGCGCCTCCGCAAAGGCCCCCTCCGACCACGGCCACCAGTCGACGGGGTTGTCGGCGTGCTGAAGCAGATAAGGCGAGGTCGTACCAGCCAACCGGTTCATACGCCCCAGCCTCTCACAGCGTCTGGCACCACAGACGAATCCCTGACGCGCCCGCCTCACATGGCCGAATCGCACGTGTAAGCCATCGCGTGGTGGGCGACTCCTGCCCCTTCACCGCCGGGCGAACCGGCATCTCGGAACAGTAGGCTGGGCTCAGCGGAACCGGATCTGCCGAGGCTCCTCGAAGCTCGAAGGAGGTACACCATGTCCGCCGAGATGGTGGCGCCCGCGTGGATGCATACGCAGATCAGCGCGGAGCAGTACGACTCCTGGTCCGAGGAGCAGTGCGCCGGCATCGAGATCGTGGACGGGATGGTCGTCGTGAGCCCGAGCGCCTCCAAGCGCCACAACCGGCTGGCCCGCATCCTGGCCAACGCCCTGGACGCCGCCGCGGGCCCGGACTGGAACGCCGACACGGACTTCGACGTCCGCCTGCAGGACGTTCCGCTCACCAACCGCCGTCCGGACGTCGTCGTCTACCGCGCAGAGACCATCGACCTCACGCCCACCCGCCCCGAGCACGTACTCCTGGTGGTCGAGGTCGTGTCGCCGGGCTCGGAGACCACTGACCGGATCGTGAAGGTCGACCAGTACGCCCAGGCTGGCATCCCCTTCTACTGGCGGATCGAGCAGGCTGCCACTGGCGTCCCCATCATCTACACCTACGTCCTCGACCCCGCCACCAAGGCATACCGGGACGGCGAGATGTTCACCGGCACGGTGAAAACTGCCGTGCCATTCCCTGTCGCCGTGGACCTGGGAATCATCTGACAACACTGAGCATTTTCAGCATTTCCTCACCAGGGTGAGAACGGCTTTCGTGCTGACTCATGCGGTCGGGGCTGATCCGGGATCTGCGGAAGGCCGCACAGGGAAGGCACTCTCAGATCGATGCAGACGTGTGCACTCGTCCCGATGGAATCTGCAATGGACAGAGCACGCTCCGGATGAAGCCTGCCAGCCTGAGATGACACGAGACAGAACGCTTCACCCGAAGCACATCTGCGAATTCCGAACGCTGCAACCTGTGAGCGCACCGGAGGGGGCACCTCGTGACAGCGGAAGGGACCGTCGCTGACGCGCGAACCACCGAAATGAGAGAGGCGCTGCAAAACGCTCTAGCCATCTCCGAGCGTGCCGTTCAGCGGCGCTCACCTGCTGGTACAGGAGGTACTCAAATACCTCATCAAGCTGACGATGGCTGCGCTAGCGAAGCCGCACCGACCGTGTCGCTCATTCTCGAATGCAGACGACTCTGCTTTGCTGTCTGCAGCGAAGCGAGATCGCTTACAGGAGGGAGGCAGATGAGCCAGCCACGGAAGAAGAAGGAACAAAGCGCGTCGCGCCACCAGCTCCCCACGGTGCGCACGCGCACCGCTGATCAGCTACAAGTTGCGCTCGCTGTCGGACGCCACATGGGCGTCTTCACTAGTCGGCAGTTGGAGGTACCAGGCGTTTCCGATCACCGAAAGGGACTGGTGATCGCATTTCTGCATTCTTGCGGTCTGCTGGTGCGCGGCGGCGGACGGGGCATCTACCGTGCTACGCCAGCAGCACGCAAGATCGCGGAAGCGTGGGGACACAGCGAGGCTCTCGGACGCCGCGAACTGGCGATCTTGCTGGCCGGCACTTGGTTCGGCAAAATCGCCCGCGAGGCACTCGGGGAGTGTGGCGGTCAGCGCGTCGCTCTGGCAAATCGCTTGCTGGCTGCCGCGCGCGCGCCGGAGGATCGACGCGGCGAGGCGGAGATCCTCATCATGTGGCTGCTGGAAGCCCGGCTGCTCCTTCCACTGCGCGAGGGATATGTCCGCTGGAATACCGACGCCCACGCCGCTCCGCCGGCTAAAGCGGCAGAAACAGCGATGGCAGTGGAGCTCAAGGAAGACGCAAGGGACGCCTGTGATAGCGAGCAGCACCTCGACGATTCCTCGGGCGACAAGCTCCCAGGAACATCGCAGCAGGTGGATCCCCAGTCTGCCAATACCAAGTGCAACTCACACGATGCGGGCGCTAGTCGAATGCTTGCAGCAGATCCGGTTGCCGCCTCCATCCCTGGCCCCACCCAGCCTGATCCAAATGGCCAGCCGGACACCGCCACCCTGTCTGAGGGAACCGCGCCAGAATCTCTTCCTGAATGCACCTCCACCACGGTCAGCCGAGCCGGGATCGCCGAGAACGAGATGCTCGACAGTCAAGACGCCTCGGACGCCTGGCCGACGCCGGATGACGCATCCGCCTTGCAAGGCGAAGTGATCCCGCTGCAGACAGCCAGGAGCGTTGGCGGCCAACCAGCCCACCCGTCGTCGCAGCTGGCGGAGCTCGCTCACCTCGGCGAACTCGCCGGGCGACCCATCATGCTGCACGAATTGCTTCAACTCAGCGAAGAAGAGCTGCTCTCCGTGTATCGAGGACTGCGCCACTTCGTCGACGTCACTACAGGCGCCAGCAGAGGCGGCGACACCAAGCTCTAGTCCTCGCTAGCGACCGCCCCGAGAAGAAGAAGCCCCGAAAGCGGGATCCTGGCGGAGAAGAGCTCCAATTCTACCCCCGCCAGGATCCTCCCATTCACCACCAACAGGGATACAGTCCCAGAAGGGGGCTTCAGAATGCCCTCATCCAAATCGAGAGCCATCCACCACGCTAGTAAAAAACGACTCCAAAACCAAGACGACTCACGTTATCGAGCACTCCTTTCGCACCCTCTACTGAGCGGCTCGCCTGCTGCTCATAGCGCGGGCAGCAGAGAAGGAGCGATGCACCGAGGAACATTCGCGGGTTGGGCTGTCTGCGCCATCCTGGTCGACTCTCGGACTCGAAGCTGTCGACGCCTGTCGCAGCCCCGGCATGCCCCCTCGGCGGCCACCGGCCGACCAAGGCTCAGAAGTAAAAGCTCACTTCGATGTTCACCCTCTTGGAACCTCTCTTGCCCGACAGCCCCTACGCCGCCGCCCCCGGATGGGTTGAATGCTCCGCGAGCCTGCGCCAGGTGGTCGACAGCCGAGGAAGCGCGGCTCCTGAGCACGGGCACTGCGCGGAAGACCACAACAACACGTTCGCGCCCCCATCACGTTCTCGAGGTTGGAAGGTGCCGGGCGAGCTCATTTCCCGCACCAACCTGTCGTCCACGCGGCCCGGACCGGCCAAGTCCCTATCGCCTCCGCCGCTCCGGGAGAAAGCACCCCAAGGCTGATTGCCTCGCCCAGAATCACACGGGCACTTGGGTGCTGCCATGGATGTCGGTCGCCGGGCTCCTCTCCGTTTTGACCGGTCTGCTCGCATACGCGTTTGTCAGCCGTTCCGCTGTTCCGGAAGCAACTGCGTGGCTCGCAGGTATCTCCGCTTCCGCGGCGGCTGCCAAGATCCTCCTCACTGTGCCCGGGGCAATCAAGGCGTTGAAGGACCTGCGGCCCTGACATCCCTCGTCGCCGCATGAGCAGACACAGCCTCTGCGGCCGAGACGACGGCGAGGCCCGTTCGCTCTCCGGACGGGCCTCGCCTGGCCTGTTGTCAAGCGGCAGGGTAACAACCACCGGCACAACCTCTTCATGGTCAAGAACTGCAAGTCTGCAGAGACGCGCGCTCCTCAGCACTGACCGGAGAGTGCAGGTACATTGATGACGCAACGTCGGTGATTCACCGCCATGCCTGCCCTATGTGTTCACGCTCTCCCATCACTGCGCCGGGGGGGACCAACGCTGGATACCCCAGAGGCGGCCAAAGCGCCGGTAACTGCGGCTACTTGCGATGGCCATCGATCTTCACGCACAAATCTTACTTTCAGTGCCTATCACTGCACCGTAGGACATCGCACCTGTTCGACGCTTACAGGTTCAGCAAGTGCACTGGCACCAGTGGCACGAGCTGTACCCCACACTCAGAAACACCGGCACATCCCGCCGCCGCGCCTCCGCGAAGGCCCCCTCCGACCACGGCCACCAGTCGACGGGGTTGTGGGCATGCTGCAACAGATACGGTGACTGCGCTTCGGCAAGGTGGTTCATGCGGCCACCCTCGCACGATCCCGATCTGTCGACCCAGCCCGCAGGGGCGGGTCCCGGAGTCGGTCCGCCGAAAAGGGCAGTCACCCGCGTCTACTCCCCCGCCCGTAGCGGCGCGATGGTCAGCAGCCCGCACCCGTACGCCCGCCCTTTTCCGACGCCACCGGTCATCGCGGCTCGCAGCGCATCGGGATCGACGATCTCCGCGGTGCCTTCGAAGCGGACCCGGTGATGACGCACCTTTTGGGCGCCGCTGCCCTTTCCACGGCGGCCAACAGCCGCGTCCAGCGAGTGGGAGAGGTGTGTGTGAATCTTGAGACCGGCGATCTCTGCCCGCCGGTGCCACCAGTCGTCGGCATGGCGGCCTTGGAGGGCAACGACCGAAGGCAGGTTCGTGTACAGCTCCCGCGTGGTGCTGCTGGGGCGACGGATGGGGTTGGCGTCGCAGCGGTAGGACAGGAGGCGGCCGTGCGCAAGGGCGTCCAGAAGCGGCTCGATGCTGCGGGAGGCCACGCCGACCGCGTACCCGCCCGGAAGCCGTTCCGGGGCGATCTCCTTTTTGCTCTGGACCAGGAGCACGGCCTTTCGCTCGGTCCGTTCGACCCGGTGCAGTACGCCGAAATGTCTGCGTGGCTCTTCGAGTTCGGGGAGGTCGGGGAAGAGAGACATCACGCGCCGGTGCATGGCCACGGCGTTGCGCAGTTCCTCGCGTACGTCGGTCCGGGACGTGTCGAGAACGAGGCGGGCGAGCCAGGTGGTCATACGGCGGCCTCCGGACCGTCGGGCGAGGGCACGGTGGCGGGGTTCAGATACCGGGCGAGCTCTTCCAGGTAGTCGACGCCGAGCTTGTTGGTGTACAGCTGCTCGGGCGGGTGCCAGGAGCCCCGGTAGAGCCGACGGGTGCGGAAAGCACGCCGGTGCGAAGCGGTGTCGACCGGTTCGTCCTGTACCTCGGAGCTGGGGCGGGAGCCGTCGTCGGTGTCCTCGGGATGGCGTGGGAGCCAGCCGAGGGGGCGGTCGGCGAGCAGCGTCACGGCAGCAGAGGTCCGGGACCGCGCGGGCAGGGGAAGCCGCAGGAGGCCGCCGAGGACGTCCGCACTGCGGTCGAGCAGAACGGGGCCCTCGGGCGGGCAGCCGCGGCGGCCCAGGTACAGGGGCCAGCGCGGAGTGGTCAGCGCGTCGGCGCAGCGGTCGAGAACCGCCTCTTCCGGGCAGGTGAGCGCACAGACGAAGGCGGCGTCGGCAAGGTAGAGGCGGTGGCCGTAGAGAGTGGATCTGTTCTCGCCGCGGTTGCCGCCCTTGGCTGTTCGGACGGTGTCCTTGGGGGCCAGGCCGCCACCGACGGTGTGCAGGTCGCGCAGCACGTAGCCGGGCCGGTCGATGCGCACGGTGAGTCCCAGTCGGCGCAGGTCGCTGTTGTCCTGCCCGCGGGATCGGCCCAGCGCGCAGGACAGCAGGCCGAGCACGCCCGACTTGGTGGGGAAGGAGGCGGTGTCACGCTCTTCGGTGAAGTGGCTGCGCTCTCCCCAGGATTGCAACGGCGCCGCGAGGCGCAGCAGCAACCCGGGCTCCCGAGGTGGCTGTGGCACGGTCACGCTCCGCTCCCCAACGGGGCGAACGCGGCTCCGACGCCGGCTTCGACCAGCGCGTCGAAGGAGTCGAGGCGCGCCCCCAGTCCCTCGATGTCCTGGCCGGTACCGGCCCAGTGGGCGGAGAGAATGCGGTTACTGCCCATGAGAGTGGTGGCGGTCCGTGCGTACGCGACGAGCTGGTCGCGGGACGCGGCTCCGTGTCCGCCGCCCTGCGCGAAGCGCACCGGGGTTTCGAAGGCTGCGGCGAAGGAGAGCGGGCGGTCGCTGCGGACGCTGATGTGAACGAGGTCCGGTGCGGTGTGCGGTGCGGTGGAGTTCTTCTTGGCCTGCGGCAGGGAGCGGATGAAGGCGGAGAGGAAGGCCCCGGCGATGTTACGGGCATCCTCGGAGGCGTCGCGGGGGCCTCCGGAGGTGTGGACCTTGCCCATGTTGGCGATGAGTTCGCGCAGGTCGATGGTGGCGAAGCGGTAGAAGGTCCCGGCGGAGAACTCGGCCTCGTTGAGGTGGCCGCTGCCGGTCTCGCCCCATGCGGAGGTCAGGTCGTCGACGGCGGTGAAGTAGTCGACCTGGACGTCGCTGCGGTGAGTGGTGAAGGCATGGGCGACCTGGACCGCCCCGTCGACATCGGCGCCATCGACCTCGGCGAGCATGCGGCCGAAGGTGTGGATGACGGCGTTGCCCCGACGGATGATGCTCTGAATCTCGGCTGCGGGGAGCTGCGACTTGTCGGTCGCCTTCTCGATCTTCTTTTTCTTGATCTTGTCCGGGTGCTCGGCGGCGAGGTCGGCGAGTTCCTCGATCGACTCGGAGGACAGATAGACGAGTCCGTTGGTGACGGCCTTGTAGTTCTCCTGGTCCGGTTTCCCGTCGATGGCGAACTTGATCCCGGAGGCCGCCACGACGTGAGCACCGGCCCGACGTGCTTCGTGGTGGTCCCAGCCGTGCTTCTCCGTGAGGACGTCGGCGACGGCCTTGTCGATCCGGCGGGTCCGGGTGGCGTACTGTCCGATCTCCTTCTGGAACTCCTCGCGCAGCGCCCTCTTCCATGACTGGCTGCTGACACGCGTGCGCCGCACACCGCCGTAGTCCACCGTCTTGACGGCGTTGAGGTCATCGCGGTTCAGCGTGGACACGGGGACGCTCTGGAGGACGTGCACATCGACGAAGCAGGCGGGCAGGTGCGCGGTCGCCACGGAGGGCTCCTTCTGGAGTGGTGTGCGGGTACGGCGGTCGGACTGTGGGTGCTCAGGCTTCCGGGACGGCCTGGGCTACGTCGGACTGGTCCTTCTTCCCCCACTCGTCGCGGTGGAGGGTACGGAAGTAGTCCTGCTGCCACCGGCTCCCGATCTCCGCGGCGTTCCACGGCCAGCGGGTCAGATCGCTCAGCAGCTGGGCCCAGTCGGGTTCGGTCTCGTACTGGCGCAGGAGGCGGGTGGTCTGGGGGAGGTAGCGGTGCAGCCCGGTGGGGCTCTGGCGGACGAGGAGGTCCAGACGCCTGCGGGTGTTGTCCCGGCGGCGTGAGCGTTCCTGTGCGGGAGCCTTGAGAACGGACTCGGCGAGGGTGTGGCCGAAGCTGGCACCGTAGACACGGTTCGGCTGCTCCGTCTTCGGTTCCTCCACCGGCCGGTCGCGAACGACGTGGCGGGGCTGATCGGCGATGAGCGCGGCGACCGCGTAGTAGGCGCGGTCCCGCTCCCGGTTCCGCTTCTCGGGGAGCCAGTGTGCGATGTACTCCTGCATCCCGGATGCCTGGTCGATGTCCTTGCCCAGACCTCGGCGCAGGCGCGCGTGCGCCCCGGGGTTTTCCGCGCACAGCTGCCGGATCTCCCGTACGAAACGCAGGTTCTCGGCGCGGCGCTCCTGCACCGTGACTCTGCGGTCTTCTGCCATGGGGCACCTTCCGGTCGGCGTGATGACTACTTGTTCTTGCGCACGGGGCGCGTAGCCCACAGCAGGCCATGGGCTTCGATCACGGCCTGGTTCCCGCGGGTGGAACGGGTGAGCGGTTCGGTCGCGTGCTTGTAAGCCTCTTGGGCGAGTCGCAGGAAGGCGTCGCGCGCCCCGCGGATGTCCAGGCCGCCGTCGGGGTCCTCGCGAGTACGGTCGAGGCAGTCGAAACGGGACCAGAACTCGCGCTCGGCAGCCGGCCAGTACAGGGCCTCGGCCTGCGGGACGAGTTTGCCCGCCTGCTTGGGATCGCCCCTCGTGTACAGCTCCCAGGCCTTGCGCACCGCTCCGACGAGGTTCTCCCCGTACCGTTCGCCCAGCCTGCGCAGTCGTCCGACCGCGACCTGGGCTTCGGGGACCCGATCGGTCAGATGGCCCACGGTCGAGGGGGTGAGTCCGCTGACGAACTGGATGTTCTTGGACTTGTTCTGGTCCAGGCCGAGTGCCCTGATGCGCAGTCGCTCGGTGAGTTCGGCCGCCGTCGCGAACAGTCTGGGACGCTCCACCGTGGTCGCCTCACCGTCGGCCTCCGGGGGCTGATGGCCCAGCAGGCCGTCCAGATCCCTCCACAGGGCCCTGCTCGCCTTGGCCGGTCGGGCGGAGCGGATGTCCTCGTTCTTGACGGTCCTGTGCTCCCAGACGAGGTACGGGTCGTCGAACCCTCCCGGAAGGCGGTACGCCCAGGTGATGCGGGCGTCCGTGACGTGCTCCCCGCGGTCGTCGGGCTGGAGCAGGAGAGCGTGCCGCGAGATGTCCGTCCACCAGCCGCAGGGGCCGAGCGGAACGGGGGGAGCGCCCGCCGGGTCCGTCGGCTCGTCCCGCTCCCAGGAGCAGAGGTCTTCCGCGCGCCGTACGTCCGCCCCGGGGCGCACAAGCCCGGCGAGAAGGGTGACCAGCAGCGATTCCCCTTCCGGGTGGTAGGAGAGCGATCCGTGCAGGGGCCCGCGCCTGGCTTCGGAGATCCGCTCTCCGTGGAGCAGTCGGGGAGTGCATTTGCCGGGGGCCCCGTAGTAGTGCCACATCAGCAGGTACAGCACCGCCGTGGCCGCGGAGGGCGGGTGCGGGGCGTCGTCGCGGACGTGACCGAACCAGGAGTGGTTGTTGCCCGAAGGCCGGGTCACCACCAGTTTGTTGACGCCGCTCGACTCGATGCACTCCTCCGCCAGGCGCGGGTCCTGCAGCCACGGACGGCCGGTCGGACCAGCGTCGAAGAGGAAGAAGCGGTGGTGCCACTGATCGACGTACCTCGCGATGCGACACTCCGGCAGTGCTCCGCTTTCGAGGACTTCCTGACGTCGGCGCAGCCAGTCGGTGTCCAGGGCCTCGTCGTCCTGCTCCTCGTCGAGCCTGGTGACCCGTGCGGTGAGCGCGTACAGCACCCGCAGGAGTGCCGAGTGGGCGGCGGCGAGCGGGATGTCCAGGGCTTCGATGTCCTGGCAGCACCGAAGAAGTTCCTGGAGGCCCACGGATTCCGGGCCGTCCCGGCCGGGGAGCCAACGCACCGGGATCCACGGTTCGTCGAAGAGATTCATCGCCCGTGACGGTTCCATTGTTCCCCCGGTCTCCCGCGTTCTCTTCCGCCCCGGAGACCCGTATGGCAGCCCTACCCCGGCAAGGCCGCGCACTCACCGTGCCCACGACGGGACTTTACGTAGCCCCGGGTTGTCGGTGAGCGTAGACGATCACCATGTGCAGTGCGCCCTTTTCGGAGAATCAGGCGATCAACCGTGCCTGAACAGGCCGGTCCTGGTGTACCCGACCCGCATGGCCCCGAGGAGACCGGTGTCGGGGTCGCCGTCCGCGCCGAGCACCACGGGATACACCTGATTCAGCCACGTCCGCTTTCTCCAATATGTGTAATTGAGGTTCTTGAGGCGGGGGAACCGCTCACGGCCCATCTGCTCCGACAGCCCTCCCGCAGGCGCCCACTGCGGCGGAACCGGAATCGCGTGCCGGGCCAGAGCGGCCACGGCCGAGCCGCCGCCCTCCTTGAGGCGCGGCACCTCCTCCTTCCCCTCGGGATCCAGGAAGGGAACCTCGCCCCGGAGGTGGATGAACAGCACGTATGCCTCCTCGATGCCCATCGTGGCTGCGAGGCGCTCCTTCGTGAGGCCGTGCTCGGTCCGGGTCAGCTCGTACAGATCGCCGTGGACGTCCGCTGGACCGCGGATGCCGGCGCGCCGGGCTTCGTGCAGCAGCCATGCCTCGTGTCCTTCGGCCGCGGCGGCCAGAAGGTGCCCCTTCCGCCTGGCTCTGATGTCCTCGAAAGCGGCCAGATAGCTGTCCGAGTCATAGACCTGGCGGATCAACCGAACTGCGTCACCGGGGAGTCGAAGCTGCGGTCCGTGCGCTCGTAGCACTTGGACCGCGTGCTGCCGCAAGGCCCGGTCCATCGGCGAGCCGGCCCGCTCCTCGCCTTCCAGGATGGTCAGGCATCGGCCGTGGGAAGCGCGGGCCAACAGCGACGGCAGCGGGGCGGAACGAGTGACAACACGTTCGAAACGGAACGGGAGGTATTCGGCAAAGGCGGGGGTGGTGACGAGCACCGAGCCGTCCTGCGCCGCATTCTTGTGGGCTGCCGCGCATTCCTCCATCAGCTCGCGGAAGTGGTGTCGGCGGAAGCGCTGGTGCAGCAACCGGACCTCGCCGGGTGTCGCGTGCAGGCGACGGTGCTGTTCGATCGCGGTGAAGGTCCGCTGGGCCTCCTCCACACTGTCGCAGCACACAAGGGTTGAGCCGGCGCCCCCGGACCGGTCCGTGACGGCGTCCACGTACGGGTCCGCGCCCCCGGGCCTCGACCGGGCTTCGAGCAGGGAAACAGGCAGGACCGAATCCTCCGGAGCGCCGTCGGCGACTGCGGTGACCGACCCGTCCCGCCCGTCGACGTACAGCCAGCCCGGCTTCGGCAGCTCCGCCGACGGCGACGCACCGTTCTCCCGGGTTTTCGGCCCCCGGGCCACTCGCACGCCCCTCCGGTATGCCGTCACCAGACGGTCGGCGCTCTCCCCGGCCAGGGTGTCGGTCAGCAGGACCACGGACGTCCCGAGGGCAGCCAGCCACTCCACCAGCAGGCACAGGAGCTGATGGAGCGCCGGCTCCTGTGGGCGCACGTCGTCCACCACGAAGACCTTCTCGCTGAGCCCGAAAAGTCGCACCGCGTTGTCCGGCACGGGCAGGACGGCCAACAGGAACTGGTCGAGCACGCCCACCCCGAGCGGGGCCAGCAACCCACGGCGCTGCTGGCTGAGCCACTTCTTCGCGACGGCCTGGTCCTCCGGGGCGAGGCTGAGTTCGGGGATGTCCTCGAAGGCGGTCTCCGGCCCGACGTCGAAGGACATCGTGTGAAGGCGGACGAGCCCGCCGGAGCCCTCCAGAAGCGTGCCGGCCAACGACGCCAGCTCCTTCGACGCATCATCGAGGTGCATCTCGTCCGGTAGCGCGAGAGCGATGCCTCGGGCCTTGGACGCGCGGCCCAGCTTCGAGGCCGCCACCATCCCCAGCCGTCGGCGGGCAGGCCCTGCGGGAGCACTCACCAGGAGCATGCCGCCCTGCGCGGGCCCGGCCTCCGTGAGGAGGCGTCGCGCGAGTCGGCCGTGCACGGAGCCGTCCGGGAACCCGGCGGCCCGCAGCAGTTCCTCCTCCGGCGAGGCAGCGAATCCACACCGCCCCAGAGCCTGTTTCCCCACTCGCTCACGGGCTGTCTCCCGGACACGCTCCCAGTGCTGCCGAAGGGCTTCGTCGCAGCAGCACGCCTCGTCCGCGAGACAGCGCACCGACTCGATCGATTTCGTGTCGCTGGCCATCCAGTCCGCCACCATCACCACGCCCAGCACCACGACCGCGAGCTCGACCGGGAGCATGCCTGTCGGTACCGGGCCGTCGTCCGTGATCAGCGTCCGAACCATGCGGGCGTGGCGGAAACGTTGCTCCGGCCATGCTCCCAGCCCGAGCTGCGGCAGGAATGTTGCCGGGCTTCTCAGCTGCTGCCCCTCCATCCGCGGGTAGAACGACCCGTGGTGCCCGCCCAGCAATTGCCCGACGGCATGACCGATGAGATCGCGGGCCTGCCCGCCGGGAGCGTCCGCCGAGTAGCCCAGGTGCTCAAAGATCCCGGGCAGGGCCCAGTGGGTGATCCTGTCGTGCGGCGCCGTTCTGTTGTTGGTGCCGCCCCTGCCGTGCCGGTAGCGACCGTCAGCGAGTAGTTGTTCGAAGTGCTCCGGGTAGTCCTTACACGCTTCCGTGGAGAGGAAATGCTGGTAGGACGGAGAAATCTTCCCCAGATCGTGCAGCGCGGCCCAGAAGGCCAACTCCCGTGCGGCGTCAGGCTCCGACAGCCCAAGCTCCAGGGCGACACGGGCGCGCAGGGACGGCCCGACGGTCAACTCCCACAGCTCCGCGAAGTAGGCGCCGGTGTCGACGAGATGGCAGACCACCGGGTACGGCTTCGTCAGTCCCCTGTCCTTGCCCCGTAGGCGGGCGTCCAGGAATCGGGTACGGCCGTGGTGACAGAGGGGGCTCTCGCCGCTGGACCCGGTTTCGGCGCTGCTCTCCATATGAGTGTTCTAGCAGGGCCTCCAAGACATCTACCCTCAAACGGACTTCATGTGGCGTACAGTCGGGGGCGGGTCAAGGAGATCCAGCGACTGCACGACAGGGGATGCGTCCCCACGGCTCAGTGACACTGCCCAGCGGGTCCCGAGCCTGGTATCCGTGTAGCCGCCGATCTCCAAGGTGTCACTACATGAACAAGTCCGAGAACCGCTGCAGTGGGTTCTTCAAGTCGCTCGCCGGCTCCTTCGTCGGCAAGTTGCTTGCGAGGATCCTGCTGGATTGGTGGTCAGGACAGTAGTCCCGACCCATGGCCCGGACTTCGGTCCGGGCCTCTTCTTGTTCCTGGCCCCATGCCGGCTCTGGTCGTCACGGCCGCGCCCCCGCCCTCCCCCGAAGCACCTCCCCCAGGGACTTCTCCCTCCACCGGGCAAGGAGTTCGTGGAAGGCGACGGCGCCGTGCGGGTAGGCGGTGGGGCCGTTGGGGCGGCCTCGGCCTTCGCGGTTGTAGTAGCCGGGGGTGCATTCGGCGTGGAACCACTCGTGGTCGGGGGCGCCTTCGGCCAGGAGGGCGAGCCAGGCGTCCTCGGTCCCGGTGGAGGGTTCGATGAGGGCGTTGGCGGCTTCGGCGGCGGCGACGAGGGCGGCGGCGTGGCGGGCCTGTTCGTCGAGGATGTGGGTGAAGTTGACGCTGCTGGCGTTCTGGAGGGAGCCCAGCTGGATGAGGTTCGGGAAGCCGTTGCTGGTGAAGCCGTGGAGGGTGCGCGGGCCCCGGCGCGCCCATCTGTCCAGGAGCTCGACGCCGTTCCGGCCGCGGACGGGGAGCCTGCCGGAGTGGATGCCGGAGGCGCCGACATCGAACCCGGTGGCGAAGATCAGGCAGTCGAGCGCGTACGGGGTGCCGCCGACCACGACGCCGTCCTCGGTGACGCGCTCGATGCCGTGGGTGTCCGCGGTGTCGACGAGGGTGACGTTGTCGCGGTTGAACGCCGGGTAGTACAGGTCGGAGAAGGTGGGGCGCTTGCAGGCGTAGCGGTACCAGGGCTTGAGCTTGCGGGCCGTCTCCGGGTCGGTGACGGTCTCGTCGACGCGGGCGCGGAGTTCGTTCATCTTGGCGGCGTCGGCGGTCTCGTAGGCGGCTTCGAACGCCTCGCGGTCGCCGTGGCGCCGGAAGCTGGGCAGGAGTTTCTCCAGCAGGCCGGCCGACGCGGTCCACCGGTCCGCCACCAGGTCCTCCTCGGCGGGCTCGCCGGAGACGATGCGCAGGTAGTTCTCCCTGCGTTCGCGGGCCCAGCCCTCGTGGTCGGCGCCGACGTCCCGGGCGGTGGTGCGGCGGTTGGCGCGGACGTCCACGGTGGAGGGGGTGCGCTGGAAGACGTAGAGGTGGGCGGCGTCCTCGGCCAGCATGGGGACGGCCTGGACGGCGGTGGCGCCGGTGCCGACGATGCCCACCCGCTTGTCGGCGAGTCCGGTCATGCCCCCGCCGGGGGTGCCGCCGGTGTAGCCGTAGTCCCATCGCGAGGTGTGGAACGTGTGCCCCGTGAACGTCTCGATCCCCGGGATCCCGGGCAGCTTCGGGTCGGTGAGGGTGCCGGTGGCGGTGATGACGTACGTGGCCCGGAAGGCGTCGCCGCGGTCCGTGGCCACGATCCAGGTCTCCGAGGCTTCGTCCCAGGTCAGGGCCGTGACGGCGGTGGAGAACAAGGCGTCCGCGTAGAGGTCGGCGTGGTGCGCGATCCGTACCGCGTGGCGGCGGATCTCGTCGCCGGGGGCGTACTTCCACTCCGGCACGTAGCCGGTCTCGTCGAGCATCGGCAGGTACACGTGGGACTCGATGTCGCAGTGGACGCCCGGGTACCGGTTCCAGTACCAGGTGCCCCCGAAGTCGCCGCCCTTCTCGACGATCCGGACGGACCGGACGCCGTGGCTCCGCAGGTGCGCCCCGGCGAGGATGCCGCCGAACCCGCCGCCGATGACGGCGACGTCGACGGTGTCGCGGTGGGGCTCCCGCTCGTCCGGCCCGGTGGTGTACGGGTCGGCCGCGTAGTAGCCGAAACCGGCATCCGCGGTGCGGTACTGGGCGGTGCCGTCGGGGCGGACGCGCCGCTCGCGTTCGAGCCGGTAGCGCCGCCGCAGCGCCGTCAGTTCGTCGGGGTCGGGAAGCTGATGCACCGTCACGTTAAGTCCGTTCATGGGCTGTTGGGGGGCGCGGGGCGGGTGTGGTCGGCTACGGTAGCAAGTACCGGACAACACTGTCCGGTTATGGTTCGACGGCACGGCGGTATTCGGCCACACAACACACCGCCCCGTTGGCGCGTACACGCTCCGGAGCAGCGGAAACCTCGCGACGAACAGGAAGTGTGATCTCCCATGCAGCAGTTCTCGGCCCGTTCCTTCGCCGTGCTCGCCACGGTCGGCGCCCTGCTCCTCACCGGGTGCGGTACGGAGAGCTTCGACCCCGGGGGTACGGCACCCACCGCCACCGAGGGAAGGACCCTCCGGGCGCAGAAGGTCATGCGGCTGACCCGGCCGCACGCCGGGACCGGGATGACCCTGCTGGAGGGGCCCACGTTCGACGGGAACGGCGACCTGCTCGTCGTCGATGTCACCGCCCCCGCCAGCGAACCCAAGGTCATGCGGGTGGACGTCGGGAGGAAGACCTTCCGCACGTTCCACACCGACGACCGGGGCGCCTACACCTCGGCACAGTTCAGCCCGTACGACGGGCGGCTCTACCTCAGCGACTTCGCGCACGGCGAGATCGTGAGCCTGGCCCCCGGCGGCGGCGATCGCCGGACCTTCTTCTCCGGCGAGGTCGACGGGGCGCGGATGAGCCCGGACGACATCGCCTTCGACCCGGAGGGCAACCTGTACGTCAGTGATTCCCGCGGGCTGTCCGAGAACGAGGCGCGCGGCCGCGTGGTGCGGATCGACCGCGCGGGTGGGAACGCCACGGTCCTGGCCGGGGAACTGGCCGCCCCGAACGGGATCTCGTTCGACGCGGAGTACCGCGGGCTGTGGTTCAGCGAGCTCACCGAGAACCGGATCTCCTACCTGCGCCTCGACCAGAACGGGAAGGTCACGTCCCGGCACACCGCGATCCGGGTGGACGGCGGGATCGCGCAGACCGACTCGATCGCCGTGGACGCGGACGGCAATCTCTACCAGGGGCTCCACGGCCGGGCCGCGATGGCCGTGTACGACCGGTACGGCAAGCGGCTGGCGACCGTGGAACTCCCTTCCGGCACACAGGGATTGGAGTCGGCGACGAACGTGGCCATCACGCCGGGCGGGACCCGGGCCTATCTGACCGTCAGCGGCCCGGCCGGCGGATATCTGTACGCCTTCGACGCGCTCGCGGAGGGCACCCGGCAGTCCAACGGGGGCTGACGAAGGTCGACGACGGAGGTCAACGGAAGCTGACGGAAGTCGGTAGAGACTGACGGAGGCTGGTCCCCGGACCCCGGACCGGCTCAGCCCTCGAAGGGGGCCACCCGTCCCACCTCGACGCCGAGCAGCCGCCAGGCGGCCAGCGCCCGGCGCTCCCTCTCCTCGCGCGTGGCTCCGGCGACCGCGGCGGAGACCATGGCGACCGCGAGCGTCAGGTCCTGCCCGGCGCCCAGCCGATGGCCGCCGGGCAGCCGGCGCCGCAGCGCGCGCTCGACGCGCCCGGAGAGCCCCACCGCGTGGGCGCGGACGTCGGAGCGGCCGCTCGGCCGGTCGGTGTGCAGCAGGCCGATGAAGGCCGACGACTCGATCAGGTGCCAGGTCAGCACTCCGAGGACGTCCGGGAAGGCCATGCCCCCGGTCTCGGCCGCCCGCTCGATCTGCCGGACGTTCTCCTCCAGCACCGCGGCCACCGCGGCGGCCCGGTCCGGGAAGTGCCGGTAGAGCACGCCCTGCCCGACCCCGGCCCTGCGGGCGATCGCGGACAGCGGCGCCTCCAGACCGTGCTCCGCGAAGATCTCCCGGGCGGCGGCGACCAGCGCGGCCCGGTTGCGGACGGCGGCCCTCGGCCCGTCGTTCGCGGGCCGCCGCGCGTCCTGCCCGGTCTGCTCCGTCACCCCGGCAGCGTACCGGCCGGGGGCCCGGGTCTCCCCGGCGTACTCGGGCCCACGCCGTTTCCGCCTCCCCGGCGTACTCGGGCCCACGCCGTTTCCGCCTCCCCGGAGCGGTCCCTCGCCTCGGCGCCCCGTTGCCGGAAGACTGGCGGCGGCAAACAGCACGGAACGTGACCGAAGGGGGACACGTATATGCGGGACAGCCATCGGGCCGAGGTGGAAGGGCTGTTGGTGCGCGCCGTCGAGGAGGAGGTGCGGCGGTCCGGGGGCCGCGCCGATGCCGGGACGTTGACGGCGCGCGGGCGGGAGGCGCTGGACACGCTGGCGGGTGCGGCGGCGGAGGAGTACGCGGCGTACGTCGGGGCGCTGGAGGCGGACCAGGCGGGGAAGCGGCCGTTGTCGGGGCGGCTCAACCGGGCGACGCTGGGAACTCCCCTGCTGGTCACCGGGGTTTCCGCGGTCGCCGCCTTCGGCGCGGACCTCGCGTTCGGCACGACGGCGGGGCCGGCGCTCGGCGCGGGGGCGGTGGTCGCGGTCGCCGGGGCCACCGCGACCGTCGCCCGGGCCACCGCCTCGCACTGGCCCGCCGCCCACCGCCGGGCCGGGGCGCTCGGACAGCCGGGCGGGGCCGAGCAGTTGCGGCTCCAGTGGCTGGCGGCGCTGGAGGTGCGGGGCGTGCGCCCCTTCCTCGACCAGCAGCGGATGCTCACCGCCGCCTCGCGCACCCCGGCCAAGCAGGTGCCGCAGCAGTCGCGGGCCGCCGCGGCGCCGGGCCGCCGCACGGACCGCAGCGCGGCGGCCCGTACCCGGGCGATGCTGGAGCAGTCGTTCGGCCATCTCCCCTCGTCCGACGAGGCGTTCGCGGGTCGGCGGGCCGAGCTGGAGCAGATCGGGCGGTGGGTGCGCGAGGCCCGTGCGGCGACGGAGACCAAGCCGACCGTCGTCGTTCTGCACGGCGCGCCCGGTTCGGGGCGGACCGCGCTCGCGGTGCGGGCCGCGCACAGCTTGAAGGACCTGTTCCGGGGCGCCTGCGTGGTGGATCTGCGCGGCGGCAGCGCCGGGGAGACGCCGCTGCCGACCCGGGACGCGCTGCTGCACCTGCTGAACCGGCTGGGCGCCCCCCGTGAACAGCTGCTCTTCCGGGACGGCGGCTCCGGCCGCTCCGGCGCGGACCCGTCGTCCCGGGGCCCGGCGGAGCAGCAGGTGCGGCGGCTGGGCGAGCTGTACGACCAGCATCTGGCCGGTACCCCCGTGGTGGTGGTGCTGGACGACGCCGCCGACGTGGCGCAGGTGTGCGCCCTGGTGCCCGAGGGTTCGGACAGCCTGGTGCTGGTCACCGCCCGTGAGCCGTTGGAGCTGCCCGCCGATCTGCCGGCCCGGGTGCACCGGCTGGCGGTCGGCCCGCTCGACGCGGTGGGGGCGGAGGAGCTGCTGCGCGAGGCGGCCGGGGCGCCGCAGGAGGGCCCGTACGACTCGCGGGGGACGGACGACGTCGCCGAGCTGTGCGGCGGGCTGCCGCTGGCGCTGCGGATCGCGGGCTCCTCGCTCGGTACGCGCAGCCCCGGCTCGCTCGCCACGGACCTCGCCGAGTACCGGCGGGTCCAGCCGGTGGAGCGGGCGTTGTGGCTGCGCTACACCGACCAGTCCGAGCAGGCGCGGCGGCTGCTGCGCCGGCTGGCGCTGGCCGGCCGGGCCAGTCTGGGGACGGCCGCGGCGGCGGCGCTGCTGGCCGCCGACGAGCAGGAGGCCGAGCGGCTGCTGGGCGAGCTGGCCGGGGCCGGGCTGCTGAGCCGCGTGAGGGGCTCGCGCTACCGGCTGCACGATCTGGTGCGGACCTTCGCCCTGGCCCGGCTGCGGGACGAGGAGGAGCCGGCGGAGCGTACCGCCGCGCAGGAGCGGCTGATCCGCAACTACGCGGATCTGGCCGGTGCGGTGATCCGCATGGTGGACGGCAAGATGTCGACCCGGGCCGGCCAGTTCGGCTCGCACGGCTTCAACTCGCTGGACGCGGCGCTGGGCTGGCTGGACCACGAGACGAGCTTCATCACCTCCGCGTTGCGCCACGCCGAGGGCGTCGACCAGCGGGCGGTGCTGGATCTGCTGGGCGCGCTCTGCGACTACTGTCTGCTGCGCGGCGACCTCTACCGGCTGGGCGAGATCAGTGAGCTGACCCAGGCGGTGGACAAGGGGCTGCTGGAGCGGTCGGTGCAGTGGCGCACCGGGATCGCGGCGCGCCAGCTCGGCGAGCTGGACAAGGCCCGGACGACCCTGTCGTCGGTGGTCGGCCTCTACCGGGAGGCGGAGAACGACGCGGGTACGGCGCTGGCGCTCTGCTCGCTCGGGATCACCCTGCACCACCAGGGCAGTCTGACCGAGGCGGCGGCCCGGCTGCGGGAGGCGATCGGGCTCCAGTCCTCGCCGGAGCAGGCGGAGGACCGGGCGTGGTCGATGCACGCGCTGGCGGCCGTGGAGCGGGACCGGGCCCGGATCTCCGAGGCGCTGACCCTGCTGGACGAGGCGCTGGTGCTGCACCAGGAGGGCGAGTCGCTGCACGGGGAGGCGTGGACCCGGTTCCAGCTCGGTCAGACGCTGCTGGTGATGGGCCGCCTGACACGGGCCGAGGACGCGCTGCGCGAGGCGCTGGAGCTGTACGGCCGTACCCGGGACGAGCGGGGCGAGGCATGGGCGCTGACCCAGCTGGCCCGCGCCCGGCTGCTGGACGGCGACCCGGCCGATGCGGTGGAGCGGCTGGAGGCGGCGCTGGCCCGGCACCGGGACAACGAGGACGCGCGCGGTGAGGCGTGGACGCTGTTCTACCTGGGCCAGGCGCTGGAGGAGGAGGGCGACACCGACGAGGCGGTCCGGCAGCTGGAGCGGGCCCGCACGATGTTCTCCCGGATGCGGGACGGGTACGGGCTGGCGTGCGCCCGCCACCACTCGGGCCGGGTCACCCGGGACCAGCGGGCCGCCCGCACCGGGAACCTCCGCAACTCCGGTTTCGCCCGCCAGCTGCTGACGGACGCCCGCGCCGACTTCCGGCGCATCGGGGTCGCCCACGGCGAGGCGTGGACGTGCCTGGAGCTGGCGTTGATCGACGCGGGCAACGACCGGGCCGGCCAGGCGCTGGAGCTGTGCGGCGAGGCGGTGGAGCTGTTCGGCTCGTACGAGGACGCGCGGGGCGCGGACTGGGCCCGGTTCCTGCGGTGCACGCTGCTGCCGTACGCGTCGCCGGGCGGCAGCGAGGTGGGCACGGTGGTGGCCCAGCAGGAGCTGGCGGAGCTGCTGGCGGCCGGGCACCCGGCGCGCGACGGCAAGCTGACCGACTGCGCCGAGGCGTTCGCGGTCGTGCTGGACCGGGGCGTCGACCTGGAGGACGGCTGGCAGGCGTGGCGTCTGGGCATGACTCCGTCGCACCACGCCCGGGACGTCATGGGCGTGCCGCTGCCGGCCGCGTACAGCGCCTGAGGCACGGCGTACGGCCTCCGTCGACCGGGGGTCAGGTGCGACGGGCGTGGCGGGGCGGCCCCGGTACCGGAAGGGTCCCGGGGCCGCCCGCCGGGTGCTACTTCCCCTTGGCCGGGCCCGCCCCCGCGGCGGCCTCGGCCGGCACCGCGTCCGGGTCCGGGGCCTCCTCGAAGTCGACCCTGCCCATGTGCCGGTTCATGGACTTCATCAGCAGCCACACGCCCACGGCGAGCGCCGCGAAGACGATGAAGCCGAGAACACCGGGGGTCACCTTGTTCTTGTCGAGCTCGGCGGCAAGCGGAACGAGATCGGTCAGTGCCTGGGTCGCGTACATATCAGGCATTGTCGCGGATGCCCGCGAAGAGGTCGCTCTCGGGGAGGGAGGTATCGACGAGGGACTTCGCCAGCTCGTACTCCTCGGTCGGCCAGACCTCCTTCTGGATGTCCATCGGCACCCGGAACCAGCCGCCGTCCGGGTCGATCTGCGTGGCGTGCGCGATCAGCGCCTTGTCGCGGATCTCGAAGAACTCCGCGCACGGGACGTGCGTGGTCAGCGTGCGCTCGTCGCGCTCGAACTCCTTCCAGCGCTTCAGCCAGTCCCCGTACGGCGACTCCAGGCCGCGGGCCAGCAGCGCCTCGTGCAGCGCGACCGTGCGCGGCCGGTTGAAGCCCTGGTTGTAGTAGAGCTTCTGCGGCTGCCAGACGGGGCCGAACTCCGTCTCGGGGAACCGCTCGGCGTCCGCCGCGCCGTCGAAGGCGATCATCGTGATCTTGTGGGTCATGATGTGGTCGGGGTGCGGGTACCCCCCGTTCTCGTCGTACGTCGTGATGACCTGCGGACGGAACGTACGGATGCTGCGGACGAGGCGGCCCGCGGCCACCTGCTCGTCCTCCAGCGCGAAGCAGCCATCGGGCAGCGGCGGCAACGGGTCGCCCTCGGGCAGGCCGGAGTCGACGAAGCCGAGCCATTCCTGCTCGACGCCCAGGATCTCCCGGGCCTCGTCCATCTCCTTGCGGCGCACCTCGTGGATGTTCTCCTCGATGTACGCGTCGCCCTGGAGCTTCGGGTTGAGGATGGAGCCGCGTTCGCCTCCCGTGCAGGTCACCACCAGCACGTCCACCCCCTCGGACACATACTTCGCCATGGTGGCCGCGCCCTTGCTCGACTCGTCGTCGGGGTGGGCGTGGACGGCCATCAGTCGCAGCTGCTCGGTCAAGACTCGATCCTCAGTGATTCGGCATGTGGGCAGGCTTCTATAGTGACCGAACCGGGGGGCGGAAAATTCCTCGATCCCCGGGACGGGGATCCCCGGTACAGGAGGAGCGATCATGACCGCGGTACGCGAGACGACGGTGGAGAACCGCTACGGCCGTTCCGCGGACCAGCAGGCCGACCGCAAGCTCAAGATCATCGGCTCGGTGCTGGGCGTCGTCCTCCTCGGTGTGGTCGGCTGGATCGGCTACGACTACGTCACGGGCCAGGACATCAGCGCCGAGGTGATCAAGCGCCAGGTCGTCTCGGACCAGCAGGTCGACGTCCATCTCGAAGTCCGCAAGGACAAGGACGCCAAGGGCTACTGCACGCTGCGCGCCCAGCACCAGGACGGCAGCGACGTGGCCCGCAAGGACTTCCGGTTCGACGCGCGCACCGACCGGATCGACGAGGTCCTGACCCTGCGGACGACGGCCAGGGCGACCAGCGTGGAACTGCTGGGCTGCACGGCCGACGGCGGGGCGGGGCGATGACCGCGCCCCCGGCCCGGACTCCCGCCCGTACCCCCGCCCACACGCCCGTGCGCACGCACCGTGACTGAACGGTCGTTTCCGTCCTGACCTGCACGGACACGGTCAGGACCTTTTACCTTCTCCCCCTTTTCCTGGGGAATTGTTAGGCTCGTGGTTTCGCCCACCCGTGGTGGCACATGCTTACGGGTAGGGCGATGCTTTGTATTCCCAGTACCGACGAGGAGCACCCTGTGACCCAGACCAGCGAAAACGTCACCTGGCTCACGCAGGAGGCGTACAACCAGCTCAAGGCCGAGCTGGAGTACCTGTCTGGTCCCGCGCGCACGGAGATCGCCGTAAAGATCGCGGCGGCCCGTGAGGAGGGCGACCTGCGCGAGAACGGCGGGTACCACGCGGCCAAGGAGGAGCAGGGCAAGATGGAGCTCCGGGTGCGCCAGCTGACCCAGCTCCTGGAGCACGCGAAGGTCGGCGAGGCGCCGGCCGACGACGGCGTGGTCGAGCCCGGCATGGTCGTGACGATCGCCTTCGACGGCGACCCGGACGACACGCTGACCTTCCTGCTGGCCTCCCGCGAGTACGCGAGCTCGGACATCGAGACGTACTCCCCGCAGTCGCCGCTCGGCACCGGCGTCAACGGCAAGCGGATGGGCGACGACGCCGAGTACGAGCTGCCGAACGGCCGGATGGCCATGGTGAAGATCCTCTCGGCGAAGCCCTACACCGGCTGATCCGGCCCCGCGCCGACCTCCGGGAGCCCCCGGCCCGTACGCGTGTACGTCGGCCGGGGGCTCCCGCGCGTCCGCCCACGGGGCGGGGCCCGGCCGGTCAGTCCATCACCAGGTGTCCCGCCGCGCGCAGCGCGCCGGAGACCTCCGCGCAGTGCTCGGGGCCCTTCGTCTCCAGGTGCAGCTCGACCTCGACCTCGGTGAGCCCGAGGCGGGGGTCGGTCCGTACGTGGCCGATGTCGAGCACGTTGGCGTCGACCGCGGAGAGCACGGACAGCAGCGTGGCCAGGGCGCCGGGGCGGTCGGTGAGCCGCAGCCGCAGGCTGAGGTAGCGCCCGGCCGCCACCATGCCGTGGGTGAGGACGCGCTGCATCAGCAGCGGGTCGACGTTGCCGCCGGAGAGCACCGCGACCACCGGCCCGTGGAACGCCCCCGGATCGCCCAGCAGGGCCGCGACCGGGCTCGCCCCGGCCGGCTCCACCACCAGCTTGGCCCGCTCCAGGCAGAGCAGCAGCGCGCTGGACAGCTCGTCCTCGGAGACTGTGCGCACCTCGTCGACCAGGTCCCTGACCAGCTCGAACGGTACGTCGCCGGGGCGGCCCACCTTGATCCCGTCGGCCATCGTGTGCGGCTCGTCGATCGAGACCGGGCGGCCGACGGCCAGCGACGGCGGGTAGCAGGCCGCTCCCTCCGCCTGGACCCCGACGATCCGTACGTCGGGCCGGACCGCCTTGACCGCCACCGCGATGCCCGCCGCCAGACCGCCGCCGCCGATCCCCACGACGATGGTCCGCACCTCGGGGCACTGTTCGAGGATCTCCAGCCCGACCGTGCCCTGCCCGGCGATGATGTCCGGGTGGTCGAAGGGGTGGATGAAGACCGCGCCGGTCCGTTGCGCGTACTCCTGCGCGGCGGCCAGCGTCTCGTCGACGACCTGCCCCTGGAGCCGGACCCGGGCCCCGTACTGGCGGGTGGCGGCCACCTTCGGCAGCGGTGCCCCGACCGGCATGAAGACGGTGGACTCCACGCCGAGCAGCGAGGAGGCGAGGGCGACGCCCTGCGCGTGGTTCCCGGCGCTCGCGGCGACGACCCCGGCCGCCCGCTCCACCGGGGACAGGCCGGCGATCCGCACGTACGCGCCGCGCAGCTTGAACGAGCCGGTCCGCTGGAGGTTCTCGCACTTGAGGTGGACGGGCGCGCCGACCAGTCCGCCGAGGTGGCGGCTGTTCTCCAGGGGGGTCGTCCGGGCCACCCCGGAGAGCATCTTCTGCGCCCCGCGGACGTCGTCGAGGATCACCGGAGGGAAGTGGCCGGTCACGCGCAGGTTCATACCTCAAGTCTCGCAGCCCCGACGGCGTCTTCCGGCCGCCCCCGGCCCCACCGGCGGCCGCGCCCTGAACCGTTGTCCACGGGTTTGTGCAGCACTGGTACGCGTTGCCCGGTGGCCGCGTACTCTGTCCCCCACCCACCCGACACCGTACGGAGAGAGCTCCCGGCCATGCCCACTCAGGACGCCCCCGAACCCTCGGGTTCCGATCGCGTACTCGACGCCCTGCAGCACCAGGTCGCGGTCTTCGCCCGCCGTGCCGAACAGACCCGTCTCGGCGGTGTCGGACAGGTACGCAACTCCATGGACCGGGCCGCGTACCTGCTGCTCAACCGGCTGGACCGGGAGGGTCCGATGGGCGTGAAGGCGCTCGCCGCGGGCATGGGGATCGATTCCTCGACCGTGACCCGGCAGGTCGCGCCGCTCGTCGACACCGGTCTGGTCAAGCGGACCTCGCATCCGGAGGACGGCCGGGCCGTGGTGCTCCAGCTGTCGCCGCGCGGCCTGGCCCGGCTGGACGAGGTCCGCGACTCCCGGCGCGAGCTGATGACGCAGGTGACGGGCGACTGGACGGACGAGGAGCGCGACACGTTCTGCACGCTCCTCACCCGGTTCAACGTCGCGCTGGCCGCCCGGCAGGCCGCGCACCAGGCCCAGTCCGCCAACTGACGGGGCGGTCCTCCGTCCGGCACCCGGAGGGGGCGCGACCGTTTCCGTCCGTTGCACACCTCTTGACCCGGGCCCGTGCGGCGGGCTCGTATGTGGACTGTGCGAGAGCGCCAGACGGGCCGGGAGCGGCGCCGCGCCCAGGAGTTCGAGACCTTCGTCGGGGGCGCGGCCGGCCGCCTGCTGCACACCGCCACACTCCTGACCGCCGAGCCGATGCGGCCCCCGGGCGCCAATCCGCGGGCCCAGCGGCTGCTGACGGCCGCCCTGGCGCGCACGTACGCGCGCTGGGAGCGGCTGCGCGGCGAGGATCCGTACGACCGGACCCGGCGCGAGCTGGCCGTCCGGTTCTTCCGCGAGACGTGGCGCCACAAGCGGCCGCGCGGCGGGGTGCTGGAGGTGCTGACACCGCTGGAGCGCCTGGTGCTGGTGCTGCGCCTGTACGAGGGGGTCGCGGAGGAGCAGGCCGCGGCGCTGCTCGGGGTGCCGGTGGAGCGGGTGCGGGCGCTCTGCCACCGTTCGGTGGCCACGATGCGCGGCACCCGGCCGCCCACGGCGCGACGGGGTCTGCCCGGCCTGCCGGGGGTGGCGCGGTGAGCCGGGCCGGCGACCGTGAGGAGCAGGTCCGGCGGATGCTGGACGGCCCGCATCCGCAGGTGCCCGCGGAGCTGTCCCGGCGGGCGGCGGAGCGCGGTGGCCGGCTGCTGCGGCGGCGGCTGTTCGTCCGCCGGCTGGTGACGCTGGTGGCGTGCGTGGCGGTGGTCGCGTTCGCGGTCTGGGCGGCGCGGACGCATCCGTGGGAGGTGCCCCCGGCCGAGACGACCCCGCTGGACGGCTGGTGAGCGCTCCCGGACGGACCCCGTTTCCGAGGGACGGGCCCGTCCGGGAGAGCGAACGCCTGCGAGGGCCTCGCCTAGCCGAGCGCCTGCGTCAGGTCGGCGAGCAGGTCGTCGGCGTTCTCGATGCCGACGGAGACGCGGACGAGGTCGGCCGGCACCTCCAGCGGGGAGCCCGCCGCCGAGGCGTGCGTCATCCGGCCCGGGTGCTCGACCAGCGACTCGACCCCGCCCAGCGACTCACCGAGGGTGAACAGCTTGGCCCGGTTGCAGACCTCGACGGCCGCCTCCTCGCCGCCCTGGACCCGGAACGAGACCATGCCGCCGAACGCCTTCATCTGCTTGGCGGCGATCTCGTGGCCCGGGTGCTCGGGCAGCCCCGGGTAGAGGACCTGGGTCACCTTGGGGTGCCGGGTCAGCAGGTCGGCGACCTTGGTGGCGTTCTCGCTGTGCCGGTCCATGCGGACGGCGAGGGTCTTGATGCCGCGCAGCACCAGCCAGGCGTCGAAGGGCCCGGCGACCGCGCCCATCGCGTTCTGGTGGTACGCCAGCTCCTCCGCGAGGTCGGCGTCGTCGGTGATCAGCGCGCCGCCGACGACGTCCGAGTGGCCGCCCATGTACTTGGTGGTGGAGTGCACCACCACGTCGGCGCCCAGCGCCAGGGGCTGCTGGAGGTAGGGGCTGGCGAAGGTGTTGTCGACGACGAGCCTGGCCCCGGCGGCGCGGGCCACCTGGGCGACCGCGGCGATGTCGGTGATGCCGAGCAGCGGGTTGGACGGGGTCTCCACCCAGATCGCCTTGGTGCGCGGGGTGACGGCCGCCCGGACCGCCGCCACGTCCGAGGTGTCGGCGACGGAGAACTCCACTCCCCACCGCGAGACGACCTTGGCGAACAGCCGGAACGTGCCGCCGTACGCGTCGTTCGGGATGACCACGTGGTCGCCCGGGGTCAGCAGCGTGCGGAGCAGGCAGTCCTCGGCGGCGAGCCCGGAGGCGAAGGCGAGCCCGCGGCGGCCGCCCTCCAGGGCCGCGAGGTTCTCCTCCAGGGCGGTACGGGTCGGGTTGGCGCTGCGGCTGTACTCGTAGCCGCCGCGGAGCCCGCCCACGCCGTCCTGCTTGTACGTCGACACCTGGTAGATCGGCGGAACGACGGCCCCGGTCAGGGGATCGGCGGTGTTGCCCGCGTGGATGGCGAGGGTTTCGAAGCTGTGCTGATCACTCATGGGGCCCGAGCGTAGTTCGTCGTGAGGGTGCTCACAGGGCTACTCGGCCGTCCGGTGACAATGGGTGCATGGAGATTCTCTGGTTCCTGATCGCCCTGTGCATGCTCGCCGCGGTCGTCGGCCCCTTCGTGCTGCGCCGCCGGGGCGGAATCCGCCAGGTCGCGCCCGGTTCGCCGGACGCCGCGGATCCGGAGGAGTACGGCTTCGTACGGCAGGAGGAGCTGGATGTCCGGCTGCCGGGCCCGGACCAGGATCTTCTCGATGTGCTCGATGTCGTGCAGCGCACCCAGGACTGGCGGGCGGCCTCGCAGCTGCTGGCCGGTACGCCGAAGGAGGGCGAGGTGCGGTGGCAGCGGGTGCAGGCGTTCGCCGGTGCGGCCTCTCTGGAGCTGGCGCAGCGGCCCGGGGTGGGCGGTGCCTGGCTGCGGACGTGGCGGGCCGAGGCGCCGAAGGACGCGGGCGGTGCGGCGGTGCACGCGGAGTTCCTGGTGCAGCAGGCGTGGCGTTCGTCGACGGCGGGGACGGACGACTTCCGGATCATCCTGGAGGAGGCCCGTACGGTCTGCGGCGAGGCGGCACTGCTGGCACCCGGTGACCCGATCCCGTACATCGTGGAGCTGGCGGTGGGGCGCGGGCTGGGCTACTCCGGCGAGGAGTTCGACCGGCTGTGGGCGAAGGTGATCGACCGGGCCCCGGCGCACATGGGCGCGCACATCGCGGCGCTGCACTACTGGTGCGAGAAGTGGCACGGTTCGCGCGAGGACGCCGACCGGTTCGCCACCGCGGCGGCGGCCCGCGCCCCGCAGGGCTCGCTGCTGGCGGCGCTGCCGCTCTTCGCGGTGTACGAGCATCTGCCCGAGGTCAATCTGGTGCAGGGCTTCTACCGGGGCGCGGTGGTGACCAAGGCGGTCGAGGGCGCGCTGTTCGCGGTGCACGCGGCCCGTCCGGACGACCCGATGCTGGCGCACGTACGCCATCTGCTGGTCCTGTTCCTGGTCCGGATGGAGCGGTGGGCGGAGGCGATGAACCAGCTCGTCCGCATCGACGGTCACGTGGGCGCGCTGCCGTGGACGCAGGACGCGGACCCGGCCGCCGAGTACGCGGTTTACCGGGCGCTGGCGGTGGCCGGCTACGAGGCGAACGGCGGCAGCGCGGCGACGCTGCCCCGGTAGGCGGTGCCCGGGGCAGCGGCCCCGGGGTGGCGGTGCCCGAGTGGCCGGGCGGGCCCGGCCGGAATCCTCCGCGCCCCCGGCACGTTATAGAGACCGCAGACCCGTCCCAGGAGGAGCCCCGCATGTTCCCGCACCGCCGCACCCCCCAGCTCCCCACCCGCGAGGAGGCCCTGAAGGGCCGCCCGGTCCCCGAGTTCACCGTCCCGTCCCGCCACACGGTCCTCGGCAACCCGCTGCTGGGCCCGTACCCCGAGGGCCTGGAGGTCGCGGACTTCGCCCTGGGCTGCTTCTGGGGCGCCGAGCGCAAGTTCTGGCAGACGGAGGGTGTCTGGACGACCCTCGTCGGCTACCAGGGCGGCTACACCGAGAACCCCGCGTACGAGGAGGTCTGCTCGGGCCTGACCGGCCACACGGAGGCGGTCCGCGTGGTCTTCGACCCGGAGGTGGTGTCGTACGAGGAGCTGCTGAAGCTGTTCTGGGAGTCCCACGACCCGACCCAGGGCTTCCGCCAGGGCAACGACGTGGGCACCCAGTACCGTTCGGCGATCCACACCCACTCCCCCGAGCAGCAGGCCGCCGCACTCGCCTCCCGCGACGCGTACCAGAAGGTCCTGACCGCCGCCGGCCACGCGACGATCACCACGGAGATCCTCCCCGCCGAGGACCGCCCCTTCTGGCCCGCCGAGCCCTACCACCAGCAGTACCTCGACAAGAACCCGGGCGGCTACTGCGGCATCGGCGGCACGGGCCTCTCCTGCCCGATCGGAGTGGCCCCGGCGGAGGGCTGATGCGGATGTCTGCCGGGGCTGGTCCGAGTCAGGGACAACTGATTGAAAACAGCCCCGTCGCTCGATAAAGCCCCAGGTCGGTAAGTGTCGTCCCCGCGCGTGCGGGGACGGTCCACGGGCGAGCACGCCCCGAACGTGACGCTTGAGGGCCAACTGTCACATTTCCTCAGACGGTGGGGTCGGGTTCGCGGCAGGGGCGGCAGAGTCCGTCGCGGAAGGCTTCGGGCCTTCCCGGTACGCCGCACTCGGTGCACTCCGGCATCACCCGGCGCACCGGGGCGTCCGCCGGTACGGGCGGAACGGGCGTCGCGGGCAGGAGAGGCGGAAGCTTGTCCTGAAGGCGGCGGCGCACCAACCCGAAGGGAGACCCGACCGCATCGGGAAGCCCGGCCGTCAGGGCCCGGGTCAGGTAGTCGGCATCCACACCCCGCGCGAACCACTCGGCCACCAGCCCCTCCAACCCCGCACAGTCCGCCGCCGACAACGCCAGCCGGGAATCCACCCGCCCCAGCCGCGCCAACGCCGCGAACGCGGGCGAGGGAACACCACCATGCAACTGCGACTGCGGCTGCGGCTGAACCGGGGCCACCGGCTCCGCCGCACGCGGCTGCGGGACCTGCGCGGCAGGTACGGGTACGGAAGCGGGGGCGGGGGCGGGCGTCGAAGGGGCGGGGGCTTGGGGATTGGACTGTTGGGCGGCTCGGTGGTTCTCGGCGGCGAGGAAGGTGGTCCACCACTCGTTGTCGTGGGCGACCCGCGACCAGAACGTCCGCGTGACCCACCGGACCTGACCGTCCTCGATGCTCACGCAACGCCCCCGGCGCAGGTGCCCGGCCACACTCAGCGCCCGTAACGCACTGCCCACCGCCGCCTGCCCGTACAACGGCAGAGACTTCGCAAGCGACTTGATGTCCATCGCCGCACCCTCCGCCAGGGCCGTCACGTATCCGGCGATGTGCCGCTCACGCACCGGCAGCAACGCGAAGTCGGCCTCACACGGCGGTCGTTCCTCCGGAACGGAACGCTTCCCGTAACCGGGATTCGCCCTCGGGTGGAGGCGTGAGGGTGCGGGTGCACTGGGGGCGGGGATAAGGTCGGCTACAGCCACGGGATCGTCTTTCTAATCGGTGCGATCTTGAGGTCAGGCCCCGGTCAGTGCGTCAACACTGTGCCGGGGTCGTTTCGTTCGCACCGTAAGCGGGCGCGACTCTGCGCCGCAACTCGATCACGATTAGTCATAATTGCTGGCCGTGACGGGTTCGGGAGGGCGGGTGGGGTTTCCCAACCCACCCAAGAAACCAACCACTTGGAACACACCGCTCGAACCCCGAAGCCCGAATCCCGGCCCCCGAACCCCGAAGCCCAAGCCCCGACCCAGAGACCCACCCCGCGCCCACGAAAGAGCGAACCGGCCCCTCCCGAAGCTCGACACCCGAAGCTCGGGACTCGGGATTCGGGCCGCCCCTCCCGCAGCAGCCGGGCGCCCGCGGTGCGACCGGTCGAGTGCAGCAAGCATTCCGGCCAGCACCCGACAGAGGCGGCGAGGAGGCATCGAATCCCGGCATCCATGCTGGTCAGAGCCGCCTCGGGCAGGCATTTCGAAGATCCGGGCGACTGACACGCCCAATATGACGACTTACAGTCACTATTGATTTACAGAACGTAACTTCTTTTGCGGGTGGAGACGCCCACCGCGAAATTCGCGGATTCCGCCGCCCCGGCCGGTGCTCGACGCCGGGGTCGGCCCGTTCCTCTGCGCGCCCGGCATGTCCGGGCGGCCAGTCCCTTGGAGAGACGAGAGATGACGATCCGTTTCCCGCGCCCCAAAAGACTCGCCCGCGCCGCCGCCTCGGCCATCGCCGCCGTGGCCGTCGCCCTGCTGCCCGGCTCGGCGAGCGCCAACGCCGCCGCCACCTATCTGCCGCCCGGCGTGGTCAAGCTGCAGGACAGCGAGCCCTGCCCGCCCGCCACGCTCTGCCTCTACCGCGACTACAGCAACCGGGGCCCGGCCTACGGCATCGGGGCGGGCCACCCCGTCGACCTGCACGAGCTGCCCATGAGCGGCGGCGTCCACGGGTCCAGTGCGGCCAATGAGGTCTCGTCGTGGGTTAACCACACCGACCACCTCGCCCTGCTCATCGACACGGACAGCGACACCCTCCGCCCGCTCTTCCCCCGCCAGTCCCTCCAGGAACCGCCGCAGACGAACGACACGGTCGACATCGTCGGCTGGGCGTTGGCGTAGCCGTCGCCAGAAGTGATTCCTGGGCCGTGGCCGTCTCCCCCAGCGGGTGGCGGCCACGGCCGCGACATGTGCGGCGCCCCGCACGCCCCGTCGGCGAGGATGGGGCCATGACAAACGAAGAGCGTGGCGTCCCCGCCGCCCTGGCGGGGCGGCCCTGGTACACGGCCAATGAGGTCCTGGCGTTCCTCGTCGAGCTGGCGGCGCTGGGCGCGCTGGCCTGGTGGGGAGTGGCCGCCGGGGACGGGGTGGCGGCCCGGGTGCTGCTGGGGGTCGGGGCGCCGGTCGTCGCCGCCGTCGTGTGGGGGCTGTTCGCCGCGCCCAGGGCCCGGTTCCGGCCGCCGTTGGCGGGGGTGCTGCTGGTCAAGGCGGTGGTGCTCGGCAGCGGGGCGTACGCGGTGCATGCCGTGGGGCACCCGGTGGCGGCGGTGTGCTTCGCCGTGGTGGTCGTCGTCAACACCGTTCTGGCGGAGGGCTTCCGGCGGCGGACCGGGTACCTGGCCTGACCCGCGCGCCGCCCCCGTACCGCGACGGGGACGCCCCGGGCCCGGCCGCGCGAGGTCGGCGGCCGGGCCCGGGGCGTCGGAAGGCGGCGGGTGCGGTCAGATCAGGCCCTGGGCCAGCATCGCGTCCGCGACCAGCTCGAACCCGGCGATGTTCGCGCCGACCACGTAGTTGCCGGGGCTGCCGTAGCGCTCCGCCGTGGTGTAGCAGGAGTCGTGGATGTGGCGCATGATCTGCGCGAGGCGCTCCTCCGTGTGGGCGAAGCTCCACGAGTCGCGGGACGCGTTCTGCTGCATCTCCAGGGCGCTGGTGGCCACCCCGCCCGCGTTGGCGGCCTTGCCCGGGGCGAAGGCCACGCCCGCCTCCTGGAGGACGCGCACCGCCTCCGGGGTGGTCGGCATGTTGGCGCCCTCGGCGACCGCCTTCACCCCGTTGCGCACCAGGGCGACGGCGTCGGCCTCGTGCAGCTCGTTCTGGGTGGCGCAGGGCAGCGCCACGTCGACGGGGACGTTCCAGACACCGGTTCCCGCGACGTACGTGGCCTGGCTGCCCCGGCGCTCCGCGTACTCGGAGATCCGGCCGCGCCCGGCCTCCTTGATCTCCTTGAGGAGGGCCAGGTCGACACCCTTCTCGTCCACGACGTAGCCGTTGGAGTCGGAGCAGGTGACCACGGTCGCGCCGAGCTGCTGGGCCTTCTCGATCGCGTAGATCGCGACGTTGCCCGAGCCCGAGACGGCGATCCGCTGGCCTTCGAGGGACTCGCCCCGGCTGCGGAGCATCTCGGCGGTGAACAGGACACAGCCGTAACCGGTCGCCTCGGTACGCGCCTGGGCGCCGCCCCAGCCGAGGCCCTTGCCGGTGAGGACGCCGGACTCGTAGCGGTTGGTGATCCGCTTGTACTGACCGAACAGGTAGCCGATCTCCCGGCCGCCGACGCCGATGTCACCGGCGGGTACGTCGGTGTACTCGCCGAGGTGGCGGTGGAGCTCGGTCATGAACGACTGGCAGAAGCGCATGATCTCGGCGTCCGAGCGGCCCTTGGGGTCGAAGTCCGCACCGCCCTTGCCGCCGCCGATGGGCATGCCGGTGAGCGCGTTCTTGAAGATCTGCTCGAAGCCGAGGAACTTCACGATGCCGAGGTTGACCGAGGGGTGGAAGCGCAGTCCGCCCTTGTACGGGCCGAGCGAGCTGCTGAACTCGACCCGGAAGCCGCGGTTCACGTGGATGTCGCCCGAGTCGTCCGACCACGGCACCCGGAAGATCAGCTGGCGCTCCGGCTCGCAGACACGCTCGATGATCCGGGCGTCCACGAACTCCGGACGCTGCGCGAGGACCGGGCCGAGGGTCTCCAGGACCTCGCGGACCGCCTGGTGGAACTCCCGCTCGCCCTGGTTGCGGCGGAGGACCTCTCCGTACAGCTTCTCGATGAGGCGGTTCTCGTTGGCATGCGGGGTCGCGGAATCAGAGGTGGCCTGCATCTGGGTCAATACCTTCCGTCGATGGGCATGGCGCGCGATGACACCCCCGTCCCGGGAGGTGTCGGCGGTCCCCCTCCCCATTGAGGGCGTCGCTCGACATCGCACGCTCTGCGGCTCACGGAAGCGACGTACTGAACCGTTGTGGCAGATCGATTCTCCCAGCTACCCCCCGAGTCCGTGCAAGGGCATCTCCCCTGGTGGACCGGTTCCTAACCGTGGTACTCCCCCCGGCCCCCGCCGCGCAGCATCCACAGACCCGCGCCCGAGGCGAGGACGATCACGCCGGAGACCACGCTCAGCGCGATGTGCAGGCCGTTGTCCTCCATCAGGTTGAGCGAGACGTTCCCGGCGACCGCGCCGAGAAGGACGATCCAGAGCAGGGCCTTCATGGGGTTCCTCCGTGTTGTGGTGTGGTCCCCATCGTGCTCCGTTCGGTGGGTACGCAGGAATGGAGCGACCACCCGAGGCCGTGGTGGAGCTGGCTGTACCCCTGTCGCGTCCTAGGTTTTCCGGGTGGTGATCACCGAGGACACCGGCACGCGCGCCGCTCCGGCCGGATCCGACGGGCGGTGGTGGGCGGCGGACCGGTGGCGGGTGCCGGGGATCGCGGTACTGGTCGCCCTGCCCCTCCAGCTGCTGTGGGCGCTGGTGCTGGCGACCGGGGGCGGCGATCTGGCGGCGCAGCTCGCCTGGGCCGGATTCGCGGCGCGGCATCCGGGGTCCGCGTACAACCTCTCCTGGTACGGAGGGGCGCACCCCGCCAACTACAGCCTGCTGACCCCGCACCTGATGGCGGCCCTCGGGGTGCGGACGGTGACCGTGGCGGCGGGGGTCGGTGCGGCGGGGGCGCTGGGGCTGCTCTGTGTGCGGGGCGGGGTGCGGTGGCCGGTCGCGGTGTCGGTGCTGGGCTCGCTGACGCTCTGGTGCAACACGGCGTCCGGGCGGACCACCTTCGCGGTGGGGGTGGCGCTCGGGCTGGTCGCGCAGCTGTCCGTACGGCGCCGGGCCGGCCTCGCGGCGGGGTGGGCGGCGGTGGCGACGGCGGCGAGCCCGGTGGCGGGGCTGTTCCTGGTGGTGGTGGGCGCGGCGTACGGGCTGGGCGGGCGGTGGCGGAGGGCGGCCGCGCTGGTGGTGCCGCCGATCGTGCTGGTGGCGGCCACGACGGTGGTGTTCCCGTTCACCGGCGAGCAGCCGATGCCGGCGGGCAGGCTGTGGGTGCCGCTCGTGGCCTGTGCCGCGCTGGGGTGGGCGGGGCCGCGCGGGAGAGGGCTCGGGGTGGTCCGCCGTGCGGCGGCGGTGTACGCGGTCGGGGTCGTCCTGTCCTTTCTCGTGGCATCGCCCGTCGGGACGAACGTGGAGCGGCTGGTGGGGGTCGCCGGTCCGCCCGTGCTGCTGGCGGCGCTGGCTTCGGTGCCGATGTCCCCCTCGCGAGGCGCAAGGGCGGGGGTGCGGGCTGTCGCGCTCGCCGGTGCGCTGGTGTTCGTCTCGGGGTGGCTCGCCGACCGGACCGGCGACGACCTGCGGGCGTCCACGGCGGTGCCCGCCTGGGCGGAGCACACCGACGGCGTGGTCGCGGCGCTGCACCGGCTGGGTGCCGGACGGACCCGGGTGGAGGTGGTGCCGGCCCGCGACCACCGCGAGGCCGTGCTGCTGGCGCCGTACGTGAATCTGGCGCGCGGCTGGAACCGGCAGTTGGACGTGGAGCGCGGACGGCTCTTCTACGGCGACGGGCCGACCCCGGCCGCGTACCGGGCCTGGCTGGAGCGGTGGGCGGTGGGCCTGGTCGTGCTGCACGACGGCAGGCCGGACGGCCCGGCCGAGGCGGAGGCTGCGCTCGTCCGGCTCGGCGCCGGCGGGCTGGAGCAGGTGTGGCGGGGCGTGGGGTGGCGGATCTACCGGGTGCGCGGGGCGGTGCCGCTGGTCTCCGCGCCGGGCACGGTGGTGCGCGGGGACGACGCCTCGCTGGTCGTACGGATGCCCGCCGCCGGTTCGGTGACGGTACGGATCGCCCCTTCGCCGTGGCTGCGGGCGGGAGGCGGCGGGTGCGTGCGCGCGGAGGGCGGGTGGACGCGGCTGACGGTGCCACGGGGCGGGGAGTACCGGCTGGACGCGCCGTACCGGCTCCGCCCGTACGGGAGTTGCCGGCTCTCCGGGCACGGCCCCCGGCCCGCGGCGCCGGACCCCGCGCCCTGATCCGGCCCGGCCCCGTGCGGCCCGGCCCCGTGCGCCCTAGTCGGTGACGCCGAGGTCCTGGCGCATCAGTCGGCGCAGGGCGGCGAGGCGGGTGTCGGCCGCCTTCAGGTCGAGGAGGGCCTGCTCGACGTTCTCGCCCTCCCGGGCCAGGCCCCGGTCCAGGCGTTTGACCGTGGCGTCCCCGGCGGCGAGGACCTGGTTGGCCTCGCGGGAGGCCCTCAGTATCCGCTCCGGGACGATCATCTGGGCCTCGGCGTAGCGGTCGCGGTGGTCGAGGCGGGCCTCTTCGAGCTGGGTGCGCTCCTGCTCGGTGTAGACGCCGTCGCGGATGCGGTGCAGGGCGTCCTTGAGGAGGGTGTGGAACTGCCGGGACGCCCGGTTCATGGCCGTGTACTGGGCACGCCGTTCCTCGAACCGCCGCCGTTCGTCGGCCAGTCGGGCCTCGTCGGCGCGCTGACGCGTGGTCATCCGCTGGGACAGCACGGGGGCGAGGAGGGTGCCGAGCACTCCGACTACGGCGGTGATCATGGCGGTGACGGCGACAGTCATGACCGGGAGCCTAAGAGCTCTCCCGTAGTCGCGGTGGAGGGTACTTCGGCGATGATTCGGCCATGACGAATTCACGGGGTGAGGGGCGCCACCGGAACTTCTCCGGAGTGCCCGGATTCGGACAGCCCGCCGGGGCCCGGGTACCGCCGCGCGTGGGCGAGATGCGGCGCTATCTCGCCGTCGGCCTCGATGCCTACCTCTGCCTGATCACCGCCGGACTGCTGGCCAGGCCCCACCTGGACACGGCCACGGCCGCCGAGGCGGCCGGTCTGCTGCTCGGCCCCGCGCTCGTGTTCTCCTTCCTCAACCATGTGGTGCTCACCGCGCTCGCCGGGGCCGGTGCGGGCAAGCTGCTCATGGGGATACGGGTGGTCAGGATGCCCGACGCCGGACGTCCGGGGCCCTGGACGCTGGTGCGGCGCTGGCTGTACGGGCTGAGCTGGACGCTGCTGCAACCCTGGTACGGGCTGCGCACGCTGTTCAAGGGAACGGGAAAGGGAACGGGCACGCGGGCAACGGGGGCGGATACGGGGCCGGGCGTCGGCGCGGGCCCCGGCACGAGGGCCGGCCGCAACGTACTCGGCCGCGCCGACCCCCTCGGCGTGCGGCAGGTCCGCCGCACCGACCTCGCCACCTACCGCGCCGCCACCGCCGCGTACCGCTGACCCCGGCCCCTCGAACCGGTGAGCCCGGCCGCGCCGAGCCGAACGACGAAGGCGGCGGTTGTCCCAGATCCTTCCCGGATCCGGGACAACCGCCGCCTTTGTACGGGGTTCGGGCCGCGCCGGGCAGGGCACGGCGCCGGAAGGCCGCCGGGGCCCGGGAGATGAGGATCAGATCTCGGGCCCGGCGGGGAGGATCAGGCCTCGGAACCGGCCGTCCACTCCGACCAGCTCATGTTCCAGCCGTTGAGGCCGTTGTCGGGGCTGATGGTCTTGTCCGGGGAGTTCTTGACGATGACCACGTCGCCGATGAGGGAGTTGTTGTAGAACCAGGCGGCGGGCTGGTTGGCGTCGCCCGCGCCCTTCACGTCGGCGAGGCCGACACAGCCGTGGCTGGTGTTGGCGCTGCCGAAGATCGACCGCGCGCCCCAGTAGTTGCCGTGGATGAAGGTGCCCGAGGTGGACAGCCGCATGGCGTGCGGCACGTCCTTGATGTCGTACTCGCCCTTGCCGTCGGAGTCGGTGAAGCCGACGGTCGCCCCGTTCATCCGGGTCTCCTTGAACTTCTCGGAGATCACCATCTGCCCGTTGTACGTGGGGTTGTCCGGGGAGCCGGAGGAGATCGGGATGGTCTTGACCGTCTTGCCGTCCCGGGTGACGGTCATCATCTTCGTCTTGGCGTCGACGGTGGAGACCTGGTTGCGGCCGACCTTGAAGGTGACCGTCTTCTGCTGGACTCCGAAGACGCCGTTGGCGCCCTCGACGCCGTCCAGCGCGAGCTTCAGCGTGACGGTGGAGCCGCCCTGCCAGTAGTTCTCGGGGCGGAGGTCGAGGCGCTGGGCGTTGAACCAGTGGCCGACGACCTGCTGGCCGCTGCTGGAGGTCACGGTGATCCCGGCCTGGACGGCCTTCTTGTTCGTGATCGCCTTGTTGAAGTTGATCGAGACCGGCATGCCGACGCCGACCGTGGAACCGTCCTCGGGGGTGAAGTTCCCGATGAAGCTGTTGGCGGGCGAGACGGTGGTGAAGGAGCTGTTCTCGTGGGCCTCCCGGCCCTTGGCGTCCTTCGCCGTGGCGTTGATCTTGTACGTGGTCGAGCGCTCCAGCTGGACGTCCGGCTTCCAGCTCTTGCCGTCGGCGGCGAGCGTGCCCTTGACCTCGGCACCGGCGGCGGTGGTCATGGCCACCTGGGACAGCGTGCCCTTGGCGACGGTGACCTTCGCGTCGTTGTTGATGCTCGCGTTGGTCGCGCCGTTCTTGGGCGAGATCGTTATCTGGGCCTCGGACGCGTCCTGCGCCGCGGCCTTGTCGACCTCGGATGCCTGTGACTGGTTGGAGCCGTCGGCACTGCCCCCGTCGTCGTTGCAGGCCGTGAGTACCAGAACGCCACCGAGCAGTGCGGACGCGGCCATCAGGCCCCTGCGCCGCTTGCTGTCCGTCATCACACGCTTCTCCATCGTTGCCGAATCCCCAAAAACCCCGGACGTAGCCGCCGCACCGGCGAAACCGTCATTGGCTCTAGAACCCGTGGGCAGTGTTCTCCGTTCCACATCCGCGAAGGATGTGGGGAACAACACTCATCGACGCGTCCGCGACCGCGGCGGTTCCCGACCCCGGCCGCCCATCGGCGACCGGCGGGCGGAGCGGCCCCGGCCCGCTCCGAAAGCGGGCCGGGGCCGGTTGTTCACCAGCTCTCGGCCGTGCCGCCCGGGGCGACGCGACCGACGTCGTTCTCATCCATTGTGCGGGACGCCCGCAACCCCCTCCCCGGCGTCGTCGGCCTCCTCCTCGGCGTGGTCGTCGGGGTACGGGTCCGACGCGTCGTCCTCGTCGTCGGGGTCCCAGGGGTCCAGACCCTCCGGGTCGTCCGGGTCGTAGTCGACGGCCTCGCTGCTCCAGGACGCCTGGGCGAGTTCGACCCCGGGCACCCCGCTGACCAGGTCGAACGGGTCGATGAGCGAGGCGAGGGCCTCCGCGTCGTCCTCCCGTACGGCGGCCTCGGCCTGGCGGCGCTCCTCGGCGGGCCCGCCGCCCTGCTCCCCGTACTCGGCGGCGATCGACTCCAGGGCCGTGCCGCCGAGAGCGGCGGAGTCCGTGATCTCCAGCACCATTTCGACGCGAAGCCGAACGAAACGCGCTGACTCAGATGTACTCATGCGCCGGAGCGTAAGCTCCCGGGGCCCCCGGCTTTCCCGCGACCCGCTGCTTTCACTAGCATCGGCGCACGCGTTCAACTCACGGCTGTGACAAGGGGATCGATTCCATGGCCGCCGCCCGTCGCCCGCTCCTGACCGCCACCGCGGCGGCCGCCCTGCTGACCGCACTGTGTTTCGTGCCGTCCGCCAACGCGACGGACGAACCGGCCGGCACGGCACAGGCACGGGGCGGCCCGGCCGTCACCGTACAGGCCCCCGAGGCGGTGCCGGGCCCGTCCGGCGCCGAAGCGGAGACCGCGGCCGGGGCGCGCGCGGGGATCGACGCCACCCCGTATCTGATCGGCGGGGCGACGGCGCTGGGCATCGGCGCCGCGTTCGCCCGCTCGTCGCGAGGAGCCTCGGCGGCGCTCGGGAGCTGACGGCCGACGGAGCTCCCCGCCCGGTGGGACGGTCCGTCCGGCTCCGCCTCCGTCCCGCCACCGCGCGGCACCCGTGGCAACAACAACTCCTCGACCAGTCAGGTCATGGTGGACGACCCGACCGGCGGCACGGTCACCTGCCCGAGGACGCCCCTGGTCCGGCGCACCGGCCACGAACGGGCCCGCGCCCGGTGCTCCTTTCCCAGGAGTCCGGACGCGGGCCCTCGGCCGTCACCGGCCCGCGGACCGCTCAGGCGAGCGGCCCGGTCACCGCCTCGACCGCCTCGACCAGCTTCCCGGACCGTACGAAGGCGTCCGCCCCGGCCAGGTCCGGCGAGAGGAAGCGGTCCGGCCCCGGGCCCTCCACCCCGGCCGCCCGCAGCGCCTCGACGACGGCGCGGGAGGCGGGCGCGGGCACCAGGCCCTCGGCGGCGCGCAGTTCGACGGCGCGGGTCGCCGCGTAGAGCTCGACGGCCACGATCCGGGTGAGGTTGTCCACGGCGGTACGGAGCTTGCGCGCCGCCGACCAGCCCATCGAGACGTGGTCCTCCTGCATCGCGGAGGACGGGATCGAGTCGGCCGAGGCGGGCACCGCGAGCCGCTTCATCTCGCTGACCAGGGCGGCCTGGGTGTACTGGGCGATCATCAGGCCCGAGTCCACCCCGGCGTCGTCTGCGAGGAACGGCGGCAGCCCGTGCGAGCGGTTCTTGTCCAGCAGCCGGTCGGTGCGGCGCTCGGCGATGGAGCCCAGGTCGGCCGCGACGATCGCCAGGAAGTCGAGTACGTACGCGACGGGCGCGCCGTGGAAGTTCCCGTTCGACTCGACCCGGCCGTCGGGCAGGACCACCGGGTTGTCGACAGCGGCGGCCAGTTCGCGGGCCGCGACGGTCGCGGCGTGGTCGAGGGTGTCCCGGCCCGCGCCGTTCACCTGGGGCGCGCACCGCACCGAGTAGGCGTCCTGGACGCGGGGCGCGTCGCCCGTGACCTCGGCGTGCCGCCCGGTGAGGCCGGAACCGGCCAGCACCCGCAGCATGTTGTCCGCGCTGGCGCCCTGGCCGGGGTGCGGGCGGATGGCGTGCAGCTCCGGGGCGAGCACCTTGTCCGTGCCGAGCAACGCCTCCAGGGAGAGGGCGGCGGTGATGTCGGCAGAGGTGTAGAGGCGGCGCAGGTCGGCCAGGGCCATCACGAGCATGCCGAGCATGCCGTCGGTGCCGTTGAGGAGGGCCAGGCCCTCCTTCTCGCGCAGCTCGACCGGGGTGATGCCGTGGGCGGCGAGCAGCTCGCCGGCGGGGCGCACGGTGCCGTCCGGGCCCTCCGCCTCGCCCTCGCCCATCAGCGTCAGCGCGCAGTGCGAGAGCGGGGCCAGGTCGCCGGAGCAGCCCAGCGAGCCGTACTCGTGGACGACCGGAGTGATGCCCGCGTTGAGCACGTCGGCCATGGTCAGCGCGACCTCGGGGCGTACGCCGGTGTGCCCGGAGGCGACCGTCTTCAGCCGCAGGAACATCAGGGCGCGGACCACCTCGCGCTCGACGCGCGGGCCCATGCCGGCGGCGTGCGAGCGGACGATGTTGCGCTGGAGCTGGGCCCGGAGGTCGTGGCCGATGTGCCGGCTGGCCAGCGCCCCGAAGCCGGTGGAGACGCCGTAGACCGGCTCGGGCTTGGCGGCGAGCGCGTCCACGATCTCGCGGGCGGCGGCGAGCGCGTCGAGGGCGGCGGGCGAGAGCTCGACGCGGGCGTTGCCCCGGGCCACGGCGATGACGTCCTGTGCGGTGGTCCCGGACGTCCCCACCACGACTGTGTGCATATCCATATTCAGCAGCGTACGGATTGAATCCCTTCATGTCACTAGCGGTCGCCCGGTTGACCCCTTACCGACCGGAGCGGGGCGCTCCGGCGACCGGAACGGCGCCTCAGGGCCGGCTGCCGCGCAGGTGGCGGCGATCGTGGCCGTGCCGGGGAGGGGCGTCCGCCAGCCGGATCGCCTCGTCGTCCCGCCCGGCCACCACCGGCCCCGTGGCGCGCGCCGCCTTGGCCCGGTACTGGGCCGCGTCCGCCAGCCGGAACAGCCGCCGCGCCGACACCACCGGCCCGACCGGGTCCCCGGTCGACGCGATCCCGCAGGCCACCCCGTTCCCCAGCTCCAACTCGGCCGCCCGGTCGCAGAGTTCGGTGGCCACCCGGATCACCTCGTCCTCCTCCGGCCCCACCGCGAGCAGGCAGAACTCGTCCCCGCCGAGCCGCGCCGCCAGCGCCCCCGGCAGCATCGCCCCGCACCGCGACAGCACCGAGCCGAAACGTTCCAGCAGCCGGTCGCCCACCGCGTGGCCATGGGTGTCGTTGACGCACTTGAGGCCGTTGAGGTCGCACACCACCAGACTGATCACCGAGCCGTCCGCCCGGTGCCGCTCCACCGCCTCCTCCAGCCGGACGTCGACGGCGCGCCGGTTGGCCAGGCCGGTGAGCGGATCGGTGAAGGCGAGCCTGCGCACCTCCTCCAGCCGCTCGGACTGGGCGATCCCGGCGGCGACGACCGCGGCCAGCACGGTCGCGAAGGCCGCGTCCGCCCGGTCGAACACCGGCGCCCCCGGCGGCCGCGCCACGTACAGCTCGCCCCAGGCCCGCCCGTGCAGCACGACCGGCGCGACCACGCAGCAGCCGCGCCCGCGCCGCCGCAGCGCGGCCACCCGCTCGCGCCCGTACCCGCTCCCGTACTCGTGCCCGGCGCCCGGCGCCCCGTCCACCGAGCCGTCCGCGGTCTCCACCCAGGCGTCCGGCTCGCCGCCCCCGGCCCACCGCTCGTGCAGGAACTCGGTGATCTCCGGGAAGCGGTGCACCGGGTACACCTCCTCCTCGGGGAACTCCTCCTCCCCCTCGGCCCGTTCGCCCGCGTTCACCAGCACGCGCAGCCGGCCGGGGCCGCGCTCCCACACCGAGAGCGCGGCGAAACTGCCGCCCAGCGCCTCGCACGCGCCCAGCGCGGCCGCCCGCCACGAGCCCCGCGGGGTGTGTGCCGCCGCCATCGTCTGCGCCAGCGTCACCACGGCCCGCAGCCGTGCATCCTCACCCATCGCTCCAGCTTAGGTATCTTCGCGCGGTTTCGATCGACGGCGGCGGCACGCTCCGTGATCCCACCGCCCGTACGGTCACGCAGCGCGACGCCGGAGGGGCCGCCGCCTCACTCCCCGGGCCAGTTCGGCTTCCGCTTCTCGTTGAACGCGGCGACCCCCTCGGCCCGGTCGCCGGAGAAGGCCACCGACCGCCAGGCGGCGTCCTCCACTTCGAGCCCGGCCCGCAGATCGAGGCCCTGGCCCAGCCGCAGCGCCCGCTTGGCCGCCCGCAGCCCCACCGGGGAGTTGGCGGCGATCCGCCCGGCCAGCTCCAGCGCGGCCGTCCGGTCCCGCCCGGCCTCCACCAGCTCGTCGACCAGCCCGAGGCCGTGCGCCTCGGCCCCCTCCAGCCGCCGGGCCGTGAAGACCAGCTCGGCGGCGCGCGCCGCGCCGACCCGCCGGGGCAGCAGCTGCGTACCGCCGCCGCCCGGGATGACCCCGACCGACACCTCGGGCAGCCCGACCACGGCGGTGCGGTCGGCGACGATCAGGTCGCAGGAGAGCGCCAGCTCGAAGCCGCCGCCGAGCGCGAAGCCGTGCACGGCGGCGATGGTCGGCATCGGCAGTTCGAGCACCCCGGTGTACGCGGCCCGCGCGGTGGGGCGCTGGCGCAGCAGCTCAGCGTCGGTGAAGGAGTTCCGCTCCTTCAGGTCCGCGCCCACGCAGAAGGCCCGCTCATGGCTGGAGGTGAGGACGGTGACGCGTACGCCGGGGTCGGCGGCGAGCGCGTCGCAGGCGGCGGCGATCGAACGGGCCATGTCCGTGGACACGGCGTTCATCGCCTTCGGGCGGTCGAGCACCAGCTCGGCGACGTGCTCCTGCCCCTCGTGGACCCGCACGACGACGAACTCCCCGAACCGCTGCTCGGACGTGACGGCCATGACCTCAACCCCTCCGGTTAACGAGCGTTACCGGAGGGATCCTATGGCGCGTCCCCGACAAGTGCCCCGCGGCGGGGCCCACCGGGCTCAGGAACCGGTCGTCCGCCGCGCCAGCAGCCAGGGCTCCACCACGCCGAGCCCGCGCACCGGGCGCTGCCACATCGGCTGGAGCCCGTAGCGGTACGTCGGCACGGCGGCCGGTTCGCCGCCCTCGCGGCGCTCCTTCTCGGCCACCGCGGCCTGCTCCGCCGCCGCCACCTCGGAGGCCGGGGCCTCGCCGGTGCGGGTCAGCTCCTCGGCGAAGGCGCCGTCCACCAGCACGGCGTCCTTCGGCGCTATCGACGTCAGCCGGCTCGCGAGGTTCACCGTCGTACCGAAGACGTCGCCCATCCGGGTGGTGACGGTGCCGAAGGCGATGCCCACGCGGAGGGCGGGCATCGTCTCGTCCTGGGTCATCGCCTCGATCAGGCGCAGCGCGATCTCGGCGGCGGTGCCCGCGTCGTCGGCGGCGAAGAGGACCTCGTCGCCGAGGGTCTTGATGAGGCGGCCGCCGTGCGCGGCCACCAGGTCGGCCGCGGTGGTCTCGAAGGCCTCGACCAGTTCGCCGAGCTCCTCCTCCTCCAGCCGCCGGGTCAGCCGGGTGAACCCGACGAGGTCGGCGAAGCCGACGGCCAGCCGGCGGTCGACCATCTCCTCGTCGTCGGCGGCCTGCACGACCCGCCCGGTGGCGGCGGCGAGCTGGCGCCGCCACACGTAGACCAGGAACTCCTGGAGCTCCGGCAGCAACAGCTCGACCAGCGGGTACGTGACCTCGGTCCGGGTCATCCCGGGCTCGGGCGGCTCGGTCAGCCCCTCCAGGAAGGAGTCGATCTGCCACTCCGCCAGCCGGGCGGTGGTCTGCCCGGTGGACCGGGCCACCTGGATCGCCATCGGCTCGCTGAGCAGCCCCGCCTCGACGAGACCGGCGAGCCGGCGCAGCGCCAGCACGTCCGCCTCGGTGAGCGCCTTGGCCTGGCCGATGTCGGCGAAGCCCATGGCCCGCCAGAACCGGGAGGCCAGGTCCATCGAGACCCCGGCGGTCCGGGCCGCCTGGAACGGGGTGTAGCGACGGTCGGCGCCCAGGATCAGCTGCTCCAGCCGGATCGCGAGGGGGTCGTCGGTCGGCTCCGCCGTGTGGTCGACCTCGTGATGCGGTGTCGGGTGGACCGAGGGTTCCGAGGGTTCCGACGGGGGCTGTGAGCCCGCACCGGAGGTCGTGTCGTCGACGGTCACCAGCCGCCTCCTGCCCGTTCCCTGCGCACTGCCCTGCCGATCTGTCCGTCGGTGGATCGAGTCAACGATACGGCAGGTGTGCCGTGGCTCACGCCCGAGCGGTGTCCCGGAATGTTCCCGGGCGGCCCCCGGGACAGGGGGTTCCGGCCGGTGACGGGTCTCCGGCCGGGCCCGGATTCACCCCCAGGGGCGTCCCCGGCTGCCCCCGGACGCCCCCGTGGCCGTCTCAGACCAGGCCGCCCGCCACCCCCCGCAGGTGGACGATGTCCCCGGCCGACACGGTCTCCCGCGAGCCGTCCTCGGCGGCCACCACGAGCCGTCCGTCGCCGTCGACCGCCACGGCCTCGCCGACGAGCGTGCGGTCCCCGGGGAGCTGGGCCCGCACCGTCCGGCCGAGGGTCGCGCAGCCCGCCGCGTACGCCTCCTGGAGACCGCTGTCCGCCGCGTCCCCACCGGCCGCGCGCCACTGGCCGTACCAGTGCTCCAGCGAGCGCAGCACACCGCGCAGCAGCGTCTCGCGGTCGGTGGAGACGGCCCCGGCCAGGGCCAGCGAGGCGGCGGTGGGGGCGGGCAGTTCCTCGGCGCGCAGGGAGACGTTGAGGCCCATGCCGACGACGACCCCGTTCCCGGCGCGCTCGGCCAGGATGCCGCCCGCCTTGCGCTCCACCCCGTCCACGGTGACGAGCAGGTCGTTGGGCCACTTCAGCGCCGTGTCGACGCCCGCCGCCCGGGCCAGCCCGGTCGCCACCGCGACCCCGGTCAGCAGCGGCAGCCACCCCCATCGCTCGGCGGGGACGTCGGCCGGCTCCAGGTAGACGGAGCAGAACAGGCCCGAACGGGCCGGAGCCGTCCAGGTGCGATCGAGCCGTCCCCGCCCCGCCGTCTGCTCCTCGGCGACCAGCACGGCGCCCTCGGCGAGCCCCCCGGCCGCCCGGCGGGCCAGGTCGGAGTTGGTGGAGCCGGTGCTCTCCACCACGTCGAGCGCGGTCCACAGGCCGCCCGGCACCAGCAGCCCGCGGCGCAGCGCGGGGACGTTGAGGGGCGGCCGGTCCAGGTCGGACCAGCGGCTGCGTGGCGTATCCGAAGGTGTCATGCAAGCCAGACTAGGTGTGGCAAACGACGCACTGCCGAACCGTATCCGCGCCGATACGCTACGGATCAGTAGGTGTTCAGCGGCTGACCGACGGGTGTCCGCCATCCGATCAGCAGCGCAGCCGTCCCCCGTGACCAGGCAGGGAGCCGTCACCCGATGTCCGAGCCGGAAGAGACCGACATCCACACCACCGCGGGCAAGATCGCGGACCTGCGGCGCCGTATCGACGAGGCGACGCACGCCGGGTCCGCGCGCGCGGTGGAGAAGCAGCACGCCAAGGGCAAGTTGACCGCGCGGGAACGGGTCGACCTGCTGCTGGACGAGGGTTCCTTCGTGGAGCTCGACGAATTCGCCCGGCACCGCTCCACCAACTTCGGCATCGAGAAGAACCGCCCGTACGGCGACGGTGTCGTCACCGGCTACGGCACCGTCGACGGCCGCCCGGTCTGCGTCTACTCGCAGGACTTCACCATCTTCGGCGGCTCGCTCGGCGAGGTCTACGGTGAGAAAATCGTCAAGGTGATGGACTTCGCGCTGAAGACCGGCTGCCCGGTCATCGGCATCAACGACGGAGGCGGCGCGCGCATCCAGGAAGGTGTCGCCGCGCTCGGCCTGTTCGCCGAGATCTTCCGCCGCAACGTCCACGCCTCCGGTGTCGTCCCGCAGATCTCGCTGATCGTCGGCCCCTGCGCGGGCGGGGCGGTCTACTCCCCCGCGATCACCGACTTCACCGTCATGGTCGACCAGACCTCGCACATGTTCATCACCGGCCCCGACGTCATCAAGACGGTCACCGGCGAGGACGTCGGCTTCGAGGAGCTGGGCGGCGCCCGCACCCACAACACCACCTCCGGGGTGGCGCACCACATGGCGGGCGACGAGAAGGACGCCATCGAGTACGTCAAGTCGCTGCTGTCGTACCTGCCGTCGAACAACCTGTCCGAGGCGCCCGCCTTCCCCGAGACGGCGGACCTCTCCACCACGGACGAGGACCGCGAGCTCGACACCCTCATCCCGGACTCGGCCAACCAGCCGTACGACATGCACACCGCCATCGAGCACGTGCTGGACGACGGCGAGTTCCTGGAGACCCAGGCCCTGTTCGCGCCGAACATCATCACCGGCTTCGGGCGCGTCGAGGGCTACCCGGTCGGCATCGTCGCCAACCAGCCGATGCAGTTCGCCGGCTGCCTGGACATCAACGCGAGCGAGAAGGCCGCCCGCTTCGTCCGCACCTGCGACGCCTTCAACGTGCCCGTGCTGACCTTCGTCGACGTCCCCGGCTTCCTGCCCGGCGTCGACCAGGAGTACGGCGGCATCATCCGGCGCGGCGCCAAGCTGATCTACGCCTACGCCGAGGCGACCGTCCCGCTGATCACCGTGATCACCCGCAAGGCGTTCGGCGGCGCGTACGACGTCATGGGCTCCAAGCACCTGGGGGCCGACATCAACCTCGCCTGGCCGACCGCGCAGGTCGCCGTGATGGGCGCGCAGGGCGCGGTGAACATCCTGCACCGGCGCACCCTCGCCGCCGTCACGGACCCCGCCGAGGCCGACGCCACCCGCGCGGAGCTGATCGCCGACTACGAGGACGCCCTGCTCAACCCGTACGTGGCGGCCGAGCGCGGCTACGTCGACGCGGTGATCATGCCGTCCGACACCCGCGCGCACGTCGTGAAGGGGCTGCGCCAGCTGCGTACCAAGCGGGAGTCGCTGCCTCCGAAGAAGCACGGCAACATCCCCCTCTAGAAAGGGTCCTGGCCATGATCAAGGTCGTACGGGGCAACCCGACCCCCGAGGAGCTGGCCGCCGCGCTGGCGGTGGTGCGGGCGCGGGCGGCGTCGGCCGCCGCGTCCGACACCGCCGCGCCGGGCGCCGGTCCGGCGCTGCCCGGCCAGTGGTCCGACCCGGGTCGCATCGCCCGGTCCACCCGGCACCTGCCGGGGCCGCGGGCCTGGGCCCGGACGTACTGGCCCGGATAGGACGAAGCGTCGGTACGCCTGAGTACCCGTACTCAGGCGTACCGGGGGCGGGGGCGGGCAGGATCGTTTCCATGCTGTGGTCCGACCCCGAGAACAAGCCCCCCAAGGAACTGCGCGACGCCCAGGACATGATGCGTCGCGCGGGGCTGCTGCTCGCGCTCGCGATGGTGATCGGCATGTTCGTGGCCGGACTCCGCTGAGCGCCCGGCGCCCCCGTCCGGCCCTGCCGGCCCTGCGGGCTCTTCTACGATGGCGCGTATGACTGATCAGCGCCGTCTCGTGCTCGCTTCCGCCTCCCCCGCCCGTCTCGGCCTGCTGCGGCAGGCGGGTTTCGCGCCCGAGGTGATCGTGAGCGGGGTGGACGAGGACGCGCTGAGCGCCGCGGACCCGGCCGCGCTGGCGCTGGTCCTCGCCGAGGCCAAGGCCGCCGCGGTGGCGGGCCGCCCGGAAGCGGCCGGCGCCCTGGTCGTGGGCTGCGACTCGGTGCTCGAACTGGACGGCGAGGCGCTCGGCAAGCCGGCCGACGCCGAGGAGGCCACCGCCCGCTGGAAGTCGATGCGCGGCCGGGCCGGGGTGCTGCGCACCGGCCACTGCGTGACCGACACCGCGACCGGGCGCACCGTCTCCGCGACCGCCTCCACCACCGTCCGCTTCGGTGAACCCACCGACGCCGAGATCGCCGCCTACGTGGCCACCGGCGAGCCGCTCCACGTGGCGGGCGCCTTCACCCTGGACGGCCGCTCCGCCCCGTTCGTCGAGGCCATCGAGGGCGACCACGGCAACGTCATCGGGCTCTCGCTGCCACTGCTCCGCCGCCTCCTGGGCGAGCTGGGCATCTCCGTCACCGAGCTCTGGACCGCCTGAGCCGCGCCCCGCGAAGCCCCGGCCCCGGCCTCAGGCCGTCGCCGGGGCGTCCGTTCCGGCGGCGTCGGCGGGCGTGCCGGAGGCGGGCGTGTCGGCGGCGCCGGTCCCGTAGGCCACCAGCGTCAGCACGATCAGCCCCAGCACCACCATCATCGAGGCGAACGCGGCCCAGCCGACCAGCCCGACCGTCAGCGCGCCCAGCACCCCGTGCACCACGGCGCAGAGGATCAGGACGATCCGGGCGAACCGGCCCGGGGCCCGGTCGCGGACCCCGGCCAGCAGCAGGAACACCCCGCACAGCAGCAGATAGCAGCCGGCGACACCGCCCAGCACCCAGGTGGACCGGGACATGACGGCGGGATCCGCCCCGGCCAGTGACATGTCCTGGTTCTCGACGACGGTCGCCAGGATGCTGTTGATCAGCACCACACCCACGGCTTCCGCGAACAGCACGAGCGCGGCCACGACCGCCACCGGTCTGCGCACCACGACGCCCACCCCTCTGTTACCTGCAGTACGTGCGACAGCGCGGACCCTACTAACGGGTAATGCTTCGTACAAGAGTTTGGCGATCGCTACTTCCGCGCGGCCACCCGGCGCACCCCGGGTCCGGGTGCGTCCCGTCCGCCCCGTGCGCCACTCTCGGGCGACGGGCAAAGAATCACTCGGCCATTAGTGGAGACTCCACAAAGAAATGCGGAGAGTCGCAGGTCGCATGAACAGAGACCTGGACCACACCTTGTGGCTACTGTGCGGTCATGAATCCCGGCGTACCGTGGTGCCACAAGGGATTTTTCGACCTGAGCAAGCCTCGAATCACGCTCCGTGTGGGCAAGCTCACCAGTGGGGACGGGTCGTAGGGCCGTGTCGGTAGTCCCTAAACTCAGCTTGTTTCAAGGAGGGAGCCATCGTGCGCAAGGTGCTCATCGCCAACCGTGGCGAAATTGCTGTCCGTGTTGCTCGGGCGTGCCGGGACGCCGGGATCGGGAGCGTGGCCGTCTACGCGGACCCGGACCGGGACGCTCTGCATGTGCGTGCGGCCGACGAGGCATTCGCTCTGGGCGGTGACACCCCGGCGGCCAGCTACCTGGACATCGCCAAGGTGCTGCAGGCGGCCAAGGACTCCGGCGCGGACGCGATCCACCCGGGCTACGGCTTCCTGTCGGAGAACGCGGAATTCGCGCAGGCGGTGCTGGACGCGGGGCTGACCTGGATCGGCCCGCCGCCGCACGCCATCCGGGACCTGGGCGACAAGGTCGCGGCCCGGCACATCGCGCAGCGCGCCGGTGCCCCGCTGGTGGCCGGTACGCCGGACCCGGTGTCGGGTTCCGAGGAGGTCGTCGCCTTCGCCGAGCAGCACGGGCTGCCGATCGCGATCAAGGCCGCTTTCGGCGGCGGCGGGCGCGGGCTGAAGGTCGCCCGCACGCTGGAGGAGATCCCGGAGCTGTACGACTCCGCGGTGCGCGAGGCCGTCGCGGCGTTCGGGCGGGGCGAGTGCTTCGTCGAGCGCTACCTGGACCGGCCGCGCCACGTCGAGACGCAGTGCCTGGCCGACACCCACGGCAACGTGGTCGTCGTCTCCACCCGTGACTGCTCGCTCCAGCGCCGCCACCAGAAGCTCGTCGAGGAGGCCCCGGCCCCGTTCCTGAGCGACGAGCAGAACGCGGAGCTGTACGCGGCGTCCAAGGCCATCCTCAAGGAGGCGGGCTACGTCGGCGCCGGCACGGTGGAGTTCCTGGTCGGGCAGGACGGCACGATCTCCTTCCTGGAGGTCAACACCCGTCTCCAGGTCGAGCACCCGGTCACCGAGGAGGTCTCCGGCATCGACCTGGTCCGCGAGATGTTCCGGATCGCCGACGGCGAGGCCCTGGGCTACGGCGATCCGGCCCTGCGCGGGCACTCCTTCGAGTTCCGGATCAACGGCGAGGACCCGGGCCGCAACTTCCTGCCGGCCCCCGGCACCGTCACCGTCTTCGCCCCGCCGACCGGCCCCGGTGTCCGCCTCGACGCGGGCGTGGAGTCCGGTTCCGTGATCGGCCCGGCCTGGGACTCGCTCCTCGCCAAGCTGATCGTGACCGGCGCGACCCGCGAGCAGGCCCTCCAGCGTGCCGCCCGCGCCCTGGCCGAGTTCAACGTCGAGGGCATGGCCACCGCCATCCCGTTCCACCGCGCCGTCGTCGCCGACCCGGCCTTCACCAGCGACCCGTTCCAGGTCCACACCCGCTGGATCGAGACCGAGTTCGTCAACGAGATCAAGCCCTTCACCGCCACCGCCGACGCCGAGACCGACGAGGAGACCGGCCGCGAGACCGTCGTCGTCGAGGTCGGCGGCAAGCGCCTGGAGGTCTCCCTCCCCTCCTCCCTCGGCATGTCCCTGGCCCGCACCGGCCTCGCCGCGGGTGCCAAGCCGAAGCGCCGCGCCGCGCGCAAGAGCGCCGCGGCCGCCTCCGGCGACACCCTCGCCTCCCCGATGCAGGGCACGATCGTGAAGGTCGCGGTCGAGGAGGGCCAGGAGGTCCAGGAGGGCGACCTGATCGTCGTCCTGGAGGCCATGAAGATGGAGCAGCCGCTGAACGCGCACCGCTCCGGCACCGTCAAGGGCCTCGCCGCCGCGGTCGGCGGTTCGGTCTCCTCCGGCGCCGTCATCTGCGAGATCAAGGACTGACCGGGTCCGACCCGCCCGTTCCACCCCGGGGCCCCTGCCGGTCCGTACGACCACCGGCAGGGGCCCCGGGCTTTCCTCCTCCGTACGCGGGCGCCCGGCCCGCTGTGCCTCCCCGCCCCCCCACGGGCTGCCCGCCACCGGTCCGGGCGTGATGGCATCCTGGATCACAGGCGAACGATGGGAGAAGCACCCGCATGGCGACCACCGCGACATGGACACCGCCACCCCGCCCCATGCGTGCCGACGCGCGGCGGAACTACGACCGGTTGCTGGCCGAGGCCCGTGCCGCCTTCGCGGAGCACGGCACCGATGCCTCCCTGGAGGACATCGCCCGCCGCGCGGAGGTGGGCATCGGCACGCTGTACCGGCACTTCCCGAACCGGCACGCGTTGATGAGCGCGGTGTTCCAGGACGCCCTGGCGTCCCTGCTCGCCCGCTCCCAGGAGCTGGTGGAGGCGCCGAGGCCGTGCCACGCCCTGATGGAGTGGCTGGGCGCGATCATCACGCACGCGGGCACCTACCGGGGACTGGCCCAGGCGCTCATGTCGGCCTCCCGGGACGAGTCTTCGGCCCTGTCGCAGTGCAATGTGCCGATGCGCGCGGCGGGTTCGGCCCTGCTCGCCCGGGCGCAGGAGACCGGGGCGGTGCGGCCCGATGTGTCGATCGACGACCTGATGCGGCTGACCAACGCGATCGCGCTGGCCGCCGAGGAGGCACCGGACGACCCCGGGCTGGCGGACCGCCTGCTCACCCTGACCGTGCAGGGGCTGAAGGGGGCGAGCCCGGAGGCGGGCTGCTGACCCCGCCCGCCCCCGGTCGACGGCCGCCCCGTCAGGGCGCCTCCAGCGCCTGGAGCGCCCCGACGAGCCCGGCCGCTTCGACGCACAGCGGTTCCAACTGGTCGACGAGGCCCTGCCGGACCTGGTTCTCGGGGTTCATGATGCGCTCGCCGATCCGGTTCCGGGACTGTTCGAGCTGCTCCCGGTACTGCACCAGATTGTCCATCAGGTAGTCGATGAGATCGGCTCCCCGGACCCCCGTCGCGAGCGTGAACTGCTCTTCGATCGAAGCGACTTCGCCCTCCATCGCGTCGATCCACTCGTCCTGGAGCACCTGTAGGGAGCTGGTCCGCCCCTTCCGGCGCTGGACGCCGAGGAAGACGATGGCGGCGATGCCGGCGACGAAACCGGCGGGCGGGAAGAGCGTCCCGGCCGTGGCCAGACCGTAGAGCCATCCTCCGCCGGCCGCGACCGGGGTGACGATGCCGACCAGCGCGGCGGCCCGCTGCACCACGTCGTGGCGGGTGGCCGCCCGCCCGCCCTGCCGGGGAGGTTCCAGGAGGCTGTTCACGTCGAGCGCGAAGTCCGGAAGCCGTCCCGCGAGGTCCCTGTCGCCGAAGACCCGCTCCACCGCCTGGACCAGGTCCTTCTTGAAGCCCTCGAACTCCTCCGTCCACAGCGTCGCCGGGCCACCGGGCCCCTCGATCCAGGTGTGGAGCACCTGCGCCTTCTGCACCTGGACCTGGTTCGCCCTGGTGGGCTTGGTGAGGTCCGTGGCCCGGATGACGTCGTCCAGCTCGGCGTGGAGGTGGGCGGGCAGGCGGGTGAAGGGGCGGACGGCCCGCGCGATGCGGTTGCGGAGTCTGCGCTCCAGCTCCTCGCGCATGCGCGGCACCGCGGTGTCGAGGAGTTCCATCCGCCGCTCCTCGCTCCTGAGCAGCTCCTTGAGCTCGTCGATCTCCAGGCGTTCCTCGCGCAGCCGCCGGTCGAGCGCCTGGTGGCGCGGGGCCACCAGGATCCGGGCCTCCCGCGCCACCGCGGCCATGTGGCGGACGCCGGTACCGGTACTGATCAGGTCCTCGATCGCCTGGCGCAGGGTCTCCATGCGGCTCTCGGCGCGCTGCCGCTGCGCCGCCTCCCGCGCTCCCTCCGCGTCGAGCTTGGCCGCGCGTGCCTCCAGGGCCGGGGAGACGGGCAGGAAGCCCTCGCCGATGAACCCGAGGTCCGGCTGCCCGGTCGGCAGCGTGAAGTTCTCCCGCAGATAGGTGTTGTTGCGGGTGATCGTCGCCTTCCACTCCGGGATGTCCCGGAGATCGAGATGGGACGCCGCGTCGATGGCGGTGACCACCCACACCACCCGTTTCCCCGAGAGCAGGTAGTGGTCGTACAGGAAGCGGATCAGGTCGAGATCGCGCTCCGAGAGGGTGCGGCTCGCGTGGGACACGTACATGAAGCAGTCCGCGTCGGCCATCGCGGTCCGGACGATCATGTCGTGGACCGGGTTCGGGGAGCCGTAGCCGGGCAGGTCGTGGAGTTTCGCCGGGAGCCTGGCGCTGTCCAGCAGGATCTCCAGCTCGGCCACCTCGCGGCCGCGGTGCGGACGGAGCCGGTCGGTCATGTTCCCGTCCTGCATCGCGTACGCCGCGACCACGGAGGGGGCCGGGGAGTTCCCGACGTCCTCCCACTCCTCGCCGGAGTCGGTGAAGCGCACCCGCAGATAGCCGGTGCCCGAGGCGTCGACGCCGGACTGGCCGTCCACCGGGACCACACTGGCGGGACACGCGGTGGTGGGCACCGGGGACGACGGCAGCAGGCCGACGAACTTGTCCGCCGTCCGGCCGTCGGCGGTCGGCACCTCGACCAGTTCGAGCCCGCCCTGCAGGCCGCTCAGCAGGAAGCTCTTGCCGGACGAGAACGACCCCAGCAGCGCCACGTTGATGAGGGTCGAGGCCGCGCGCGTTCTCAGCCGGGTCATCGTGCGCGCGTCCTCGCGGGTCTCCTCCGGCCATCCGGCCGGCGTCTCCGGGGCGTCCGCCGCGGCGCGCAGCCACTCCACGCACTGGTCGAGAACGGTGCGCAGCTCGTCACGTACTTCGTTCAGGTCTTGTGGCACAGTCACGCCCCACGTATAGCGCAGGGCTCCGGTGCGGGGTGGACGATTGGGAGATTCCCCCGACGGGACGCGACCGGCACGGGCCGTGCTGTCGCGCCCCGCCGCCCTACCGGCGCCGCAGGTCCGCCACTCTGGACCGCTCCCCCTGGCCGTCGCCCAGCCCGGACGGGCCCCGCAGCGGCTGAGGGCCCTGGCCGCCGGGGCCGCTGTGTGCCGTACGGCGCTGACCGGGCAGCGGCATCTCCCGCCTCCCCGGCCGGCCGTGCGCGGGGGGCTCCGGCGCACCGGGGCCGCCCGCCGCGCCGGCCACCGCGATCTGCACCCCCTGGTCCGCCAGGGCCTGGAGCTCGGTGGCGGCCCGGTCGTCGTGGCCGGGGGGCTCGTCCGTCACCAGGCGGGTGATGAGGTCCGTCGGCACCGTCTGGAACATGGTGTCGGAGCCGATCTTGGTGTGGTCGGCCAGCACCACCACCTCCGCGGCGGCCTGCACCAGCGCCCGGTCCACGCTCGCGGAGAGCATGTTGGAGGTGGACAGGCCGCGCTCGGCGGTGAGCCCGCTGCCGGAGAGGAAGGCGCGCGCGACCCGCAGCCCCTGGAGGGACTGCTCGGCGCCGCTGCCCACCAGGGCGTAGTTGGACCCGCGGAGCGTGCCGCCGGTCATCACGACCTCCACCCGGTTGGCATGGGCCAGGGCCTGGGCGACCAGCAGGGAGTTGGTGACGACGGTCAGCCCGGGGACCCGCGCGAGCCGGCGGGCCAGCTCCTGCGTGGTCGTCCCCGCGCCGACGACGATGGCCTCGCCCTCCTCGACGAGTCCGGCCGCCAGATCCGCGATGGCCGTCTTCTCCGCGGTGGCGAGATGGGACTTCTGCGGGATGCCGGACTCCCGCGTGAAACCGCCCGGAAGTACCGCACCGCCATGACGGCGGTCGAGGAGTCCTTCTGCCTCCAGCGCCCGCACGTCCCGCCGTACGGTCACTTCGGAGGTCTGGACGACGCGGGCGAGCTCACGGAGCGATACCGCCCCGTTGGCGCGCACCATTTCGAGGATCAACTGACGACGTTCTGCAGCGAACACGGAACTGACAGTAACGTGACTGCCTCAGTCTTTTCAGCACTTTGCACCGAATAACGGAAGTTGTGCATGCGACAGGTCACCGAGTGGTATACGCGGCCCTGTTGTTGTTCCGCACCGGTCGAACACGGTCATCCGGACACCCCCGGAACCGCCGGGAGGCCGCCGGGAAAGCCGCCCATGAGCAGCGGCTTCCCCGGCGGCCTCCCGGTCGGCGAGCGGTGCGCCCTACGCCTCGCCCGTCTGCTTACGGGTGTGCAACTGCCGTGCCACTTCCGCGATCGAACCCGACAGGGACGGGTACACGGTGAAGGCGTTCGCGATCTGTTCCACCGTCAGGTTGTTGTCGACCGCGATCGATATGGGGTGGATGAGTTCACTCGCGCGGGGTGCCACGACACAGCCGCCGACCACGATGCCGGTGCCGGGGCGGCAGAAGATCTTGACGAAGCCGTCCCGGATGCCCTGCATCTTGGCGCGCGGGTTGCGCAGCAGCGGGAGCTTGACGACGCGGGCGTCGATCTTCCCCGCGTCGACGTCGGCCTGGGTGTAGCCGACGGTGGCGATCTCGGGGTCGGTGAAGACGTTCGAGGAGACGGTCTTCAGGTTGAGCGGGGCCACCGCGTCGCCGAGGAAGTGGTACATCGCGATCCGGCCCTGCATGGCGGCGACCGAGGCGAGGGCGAAGATCCCGGTGACGTCACCGGCCGCGTAGACGCCGGGCGCGCTGGTGCGGGAGACCTTGTCGGTCCAGATGTGGCCGGACTCCTTGAGCCGGACCCCGGCCTCCTCCAGGCCCATGCCCGCGCTGTTGGGGATCGCGCCGACCGCCATGAGGCAGTGCGAGCCGGTGATCACCCGGCCGTCGGCGAGGGTGACCTCGACCCGGTCGCCGACGCGCTTGGCGGCCTGGGCGCGGGAGCGGGCCATCACGTTCATGCCGCGACGGCGGAAGACGTCCTCCAGCACGGCGGCGGCGTCCGGGTCCTCACCGGGCAGCACCCGGTCGCGGGAGGAGACCAGCGTGACGCGCGAGCCGAGCGCCTGGTAGGCGCCGGCGAACTCGGCGCCGGTGACACCCGATCCGACGACGATGAGCTCCTCGGGCAGCTCGTCGAGGTCGTAGACCTGGGTCCAGTTCAGGATGCGCTCGCCGTCCGGCAGCGCGTCCGGGATCTCCCGGGGGTGGCCGCCGGTCGCGATCAGCACGGCGTCGGCGGTGAGCCGCTCCTCCGTGCCGTCGGCGGCGGTCACGACGACCGTGCGGGAACCGTCGGCGGCCTGGAGGCCCTCCAGCCGGCCCCGGCCGCGCATCACCCGGGCGCCGGCCCGGGTGACGGAGGCGGTGATGTCGTGGGACTGGGCGAGCGCCAGGCGCTTCACCCGCCGGTTGACCTTGCCAAGGTCGACGCCGACCACACGGGCGGCCTTCTCCGTGGGCGGGGTGTCGTCGGCGACGATGATGCCCAGCTCCTCGTAGGAGGAGTCGAAGGTGGTCATCACCTCCGCCGTCGCGATCAGGGTCTTCGAGGGCACGCAGTCGGTGAGCACGGACGCGCCGCCGAGGCCGTCGCAGTCGACGACGGTCACCTCCGCGCCGAGCTGGGCGCCCACCAGCGCCGCCTCGTAGCCGCCGGGTCCGCCGCCGATGATCACGATCCGGGTCACGAAAAGTCCGCCTCGCGTGTGTCATCCCGCGGCCGTCTGCTGCCCCGGCCGGGGGTCCGGGGAGCGCCCCCGGGGAATGCAGTACGTACTTCATTGTCCCGCACGCGCCAAAGTGCTTCGCCCCGGGGCCCTCCATCCGTGCACCGGGGCCGGTCCGGAGCGCGGAGGGCAATCCCCGGGGTGGTCTTCCCGGCGGAATCGCCGTTCCCCCCGTCCCCTCCCGTACCCTCGGACCCATGTCGCTCTACGCCGCGTACGCCGGCAACCTCGACGCGCGGCTGATGACGCGCCGCGCACCGCATTCCCCGCTGCGCGGCACCGGCTGGCTCAACGGCTGGCGGCTGACCTTCGGCGGGGAGCAGATGGGCTGGGAGGGCGCGCTCGCCACGGTCGTGGAGGCACCGCGCTCCCAGGTGTTCGTCGCGCTGTACGACCTGGCGGCGATGGACGAGGACTCCATGGACCGGTGGGAGGGCGTCGGCCTCGACGTCTACCGCCGGATGCGGATCCGGGTGCACACCCTGGACGGCGAGGAGCCGGCCTGGATCTATGTGCTGAACGGGTACGAGGGCGGCCTGCCGTCCGCCCGCTACCTGGGCGAGATCGCCGACGCGGCGGAGTCCGCGGGCGCCCCGCACGACTACGTGATGGAGCTGCGCAAGCGCCCCTGCTGACCGCCCGGCCCGCACTTTTGTAGGAACGCACCAGCAGTCGTGGCGATAGTCCGTACCAGGGCATCTACGCGCGTAGGGAATCACCGGCTACCCTCGTCGGCGTGAACGCATCAGTTATTCCGGACCAGATCCAGGGCGACCCGTACGCCGCCGCCGCCGACGCCGCCGCCCGCCTGCGCGAGCTGACCGGCGCCGAGACCCACGACGTCGCGCTCGTGATGGGTTCCGGCTGGGCGCCCGCGGGCGATGCGCTCGGCACCCCGGAGGCCGAGTTCCCGGTGACCGAGCTGCCCGGCTTCCCGGCCCCCGCCGTCCAGGGGCACGGCGGCACGATCCGTTCGTACCGGATCGGGGAGAAGCGCGTGCTGGTCTTCCTCGGCCGTACGCACTTCTACGAAGGCCGGGGTGTCGCCGCGGTGGCGCACGGGGTCCGTACCGCCGTGGCGGCCGGGTGCCGGACAGTCGTCCTGACCAACGGCTGCGGCGGTCTGCGCGAGGGCATGCGCCCCGGTCAGCCGGTGCTCATCAGCGACCACATCAACCTGACGGCGTCCTCCCCGATCGTCGGCGCCAACTTCGTCGACCTCACCGACCTGTACTCGCCCCGGCTGCGCGCGCTGTGCCAGGAGATCGACGACACCCTCGAAGAGGGGGTCTACGTGCAGTTCACCGGCCCGCACTACGAGACGCCCGCCGAGATCAACATGGTCCGGGTGATGGGCGGCGACCTGGTCGGCATGTCCACCGTCCTGGAGGCCATCGCCGCCCGCGAGGCCGGTGCCGAGGTGCTGGGCATCTCCCTGGTCACCAACCTCGCGGCGGGGCTGAGCGGCGAGCCGCTCAACCACGAGGAGGTGCTCCAGGCGGGGCGCGACTCGGCCACCCGGATGGGCTCGCTGCTGGCCCGGGTGCTCGACCGCATCTGACGCGTACGGGGCCCGCCGGCCCATCCCACCGTGTAGCACCCCGCAGGAAGGCGGACACCGTGCAGCAGGACCTCATCTCCCGGGCCAGGACGTGGCTCGCGGAGGACCCCGATCCCGAGACCCGCGAGGAGCTGGCCCGGCTCGTCGAGGCCGAGGACCTCGACGAGCTGGCCGCACGGTTCGCCGGCACCCTCCAGTTCGGCACCGCCGGGCTCCGGGGCGAGCTGGGCGCCGGGCCGATGCGGATGAACCGGTCCGTGGTGATCCGCGCCGCCGCCGGGCTCGCCGCCTACCTGAAGGCCCGGGGCCAGGGGGACGGGCTCGTCGTCGTGGGTTACGACGCGCGCTACAAGTCGGCCGACTTCGCCCGGGACACCGCCGCCGTGATGACCGGCGCGGGACTGCGGGCCGCCGTGCTCCCCCGCCCGCTGCCCACCCCGGTCCTCGCCTACGCCATCCGGCACCTGGGCGCCGTCGCGGGCGTCGAGGTGACCGCCAGCCACAACCCGCCGAGGGACAACGGCTACAAGGTCTACCTCGGCGACGGCTCGCAGATCGTCCCCCCGGCGGACGGCGAGATCGCCGCCGAGATCGCGGCGGTCGGCCCGCTGGACGGCGTGGCCCGCCCCGAGGACGGCTGGGAGGTCCTGGGCGAGGAGGTGCTGGACGCCTATCTGGCCCGTACCGACGCGGTGCTCGGGGCCGGTTCGCCGCGTACCGCCCGGGTCGTGTACACGGCGATGCACGGGGTCGGTACGTCGGTGCTGACCGCCGCCTTCGCGCGGGCCGGGTTCCCGGCGCCGGTGCTCGTCGCCGAGCAGGCCGAGCCCGACCCGGCTTTCCCCACGGTGGCCTTCCCCAACCCGGAGGAGCCCGGCGCGATGGATCTCGCCTTCGCGACCGCGCGCCGTACGGGGCCCGACATCGTTATCGCCAACGACCCGGACGCCGACCGGTGCGCCGTCGCGGTGCCCGATCCGGCGGCGGACGGGGGCTGGCGGATGCTCCGGGGCGACGAGGTCGGGGCGCTGCTCGCCGCGCACCTGGTGGACCGGGGGGCGACCGGGGTCCTCGCCGAGTCGATCGTCTCGTCCTCGCTGCTGGGCCGGATCGCCGAGAAGGCGGGACTGGGCCACGAGGAGACGCTGACCGGCTTCAAGTGGATCGCCCGGGTGGACGGTCTGCGGTACGGGTACGAGGAGGCGCTCGGCTACTGCGTCGACCCCGAGGGCGTCCGCGACAAGGACGGGATCACGGCCGCGCTGCTCGTCGCCGAACTGGCCTCGGTGCTGAAGGAGCGGGGCCGTACGCTGCTCGACCTCCTGGACGACCTGGCGCTCACCCACGGGCTGCACGCCACCGACCAGCTGTCGGTCCGGGTGGAGGACCTGTCGGTCATCTCGGACGCCATGCGGCGGCTGCGCGGGACGCCCCCGACCGCGCTGGCGGGTCTGCCCGTGGTCTCGGCCGAGGACCTGACCCGGGGTTCGGACCGGCTGCCGCCCACCGACGGTCTGCGCTACCGGCTGGACGGCGCCCGGGTGATCGTCCGCCCGAGCGGCACCGAGCCGAAGCTCAAGTGCTATCTGGAGGTGGTCGTTCCGGTCGCCTCGACCGGGGAGCTGCTGGCGGCCCGTACGAGGGCGGCGGAGCTGCTCGACGGCATCAAGCGCGATCTGGCGGCCGCCGCCGGGATCTGACGGACCCCTCGCGCACGCCCCCGCCCCGGACACCGGCACTGCCGGGTCCGGGGCGGGTGTCGTCGGGGCCGTGCGGACTACTTCATGCCGAGCAGCTGCTCGATCGGGTCGATGGCGAAGTAGACCAGGAAGAGCGCCGAGGTGCCCCAGAGCAGCCAGTGCACCTCGCGGGCCTTGCCCAGGCACGCCTTGATGACCACGTAGGAGAGGAAGCCGGCGCCGATGCCGTTGCTGATGGAGTAGGTGAACGGCATGACGGCGATGGTCAGGAAGGCCGGGATCGCGACCTCGTACCGGTCCCACTCGATGTGCTTCACCTGGGTCATCATCAGGAACCCGACCGCGACGAGGGCGGGGGCCGCCGCCTGGAGCGGCACGATGGTGAGCAGCGGGGTGGCGAAGAGGGCGAGGCCGAACAGACCGCCGGTGACGAGGTTGGCGAACCCGGTGCGCGCGCCCTCGCCGACGCCCGCGGCGGACTCGATGTACGCGGTGGCGGACGACGAGGAGGCGGCGCCGCCGGCGACGGCGGCCGCACCGTCGATCAGCAGGACCCGGCCGAGTCCGGGGACCTGGCCGCGCTCGTCGAGGAGCCGGGCCTCGGCGGTGACACCGACCACGGTGCCCATCGTGTCGAAGAAGTCGGACAGCAGCAGGGTGAAGACGAACAGCAGGACGGTCAACACGCTGACGTGGCTGAACGCGCCGAACAGGTCGAACTCGCCCAGCAGCCCGAAGTCGGGTGCGGCGAAGGGCTTGTCCGGCATCGACGGGGTGATCAGGCCCCAGGACTTGACGTCGGCGACGCTGTTGATGACGACGGCGGCGACGGTCATCACCAGCATGCTGATGAGGATGGCGCCCTGCACCTTGCGGACCAGGAGCACGATCGTCAGGAGCACGCCGACGCAGAAGATGAGCATCGGCCAGCCGGTGAGGGTGCCGGTGCCGATCTGAACGGGCACGGTGCTGTTCGCGGCGTCGGGGACGCGGGTGACGAAGCCGGAGTCGACACAGCCGATGAAGGCGATGAACAGGCCGATGCCGACGCTGATGGCCTGCTTGAGGGGCTGCGGGATGGCGTGCATGATCGCCTCGCGCAGACCGGTCATCACCAGCACGGTGATCAGCAGACCTTCCAGCACGATGATGCCCATCGCGTCGTCCCACCCCATCATCGGGGCGACCTGGAAGGCGGTGACGGCGTTGAGTCCCAGACCCGCGGCGAGGGCGAGCGGAAGGTTGCCGCCGACACCCATGATCACGGTCATCACGGCGGCCACCAGGGCCGTGGAGGTGACCAGTTGGACGTTGTCCAGCTGATGGCCGTACTTGTCCTCGGTACTCCCGAGAATAATGGGATTGAGTACGAGAATGTATGCCATCGTAAAGAAGGTGGCGAATCCGCCGCGTATCTCACGACCAAAAGTGGAGCCGCGTTCACGTATTCGGAAGAACCGGTCGACCGGCCCCCCGGATCCGCGTCGCGGCCCGTCGTCGAATCTGTGCCTCGGCTCTTCGGCCGCGCCGGTCGCGCTGCTGTACATGACTGCTTCTCCTGAAACCGCGTTACGGAAAAAAGACAGCGGCGCCGGAGTGCGCATCAACCGCGCGCGACGGCACATACGACGCCTGAGGGATCCCCGTAAGCCCTGGCAGGACATCCCGTAGGCAGCGGATCCTATGTGCCGGGGGCATGATCCCGATTGCCTTGAGGTATCGATTACCTGTCCTTCTCGTACCGCTCCTGTCGGTTCCTCTGAAATCGACGACGACCTATCAAGGCAAAACGGGATGCGGGCGACATGGGGCATGGAGTTGATCGCGGTCGACTCCTTACCCTCGGCCCCGTGCACTCACCGCTTCCCTTCAACGCGCGAGCCGCCCGCATCCTGCGCGAGAAACTCGGGATGGCTCCGGGTCATGTCGCCTACGGCATGCGCGCCTCGTACGGCATGGCCTACATCACTCCCGACCACATCACCGCCTGGGAGCGCGGCACCGCACTGCCCAACGCGGGTGAACTCACCGCGCTGGCCGGTGCGTTGTGGTGCAACCCCAACGAACTCATGGGCGCTCCCCGCACGCTGAGGGAGCACCGCATCGCCCGCGGGCTGGCCGCCGAGGACGTCGCCCGCGCCACCGGCGTCGGCGTCGACGACTACCTCCGCATGGAGGAGACGGGCCAATGGACCGGCGGTAAAAGGCAGTCCGCCGCCCTCGCGACCGCACTCGCCCTGCCCCCGCGCGACTTCATCGCCATCACCGGCCTGGAGGGCGAGCTCGCCCAACTCCTCACCGAGGCCGTCTCCACCCGCTGGCAGGCGCACATCCGGGCCATCGCCCGGCTCATCGCCGTGGACCGCCGCGAACTCCAGGACCCGCTGCGGGACATGCACCAGGAGTACCAGACGCTCATGGCGGCCACCCTCAGCCGGGCGAGCGGCACCACCGCCTCGGGCGAGGACGGCCGACGCTACCTGGAGGACATCATCGACCACTTCTGGTCCCGGATCCCGGAGAACTGAGCCCGCGCGACACGGTCGGCCGGGCGACGGGACAGGGCGGTACGGGGCGGGCGGCACGGACCGGCCGGGACCGGCGTCGGGGTGTCGGGAATCTGTCGGCGGCCTGTCGACGACCTGTCGTCGAGGGCTGCGACCTTGGTTCCGCCGGAGGCTCCGCACGAGCACTCCGCCCCGGAACGCGAGGAGCCCGTCACCATGTCCACCACAGCCCGGCACCAAGCGTGGGACGTCCACCGACCGCCGTCCGCCGAGGGCAGGACCTTCCTGGTCACCGGGGGCAACGCCGGGATCGGCTACTTCACCGCGGAACAGCTCGCCGCCACCGGCGCCGTCGTCGTACTCGGCAGCCGGGACCGGGCGAAGGCCGAGGCCGCCATGGCCTCGATCCGCTCACGCGTCCCCGGCGCGCGACTGCGCCGCCTCGGGCTCGACCTGGCCGACCTGCCGTCCCTGAAGTCCGCCGTGGACGCCCTGGACCTCGACCGTCTCGACGCGGTGGTCCTCAACGCGGGTGTCGCCCTGGACGACCCGCCGCGCCGGGAGACCGCGGACGGCCATGAGCTGATGTTCGGCACCAACCACCTCGGCCACTTCGCGCTGACCCGGTGGCTGGCCCCCCTGCTGTCCGCGGCGCCGGCCGGCCGCGTCGTGACGGTGGGAAGCTTCGCGGCACGCTCCGAGCGACTGGACCTCGACGATCCGCAGTCGACCCGGGACTACCGCCCCAAGCGCGCCTACGGCCGGTCGAAGCTGGCCCAGATGTGCTTCGGCTTCGAGCTCGACCGTCGCCTGCGGGCCGCCGGCAGCACCGTGCTCAGTGTGGTGGCCCACCCCGGCGGCGCACTGGACTCCCTCACCCCGCCCCGGGCGCCGACGGGCGCGGCGACCCGGGGCGAACGGCTGCGCGCCCTGCCAGCCGCCCTCCTGGTCCAGGGCAAGGACGCCGGAGCGTGGCCCGTCGTCCGCGCCACCCTCGACCCGGAGGTGCGAGGCGGCCTGCTGTGGGGGCCGCGGGCCTTCAAGCTTCGCGGCAGACCGCGGCGCGAGCCCGTCCCCTCCCACATGACCGACCCGGCCGTCGCCGCCCGCCTGTGGGCGATCAGCGCCGAGCTCACGGGCACCGATCCGGACGACGGTTTCCGGTAGGCACCCTCCGGGGCGGGTACGGCCGGCGCTCAGCCCATGGCGAGGAGGACCACCAGCAGCACCGCGCCCACCACCGCCGGCACGATCACCTCGAACGCCCAGCGCACCGACACCGACGGCTCCGCCGGCCCCTCGCCCGCCGCCTTCGCGGCGCTTCCCGCCCCTGCCTTCGCCCGCTCCGCCAGCTCGCGCAGATCGGCCATGGTCTGGTCGGCCGTGGCGGTCCGGTTCCTGGTGTCGCGGACGTCGGCCGTCACGGACGTACGGTCGTACGGGTCGTCCAGCGAGCGCCGGGACTGGCGGCGCGCCGCCTTCTTGCGCTGCCGCATCGACACCGGGACCGCCCACAGCTGGTACTTCGCGCCGCCCTCGGTGAACAGTTCGCTCGAATACCCGGCCCGCAGATCCGCCACCGCGGTCCACGGCATGGTGATCGTGCGGAACGGGTTGCGGATCCGGATCCGCTCGTCGTTGGCGGACACCACGGGCCGCAGCGTGAACGCGGTGACCAGCGGCACCGAGGTCAGGATGCCCGCGAGCGCCAGCCACGGCACCCGCCCGTGCCCCCGGATCAGCGCGTCGCCGCCGATCCAGCAGATGAGCAGGAGCAGCAGGACGCCTCCCGCCATCCCGGCGGGCGAGCGGAAGGTCCGGTCGGCGTAGACCGGCTCGGCGGGCGGCGTGGGGCTCGTCATGCGCCCGATTCTGCCTGACGGCCGCCCGGGGCGCCGGAGCGGTACGGGGCCACCGGGAGAAGAGGGGCCCCTGTACAGGCCGCTACGCGCGTAGATATGCTCATCTGGTGACCATGCCCACCACAGCTCCCTCCCCCAAGCTCTCGGCTGCGTTCGAGCAGGGCGGTACCCCCCTCGCCGACGCGACCGCGTCCGACAGTGCGCTGCGCCGCTTCCTGCACGGGCTGCCCGGCGTCGACGCCGTCGGCCTCGAAGCGCGTGCCGCGTCCCTCGGAACCCGTTCGATCAAGACCACGGCCAAGGCGTACGCCATCGACCTGGCCATCTCGATGATCGACCTCACGACGCTGGAAGGCGCGGACACCCCCGGCAAGGTCCGGGCCCTCGCCGCCAAGGCCCTCAACCCCGAGCCGCTGCGCTACACGCCGCACCGGCTCGCGGGCGACCCGGCCGACGCCGAGCCGGACCGCCCGGCCCCGCGCACGGCCGCCCTCTGCGTCTACCCCGACATGGTGCCCACCGCCGTCGCCGCGCTGGCCGGCTCCGGGGTGAAGGTGGCGTCCGTGGCGACGGCCTTCCCCGCCGGGCGCGCCGCGCTCGACGTGAAGCTGGCGGACGTCCGGGACGCGGTGGCCGCCGGGGCCGACGAGATCGACATGGTGATCGACCGCGGCGCCTTCCTGTCCGGGCGGTACCTGAAGGTGTACGAGGAGATCCTCGCCGTGAAGGCGGAGTGCGTCCGGCCCGACGGCACCGACGCCCGGCTGAAGGTGATCTTCGAGACGGGCGAGCTGTCCACGTACGACAACATCCGCCGCGCCTCCTGGCTCGGGATGCTGGCGGGGGCCGACTTCATCAAGACGTCGACCGGCAAGGTCTCCACCAACGCCACGCCCGCGAACACCCTGCTGATGCTGGAGGCGGTGCGCGACTTCCGGGCGCAGACCGGTGTCCAGATCGGGGTGAAGCCGGCCGGCGGCATCCGCACGTCCAAGGACGCGATCAAGTTCCTGGTGCTGGTGAACGAGACCGCGGGCGAGGACTGGCTGGACAACCACTGGTTCCGGTTCGGCGCCTCCAGCCTGCTGAACGATCTGCTGATGCAGCGTCAGAAGCTCAGCACCGGCCGTTACTCCGGCCCCGATTACGTGACGGTGGACTGATCCCCATGGCATCTGCATTCGAGTACGCCCCCGCCCCCGAGTCCCGCGCGGTCGTCGACATCGCGCCCTCGTACGGCCTGTTCATCGACGGCGAGTTCACCGACGCGGCCGACGGGAAGGTCTTCAAGACCGTCTCGCCGAGCAGCGAGGAGGTGCTCTCCGAGGTCGCCCGCGCCGGTGCGGCCGATGTGGACCGGGCCGTGAAGGCGGCCCGCAAGGCGTTCGAGAAGTGGTCGGCGCTGCCCGGATCGGAGCGCGCCAAGTACCTCTTCCGGATCGCCCGGATCATCCAGGAGCGCAGCCGCGAGCTCGCCGTTCTGGAGACCCTCGACAACGGCAAGCCGATCAAGGAGACCCGCGACGCGGACCTCCCCCTGGTCGCGGCGCACTTCTTCTACTACGCGGGCTGGGCCGACAAGCTGGCGCACGCCGGTTTCGGCGCGGACCCGCGCCCGCTCGGCGTGGCCGGCCAGGTCATCCCGTGGAACTTCCCGCTGCTCATGCTGGCCTGGAAGATCGCCCCGGCGCTCGCCGCCGGCAACACGGTGGTCCTCAAGCCCGCCGAGACGACCCCGCTCTCCGCGCTGTTCTTCGCGGACATCTGCCGCCAGGCGGGCCTGCCCAGGGGGGTCGTGAACATCCTCCCCGGCTACGGGGACGCGGGCGCCGCCCTGGTCGCGCACGAGGACGTGAACAAGGTCGCGTTCACCGGCTCGACCGCGGTCGGCAAGGCCATCGCCCGCCAGGTCGCCGGCACGGACAAGCGGCTCACCCTCGAACTGGGCGGCAAGGGCGCCAACATCGTCTTCGACGACGCCCCGATCGACCAGGCCGTCGAGGGCATCGTCACCGGCATCTTCTTCAACCAGGGCCAGGTCTGCTGCGCCGGTTCCCGGCTGCTGGTGCAGGAGTCGGTCCAAGACGAGGTGCTGGACGCGCTGAAGCGGCGGCTCGCCACGCTCCGGCTCGGCGACCCGCTGGACAAGAACACCGACATCGGCGCGATCAACTCCGCGGAGCAGCTGGCCCGGATCACCGCGCTCGCCGACACCGGCGAGGCGGAGGGCGCCGAGCGCTGGACGGCCCCCTGCGAGCTGCCCGCCGCGGGGTACTGGTTCGCCCCGACGCTGTTCACCAACGTCACCCAGGCGCACACCGTCGCCCGGGACGAGATCTTCGGCCCGGTTCTGTCGGTGCTGACCTTCCGTACCCCGGACGAGGCGGTCGCCAAGGCCAACAACAGCCAGTACGGCCTCTCGGCCGGCATCTGGACGGAGAAGGGCTCCCGCATCCTCGCGGTGGCCAACAAGCTCCGGGCCGGCGTCGTCTGGGCCAACACGTTCAACAAGTTCGACCCGACCTCGCCCTTCGGCGGCTACAAGGAGTCGGGCTTCGGCCGCGAAGGCGGCCGCCACGGCCTGGAGGCGTACCTCGATGTCCGATAACCGACTGAGCGTCTTCAAGACCTACAAGCTGTACGTCGGGGGCAAGTTCCCCCGCTCCGAGAGCGGCCGGGTGTACGAGGTGAGCGACTCCAAGGGCAGGTGGCTGGCGAACGCCCCGCAGTCCTCCCGCAAGGACGCGCGCGACGCGGTCGTGGCCGCCCGCAAGGCGTTCGGCGGCTGGTCGGGCGCGACGGCGTACAACCGGGGCCAGGTCCTCTACCGCGTCGCCGAGATGCTGGAGGGCCGCAAGGAGCAGTTCGTCCGGGAGGTCGCGGACGCGGAGGGCCTGTCGAAGTCCAAGGCGGCGGCCGTGGTGGACGCGGCGATCGACCGCTGGGTCTGGTACGCCGGGTGGACCGACAAGATCGGCCAGGTGGTGGGCGGGGCGAACCCGGTCGCCGGCCCGTTCTTCAACCTGTCGACGCCGGAGCCGACCGGGGTGGTCGCGGTGCTGGCGCCGCAGAAGTCGTCGTTCCTGGGCCTGGTCTCGGTGATCGCCCCGGTGATCGCCACCGGCAACACCGCGGTGGTCGTGGCCTCGGCGGACGCCCCGCTGCCCGCGCTGTCGCTGGGCGAGGTGCTGGCCACCTCCGACGTGCCGGGCGGCGTGGTGAACGTCCTGTCCGGGCGTACGGCGGAGATCGCGCCCCCGCTCGCCTCCCACCAGGACGTCAACGCGATCGACCTGACGGGTGCGGACGAGGCGCTCGCGAAGGAGCTGGAGATCGCTGCGGCGGACAACCTGAAGCGCGTCCTGCGCGCCCGGGACACGGGCGCGTCCGGCTCCGCCGAGCCGGACTGGACGGCCGACCCGGGCACCGACCGCCTGACGGCCTTCCTGGAGATCAAGACGGTCTGGCACCCCACGGGCGCCCTGGGCGCCTCGGGCTCCGCGTACTGAGGACGCGCGAAGCGGCCCGCTCCCCCGGGTTCACCGGGAGGGAGCGGGCCGCTTCCGGGTCCGGGAGCCGGTCTACAGGCCGCCGCGCAGCCCCTCCGCCAGCGGTCCCACCAGCGGCAGGTCCTTCAGGGCCCCGCCGCTGGTCAGCGGGTCGGTGAGGGCGGTCGTGGAGAGCGGCTTGAAGTCGGCGACCTGCGTCTCCAGCCCGTTGGTCAGCGGGTCGGTGCCCGTACCGGCCAGCGGGTCGAGCCGCAGATGCGTCACCGGGGCGACGCTGTGCTTCAGCGCCACCCCGAGCGCCCCGGTGGTCGCGCCGAGGGCCGCGTCGGCGTCCTGGCCGAGGCCCGAGCCGGTGTCGGCGCCCACGGCGGGGGCCGGGGCCGGCGCCGCCTGGGCCGCCGCACCGCCCGCGCCGAGCGCGGCGCCCACCGCCGTGACGGTCAGACCGGCCCTCAGCAGGGCGCGGCGACGGGACCGGGAGAGTGCGTGACGTGCCATCAAGTTCCCACCTGTTCGAATCCACCGTGTAATCGTCTGAGCGCGTAGCGTAGTTGAAATGTGATGCTGGATACCAACAAAGGCACCGGGGGATCCCCTGCGCGGGTCAATGCCTCACACTCGTGTTCTGTGAATGCCCAACCGACCCCGACCCGCGTGGTGCTGCTCGCCGGCCCGTCCGGCTCCGGCAAGTCCTTCCTCGCCGCCCGCAGCGACCTGCCGGTGCTGCGTCTGGACGACTTCTACAAGGAGGGCGACGACCCGTCACTTCCGCTCGTCCCCGGCAGTACGGACATCGACTGGGACTCCGCGCAGTCCTGGGACGCGGACGCGGCGGTCTCCGCCATCGTCGACCTGTGCCGTACGGGACGCACGGACGTCCCGGTGTACGACATCTCCACCAGCTCCCGGACCGGCCGCGAGACCCTGCACATCGACCGCACCCCGCTCTTCGTCGCCGAGGGGATATTCGCGGCGGACATCGTCGGGCGGTGCCAGGAGCTGGGGCTGCTCGCCGACGCGCTCTGCCTGCGCGGCCGCCCGGCGACGACGTTCCGCCGCCGGCTGGTCCGGGACCTGCGCGAGGGCCGCAAGTCGGTGCCGTTCCTGCTGCGGCGCGGGTGGCGGCTGATGCGGGCGGAGCGGCGGATCGTGGCGCGCCAGGCGGCGCTGGGGGCCCACCCGTGCGGCAAGGAGGAGGCCCTGGGCCGACTCGCCGCGGCGGCCGCGGGCCGCTGCCGCCGCGCACCGGTGAGCACCCCCGTCCCGGAGTAGACCGGCCCCGCCCCGTTCGCGTGCGCCCGGCCGGTACGAGGCGCACGGACGCATGCGAACGGGGCCGGACAGGCCCCCCGGCCCACCCGACCCCGCAGCTTTTCCCCGTGTTCCCCGATGTCCCCCAGTTCGCCGCCTCCCCCGAAGCGGCGCCCCCCGTGGGTTCCCCCGTGTCCCCCGTGTCCCCCGTATCCCCCCAGCCTCAGGCCACCAGCTCGCCGAAGGACTCCTCCTGGTCACGGCCGAAGCTGAGGACCTCGTCCTCGCGCAGCCGGCGGAGCGACCGCCAGATGCTGGACTTCACCGTGCCGACGCTTATGTCGAGAATGGACGCGATCTCCGGGTCCGTGCGGCCCTCGTAGTACCGGAGGACCAGCATCGTCCGCTGGAGTTCGGGCAGCCGCGCCAGCGCCTGCCAGAGCACGGCGCGCAGTTCGGTGCCGCGCATCGCGTCCGTGTCGCCCGCCGTCTCCGGCAGCTCCTCGGTCGGGTACTCGTTGAGCTTGCGCCTGCGCCAGGCGCTGATGTGCAGGTTCGTCATGGTGCGGCGCAGATAGCCGCCGACCGCGGCCTTGTCACTGATCCGGTCCCAGGCCCGGTATGTCGAGAACAGGGCGCTCTGCAGCAGGTCCTCGGCCTCGAACCGGTCACCGGTCAGGTGGTAGGCGGTCGCGTACAGGGAGGCGCGGCGCTCCCGGACGTAGGCCGTGAACGCCGCTTCGGCGTCCTCGTCCCGCGCCGGGACCGTCCGCTCCCCCGAGCCCTCCCCGTACACGCCGCGCCCGTTGTTCCCCCCGGTTCCCCCCACAGGAACGTCGACCACCGTCATGAACGGCGTGTGCTGGCGTCCGACGTTGCGTACGCACCCCCGCACACCCGCCGTGCCGGACTTCTCGGCCCCCCGGCCGGCATCGTGGAGACGCGTGACAACTGCGCTTGCGGTGATGCTGTGAGTTGCGTTCATCTCGCGCCCCCCATCGGTGGAGTCCGTCCGTTCCTGTGTCCATGAGCTTGGCCGGGCAGTTTCATCACCCTGTCCGCCGACTGTCACAGAGCTGTCACAGCCATCGCCCGCCCCGTGTCCGGGGCTTCGGTGGGGCGTGAGTGACGCACGAGTAGGGACCAACTGTCGAACTGGGGCTCTGCCATGGGTCAGAATGACCAGCGTGCCTTTCCTGTTGCTGATCGAGGACGACGACGCCATCCGCACGGCCCTCGAACTCTCGCTGTCACGCCAGGGCCACCGTGTGGCCACCGCGGCGACGGGAGAGGACGGCCTGAAACTGTTGCGTGAGCAGCGGCCGGATCTGATCGTGCTGGATGTGATGCTGCCCGGTATCGATGGTTTCGAGGTGTGCCGGCGCATCCGGCGCACCGACCAACTGCCGATCATTCTGCTGACCGCCCGGAGCGACGACATCGACGTCGTGGTCGGGCTGGAGTCCGGCGCCGACGACTACGTGGTCAAACCCGTGCAGGGCCGGGTGCTCGACGCCCGGATCCGCGCGGTGCTGCGCCGCGGCGAGCGCGAGTCCACCGACTCCGCGGTGTTCGGGAGCGTGGTCATCGACCGTTCCGCGATGACCGTGACGAAGAACGGGGAGGATCTCCAGCTCACCCCGACCGAGCTGCGCCTCCTGCTGGAGCTGAGCCGCCGCCCCGGCCAGGCGCTCTCCCGGCAGCAGCTGCTGCGGCTGGTCTGGGAGCACGACTACCTCGGTGACTCCCGGCTGGTGGACGCGTGCGTGCAGCGGCTGCGCGCCAAGGTGGAGGACGTGCCGTCCTCGCCGACCCTGATCCGTACCGTCCGGGGTGTGGGCTACCGGCTGGACTCGCCCCAGTGACCGCTGCCCCCATACGGAGACTCCTCGCCGGGCTCCGCTGGACGAGCCTGCGCCTGCGGCTGGCCGTGGTGTTCGGGCTGGTGGCGCTGACCGCGGCGGTCTCCGCCTCGGGGATCGCGTACTGGCTGAACCGCGAGGCGGTGCTGACCCGTACGCAGGGCTCCGCGCTCGGGGACTTCCGCCAGGAGATGCAGAGCCGGGCGGCCACGCTGCCGCTCCACCCCACCCGGGACGACCTGCAGAACGCCGCCGTGCAGATGGCGAGCAGCTCGCCGGGGTACAGCGTGCTGCTGGTCGACGAGCGGGACACCGGGAAGCCGATCGTCGGCAACTCCGACCTGGACACGTTCACACTCGACAACGTGCCGCTCCCCCTCCAGAAGGCCGTCGGCAAGAAGCAGCCGCTGGGCTCGGGCAACAAGGACGAGTACCACCTGTTCTGGCAGCGCACCAACATCAACGGCACGCCGTACCTGGTGGGCGGCACGAAGATCATCGGCGGTGGCCCGACCGGCTACATGCTGAAGTCGCTCGACCAGGAGCGGCAGGACCTCAACTCCCTGGCCTGGTCGCTGGGGATCGCGACCACGCTCGCGCTGATCGGTTCCGCGCTGCTCGCGCAGGCCGCGGCGACGACCGTGCTGCGCCCGGTGCGGCGGCTCGGCGACGCCGCCCGCAAGCTCGGCGAGGGCAAGCTCGACACCCGGCTCGTGGTGTCCGGAACGGACGAACTGGCCGATCTCTCGCGCACGTTCAACCGGACGGCGGGTTCGCTGGAGAAGCGGGTCGCGGACATGAGCGCGCGGGAGGAGGCGAGCCGCCGGTTCGTCGCCGACATGTCGCACGAACTGCGCACCCCGCTCACGGCCCTGACCGCCGTCACCGAGGTGCTGGAGGACGAGGCGGACGGCCTCGACCCGATGATCGCGCCCGCGGTGCACCTGGTGGTGAGCGAGACCCGCCGCCTCAACGACCTGGTGGAGAACCTGATGGAGGTCACCCGCTTCGACGCGGGCACGGCCCGGCTGGTCCTCGACACGGTCGACGTCGCCGACCAGGTCACCGCCTGCATCGACGCCCGCGCCTGGCTGGACGCGGTGGACCTGGACGCCGAGCGCGGCATGATGGTCCGCCTCGATCCGCGCCGTCTCGACGTGATCCTGGCGAACCTGATCGGCAACGCGCTCAAGCACGGCGGTTCGCCGGTGCGGGTCGCGGTGCGGACGGAGGGCGAGGAGCTCGTCATCGAGGTACGGGACCACGGTCCGGGCATCCCCGAGGCCGTCCTGCCGCACGTCTTCGACCGGTTCTACAAGGCGAGCGCCTCCCGGCCGCGTTCCGACGGCAGCGGGCTCGGCCTGTCGATCGCCATGGAGAACGCGCACATCCACGGCGGCGACATCACGGCCGCCAACTCTCCGGACGGTGACGGCGCGGTGTTCGTCCTGCGCCTGCCGCGCGACGCCGAACGGCTGACCCGCACCACCGACGGGGAGGACGGCGACGGTGACGGCTCCGGGGGCCGGGACGAGGGGAACGGGGCCACGACATGACGGGCAGCAGCATCGGGCGCCGGGACCGGCGCCGTACCACCGTCCTCGCGCTGGCCGGGGCCCTCGCCGGGGCCGCGCTGGTCACGGGGTGCGGGATCAGGTCGACCACGGTCCCGGTGGACGCCGGCCCCGCCCCGTCCCAGGTGCCCTGCACCGTACCGGCGGAGAGCGTCACCACGCAGTCGCTCCAGGGCGTGCCCGTGGAGGTGTACCTGGTCTGCTCCTCGCAACTGGTCACGGTGGACCGTACGGTCCGGGCCGACGTGTCCGGCCCGGACCGGGCCGCGGCGGCCCGGGCGCTCCTGGACGAGCTGCGTCGCGAGCCGGACGCCGAGGAGCGCCGCGCCGGGTACGCCACGACCGTCCCGGACGGCCTGCGGATCGGCCCGGCCCACCCCGGCGACGGCAAGGACACCCTGCGGCTCAGCGAGCAGCCGGAGGACCTGCGCTCCGAGGCGCTGGCCCAGATCGTGTGCACGTACGCGCAGAACGACACGCTGGCCCCGGGCGGCCAGGTGGTGCTGGGCGGCCCGGGGGCGTACCCGGCGCGTGCCTACCTGTGCACCTCGGAAATGAAGGCGCGCCCGAATGCCGACCCGGCCCCGGTGGCGGTCCGGACCACGATCCCGGGGAACGGCGCGTCGCCCGGTACCGGGTGACGGTGAGCGGTGCCGGTGCAGGGGGCGGCGAGAGCGGTTCCGGTACGGGCGCGTGGGGCCGTGAACGTCGCCTCGCGCGCCGCTGAGCAGCCGTAACGGGAGTGAGGGGCCGCCCGCGCGCCCGTTACGGGAGCCGGGCGCCGTTACCGTTTCCGGACGTAATCCGGACGTGCGGATCGACAGGCGGCGGAACCGATTCCGCCGCCCGCCGCGTCTTGGGGGGCGTGCGTCAAGGTACGGACGGCCAGACCGTCATCCGCTTCCGCGCGACCGGGGCATGCCTGCTCCTCGCGCATCTGCTGCTCGTCGGGTGGCTGACCCTGCGCCCGCTCGACGTCCCCTGGGCGACCGCCTCGAATCTTCATCTCTTCGCCGGGATCCGGGCCGATCTGGCCCTCGGCCCGGTCGAGGCCACCCGGCGGATCGGTGAGGGGCTGCTGCTCCTCGCCCCGCTGGGCGTCCTGCTGCCGATGGCCGGCGGCCGCCTCACCGTGTCCCCGTGGGCCTCGCTGGCCCGTACCGTCGCGGCGGGAACGCTCATCTCCACGCTCATAGAACTGGCCCAGACCGGAGTGCCCGGCCAGGTCGTCGACGTCGACTCGCTGCTGCTGAACACGGTGGGCGTGGCCGTCGCCCACCTGCTCGTCGTCCCCGTGTGCCGGGCGCGGCTGCGCCGCCGGAGGGAGGGGCGGGCCGAGACCGCCCCCCGCCCCAGGGACGAGGCCCCCCAGGGTGCTACCCCGACGATTCCCAGGGTCGGGATCGCCCCGTAGAGCGACGCTTTGCCCCCGTTCGCCGGAGACCATGGATTCATCGGATCGGGAGCCCACGGAGCGGCTCCCGGCACCTCATCCCAGCGACGAATCCGCACGACGGATCCCCGCAACGGTTTCGCGAAGGAGCCCACCATGGCCGGACTTGTCCGCCCCCGCGAGGGACGCATGATCGGCGGAGTGTGCGCAGCGCTGGCACGGCGCTTCGGCACCTCCGCCGGGACGATGCGCATCATCTTCCTGGTCTCGTGCCTGCTGCCGGGCCCGCAGTTCCTGCTCTACCTGGCGCTGTGGCTGCTGCTCCCGGCGGAAGGGACGAGGGCGGCCACCGACTGGTGACCTCTTCCGTACGCGTACGCCCGTGGGGCGGCCACCTGGACCGGGTGGCCGCCCCACGGGCGTACAGCGGAATACGGATGCGAATGCGGTGACGGGTGCCGGTACGGACCGGGTGCCGGCCGGTGTGGACCGGGTGCCGGCCGGTGTGGACCGGGTGCTATCGGTTTCCGGCCGTGGGTGCGGGCTCTCAGCCGCCGAGCGGGATGCCGTTGGCCGTCAGCCCACCGGCGTTCGCGCCGCCCGCGGGCAGGCCGCCGAGGAGGCCCTTGACCGGGCCGGTGGCGCCGTCGACGAGCTTCTGCTGGTTGGTGCCGAGGAGCTTGGTGGTGGTCTCCTGGAGCGGCAGGCCCTGGGTGGCGGTGTCCACCGCCGAGCTCGCGACGGGCAGGGCCATGCCCACGGCGTTCGCCGGCAGCACGGCGGCGGAGGCGGTGCCCGCGGCAGCGGCGGCGAAGGCGGCACCGAGAGCGGCGACACCGAGAGTCCTGACAGCAGACTGCTTCATGGAATTCATCCTCGGAGGGAGAAGGGGGTGTGGGAACAACGAAAAGTAGCCACGGTTTCCCGCTCCTCACAAACAGTCCGACACGCCGAAACGGCCGGGAATTCGACATCCCGGCCGTTCCCGCGCAGCCGCCGATCAGTCCGAGGCCGCGGAAGAAACGCTGGTCGCAGCGGTCTGCTCGAAGAGCCACTCCGCCTTCAGCTCGGCGTAACCCGGCTTGATCACCTCATTGATCATCGCCAGACGCTCATCAAAAGGAATGAAAGCCGACTTCATCGCATTGACGGTGAACCACTGCATGTCGTCGAGCGTGTATCCGAAGGTCTCGGTCAGCTTCTCGAATTCCTGACTCATGCTCGTACCGCTCATGAGCCGGTTGTCCGTATTCACCGTGGCCCGGAAATGCAGCTTCCGCAGCATTCCGATCGGGTGCTCCGCGTACGAGGCGGCGGCGCCGGTCTGGAGGTTGGAGGTCGGGCACAGCTCCAGCGGGATGCGCTTGTCCCGTACGTAGGAGGCGAGGCGGCCGAGCTTGACCTCACCGTTCTCGGCGACCTCGATGTCGTCGATGATGCGGACGCCGTGGCCGAGCCGGTCGGCGCCGCACCACTGGATGGCCTGCCAGATCGACGGCAGGCCGAACGCCTCGCCCGCGTGGATGGTGAAGTGGTTGTTCTCGCGCTTGAGGTACTCGAACGCGTCGAGGTGGCGGGTGGGCGGGAAGCCCGCCTCCGCGCCCGCGATGTCGAATCCGGCCACGCCCTGGTCGCGGTAGCGGTTGGCCAGCTCGGCGATCTCCAGGGACCGGGCGGCGTGCCGCATCGCGGTGAGCAGGGCGCCGACCCGGATGCGGTTGCCGTCGCGGCGGGCCCGTCGCTCGCCCTCGCGGAAGCCCTCGTTGACCGCCTCGACGACCTCTTCGAGGGTCAGCCCGGCCTCCAGGTGCTGCTCGGGGGCGTACCGGACCTCGGCGTAGACGACACCGTCGGCGGCCAGGTCCTCGGCGCACTCGGCGGCCACCCTGACCAGCGCCTCACGGGTCTGCATGACGGCGCAGGTGTGGGCGAACGTCTCCAGGTAGCGCTCCAGCGAGCCGGAGTCGGCCGCCTCACGGAACCAGATGCCGAGCTTGTCCGGCTCGGTCTCGGGAAGTCCTTCGTACCCGCTCGCGCGGGCGAGGTCCACGATCGTCCCGGGGCGCAGGCCCCCGTCGAGGTGGTCGTGGAGGAGGACCTTGGGGGCGCGCCGGATCTGATCCCGGCCGGGCACGTTAAGGGGCTGGCTCATCATCTGCGCACTCTAGCCCCTACGCGCGTAGATCGCCGATTGTCGATGCGTAACAGTGACCGCGAATACGGGTGGCGTACACCTCTCCTTCTGACACTGTTCTGCCATGGCACAGCGCGCACTCCCCCTGCCTGCCCCGAGGCTGGGACGGGCCGTCCGGACGGCCGGAGCCACCACCGCGGTCAGCGGCGTCGTCCTGCTGCTCCCGGACGGCGAGGCCGACTCGCATCGTCGCCCCTCCCCCCTCTCGTACGCCCGCCAGCTACCGCTGGCCCGCACCCTGGCCCGCGCCGGAAAGGAGGACGGTCTCGCCGTGCACGTCGTCCGCTACGGCTGCCGTGGCTGGAACGCGACGGACGCCCGGCTCGCGGCGGACGCCGAGTGGTCGGTGGAGGAGGTCGTACGCCGCTACGGCGACGTCCCCGTCTGCCTGGCCGGTCACGGCATGGGCGGCCGGGCCGCGCTCCGGGCGGGCGGCCACTCGGCGGTCAACTCCGTTCTGGCGATGGCCCCCTGGCTCCCGGAACACGATCCGGGCGGCCCGGAACCGGAACCCGACCCCGAACCGGTGAAACACCTCCTCGGCCGCCGGGTCCTCCTCGTCCACGGCACCAACGACGCCCGCACCGACCCCGAACTCTCCTTCCGCCTGGCCGAACGCGCCAAGAAGACCAACCGCGACACCTGCCGCTTCGAGGTCCACTCGGACGGTCACGGCCTGCGCCAGCACCGCGCCGAAGTCATGGCCCTGGCGGTGAACTTCGTCCGCGGCTCGCTCTTCGGCCGCGCCTACGCCCGCCCGGTCACGGACGCCCTGGCGGCCCCGCCGCCATTGGGGCTGCGGATGCCGCTGGCGGCGGGGTTCGGGAAGTCGCTGCGGGACTGAGGGCGGGCCGGGGTCATCTCGGCGGATCGCGCCCCCGTCAGTCGGCTGCGGCCGTACGCCTCGCGACCCGGAAGCGGCGTACGGCCCAGACGGCACCGGACACGGCGGCCGTCCAGACGATGACCTCGGCGAGAATGATGCCCGGTGTCATGACGAGGTGCGGCCGGGGCGGCATGACGACCATCTGCGCGGCGGCCCCCACCGGGACCGTCAACGCCGCGAGCAGGCCGACCACACCGGGCCGCCTGACGGCCGAGCCCACCGCACCCAGGAGCAGCCCGAGCGGCAGCCCTGCCACCCACCACGTGACCATGTCCGTCTCGGCGTCCGCGACGGCGGCGTCCGTCACGTAGTACGTCCACGTGGCGGCGAACAGCGCCAGCGCCCCGGTCAGCGCCCCCCGGACCGGCGTACCGACCAGCCACCCGACCACAACCGCCAACGCAGCCCACGCCCAGCCCGCGTCCATCAGCAGACTGAGCACCTTGGCGGCACCGCCCCAAAGGGTCCCGGTGATCGGTGCGCCGATGTGCGTGTACGGGGAGGAGAGCGCGTTGACGAGCGAGGTAGCCGCCCCGAACCCTGCTCCTATCGCGACTCCGACCGCCATGATCTTCATACCGGGAGAGTAGGCGGGGTGCCCGCGCACACGGCACGCAGGGCTCGGACTACTCAACAGAGAGGCACCCAGACCCAATTCGGACCGACTGGCTCACGCCGACCCGCGCCCCAACGATCAATTTGCCACCTCCCGAGACGCGCGGCGGCAAAAGCACCGGACGGGCGTCTGGTTGGCCCCTCTTCCCAACACGGCAGCGCAGACGAGCCGGGGCGGGTAAAGCCTCGGTAGCGCTCAACGTCAACTTGACGGAATCGGGGCGCTTTCCGCTCAAGTGGCTGTCATCATCAGGCTACTTGAGAGCGAGCAAGCAGGGCGGATTGAAACCTATGCGACATATGCCGGATTCAGCGAAGTTGGACGAAACTGGCCTCTCCCCTCGATGAACCCGCAGGTCAAGAAGAGTGGTCCCCGCGCGTGCGGGGGTGGTCCCGCACCCGACACCCTCGAACCCGCCGACACATGGTGGTCCCCGCGCGTGCGGGGGTGGTCCCATGCAGGACGCTGCCGCATCGTCCCTGAGTCTGTGGTCCCCGCGCGTGCGGGGGTGGTCCCCGTCAACGGCACCCGGAGGATCTTCTCGGCGTGTGGTCCCCGCGCGTGCGGGGGTGGTCCCAGCGGCGGGTCCCTGCGAGATGCGGTTGACCGGTGGTCCCCGCGCGTGCGGGGGTGGTCCCCCGCAGGCCCGTGTACTGCGCTGCGTGCGCCGGTGGTCCCCGCGCGTGCGGGGGTGGTCCCGGCTATGACCTGTACCTCAGCAACAAGTACATGTGGTCGCCGCGCGTGCGGGGGTGGTCCCCAGGCACCGCGCCGTGCTCCTCCGCCGGTCCAGTGGTCCCCGCGCGTGCGGGGGTGGTCCCCACCCGCGACCTGAACCGCATCCTAGGCTGGCGCGGTCCCCGCGCGTGCGGGGGTGGTCCCCAGCCACCACGCCGCGCTCCCCCGCCGGTCCAGTGGTCCCCGCGCGTGCGGGGGTGGTCCCGTGGCGGAGGTCATCGGGATCACCCGGGCGTCGTGGTCCCCGCGCGTGCGGGGGTGGTCCCAGGCGGCGGGATCTCCGGCGTTTGACGGGGGGGGGGTGGTCCCCGCGCGTGCGGGGGTGGTCCCGGCTTCTCGCCGCTCCTCTTCGCCCACGTCGTGCGGTCCCCGCGCGTGCGGGGGTGGTCCCAGCTCGACGACCTGGCTGCCCACCCGGGCAAGGTGGTCCCCGCGCGTGCGGGGGTGGTCCCGCGGACACTGAACCGTCTCAGTGTCAGGAATTGTGGTCCCCGCGCGTGCGGGGGTGGTCCCCTCAACCAGCTCGTCCGCTACACCCACCAGGAGTGGTCCCCGCGCGTGCGGGGGTGGTCCCTACCCCGATCTACCGATCCACCTACCTCGGATGTGGTCCCCGCGCGTGCGGGGGTGGTCCCGCGTGCCGGTCACCGGAAGCGCCGGCGCCCCGGTGGTCCCCGCGCGTGCGGGGGTGGTCCCCCGGCCGACTCCTTGCGGGGCCGGGTCTTCGTGTGGTCCCCGCGCGTGCGGGGGTGGTCCTCCGAAAGCCGCCGGCTGCTCGCCGCGGCGCGAGTGGTCCCCGCGCGTGCGGGGGTGGTCCCTCGATCCGCCCGATCACTCCGTCATCGCTCATGTGGTCCCCGCGCGTGCGGGGGTGGTCCCCCGTCGTCGACCAGCCACGCCGCTACCTCGGTGTGGTCCCCGCGCGTGCGGGGGTGGTCCCCCCTACGAAGGACACTGGGCCCTGCCCGGCGGGTGGTCCCCGCGCGTGCGGGGGTGGTCCCGGGTTCCAGTCCAGGTGGGCGGACAGGGCGTCGTGGTCCCCGCGCGCGTGCGGGGGTGGTCCCAGGCTGATGTCGGCGATGACGTCCTGCGGATCGTGGTCCCCGCGCGTGCGGGGGTGGGTGGGCCTTGCTCGGAGATGTGACAGTGACACATGTTCGTGTCACTTCTTTTCTGTGGGTGGAGATCAGTCCGGGAGGAGGTGGCCTCGGCGGGAGAGGAGGAAGCGTTTGAAGGCGGCCACCGGTGGGGTGTCGGGGTGGCCGTCGAGCCAGGCGACGCCGATCTCTCGGGCGGCTCTCGGGGCGGTCACCGTCAGTTCGACGACGCCCGGGCGTGGGACTGCCGGAGGGGGGAGGAGGGCCACGCCCAGGCCGGCCGCCACCAGGCCGCGCAGGGTTTCCGCCTCCTCACCCTCGAAGGCGACGCGGGGGGTGAAGCCCGCCTCGGTGCAGAGGTCGTCGGTGATGCGGCGCAGGCCGTAGCCGGGTTCCAGGGTGACGAAGGTTTCGTCGGCGGCCTCCGCGAGGCGGATGCGGCGGCGGGTGGCCAGGCGGTGGTCCTCGGGGACGACGAGGCGCAGGCGCTGCTCGTCCAGGCGGCGGGCGACCAGGTCGGGGGCGTCCGGGACCGGGGAGGTGAGGCAGAGGTCGAGGCCGCCGGCGCGCAGGCGCTCGATCATCGCCTCGCCGTAGTTCTGCACGAGCTGGAAGCGGACTCCGGGGTGGTCGGCCCGGAAGGCGCGGATGAGGGCGGGTACGGTCTCCGAGCCCATGGTGTGGAGGAAGCCGAAGGCGACCTTGCCGGTGGCCGGGTCGGCGTCGGCGCGCACCGAGTCGGCGGCCTTCTCCACCTCGGCCAGGGCCCGCTCGGCGGAGACGAGGAACGTGCGGCCCGCCGGGGTGAGCGAGACCGTACGGCCCTTGCGGGCGAACAGGGCGACGCCCAGGTCCTGTTCGAGCCGCACCATCGCCCGCGAAAGCGTCGACTGCGGTACGCCGAGTTCCTGCGCGGCACGCGTGACGTGCTCGTGGCGGGCGACCGCCGCGAAGTGGGCCAGCCTCGGCGCGAGCACGGCGCGGATGTCTTCTTCGTAACTGCTCGGTGACAGCCGGGGCTGTGAGCTGTGTTCATGCGCCATGGGATTGATTATGGCCACTTCGTGCATTGGACGCATGAAATGGGAGGGCCTACTTTCGGGGTATGCCTCCTGCCAGTACCGGGGCGTCCACGCTCGTCGTGGCCGCCTCGCCCCAGCCGTCCCCCGTCGCCGACTCCCCCGCGCCCGCCGCCACCGCCGCCGCGCCGGCCCGTACCGGGGCGGAGCGCCTCGAACCGGGCCGCCCCGGGTACCGCCGGATGAGCTTCGCGCTCTTCGCCGCGGGTGTCGCGACCTTCGCTCTCCTCTACTCCACGCAGGCCCTGCTGCCCGCCGTCTCCGCCTCGTTCGGCGCCACGGCCGGGCAGGCCAGCTGGACGGTCTCCGCGGCGACCGGCGCACTGGCGCTGTGCGTGCTGCCGCTGAGCGCGCTGTCCGAGCGGTTCGGGCGGCGGCAGATGATGACCGCCTCGCTGACGGTCGCCGTACTGGTCGGGCTGTTCGTCCCCTTCGCCCCCTCGCTGGGCTGGCTGATCGCGCTCCGCGCCGTGCAGGGCGCCGCCCTGGCCGGGCTGCCCGCCTCCGCGATGGCGTACCTGGCGGAGGAGGTGCGGCCGAAGGCGCTGGTCGCGGCGATCGGGCTGTTCGTGGCCGGCAACAGCATCGGCGGCATGAGCGGCCGCATCGTCACCGGCTGGATCGCCCAGCTGTGGGGCTGGCGGGCGGCGCTCGGAGCGGTGGGGCTGATGGCCCTGGCCTGCGCGGTCGTCTTCCACCTCATGATCCCCCGGGCCCGGAACTTCACCCCCGGGACGCTCAACCCGAAGGCGCTGGCCCGGACGGTCGGCGGGCACCTCGCCGATCCGCTGCTGCGCCGGCTGTACGCGATCGGCGCACTGTTCATGACGGTGTTCGGCGCGGTCTACACGGTCATCGGGTACCGGCTGGTGGAGGCGCCGTTCAACCTCCCGCAGGGGGTCGTGGGCTCGATCTTCCTGGTCTACCTCGTCGGTACGGTCTCCTCCGCCGCGGCCGGGAAGCTGGTCGCCCGGCTGGGCCGCCGGGGCGCGCTGTACCTGGCCGTCTCCACCACCGCCGCCGGGCTGCTGCTCTCGCTCGGCAACGGGCTCGTCCCCGTACTGCTGGGCCTGGTCCTGATCACGGCGGGCTTCTTCGCCGGGCACGCGGTCGCCTCGTCCTCCGTGAGCCGTACCGCAACGAAGGGCCGCGCCCAGGCGTCGGCGCTCTACCAGTCGGCCTACTACCTGGGCTCCAGCGCGGGCGGCACGCTCGGCGCGGTCGCCTTCCACGCCGGGGGCTGGGCCGGGACCGTGTCGCTGGGGCTGCTCGCGGTCGTCGGCGTCACCGCGATCACGCTCCACGGGACACGGGCCGCCCGCGCCGAACGGATCCGGCCGGTCACGGTGTCGCCCGTGCGGGCATCCGTACAGAACTGAGACATTCGGCGCACAACCAACGACTCCCCGACGCGCGTCCAACAGGCGGAAGCACCTCACGGCGCGCGAAGGGGAGTTGGCGTACATGGGAGTCCCGGGGAACATACGGGGAGTGCGGCTGAGGCTGCGGCGCGGGATCGCGCTGTCGGTCGCGGGGCTGACGGCGGTGCCCGCGCTGGTGCTGGCCACCGGCGGGTCCGCGCAGGCGGCGTCGTGCACGACGACGACCGGGCCGTACCAGAAGCAGGTCGAGAAGTATCTGAAGCGGCCGGTCGACGGCAAGCAGTCGGCCGCCGACTGCAAGGCGATCAAATCGTTCCAGAGCACCTACGGGGTCACCCCCACCATCGGGTACGCCGGGCCCGTCACCTGGCGCACCATGAAGACGCTCACCGCCCAGAAGGCGGCCGGCAAGAACCCCAACAAGGACGGGAAGTGCCCCACCAACAAGGGGCGCATCGCGTGCGTCGACCTGACCCGGCAGCTGAGCTGGATCCAGGACGGCAGCAAGCTGAAGTTCGGTCCCGTGCCGGTGCGCACCGGGCGGAACGGGTACGAGACCCGCACCGGGTCGAAGAAGATCTACTGGCGCCACATCGACCACGTCTCGACGCTCTACAACGTGAAGATGCCGTACTCCCAGTTCTTCGACGGGGGCCAGGCGTTCCACGCGGTGGGCGTGAAGATGTGGAACCCGCCGGGCTCGCACGGCTGCGTCAACATGCGTACCGCCGACGCCAAGTCGTACTGGAACCTGCTGAGGAACGGTGACGACGTGTACGTGTACGGGCGCAAGCCCGGCACGTGACGGACGGCGCCGTCCTCGGCGGCCCGGACCACCCTCGACGGCCCGGACCACGGTCGCCCGCGCGGCCGTGATCCGGGCCGTTTCGTCGCTTCCGCCCCCGGCTGTCAGTGGCCTGCGGTAGCTTCCGGAGTGCTGGAACGAGCCATGTCGCAGCACAACAGGGGTGGAAAGAACGATGAGCGATCTGACCGCGGCGGCGGATGTCGACAGCCGTCTCGAAGGACACCGGGTCGAGCTGACCGGCTACTGCTACCGGATGCTCGGCTCCGCCTTCGAGGCGGAGGACGCGGTGCAGGACACGCTGGTGCGTGCCTGGCGCAACTTCGACAAGTTCGAGGGCCGCTCCTCGCTCCGCTCCTGGCTGTACCGGATCGCCACCAACGTCTGCCTGGACATGCTGAACGCGGGGAAGAAGCGGGCCCGCCCGGTCGATCTGTCCGGCCCGACCCCGCTCGCCGAGGCGGCGCTCAACCCGCTGCCGGAGAACACCTGGCTGGAGCCGGTGCCGGACGGCCGCGTCCTGCCGACGGTGGCCGACCCGGCGGAGGCCGCGGTGGCCCGGGAGTCGGTGCGGCTCGCGTTCGTCGCGGCGCTCCAGCATCTGCCGCCCAAGCAGCGCGCCGTGCTGATCCTGCGCGAGGTGCTGGCCTGGAAGGCGAGCGAGGTCGCCGAGCTGCTCGACACCACGGTCGCCTCGGTGAACAGCGCCCTCCAGCGCGCCCGGGCCACCCTCACCGAGCACGAGGGCCGGCCGGCCGACACCGCCAACCCGCTCGACGAGGAGCAGCGCAAGCTCCTGGAACGGTACGTCGCGGCCTTCGAGGGCTACGACATGAAGGCGCTGACGGCGCTGCTCCACGAGGACGCCGTCATGACCATGCCGCCGTTCGACCTCTGGCTCCAGGGGCACGACGACATCACCGGCTTCATGCTCTCCCTCGGCGCGGGCTGTGCGGGTTCCCGTCTGGTGGCGACGGAGGCGAACGGCACCCCGGCGTTCGCGCACTACAAGCCGAACCCGGACGGGCCCGGATTCGTGCCGTGGGCGGTGCAGGTCATCGACATCGCGGACGGGGCGATCACCGGGATGCACTGCTTCCTGGACACCCCTCGCTGGTTCCCGCTCTTCGGTCTGCCCGACCACCTCGACGACGACGCCGCGTAGGGCCCGGCGTACGCGAAAGGCCGTCGGCCGGGGTCCCCGCACGCGGACCACGGCCCCGGCCACCGGCGGTGGGCGGCGGTCAGCCGCCCACCGCGCCGCCCGCCTCCGGGACGCACCGTACGTCCACCACGTCGGCGAGGCCGACCAGGTCCAGCAGGTCGCGCAGTTCGGGTGGCGCGTTGCGCAGCCGCAGCCTTCCACCGCCCGCCCGGCGGGCCACCAGCCCCAGCCGCGCGACCGCCTCGACCAGGGCCAGATCCGCCCGCGCGACCCCGCCCACGTCGCAGTCCACCTCCGCGCCCGGGTGGCGGACGGTGCCGTCGGGCGCGTACAGCAGTGATTCCAGCTCGGCGCAGAGTCCCGGCACCACGTCTCTGGTGACATGGCCGGTGACGACGAGAGCGCCCGGGGTGACGGATTCAATGGGTTCCACGACCGGTTGACCGATGCGGCGGCCGAAACTCATCGCCGGCCCGTGGTCCGTCCGCCGCCGCCCGCCCCGTCCCCGTCCCACCCCTCCCCTGTGTCCCGCTTGGCCGCGGCGGGTCTCGGCGCGCCCGGACGGGCCTCCGAAACCCCGGGAAACGGGCGATGAACTTCCGTCAACTCCGGTTATCTGTGCGACTTCTGTGAACCTTTTCGAGTGATCTCGACTCTAGGTACATGAACCGGCCCTCGGGGCCGCCTGATTCTCCAGGGGGAGAGTTGCGCAAACACGTGAGAAGCGCGTGTGTTTCGACCGTAGCCGCGGCAGCCGCCGTGGCGCTCGCGGCCGGGATGACCAGCCCGGCCGTGGCCCAGCCCGGCGACGGCGGCCCCGCCATCGCCCGCGTGGCCGGTGCCGGATCGGCCGCCGGGCACGAACTGACCCTCATCACCGGCGACCGGGTCACCGTGGACGCCAAGGGCAGGGTCGTCTCCTTCCGCCCGGCCAAGGGGCGCGAGCACATACCCGTACAGCGGCAGACGCACGACGGGCACACCCTGCTCATCCCGGCCGACGCCCACCGGCTGATCAGCTCGGGGAAGCTGGACCGCCGGCTGTTCGACGTCACGGAGCTGAGCCGGCCGGAGTACCGCCGGTCCCAGAAGTCCGGCCTGAAGCTGATCGTCTCCTACCGGGGCGCCCGGGCCGCGGCCGCCAAGGCGGAGGTCCGCGACGCGGGCTCCACCGAGGTCCGCCGGAACCTGGCCACGCTGAACGCCCAGTCGGTGACCACGCCGCAGGAGGACGCGCAGGACATCTGGCAGGCGCTCACCACCCGCCCCGCGAAGAGCGTGCAGCGCACCACCGCCGCCGGGATCGACCGGGTCTGGCTGGACGGTGTGCGTCGGGCCAGCCTCGACAAGAGCGTGCCGCAGATCGGCGCCCCCACCGCCTGGAAGTCCGGGTACACCGGCAAGGGCGTGAAGATCGCCGTCCTGGACACCGGTGTGGACGCCACCCACCCCGACCTCCAGGGCCGGATCCTCGACTCGAAGAACTTCACCGCCTCGCCCGACACCAAGGACCGGGTCGGCCACGGCACCCACGTCTCCTCGATCGCGGCCGGTTCCGGCGCCAAGTCGGGCGGCAAGTTCAAGGGGGTCGCCCCGGACGCCGAGCTCCTCGAGGGCAAGGTCCTCGACGACGACGGCTTCGGCGACGACTCCGGCATCCTGGCCGGGATGGAGTGGGCGGTCGCCCAGGGCGCCGACATCATCAACCTGAGCCTCGGCGGCCAGGACACCCCGGAGGTCGACCCGCTGGAAGCGGCGGTCGACAAGCTCTCCGCCGACAAGGGCGTGCTGTTCGCCATCGCGGCGGGCAACGAGGGCGACGAAGCCGGTACGGTCGGCTCGCCGGGCAGCGCGGACTCCGCGCTGACCGTCGGCGCGGTCGACGACAAGGACGTGCTGGCCGACTTCTCCAGCCGGGGCCCGCGCGTCGGCGACGGGGCGATCAAGCCCGATGTCACCGCCCCCGGCGTGGACATCACGGCGGCCGCCGCCCCCGGCTCCGAGATCGACAAGGAGGTAGGCCAGAACCCGCCGGGCTACCTGACGATCTCCGGTACGTCGATGGCGACCCCGCACGTGGCGGGCGCCGCGGCGCTCCTCAAGCAGCAGCACCCCGACTGGACGTACGCCGAGCTCAAGGGCGCGCTGACGGCCTCGACGAAGCCGGGCGCGTACACGCCGTTCGAGCAGGGCTCGGGCCGGATCGCGGTGGACCGGGCGATCGAGCAGACCGTGGTCGCCGAGCCGGTCTCGGTGAGCTTCGGCGTGCACCAGTGGCCGCACACCGACGACGCCCCGGTCACCAAGACCGTGACGTACCGCAACCTCGGCACCACCGATGTCACCCTCGACCTCTCGGTCACGGCCACCGGCCCGAAGGGCAAGCCCGCCCCGGCCGGCTTCTTCGCCCTCGGCGTCGACAAGGTGACCGTGCCCGCGGGCGGCACCGCCGACGTACCGCTGACCGTGAACACCAAGCTCGGCGGGACGGCGGACGGCAGCTACTCCGCGTACGTCGTCGGCACCGGCGGCGGCCAGACCGTGCGCACCGCGGCCGCGGTCGAGCGCGAGATCGAGTCGTACGACGTCACGGTCAAGGTCCTCGGCCGGGACGGCCGGCCCGCCGCGTACGCCGACACCGATCTCTTCGGCCTGTCCGGTGCGGGGCTCGGGGTCTGGCTCTCGAACGAGACCGACAAGGGGCTCGTCAAGGTGCGCGTTCCCAAGGGCGGTTACACGCTCAACTCGGGCGTGTACATCGACCCGGAGGACCTCTCCAAGGGCGCCGACTGGATCTCGCAGCCGAAGCTGGACGTCACCAAGAACCTCACCGTGACGTTCGACGCCCGCAAGGCGAAGCCGATCGACATCACGCTGCCGGCCACCGGCACGAAGAGCCTGCTGGCCTCCCCCGACCTCCAGTTCGACAACGCGAACACGTCGTACGGGTACGGCTGGCTGCTGGACACGTTCAAGAGCCTGCGCACCGCGCACGTCGGCCCCTCGGTCACCGACGGCTCGCTCTCCGCGCACTGGATCGGCACATGGACCAAGGGCGCCTCGACCCGGTACGACATCGCCGTCGGCGGTCCGGTGACCAAGGCCTCGACCGGCTACAGCCGGAAGTTCACCGCCGCCCAGCTGTCCCGGGTGGACGTCACCATGGGCGCCTCCCGCAAGGGCAAGACCGGTGAGTTCGCCGCCTCGGGCGAGCTGCCCGGTTCCAACGGCGGCTGGTCGGCCTGGTCCCTGCACAAGCTGCCGGGCAAGGTCACGCAGTACCTCTCGACCGCCGACAAGGTGAAGTGGGCCCTCGACTTCGCCCAGGACGGCGCCGTGGACTCCGACGGCATCCCGGCCACCGACGCGATGTACTCCATCGGCAACCCGGCCACGTACAAGGCGGGCAAGAAGTACACGAAGACCGTGAACACCGCGGTGTTCGGCCCGGGCCTCGGCCGGGGCACCGGCATCTTCCGCGACGGCAACGAGATCTTCCCGGCCATCCCGCTCGCGGCCGACGGAAGCGGCAACCTCGGCTTCCAGTCGTACACCTCGGTGAAGACCGTGCTGTACCGCAACGGTGTGAAGTACGCCCAGAGCAAGGACCCGGTGGAGGGCGAGCCCTTCACCGTCCCGTCCGGCGCCGCCGACTACCGGCTGACGACCTCGGTCAAGCTCGACCCGAAGTCCACCGCCGTCACCAGCCGGATCGACGCGAGCTGGACCTTCCGCTCCAAGAGGGCCACCGAGCAGTCCCTGCCGGTCTCCACCGTCCGCTTCACGCCCAACGTGACGACGGACGGCAAGGTCACCGCCGGCCGGACCGCCTCGGTGCCGGTGAAGGTGCAGGGCTCGGCCGCCGGTAAGAACCTCAAGTCGCTGACGGTGTACGTCAGTTACAACTCCGGCAAGACCTGGAAGAAGGTCACGGTCAAGTCCGGGAAGATCTCCGTGAAGAACCCGGGCAAGGGCAAGTCCATCTCCTACCGGGCCAACGTCACGGACAAGAAGGGCAACAAGGCGTCGGTCTCGATCTACGACGCGTACTTCGGCAAGTAACCCGCGGCGGGCGGTGGGCCGAACGGCCGACCGCCCGCGCACCTGAACGACGGCCCGCCGGGAGAGTTCCCCCCTCCCCGGCGGGCCGTTGCGCGTGCGGCCGCGGGCCCGCGAAGTCCTCGGGACCGCGGAAGCCCCGGAACCGCGAACGGCTCAGGACACCGGGAAGACGCCGGTGTCCAGGACGAGCCCGAACGGCTCGGGCAGCGTCAGCTTCTCCCCGTACTCGACCGTCTCCAGCACCCGGTAGGTGGCGCCGTCGGGTTCCCCGTAGAGCGTGGCGGTGGGGCGGCCCGAGTGCCACGGGTCGAGCAGCAGGAAGAGCTCGACGCCGGCCTTCGCGTAGCCGCGCACCTTGCCGATGCGGTCGTGGTTGGCATTGGCCCGGGAAGTGATCTCGACGACGAGCCGGGCCGCCTCGGCGGGGATGCGGTTCCCCGGTCCTGTCGCCATCGCCCGTGGTACGACGACGAGATCGGGACTGTAGAGCCCGGCCCTTCCCGGTACCGAGACGCCGAGGGTCTGGTAGATCCCCCAGTCCTCCGGGATGACCCCATAGAGCCTGCGCTGCAGAAGCTCCGCAGTGGTGTTGTGGTCCTTGGACGGCGGCGGTGACACGGTGACGATCCCCTCGATGATCTCCACCTCGCAGCCCTCGGGTGCGTCCGTCTCCTCCCAGATCCGGACGAGGTCGTCCCATTCCCGGCCGTGGCCCGGGGCGGGATCGACGGTGAGTGCGCTCATGGCGGTCTCCTTCATAGGTGCGTCACCGAGTCCAGCATGCCGAACGGGACCGGCGGTGGTCCACCGGTCCCGTTCACCCGCACGAGGAAACCGCAGGTCAGGCGATACGTTCCCGCACCACCGGGGTGGCGGTGAAGGCCGTGTCCGGGGCGGCGATGTCGTACGCGCCGGGGAGGGTCTTCAGGGCGTAGTCGAACTTCTCCGGGGTGTCGGTGTGCAGGGTCAGCAGCGGCTGGCCCGCCGTGACCCGGTCGCCCGGCTTGGCGTGCAGCTCGACGCCCGCGCCCGCCTGCACCGGGTCCTCCTTGCGGGCCCGGCCCGCGCCGAGGCGCCAGGCGGCGACGCCGATGTCGTACGCGTCCAGGCGGGTCAGGACACCGGTGGACGGGGCGGTGACCACGTGCTGCTCGCGGGCGACCGGGAGGGCCGCGTCCGGGTCGCCGCCCTGGGCGGAGATCATCCGGCGCCAGACGTCCATCGCGGAGCCGTCGGCGAGGGCCTTCTCCGGGTCGGCGTCCTTGAGACCGGCCGCGTCCAGCATCTCGCGGGCCAGGGCGAGGGTGAGGTCGACGACGTCCTTGGGGCCGCCGCCGGCCAGCACCTCGACCGACTCGCGCACCTCCAGGGCGTTGCCCGCGGTCAGGCCGAGCGGAGTGGCCATGTCGGTGAGCAGGGCGACCGTGCGCACCCCGCTGTCGGTGCCCAGCGCGACCATGGTGGAGGCCAGTTCGCGGGCGTCCTCGATGGTCTTCATGAAGGCGCCGGAGCCGACCTTGACGTCCAGGACGAGCGCGCCGGTGCCCTCGGCGATCTTCTTGGACATGATGGAGCTGGCGATCAGCGGGATGGCCTCGACGGTGCCGGTGACGTCGCGGAGCGCGTACAGCTTCTTGTCGGCGGGGGCGAGCCCGTCACCGGCGGCGCAGATGACCGCGCCGGTGGTGTCCAGGACGGAGAGCATCTCCTCGTTGGAGAGGTGGGCCCGCCAGCCGGGGATGGACTCCAGCTTGTCGAGGGTGCCGCCGGTGTGGCCGAGGCCACGGCCGCTGAGCTGCGGCACGGCGGCGCCGCAGGCGGCGACCAGCGGGGCGAGCGGCAGGGTGATCTTGTCGCCGACGCCGCCGGTGGAGTGCTTGTCGGTGGTGGGGCGGGAGAGGGACGCGAAGTCCATCCGCTCGCCGGAGGCGATCATCGCGGCGGTCCAGCGGGCGATCTCGGTGCGGTTCATGCCGTTCAGCAGGATCGCCATGGCCAGCGCCGACATCTGCTCGTCGGCGACCTCGCCGCGGGTGTACGCGTCGATCACCCAGTCGATCTGCTCGGGGGTCAGCTCGCCCCGGTCCCGCTTGGTGCGGATGACGGAGATGGCGTCCATGTCCTGGGAGTCCTTCCGGCCGGTGGTACTACGTACACACGTGCGGTACGCGAGAGTCCTGGCTGACTCTACGCGCATAGAGGGTGGAGAGGGGTGTGGCCCTCCCGGCGGGCGGGAGGGCCACGGTGGGCAGGGCCTCGGGGCCCCTACTTCTTCAGGTGGTCCGGGCCGAAGGCCTGCGGCAGCATCTCGTCGAGGGTGCGCAGCCCGTCCGGGGTCTCCAGGACCAGCTCGGGGCCGCCGAACTCGTACAGCAGCTGGCGGCAGCGGCCGCACGGCACCAGGACCTCGCCCGCCCCGTCCACGCAGGTGAAGTGGGTGAGGCGGCCGCCGCCGGTGGCCTGGAGCTGGGAGACCAGCCCGCATTCGGCGCAGAGGCCGATGCCGTAGGAGGCGTTCTCGACGTTGCAGCCGGAGACCGTGCGCCCGTCGTCGACCAGCGCCGCGGCGCCGACCGGGTAGTGCGAGTACGGGACGTACGCCCGGGTCATCACGGACCGCGCGGCGCTCCGCAGCGCCGCCCAGTCGACCTCCGCGAGGGCCGTCACTTGCCCTGGCCCTTCCGGTACGGCAGACCGTCCGCCTTGGGCATCCGCAGGCGCTGCGACGACAGGGCCAGCACGAGCAGCGTGGTGACGTACGGGGCGGCGTCGACGAACTGGCTCGGGACCTGGTCCGTCAGCGCGTACCAGGTGAACAGCAGCGCCGAGCAGGCCGCCGCGATCACCGCGGCCACGTACTTCTTCCGGTACAGCTGCACGGCGGCGGCGATCACCAGCAGGATCGCCAGGAGCAGCAGCATCGCGTGCACGTTCTCCGCCCCACCGCGCAGCTTGAGGCTGTCGGTGAAGCCGAAGAGTCCGGCGCCCAGGGCCATACCGCCCGGCATCCAGTTGCCGAAGATCATCGCGGCGAGACCGATGTAGCCGCGGCCGCCGGTCTGGCCCTCCTGGTAGATGCTGGTGGCGACGATGGAGAGGAAGGCGCCGCCGAGGCCGGCCAGTCCGCCGGAGATGACGACGGCGATGTACTTGTACTTGTAGACGTTCACGCCGAGGGTCTCGGCGGCCACCGGGCTCTCGCCGCAGGAGCGGAGCCGCAGACCGAACGCCGTGCGCCACAGCACCCACCAGGTGGCCGGGATCAGCAGCAGGGCGACGACGGTCAGCAGGGACAGTCCCGTGACGAGCCCGCCGATGATCCCGGCGAGGTCGGAGACGAAGAACCAGTGGTGCTGCTGGAGGTCCTGGAGCCAGTCGGAGAGGCCCGGGATGGTGATCTTGTCGATCTCCTCCAGGCGGGGGGACTGCTTGGAGGAGCCGCCCGGGTCGTTGGCGAAGGTGAAGTTCGAGAGGTACCGGGTGACGCCGACGGCGAGGATGTTGATCGCCACACCGGAGACGATGTGGTTCACGCCGAAGGTGACGGTCATGACCGCGTGCAGCAGGCCGCCGAGCGCGCCGCCGATGATGCCGAACAGGACACCCACCCAGGGACCCCACTGGAATCCGGCCCAGGCACCGAACCAGGTCCCGAGGATCATCATGCCCTCGAGCCCGATGTTGACCACACCGGCCCGCTCGGCCCACAGACCGCCGAGTCCGGCGAGACCGATGGGAACGGCCAGTTCCAGGGCGCCCGCGACCTGACCGACCGAGGTCACGTCGTCGGCACCGCTGATCAGGCGGACGAGCGAGACGAGGGCCAGGGCGCCGGCGACGAGCAGCAGGACGGTGGGCAGGGAGAGCTTGCGACGGCCGCCCTTCGCGGGGGCGACGCGTGCGGCGGAGACTTTGCTGGTGCTCACAGGGCCGCCTCCTTCTCGGTCGTGAGGGCGTGGCCGGCGGCGAGCTCTTCGCCGACCTTCTGCTGCTGACGGCGGGTCCCGTAACGGCGGACCAGCTCGTAGCTGATGACGACGGAGATCACGATCAGGCCCTGCATGATCGTGGCGATCTCCTTCTCGAACCCGAACTGGTCGAGCGGGGAGGACGCCTTGTCCAGGAAGGCGATCAGCAGGGCGCTGAGGGCGATGCCCACCGGGTGGTTCCGGCCGAGCAGCGCGATGGTGATGCCGGTGAAGCCGATACCGACCGGGAAGTCGAGGCTGTACGTGTGGGTGTCGCCGAGCAGCGTCGGCATGCCCGCCAGACCGGCGACCGCGCCGGAGATCAGCATCGAGGTGAGGATCATCTTCTTGGCGTCCACGCCGGATGCCTGGGCTGCGCTCTCGCTGGCGCCGGTGGCCCGCAGGTCGAAGCCGAAGCGGGTGCGGTTGAGGACGAACCAGTAGACGAGGCCGCAGCCGGCGGCGACGAAGGTGAAGCCGTAGATCTCTCCGGACTCGGGGCCCAGGGAGAGGCCCGGGAACCAGCCGGACTCGTGGATCTCGCCGGTGGTGAGGTTGTTGGACCCGGCGGCCTGGTCACCGAAGTTCTTCGGCAGGATCAGCCAGGCGATCAGCGAGGTCGCGATGGAGTTGAGCATGATCGTCGAGACGACCTCGCTCACTCCCCGGGTCGTCTTGAGGACGCCCGCGATGCCTGCCCAGAACGCGCCGACCAGCATCGCCACGATGACGATCAGGGCGATCTGGAGCGGTCCGGGAAGGTCGACACTGGCGCCGACGAGGGCGGCCATCATCGCCGCGAGGCGGTACTGGCCGTCGACGCCGATGTTGAAGAGGTTCATCCGGAAGCCGACCGCGACCGCGAGAGCGGCGAGGTAGTAGGTACCGGCCTGGTTGATGATCAGTACCTGTACGTCGGAGTACGACGCCTGCTCGAACAGCAGCCGGTACAGCTCGAACGGGTCACGGTCCGACACGAGCAGCACGACGGTGCTGAGCGCGAAGGCGACGACCAGGGCGAGCGCCGGTCCGGCGAAGCCGAGGATCAGCCGGTCCTTGTCGAGTTTCTTCATCATGCCTCGTCCTCCGGCGCTGCTTCGAGGTGGCCTGCAGCGGCACCGGTCATGGCCGAGCCCAGTTCCTCGGGGGTGATGGTGGCGGGGTCCGCGTCCGCGACGAGCCGACCGCGGTACATGACCCGCAGGGTGTCGGAGAGCCCGATCAGCTCGTCCAGGTCCGCCGAGATGAGCAGGACGGCGAGTCCTTCGCGGCGGGCGTCACGGATCTGGTCCCAGATCTGCGCCTGCGCGCCGACGTCCACGCCCCGGGTGGGGTGGGCGGCGATCAGGAGCTTGGGGGCATGGCTCATCTCCCGGCCGACGATCAGCTTCTGCTGGTTGCCGCCGGAGAGCGAGGCGGCGGTGACGTCGATGCCCGGGGTGCGGACGTCGTACTCGCGCACGATCCGGACGGTGTCCTCGCGGGCGGCCCCGGGGTCGAGCAGGAAGCCGCGGCTGTTGGGCTTCTCGGTGACGTGGCCGAGGATCCGGTTCTCCCAGAGCGGCGCTTCCAGCAGGATTCCGTGCCGGTGGCGGTCCTCGGGGATGTAGCCGATGCCGCTCTCGCGCCGCTTGCGGGTGGGCATGCGGGAGATGTCCTCGCCGCCCAGGGTGATCACTCCGCCGTCCGCCGTCTTCATCCCGATGAGGGCGTCGATCAGTTCCGTCTGACCGTTGCCCTCGACGCCCGCGATGCCGAGGACCTCGCCCTTGTGGATGGTGAAGGCGACGTCGGACAGCACGTCGCGGACGACTCCGTCCGGGTCCGTCACGGAGAGGGAGAGCCCGTCGACCTGGAGCATCGGCTCGTCCGTCACCGTGGACTCGCGGGTCTCGGGCGACGGCAGTTCGCTGCCGACCATGAGTTCGGCGAGCTGCTTGGGCGTGGTGTGCGCGGGGTCGGCCGTGCCCACGGTCGTACCGCGCCGGATCACCGTGATGTCGTCGGCGACCGAGAGCACCTCGCCGAGCTTGTGGGAGATGAAGATGACGGTGAGGCCCTCGGCCTTGAGCTCGCGGAGGTTCGCGAAGAGCGCGTCCACCTCCTGCGGGACGAGCACGGCGGTCGGCTCGTCGAGGATGAGGATGCGCGCCCCGCGGTAGAGGACCTTGAGGATCTCCACCCGCTGCCGGTCGGCGACCCCGAGGTCCTCGACCAGCGCGTCGGGCCGGACACCCAGTCCGTACGCGTCGGAGATCTCCTTGATCTTCTTCCGGGCCGCGGAGCCGATGCCGTGCAGCTTCTCGCCGCCGAGGACGACGTTCTCCAGAACGGTGAAGTTGTCGGCGAGCATGAAGTGCTGGTGCACCATGCCGATGCCGCGCGCGATGGCGTCGCCCGGGTTGTGGAACGAGACCTGCTCGCCGTCCACGGCGATGGTGCCCTCGTCGGGCTTCTGCATCCCGTAGAGGATCTTCATCAGGGTGGACTTGCCGGCACCGTTCTCACCGACGAGGGCGTGGACCGTGCCCTTGCGGACGGTGATGCCGATGTCGTGGTTGGCGACGACGCCGGGGAAGCGCTTCGTGATGCCGTGCAGTTCCACGGCAGGGGGGCTACTGGACGCGTTGATGACGCACTCTCCTTGGCCGGACAGGAGCGGGAGCGGAGGGGCAGGGGATGTCTGAGCGATTCCGCGTGGATCACCGGACGCCGCCCGCCCACGCGGGATCGATCGGACACCCGCTGGGGGGCGGGGTGAAGTTATCGCGCCCGAGGGCTGTCTACACGCGTAGTGTTGTCGAATCGTCAAACACATGTGCGCGACAGGACCGGAACACCGGGATTCGGGGCCTGTCCGGAGAATGCGCTGCAACGGGCGGAACCACTTCGGGGGTACCCCCGTGGGCCCGGAGCAGCGATGCTGCGGCTCCGGGCCCACGGGGTACCAGCCGTACGACCGCGGTCGTTACGGGGCGGTCTTGACGGTGATCTTGCCGCCGACGATCTCCTGCTTCGCCTTGTCCACGGCGGCGATGACCTCGGTCATCTTGGTGAACGCCGGGTTGGACATGGCCAGGCCGACGCCGTCCTTGTCCAGGCCGTAGCGGACCTCACCGGACTGCGGCTTGCCGTCCTGCACGGACTTGATCAGGTTGGAGACGGAGTCCTCGACGTCCTTGGTGACCGAGGTCAGGATCGACTCCTTGTAGGCGGCGAGGCCCTTCTGGCTGTACTGGTCGGAGTCGACGCCGATGTTCCACTTGCCGGCCTTGGAGACGGCCTCGATCGCACCGGAACCGGCCAGACCGGCCGCCGAGTAGATCACATCGGCGCCCTTGTCGAGCTGCCCCTGGGCCGCGGCCTTGCCGAGGTCGGGCTTGGAGAAGCCGTCGAAGTTCGGCGGCTGGGTCAGGTACTGGGGGATCACCTTGATCGCGGAGTTGGTGTCCTTGACGCCCTGGGTGAAGCCCGCCTCGAACTTCTTGATCAGCGGCGTCTCGACACCACCGATGAAGCCGACCGTCTTGGTCTTGGTGACCTTGGCGGCGGCGACACCCGCGAGGTAGGAGCCCTGCTCCTCGTTGAACACGATGTTCGCGATGTTCGGGCCGGTCACCGAGGCGTCGTCGATGATGCCGAAGGTGACCTTCGGGAACTTCGGCGCGACCTTCTTGATGGCGGGCGCGTAGGCGAAGCCGACGCCGATCACCGGGTTGTTCCCGGCGCGGGCCAGCGAGGTGAGGCGCTGGACCTTGTCCGCGTCCGACTCGCCGTCGGAGGGCTCGGCCTCGGTGCCCTTGACGCCGAGGTCCTTCTCGGCCTTGGCCAGGCCCGCGTACGCGGCGTCGTTGAACGACTGGTCACCACGGCCGCCGATGTCGTACGCGAGGGCGGTCTTGCTCCCCTTCGAGTCGGAGCTGCTGCTCGACGAGGAGGATGATTTGCCGCACGCTGCCACGCTGAGCGCGAGTGCCGCGGACATGGTGCCCACAGCGGCAATCCTAGTGATCCGGCGCAAGGGAAGGCTCCTTCAAACCTGACCGAAGCGCCTCTTCCGGCGCTGGTTTCGCCGCGATCGTAACGCGCGTAGATGTCAGATAAAGCCCTGTACGGAAGCCGTTATCGGATCGTCGCGAACCGGAGGTGACACTCCCGGTCACGCTTGGTTGCGGGTGAGCAACGCGGAGGCAGTGAACAGCTCCACGGCGACCGTGATCGCCTCCTCGTCGGCGTCGAAATCTCCGCGGTGCAGGTCGAGCCCGGCGGTGTCGCCGGGGGTGCGGACGCCGAGCCGGGCCATGGCGCCGGGGACGTGCTCCAGGTACCAGGAGAAGTCCTCGCCGCCCAGGCTCTGCTCGGTGGGCTCGATGGCGTCGGCCCCGCGACGGGCGGTCATCGCCTCGGCGAGCAGATCGATCACGGCGGCGTCGTTGACGACCGGGGGGACGCCGCGGACGTAGTCGACCATCGACTTGGCGCCGTGCATCCCGGCCACCTGGTCGATCGCGGCGTGCACCAGGTCGGGCGCCTCGCGCCAGGCGTCCAGCTCCAGGCAGCGGACGGTGCCGGAGAGCTCGGCGTGCTGCGGGATCACGTTGCAGGCGTGGCCCGACTGGAGGCGGCCCCAGGTCACGGCGAGGCCGGCGCGGGCGTCGACCCGGCGGGCCAGCAGCGCGGGCACCTCCGTGGCGACCTTGGCGGCGGCGGTGACCAGGTCGGTGGTGAGGTGGGGGCGGGCGGTGTGGCCGCCGGGCCCGTCCAGGCTGACCTCCAGCCGGTCGCAGGCCGAGGTGATCGCCCCGACCCGCAGCCCGATCCGGCCCACGTCCACCTTCGGGTCGCAGTGCACCCCGATGATCCGGCCGACGCCCTCCAGCGCCCCGGACAGGATCGTCTCGGGCGCACCGCCGGGCAGCACCTCCTCGGCGGGCTGGAAGATCAGCCGCACCGGGTTGGGGAGCAGCCCCTGCCGGTCCAGCTCGGCGAGGACGAGGCCGGCGCCGAGGACCGAGGTGGTGTGGACGTCGTGCCCGCAGGCGTGCGCCCGGTCGGGGACGGTGGAGCGGTACGCCACCCCCGCCTTGGTGTCCGGAATCGGCAGGGCGTCGATGTCCGCGCGCAGGGCGAGCATGGGCGCGGTGGACGCGTCGCGCGTGCCGACGTCGCAGAGGAGCCCGGTGCCGGTGTCGAGGATCCGGGGCTTCAGCCCGGCCTTCTCCAGCCGGGCCTTGATGGCCGCGGTGGTCCGGAACTCCTGGTTGCCCAGCTCGGGGTGCATGTGGAGGTCACGCCGGAAGGCGATCAGCTCGGCACGCAGGGCCTCGGGGAGGGTGCCGGGGAGCGGCTGGGCGTGGGGCGTCGGCTCGGCGTCGGACTCGCGGGACATCAACTGGTTCACCCGGTGAAGGTTATGCCGCTTCCCCCGCCAACTGTCTTCGAAACAGGAAAAGTTCAGCCACTTAGGGGAACGAGGGAGGGCGTGGCGACGGGTGGCGCGCTCACGGTGTGGGTACACTCCGCCGCCACCCGAGGGGGCGCACGCCCCCGGGGCACCGGGGTATTCCGGCGGCACATTCACCGAACCCGGGAACCACGGGCCGCGCCGGGCCCCCTGGACCGCGCGAGGGGTCCGGCGCCCCCGGACCCCCGGAACGGCACACCGACCCGAACACCACCGGTGAGATCGGCGCAAAACCATCGCTCTCCCGCCGCCATGCCCTGCGGCGGGCCGGACAGGGCCGCATCCACCTGGGACGGAGCCGCCGCCCCTCACCCCCGGGCGTGGGAGCGTACTCACGATCCCGCCACTCCCGGACCCTACGACTTCACCGCCTCCTGCCCATCCCGGGAGAGCCGGGATCTCTCCCGCACGGTCGCCCCAGCAGGGGGGAGAGGCGCTCCGCCACCCGGGGGTGACGCCGGAATGCCGCGCCTCCGTTCCACCACTGAGGCCCCGACCCGCACGCGGATCGCGCGGACATCCGCCCTCTTACGGGAGAACGCTTTCAGCCTTCATCGACTCAGGAGCGGGCGGGACCGCCGAGCCTCCGCCGGGTGACGTCACGCCGCCCGGCCGAAGCCGAGCGACACGCCCCGGGGCGCGGGCCGGGTGGCGGGCCGGGCACGGAAGGAGAGCTTCTCCAGGAGGGGTCGGCGCCGGGTGTTCTGGAACGCGGCGACCTTCCACTCCCCCGCCGCCCCCAGGACCAGGGCGTACGTCTGGATCTTGCCGAGCCGGCCGGGCCGGGCGCCCTTGTGGACGTCGCCCCGGGTGACGGCCAGGGCGGTGCCGGGCCCGGTGCGGCGGATGTCCACGGTCTCGCTCGCCAACCGGGTGCCCTTGAGGAGACTGCCGAACAGGTCCTGGTGCGCGGCGCCGATCTCGGCCGCGCCGGTGTAGAGGGTGCCGACGTAGGTGATGTACGTGGCGTCGGCGGTGAACTCGGCGCCGTAGGCGGCCCCGTCCCCCACGTTCCAGGCGGCGGTCAGGCGGTCCAGAAGGGCGGTGACGGCGGCTTGCGTGTCGGCGCCGGTGCGATTGCCGGGCGGGACGTCCATGCGGTCCACGACCTCTCGTGATAACTTCACGCAGGAATTAACTTCACAGAAGATTTCTCTTCTTTGGAGAAGAGATTAGGGAGGGGTGGATCGCGTGTCAACGTCCGAGCCGATGCCCGAGGACGCCGGGGCCGTCTACCGGCGGTACCTCAGCGCCGTACTGCTGCACGGCCATGCCGGGGCCAAGGCGGTCGGCCTGGGGGCCACCGATCTGTACGCGCTCAACATCCTGGCCCTGGACGGCGCCATGACCCCGGGCGAACTGGGCCGCCGCACCGGCCTGACCACCGGCCCGACCACCCGCCTGATCGACCGCCTGGAGCAGGCCGGCTACGTCCACCGCGCCGCCGACCCCCACGACCGCCGCAAGGTCGTCGTCGAACCCACCGCCCGCCCCGGCGGCCTGGACGAGGCCATGACCCCGGCCCGCGAGCGGATCGGCGCCCTCATCGAGGGCTACTCCCCCAAGCAGCGGGCCGTCCTCCTCGACTACTTCACCCGCGCCGCCGACGCGTACCTGGAGGCGACGGCGGAGGTCGGCGGCAGCCGCGGGCACTGAGGGCGGCCGAACCAGGGCAGCTACTCGGACATGGTCCGCCGCCCCGAAGCGCGCGGGCACCTCGGCCCCACCGGGAGGATCCCCGCCAGCACGACTCCGCCTACCAGGCCCGATTAGGTTCAACTACCACTCAGCGAGGACTTCCCACCCCGCGCCTCACCGCTTCCCGCAGGCTTGGTGCTGCTCTCGCGGCACGCGAGTGGGAGTGACGACGCAAGGGGAGCCATGAATCACACCGGGCACTTACGGTGGACCATCGCCCGGACCGCGTCTCGAAACGCCCCGTAAGGCACCGACCAAGCAACACGCCTGTGCCGCATCCGCGCAGTCGGCCCGGACTCCAACCCTGGACCAGATGACGAAGCGGCGACGAGCAGCCGACTTCGGAACCTCGAAACACGGCGGCAGAGCCCGCCAGGCACACCCGCCCACCAGCAGTACACGATCGCCGCAAACAGCGGCTCGTCATGCGCGTCCTGCGTCCCACACCCCTGCGGACGCAACCTCGACGACGGGTTCAACGACTTCGCGATCCCTCACAGTCCTTCCGAAACAACCCAACTCATAGATCTCCCCAGAAACAGGCCAAAAGGTGATCATCGCTTAGGAAACGGTCGGGACCGATGATGCACCGCCGACGGGCTACCAAATGTTGATGCCACTGTCACATTGCCGTCAAGAAAACAGAAGCCCCGCCGAACAAATTCGCAGGCGGGGCAACTGAACCACTGGGAATTTAATTGGACTCTAAGCTTCTGGCTACTTCGCCCAATAGATCATCCTCCCGAAGGAATCAAGAGTTTTCGGATCGGGATCTCCGACATGAATCCTCGACCCGACCAGGGGATGGTCTCCAGAAAGGAGAGCGTCCAGCTCGAAAGTTGCTTGCTCGGCGTCCTCTTCGATTTCAGCCGTGCAACGACGAACCCAGAAGATCAACTCTACACGGTGCGCCTCGACGAGAACTGCCACAGCGACGACATCCGAGGAAATCAGGCCCAACAGCGCCTGAATCGCGTCCAGGACGATTTCATTCTCTCGCCGCAGCGCTTCTGGACTAGTCACGACGCCCCCGAATTGGGGTTCATCGGTACCACACTTGGACTCTTCGTACCCTTGATCATGAAGATGTTCGTCGGGACACCGAGCCGACCCGCCCGAGGGTTGTTATCGAAACCTGTGACGGCCGAGACTCTGATCTGAATGTTTCCCGTCTTGGTCACGCCCATGACTTGCGCCTCCCCTGAATGGTAGGCGTCAAGTACTGCCTGAGCATCAGCATGCGAATTGAAGTATCCGCCACCTCTGTAGCCTTTTCCGTTGAGAATGTGACGATCTTGTTTTTGTCGGCTAATCGAGCCCTGAACCTGTGGGAGCTCGACAATATTGCCAGACCCGTCCGCAACAAATCTGGGACAGTTCGAATTGTGCACCAGGACGGGAGTCTCTCCCGCCAGCACATAGTACGTGTGCTACGCGAGCCCCTCGACCTGCTTTTTCGCTGGTCAAACCCAGTTTGCTGGTCCGGCGACGTGCGTGGGTGTCCGTGGTTGTGCGGGGTTGTTGCCGTCAGCTACTGCCGTCAGACAGTTCAGCCCAGGTACGGCTTCTCGCGGTGTTCCAGGAAGTGCTGGATCCTGAGCCGTTGGGTGTGGTGCATCGGCAACTGCTCGATCTCTTCCGGCGGCACGAACCGGAGTTCGGTGGACTCGTCGGAGATAGCCAACAGACCGCCGGTGATGCGGGCGGTGAAGCAGACGTTGAACTGGCGGCGGACCTCGCCGTCGGTGTAGGCGATGATGTGTTTCGGGTCGGTGTAGGTGCCGACCAGGCCGGTGATCTCTACGTCGAGGCCGGTTTCTTCCTTGACCTCGCGGACGGCCGTGCCTGGCAGGGAGTCGGTGAGGTCCATTCCGCCTCCGGGCAGGGCCCACAGGTCGTTGTCGCGGCGGCGCTGGAGGAGGATGCGGCCATGGTCGTCGGTGACGACGGCGGATGCGGCGACGACCATGCTGTTCGGCTTGGGCGCGTTCGGGTCGTCGTAGTACTCGGTGCGAGCCACGGTCAGCCTTCCTCTCGTACGGGGGTTGCTGTCGTCCACACGGCGTCGAAGCTCTCGGCGTAGGTGTCGAACATGCCGCCTGCCTCGTGTCGGCGAAGATGCCATACGGGGGCGGCGTAGGCGTTGACACCCCAGACGTGTGCGTTGACGAGTTGCTGGTCGTCGGCGCGGTAGAGGGAGTTGTAGAGCGTGGTGCCGTGTGTGCGGACTTCGATGCCCGGGGTGCCGGCGAGCGGCCTGTAGTGCATGAGCGCGAGGCGGCAGCGGGATTCGATGCCGTGGCCGAACCGCTCCTCCTGGCCGCGGGCTTGGACGTTGTCGCTGTCGGCATCCCCGATCGCGATACGGACGGTGCAGCCTTCAGCGGCGCGTTCGGTGAGGAGTTCGTTCAGCCGCGGGTACGCCTCATGGAGGAAGACGGCCGCGTAGACGAGGACATCGATCCGTTCCCTGGCCTGGGCCATGAGGTCGGTGAACGTCGAGACGGGAATGTCGGCCCGCTGCTCGTAGAGCGCGACCAGCTCGGGGCTGATGGCGCGGGCGGGGCGGGCTTGGCGGAGTGCCGGCCAGAGTGCGTGCACGTCTTCTCCCAGGGCTTTGGCCGCCTGGAGGGCGGTGGCACGGCGTGGAGTGCGGCCGAGGTTCACCCAGCGCTCGACCGACTTGGGGTCGACCTCCACCTCCTGGGCGAGGGTCGCGTACGTCCAGCCTCCCGCCGCCATGACGGCTCGTAGTCTCTCGTTCGACACGAGTCTCCCCCCTTGTCTCAGGACGACACTAGGGACGTTCTACACGGTGCAGGACGTCCCGAAGTGGGGTTTGGTGGAGGTTCCTTCGTCCCGGTGACCGGCGTGAGGATCGGTGCCGACCCTGCGGCACCAACAGGCCCCAGGGGCACGCATCAACGCCGCCGAGGAGCGTCACCGTGCGAATGAGCGCCACCCCATGTGTTCCCGCCCTGCGACTGGACGCCCGGTCGCGCGCCGCCTCGCCGGGGTGGTCACGATGACGTCCCCCACCCCTGATGCCGACGGGCACACCGTCTCGCCCGATGCCGGCGCCCTGGTGGTCGACCGGCGGAGCGGCAAGGTGGGCGTGGTGATGGGGCACGTGGGGCCGTACGTGCAGCTTCGGCCACCGCGCGGTGGCCGGGAGTGGGACGTGCCGCCAGAGGACGTACGTACGCCGACTCCGACGGAGGAGCTGAGCGCGAAGGTGGCCGTGGCCAACCGGCGGTGGGGACGGTGACCCCTCGCTCGGTCCTGCGCTACGAGACCTGGACTCTCCAGCCCGACCGCGAGCCGGACGCGGAGCCGGTCCTGTACGCGATGCAGTGCGCCGTGGACGGAGAGACCTCGCCGACAAGCGAGGACTTCGCCGAACCACAGGAATGGGTGCTGCGGCACTGCGGCCAGAACCCGTCCCACCACACCTACCGGGAGATCATCACCCGCCCCTGGCGGACCTGGCGCCAGATGTGACCTGCCTCGCTCGCCCAGGCGCCGCACCACGCTGACCCACCCGACTCCCGTCCCTGCCGGGCGCGGCCAACCGAGGCTCCCCCGTCCTCGTCAGCCCCGGCAGGGACGGGCCTTCACATGTGCGCCGCGCCCATGACCGTGAGGTTCTGGCCTCAGCCCCAGAAAGTCAGCCACGACGGCGGGCGCGCCAACGGATCACCCGCCACGTGTGTCTCGCTCAACCCCGCACTGGCATCAGCCCAGTTATCTCCATCGTCACGGCCCCAGCCAAGCACAATGGCCGCGTTCCGGACGACAGCTCCGCCGGGGTGCCGACGCCGCACGGTACGAGATAGCCGGACGGCCTCTCGGGGACCCGGCCGGTCTGCTGCTGAGCGGTCGGACAGCGGGGCTTCCGATTGACAGTCCGGCCTGTGCCTCTGGGCCCTGCGCGCCGAGTGGTCGGCGGCCGTCGCCAGCGGGGCGGCAGACAGGAGCGGGCGGCGGTCACCGACCGCCGGCGCGCGGCGGCCCGCGTCAGCGGGACGCCCTTGATCAAGTAAAGAAACTCTGAACAGCTCGTCCCATGGAACTTCCCTGGCTGAGCTGCCGGACTTTCCCGTCAAGGGCGCTGCTGTCGCCGCTTCCTCGACTCGGCCAGTGCGGTCTCCAGCTTCTCGCGTGGCGACATGTCCGGGTCCGCATCGTCGTCGTGGAGGGGTGGCAGGAACAGGCCGCGGCGGCTCTTCTCGCGTTTGATCTTCCGGCGCTCGTTGAAGACTCGCTGGTGCTCCTCGCGGATCGTGGCCCATCGCTGGTCCAGCTCCGCTTCCCGTTCCAGCAGGTCGTCATCGGTGAGGTTGGCGAACTTGGCGGCGGAGGCGCGGGCCTCGCGGTCGACTTGTTCCCGTAGCAGGTAGTTGGTGATCGGCCCGTGGTGCTTGCCCGGCTCCGGAGTCGGGCGTACGAAGACGCCGCGCCCCTTGACCGCGTACACGAGTCCTGCCTGCTTGAGGCTCCGGTAGGTGTTCTGCGCGGTGGAGTTGGCGACCTGGAACCGCTCCTGGATCTCACGGGCCGGGGGTAGCTGGGAGCCGGGCGGATAGGTGCCTTCCTCGATCTCGCGGCGGAGGATGTCGGCCACCTGAACGTACGGCGGGCGGCTGTCTTCGTTGCGGATGAGGTCGACCGGCCAGTCCGGGCCTTCGGACTCGGCGTCGCCGTGGTCGTCGCCGGCTGGGCCGGCGCTCCGGTCGGCTGAGGCGCTGACGTAGCTGCCCCGACCGAGCTGGGAGTAGACGAGTCCTTTTTTTGCGAGCCGATCAAGCGGCTCCATCGATCAAGGGATGTGATGGCATGGCCATGCCTCGAATCCGGGTTGCTCTGCTGCCGTCGGCGGTGTGCATCGCGGGCACCGAGCCGGTGCTGAAGATCAAGGACCAGCAGACCGGGGAGGTCGCCACCGACCGGGAGACCGGCGCGTCGCTGTACACGGTGACCGTGATGCTCATGGAGGACGGCCGGGCCGAGGTCCTGAAGATCACGGTCCCGGAGACGGGCCTGGCGGCCGGGCTGAAGCCGGGCGTGATGGTCCGGCCGGTGGACCTGTTCGCCACCCCGTGGGCGCGGATCTTCAACGGTCAGCTCTCCGACGGCGTCGCCTACCGCGCCGCCCGCCTGGAACTGGTCGCGGCGGAGGCGGCCCAGTGATCCGCTTCGGAAATTCCGGGCCGGAATACGTGCCGGACGCGCTGCTGGCCGTGGCCGTCCTGGTCGGTGTGTGGCTGCTGGTGACGGTGGTGCGCTACGTACGGGCCGACCGGGGCACGCGGGTGAGCATGCGGCAGGCCGTGCGGGTGCGGTGGGGCTGGGTACGGCTCGCGCGGATGGCCGGGCTGACGGTCACCGACAAGACCCCGGGCCTGCTCGCCCAGATCACCGCGCAGAAGGACGGCCCCGCCCCCGCGCCCCGAGTCCTGACGCCGAAGATCAAGGTGAAGCCGGACCGGTTCGGTGTGATCGTGCAGGCCCGGACGCTGCCGCAGGTCGGGGTGGAGGAGTACCAGAAGTCGGCGCGGTTCCTGGCGGACGCCTGGCGGTGCACGCGGGTGTCCGTGCTGCCGGACGGCCCCGGCAGGGTGGTGATCCGGGGCGTGCGCTTCGACCCCCTGACCACGCCGACCACGCACCGGCCCACCGGCCTCCCGCCCGTGGACCTGACGCGCTGGGAGCTGGGCATCGACGAGTACGCCACGAAGGTGTGCGTGTCCCTGGCCAACGTGCCCGGGGTCACGGTGGCCGGCGTCCCGGGTGCGGGCAAGACCTCCGGGGTCAACAAGTTCGTCTGCGACTTCGCGCCGTCTGCGTCCGTGCAGATCGTGACGGCGGACGGCAAGGTGTCGCGGGCCTCGGAGGGCGACTACTCCGACCTGGTCAAGCGGATGTTCGCGTTCTGCGGAGACGATCTCGATGAAGCCAACGCGCTGTTCAAGCGCCTGGTGGAGCTGCGCAAGCGGCGCTCGGCGACCATCCGGGACGTGCTGGGCGTGAAGAACATGTGGCACGTCGGTCCCTCACCGCAGTGGCCGCTCACGGTCCTGATCATCGATGAGGCGCACACGTACTTCCGCGAGTACAAGGGCAGCGACGCCACCACCAAGCGGCTGGCCGCGCTGACGGCGGAGAACGCCCGGCTGGTGGAGGACCTGGTCAAGAAGGGCAGGAGCGTCGGCATCCTGGTGATCCTGATCAGCCAGAAGACTACCGGCGACGCCATCCCCACGTTCATCCACGACGTGTGCCCCATCGGGCTGTCCTTCGCGCAGAAGACCGTGGAAGCCGCGGTGGCCGCGCTGGGTGACGACATCCGCAACTGGCCCGATGCCAGCCCGGTCACCTTGCAGGACCCCGCCTACGTCGGAGTCGCGGTGATGGCGATGCAGGGCCGCCCCGGCTACACCCGCATCCGCACCCCCTACGTCTCCGACGCCGACGCCGCCCGCGTCGCCGACGCCACCTCGCACCTGACCGCCGATCCGGACCTGTGCCTGGACGCCCTCCTCGCCTCGACCGGCCGGACGGCAACGCCCGCACCCTCGCTCACCAAGTGATCCCGAACAGACCACGCGACAAAGGAGGTTGAGGTCATAGCGGAGGAACGATTCACCCGGCGCACCGTGACCGTGGTCATGGCAGTCATCGCGGCCCTGGCCTTCGTCTTCTCCTTCGGCAACGTCTGGGCACTTGCCCTGCGCCTCGGCGTCCCCCACCCGATCGCACCGCTGATCGCCCCCATAGTCGACCTGTCCGTCGTCGGGCTCCTGATCGCCCTGCGCTTCCTGGCGCTGCGCGGCGTCAACAAGACGGAGTTGCGGGCCGGTACCCGGCTGCTGCATCTGTGCGGGCTGCTCACCCTCGCCCTGAACACCGCCGAACCGCTGCTGGCCGGACGCTACGGCCGGGCCTGCCTGGACACCGTCGCCCCGCTCCTGCTCCTCGGCTGGGGCCACGTCGGCCCCGCCTTCCTCACCCAATTCCACACCCTCACCCACCCCACCACGCACCTGGAGGACACACCCACCCCCATCTCCGAGCCGGTGCCCGACGAAGCACCCGCACCCGAGCCCCCGACGCCCACCCCGGTCGAGAAACTGGAGCCCACTCCGGCTCCGGCCACTGCTCCGCCCGCTGCCGTCGCGAAGGCAACTCGGCCCGCCTCAAGCCCGGCCTTGCCTGCCGCCCTGCTGGACGCGGCCCGGCGCCTCGCGGACACCCACCGGGCGGAGCACGGAACCCCGATCAGCGCTGCCCAGTTGGGCACGCGCCTGGGCATCGCCCTGCCGGTGGCCACCGCCGCCCTCGCTCAGCTCTGAGCCCCGGCCCTCACCGGCCGCATCCCCCTCGCTCAACCCCACGCCCGCCCATGGGCCTGGTTCGCCATGCCACGAGCAGCACCAACACGCCTTCCGATTGGGCTGGTTGCTGCTCGGGGCCGCCCACCCGAACAGAAGGGACACGCCCCGAATGGTCACCCTGGACCGGCGCCACGTGGCAAGCCCCGCCGTACGGGACCTGCTCCACCTCGTCAACCACCCCGGCTTCGACCGCACACAGCAGCAGATCGAACACCTCGGCGGCTGCACCGAACCCGTCCGGCTGACCGGCCACGCCACCACCGTCGACACCACGACCGGCGAAGTGCTGCGCTCCTACACCTCCTCCGACGAGCCCACGGGCAGCCTGCTCACCACGTGCGGCAACCGCCGCGCCTCCCGCTGCCCGGCCTGCTCCCGCCTCTACGCCGCCGACACCTACCACCTCATCCGCGCCGGCCTCACCGGCGGCAAGACCGTCCCCAACACCGTCCGCACCCACCCCCGCGTCTTCGCCACCCTCACCGCCCCCTCCTTCGGCCCCGTCCACAACCGCCCCACCACGCCTGGTGGTGACGTCCGGGCCTGCCGCTGCGGCACCTGCCATGAACCCACTGACCCCATGCTCGGCACGCCGCTCAACGCGGCGACGTACGACTACGCGGGCGCGGTCCTCTTCAACGCCCACGCCGGAGCCTTGTGGGCGCGCTTCACCACCTACCTGCGCCGCGAGCTCGCCGTCCGGCTCGGCCTCACTCAGAAGGCCGCCCACGCCGTTCTGCGGGTGTCCTTCGCCAAGGTCGCCGAGTACCAGAAGCGTGGCCTGGTCCACTTCCACGCCGTCATCCGGCTCGACGGACCCGACGGCAGCACTCAGCCTCCCTCGTATGCCACCGTCGGCGTGCTGACCGACGCCATCCGGGCCGCCGCACCCCGGGCCCGAATCTCCGTCGTCTCGGACGCGGTCGGGGAACGCGAACTTGGCTGGGGCCAGCAGCTCGACGTGCGCGAGATCGCCGCCTTCGGCACCGACGCCGAACTCACCGACCAGGCGGTCGCCGCGTACGTGGCGAAGTACGCCACCAAGTCCGCCGACGCCTCCGGCACCCTCGACCGTGCCCTGTTCTGCCGCCCCTGCCAAGGGCGCGGCGCCACTCTCCTGCCCCACGGCACCCCGCTCCCCTGCACCACGTGCGACGGCACCGGGCAGGCCCGCCCGTTGCCACGACTCGCCGTTGCCCGCCACGTGCGGCAGATGATCCGCACCTGCTGGGAACTGGGCAAACTCGCCGAGTTCGCCGATCTCAAGCTCTGGAAGTGGGCGCACATGCTCGGCTTCCGGGGCCACTTCTCCACCAAGTCCCGCAGCTACTCCACCACCCTCGGCGCGCTGCGCGAGGCCCGCCGCGTCTGGCGCACCGAACAGGCCCGCGCCCACGCCGGCCTGCCCGAGACCGACCCGACGACCACGCTCGTCGTCGGCCGCTGGGACTACCTCGGCTCGGGCTACAGCCCCGGCGCGGCCCTCCTCGCCGCGGGTGTCTGGCACCGCAGGGAACTTCAACGGCAGTTCACGGCCGAAGGGGGCTGCTGATGGCCTCGCCCCCGCCCACCGTCCTCCACACCGGAACGGGCACGGTTCTGGAGTTGCTGACGGTCCCCCAGGTCATGGCCCGCCTCCAGCTCGGCCGCTCCGCCGTCTACGACCTGCTCCGCACCGGCCAGCTCGCCTCGATCACCCTCGGCCGCGCCCGCCGCATCCCCACCCACGCCCTCACCGAATTCATCCACACCCGACTCGAACAGGACGCCGCCTGATGACCACACCCCGCGACACCCCAGCATCCCGCCGAGTCCGCGCCAACGGCGACGGAACCGTCTACCAGCGCAAGGACAGCCGCTGGGAAGCCGCCGGATACGTCCTGGCCCCCGGCAACACGCGCCGCCGTGTCCGCGTCTACGGCGCAAGCCGGAAGGAAGCCCTGGCCAAGCTGACCGAGAAAATCGCCGCCAGCAACCGCGGCGTCCTCATCCCCTCCGCGCAGGGCAGCGTGGCCGCGTACCTGACGTACTGGCTCGACGCTGTCGCCGTCCACCAGCTCCGCGAGAACACCCACACCCGCTACAGCGCCGTCACCCGCCTCTACCTCATCCCCGGCCTCGGCCGGAAGAAGCTCGCCAAGCTCACCGCCAAGGATGTGCGCACATGGCTCAACCAGCTCCGCACCACCTGCCAGTGCTGCACCCGCGGCCTCGACGCCGGACGCGATGAGCCCCGCTGCTGCGCTGCGGGTGCCTGCTGCTCGAAGCGGCTTGCAGCGCTGACCCTTGCCTACGTGCACTCCGTGCTCAAGTCCGCCCTGGAGCACGCGGTACGCGAGGAGGAGATCCCACGCAATGTCGCCCGCAACGTCCGCACCGGCACACCCAGACCCCGCCGCTTCGAACCCCTCACCGCCGACGAAGCGCGCGAGCTCCTGGCCGCCGCCAGCGGTCACCGATTGCAGGCGCTGTTCGAACTCGCGCTGCGCACCGGCCTCCGCAAGGGCGAACTCCTCGGCCTGCGCTGGGAAGACCTCGACCCGGCCGGCGGGCTCGCGAGCATCCGCCGTACTCTCCAGCGCACCAACTCCGACGGCCTGACCGCCCTCCCGACCAAGACCAAGAGCTCGGAGCGGCGCATCGCCCTCCCGACACCGTGCCTGCGCACTCTCGAACAACACCGCGACCGACAACTCCAAGAGCGCGAAACGGCGGGTACGGGCTGGAAGGACAGCGGCTACGTCTTCACCCGCCCGGACGGTGCTCCGATCGAAGGGTCCACCCTCACCCGGCACTTCAACACCCTGCTCCGCCAGGCCGGGCTCCGCCGCATCCGCTTCCACGACCTCCGGCATTCGACCGCGACCCTGCTCCTGGAGCAAGGAGTGGAACTCGTTGTGATCAAGGAGCTGTTGGGGCATGCCCACATCGGCGTGACCGCGACGGTGTACGCCCACGTCCGACTCCGCCTCCAACGCGACGCCATCGACCTCCTCAACAACACCCTCCGCAACCCCGCCGAGATCACCAGCAAGCCCGACGACGGCGACGAACCACCCCTCGTCGGAGCCGCCGTCCGCTGACGTTGCCGTCAACTACTGCCGTCAAGAGCCCCAAAGGCCCCGCCGGATTCAAGCATTCCCGGCGGGGCCTCTGACTTCAATCTCTATCTCAGCCTCGCTGAGATTATTCCACGTTGCGCGTTTCCCGATCCCTCAAGAACGAATTAAGTTCATCGAAGAGAACGGTAACCGCTTCGCCGCTTTCACCATGCGAGGCCGCAACCCAAAAGTCGTTGGCCTCACCTGGGTAAGCGATTCTGATCACCAGAACCTGCCACGCGAGATTGGCACCAAGATCCGACCTAGAAGCTAGCCACTCACGAAATCCTTCGAGGAATCTCCATTCGGTCGCGGCATCCATGCCGGTCACAAACGCAGCCACCTCGCCGAATGTGGTCAAGCCATACAGGTGAGGACGTCTACGCACGTCAGCAAGCCTGTCACGGAGATCCATCTCGTCACCTGCTACCTGGGAGCTGGGCTGAAGACGAGGTCGTCGCCATACTCGAAATTCGCCCGATATTGATCAATCGGTTCACCCCGTCTCCCAGTTGTTGCATCGAACACTCGACCATCCTTGACGACGACATCGTGGTAATTCCACCCACTGTCAATGCCGCGATACTTACCAAGCTGCGGTGCGCCATACCTATCGGTGATTCGCATGATGTCGCCACCAATGACCGACTGAATATGGTCGGCAACCTTCTCGCATCCACCCGTTCCGCAAACCTGTGATGCGGGCTTCGGCTTCCAGGACTCACCCAAGTCCGGGCCACAGCCAGAATTGTGTACCAACACAGGTGTGCTACCTGCGAGTACATAGTACGTGTGGATGCCGTCTACCGTGAGGTCGTAAGTGCGCTGACGCTTCTGGTAGTGATGGACAGCGGAGACCTCGACCACGTCATCGGCGTCAGTGCGGAGTTTGTCTCCGGCCCTGAGATCGCCTGCATCGATCCACCGCCCTTCCGCCGGGGACCAGAAGGGGTGGGTATCCGTCGCGGTGATCTTGGATGTGTTCCCGCCGGACTTCACCGCGATCTCGGTGAAGTCCTTGTCATCCTCCGTGACTATGGTGTTCACGACATCGCGGGGTTCCGTCTTTCCGGTTTCCGGGTCTGTGGCCAGAACCTTTTCACCGATCTCGACGTCTTCGATATTCTTAGTCGTCCCGTCGGACAGCTGGACCTTAGTTCCGGCGAGAAAACTGTGATTGCCGCCGGTCAGGCACTCCGCTGCTTTCTCAGCGGCTTTGGCCTCTTTGGCGCTCTTCTCTCCTGCCTTGGCAAGCTTGAGGATCTTTCCGGCTTTCAGGATCGGAATGTCAGTGACAATCCATCCGCACTCCCAGGAAATATCCTTACAAGCTGCTAGATCCTCAGGGTCAAAGACGGTGAGTTTGAAGACCTCTTTAGCCAGCCGCCAGTATCGGTTCTCACCGACCGGGAGATTACCGAGGACAAGTCCTTTTTCTCCGACGGTTACAAACCGTGTCGCTACCTTGCGCCCGTTGACGTACTTCTCGTGCGTGAACAGGGTGGAACCGTCGCTTCGCGATTCGACCTTGGTCTTCTGCAGATGCTGGTCCCATCCTCCGTTCTCGTTCATGGTGAAGTTCTCGCGCGTACCGTCATCGCAGATGCCGGTGTGTCCGCAGATGCCGAGTGGCCGCAGGCCGTCGGGGTCGCTGAGGGTGGCGGGGTTGTTGTTGCCGTAGGTGTAGCCGTTCATCTGCTGGGGATCGCTCAGGTCGAGGAGCGGGTCCACGGAGATGAAGCGGCCGAGTTCGGGGTCGTACTCGCGGGCGCCGAGGTGGGTGAGGCCGGTGGACTTGGTGTCGTCCGTGCCGCCGACGAAGCCCTTGGTGCCAGGCCAGTTGGCCGGCTTCGAGTCGCGGGTCGCGCCGAACGGGAGCGTGCGGCGCTGGGTGAGGGCCAGGTCCGACGCCTGGATGGCGAGTTCGCCGGTTCCGTGGTGGTCGGCGATGGTGAAGGAGACCGTTCCGTCGTCCGCGATGACGGCCGTCTGACCGCCGCCGAGGTCGATGTAGCGGGTCGCCTTGGCCTTGTCGGCGCCGGTGGGAACCGTGAGCTCGGTGTTGCCCAGGTAGAGCGTGGCCTCGGTGCTGGTACGGCTGATGAGACGGTTGCCCGCCGCGTCGTACACGTAGCTGGTGGTCTTGCCGTTCTCGGTCACCTCGGAGAGGTGGTTCTCGGCGTCCCAGTTCAGCTTCTGGCCGGGGCGAGTGGTGGTGTTGCCGCTCGCGTCGTAGGCGTAGGAGCCGGTCGTGGTTCCCGAGGGGGCCGCCGTGGTGACGGAGCTCAGGGCGTGGGCCTGCGGCTGACCCGGTTCCGGGTACGTGTAGGTCCGCTTGGTGTCCTTGGTCGTGTCACCGGTGGGGTCGTGCTGGATCTCGGTGGCCCGGTTGCCGGAGTTGTCGTACGTGAAGCTCTGCCAGTACGGGGCCGGTCCGCCAATCAGGCCGCCGGACGGCTCCGTGGCGCAGGTGGTGACGGGCTGGGTCCACGCCTCGGTGACCCGGCCGAGGTAGTCCTGGACGAAGCACTGGTTGTCGGTGCCGCTGCGGGAGACGTCCGCCATCGAGCGGACGTTGCCCGCCTCGTCGTACCTGTAGGTGACGTTGCGGTCGACGCCCGGCTGGTCCTGGCGGTCGACGCGCGAGGTCGCCAGCCGCTGGGTGCCCCACTCGTACGTGTTGGTGACCTGGGTCTTCTTGGTGCTGCCGGACAGCGCCATGGTGTACTGCAGCGGCTTCCCGGTCGGGCTGTAGGCGACGCCGGAGGTCATGCCATCTCCGTACACCCCGGTCGTCCGCAGAGTGTCGGCCTCGTAGGTGTAGTTGGTCGCACCCCCGGGAAGTGAGCCGGCCGCGGAGTAGCTCACGCCGCTCACCAGCCCGGACGGCAGGTAGGACGTGCCCGCCTGGTAGGTGCCCTGGAGCTTGCCTTCGGCTGCCGGGATCGTGACGGCGGTCCTGGTCGGACGGTAGAGCCGGTCGTATTGAGTGACCTTGGAGGTGTACGCCTGGCCGTCGACGTAGCGGGTCGACTCGGCCAGTTGGCCCTGTGCGCCGCTGATCGTGTCGTAGACATTCTTGGTCCGCAGCGTGCCGGTGGCCGATCCCTCACGCACCTCGGTCTGACGGCCGAGATTGTCGTAGAGGTAGGAGAGCCCCGGGACATCGGTGCGTGAGCCCTTGGCGAAGATCAGCTGGGACCGGTCGTCGTAGGTGCTCTCGGTGGCGCCCTTGTCCGGGTCGGTGGAAGCCGTCTGAAGTCCACGCTGGTCGTACGTGTAGGTCCAGCTGTTCTTCGCGGGGTCGGTCACCTTCTTGAGCTCGCCGCGCGGCGTGTACTCGTAGAGGGTGGAGTCGAAGGCTGCGGCGGCCGAGCGGCTGTGGTGCTGACGCAGCTCGGTGGTGTTGCCGCGGGCGTCGGTGAGCGTGGTAGTCGCTGTCCCCCCGACCGGCGGAATGACAGTGGTGCGGTCGCCGCCGAAAGTGGTCGTGGTGGTGCTGAGGACCGCGCCGCCGTCGCCGTTGCCCGCGATCTGCCGGACTTCCACGGCGCGATTCAGCCCGTCGAACATGGTGCGGGTCTGAGATTCCACGGACAGCGCGTCAGCCGGCTTGAAGAGCTGAGTGCCCGGCTTGCCCGTCGTGTAGTAGGGCGCGAACGACTTGGCCGCCAGTCCGCGGTCGTCGTAGAAGACATCGCTGATGATGCTGCCGCCGCCCGGACCGGGGGTCTGGGTCTGCCGCTCGCGCAGGAAGCCGTCGTAGAGCGCATACGACGCGATCTGACCGCCCGTGTTGTTCAGGGTTTTGGACGCGACCGCGACCGTGTTGTCAGTGATCGTGTAGGCGAACTCCTGGCTCGGGACCTGGCTGGTGCGCCGGTCCGGCAGCCATACCTTGGTGGACCGGCCCAGGGCGTCGTAGGACAGCTCGGTCACGTTGCCGTTGGTGTCGGTCTGCTTCACCACGGAGCCGCGGACGGGCTCCATCACCGTGGTGGTGGTCTGCGCCGAGGTCACGTCGGTGGCGACGGCCGGCGGCGTCGTCACCTTGATCTCGGCAGCCTGACCAGTCGTCGGTGTGTATGCCGTGGTCGTCGTACGCCCGTCCTTGCGGGCGGTACGGACCGGTGCGTCGGAGCCTGTGGCGGTGACATCGGCGGTCAGGTCCGTGGCAGTCAGTGCACGGCCGTAGGCGTCGTAGGTGGCACCCGACTCCAGGTAGGTGGCCTTAGTGCCGTCGTGGCTCTTCAGCGCGGCGATCGCGGTCTTGTCGCCCTTGGTGGGGGCGGCACCGTAAGCACCACCGTCGTATGCGGTCCGGGTGTCCGAGAGAACGTCCTTGGAGCGGTCGGTCGTGGCATCGCACGCCTTTGTGACCGTCTCCTCCCGAGCGGTCAAGGTAAGCAGGTTGGCACCCGTCACCGGGGGGTACGTGATGCGGGTGCACCGGTCGTCGGCCGCGGTGGCGTCGTCACCGAAGTCGTCCGACTGGACGAGCCGCCCTGCAATGGTGTCGTATGCGGCGGCCGTGGAAGTGGTACGCCACTTGGCTCCAGCGCCGTTGTCGAGGGAGGTCCACTGCTTGGTGGCGGAGTTGCCGATGAAGTTGGCCGTCACCGTGCCCCAGTCGCGGACCTTCTTCGCGGTCTGGTGGTACCAGGGCCGGTTGACCGACTTGGCGAGCACCTTGCCGCCGGGCTTGTCGAACGAGATGGTCTTGTAGGCGAATCCGGCAGTGGTCTCGTGGTCGGCGATCGGATCACCCTCGCCCGCGTCGAGGCTCACGGTGACGGTCTTCGTGCCGCCGGAGGTGTTCTTCCGGTCGCCATCCATGCCCCGGAGGAAGTAGGAGTCCTGCTGCGTCTTCATGGCTGCGTCACCGCCCTGACCGCCGGTGCGGACCCGGACCTGGCCGTAGCCGCGCCACTGTGACCAGGTCTTCTCCTTCTCCTTGGTCAGGCCGTCGTCATCGTCGAAGTGCCAGGCGGCTCCGCCGAGGTAGTCGTAGCGCGTGACCTGGTCGGGTGCGCCGCCGATGCGGTCGGTCGACGTTACAGAGGTGGTGACGTACTTGTTGAACCAGTGCTTCTCGGCAGGTTCGGTGTCGCTACCGCCGAGGAACTGGGGGAAGCAGCGGGTGGTGTTGGTCTCCGGGGTAGGGAGGTTGTTCCAGTCGCACACGGGCTCGGAGTAGTTGGCGGTCACCTGGCCGCCGTACTCGTCCGCCACCGAGGTCAGACGTTCCTTGATGAACGGGGCGTACCCATCGCCGGTCTTGTCGAGTCGATTGGCCAACTGGACGTACTGCAGAGTCACCTTGGGCAGGGTGATGGCCGGCGTCGTGGACTCGCCGGTGTGCTGGATGCTGTCGAGCAGAAGCTGGTAGTCGACGTCTGCCTGGCCCCAGCGGTGGTCGAGCTTCCAGGAGTCAACCTTGGCATAAGTGCCGTCGGACTTGAGTGTCTGCGTCGTGATGCCGGTCAGCCGCTTACGCGTCCAGAAGGAAGGTGCGAGCCGGTTGCCGTCACAGCTGGTGCCGGCCTTGCAGTTCAGGTCCCAGGGCGTGTCGTACCAGTAGAACGCCTTGCTGTCGATGGTGTCCGCCGCGCAGGTGACGCCCGACTCCGGAAGACAACGTTCGCTGTTGTTGAAGACAACCTGGGCCAGAGGCTTCGAGGTGTACACCTCGGTCGCCTTCTGCCCGTAGTCGATGCGCTTCAGGTAGCCGCCGCGGGTGTACGGGGTGTCGTCCGCCGCATTCAGGTTGCGGCCGTAGGAGTTGGTCTCCCGGCCGTAGTAGTAGCTGATGGTGTTGTCGTGGGCGTCCACGACGTAGTCGAGGTTCCATCGCCAGGCCTGCTGGCACCAGGAGGCGGCGAAGGCGTCGGCGTGGCAGGCCTCGCCGGTGTTGTTGCCGTAGACGGGAAGGGTCCAGGTGGATTCCGTGGTTTCCTTGCCCGTGCTCCAGCCCGGCAGCTGGTGGTAGCCGAAGTAGAAGCGGGTGCCCTGGGGGTCGGTCAGCCGCCAGTACTCGCCGTCGTTGTCGCCGTTCTCCCGAGTGGAGTCCTTCAGTCGCTTGATGCGGGTGCCGTCGTCGTGCTTCAGCTTGAACTCGTCGTCGCCCGCCGGGACGAGCTCACCACCCGAGCCGTTGAAGGAGAGGAAGGCATTGTCGTACGCCCAGCACATGTCGCCGGGCTTGTTGCCGTCGGCGTTCTTCACGCCGTCGTCCGCGCACGGCTTGTAGCGGCGCTCGATGTACCCGGGCCACAGGTCGAAGCCGTCGCCGACCCAGGAGCCCTGGTTGTTCGTCCCGCCGGTGCGTCCGTCGATGGCCCCAGAAGAGTAGGAGAGAGCGACACCCGGCTTCAGACCACCCGGGACCCCAGGAGTGTCGATGGCGTAGGACCAGGTGAAGTCTCCGGTGTTGAGGCTGGTGTTCCACGTGGCCGACGGGGAGAGCGGTGTTGCCTTGTAATCTCCCTTGTCGCCCGCGGCCGCGGCCGTCGCGGCCAGCACGGTCGGGCCGTCCGCCCGCAGGTTCACCGACTTCGCCGTGAGCTTCCGCTCCGCAGTGTTGTTCGTGGCAAGGATGGACTCGCCTGTGCGGCACTGCGGCTTGTCCGGGGTGGTCAGTGCGCAGGCCGGCAGTTCGACCAGGCGCAGACGCGAGGTGTACGACCCGCCGAACAGCTCCGCGTAGGGGGCGTAGTCGACGGTCAGCGCGACGGAGCTGCGCCCGACGGCGGGCGCAGCAGAGCTGGTCTTCTTCGCGGACGTCCCGGTGTCCGGAGCCTTCGCCAGCTTCGGGGTGAGGCTGAACAGGGCACCGTTCACACCTGCTCGGCGCGCCTGCTCACTCCCGAGTACACGTGAGGTCACGTTGATCGGCGCGGGGGCCTCACCAGCCCTGCTGCCTCTGGCCGCCGCGTTGTCCCGCGCTTTGTCCTGGGCCCGGCCGATACCGATCGGCTGCTTGCCGGGGATAGCAAAGCGCGCACTGCCCCTGGCGTCGGCGCCGGGCATCGAGACTGTCTCCACGGAGGGTTCGGGCAGCTCCGTTCTCGGGGCTCTGGACGGAACCCTGGCCCCCGGGGTTCGGGGCCGGGGCTTGGCCTTGGCCTCTCTGACTCCCTTTACCGGCTTCTCTGCCGACGGCAGGCCGGGCAGGTTGGAGGTCGTGGCCATCGCGGCGGGAGCTGCCGCCGCCTGAAGCAGGGTGGCGACCATCACGGCGGATACCGCCAGCGATGTTCGCCGGAACACTCTGTTCCTGGAGGTAAATCCTGTTCCATGTCTCATGCGCAGTTGTCCATCACTGTCAGGCGCGTGTGCCGGGAATCCCGAACACGCCGCGCGCGGCCCAAAGGAGATGTTCTTGAAGGCCCGGCGGGCACGGGGACACCCGACCGGGCTTGCTTCCCAGTCGGGTGTCCCCGTCCGCCGGAGTCAGATGCCAGCCGGCACTTCGGTCGGAATCTCGAACCAGACGTTGGCGAGGTAACTGACCTGGCTGTCGTTCAGCGCTCCCTCGAAGGCCCAGACGTCGTCGATCGTCCCCGCGAAGTAGTCGCTCGCGGTGCCCGCCAGAGTGCGGCCCACCTGCATGCCCTTGTCGGCCTGGAAGGTCAGCACGTTGTCGGCCCAGGCGACGAGGTCCTGGCAGGCGCTGTCGTCCGCCGCGCCGTCTCCGTCGCTGTCACCGCACGCCACTTCCTGGAGGACGCCGTTGACGTAGAGCCGGGCCTCCTTGGCGAAGCCGTCGTAGACCACGGCCAGGTGGTTCCAGTCGCGGACGTCGAAGAACTCCGTGTTGCCGACCTGCTTGACCGCGGCGGTCGAGCTGTTCGCGTCCGGGAGCGTCAGCTCCCAGCGCCCCAGCCCCTGCGGATCGGCCGGGTCGGGCCGGAAGCGGACGTCGAAGGCGCTCCGTTTGCTCCCTCCGGCGCTGACCACGGTCATCGGGTGGTCCGGCAGCGCGGCGGCCTGGGCCCACGCGCTCACCGTGAAGCTCGACCCGGCGTCGACCGGCATGGTCGGCACCTCCCCGTAGGAGTCGACGCCGTCCAGCTGGAGGCCCTGGTCGTCGATGGTTCCGGGGCCGGTCTTCGCTCCGCCGTACAGGTTCATCGCCGAGGACTCTCCCGAGGAGTCCGGGGTGCTCACGGGTGTACCGGCGGTCGTCTTCTCGAAGTTCCAGCGTCCCTTGAGGACCGGGCTCTGCCGGAACATCTGCTGGACCTCTCCGGCGGACAGCGGCCGGTCGTAGAGGCGGACGTCGTCAATCTGCCCGGGGAAGTACGAGTCGGGCTTCCCGTCGTACGAACCCGCCCCGATCTGGACGGGGCCTCCGGCGTACCACGTCGTGGCGGCCTTGGCCTGGCCCGCTTCGACGCCGTTGACATAAAGCGTCAGCCGGTCGACCACGGTGTCCATTACACCGACCAGGTGCACCCAGTCGCCGCCGTACGCCGTCGTCCCTTCTGGCTGCATGGCGCGGACCACGCCCGCGTCCGAGGTGTCGGCCATGTACTGGTTGAACACCCAGCGGTCGTAGGCGCTTGAGTAGTAGAGCTCGAAGCCGGGTTTGTGCGCGCTCGTCTGGCTGGCGACGATCGCCGCGTGGGTCGGCTTGGTCTTCGGCATCTTCGCCCAGGCCGACACGGTGAAGCTGCGCTGGTTGTTGATGTGGGGAGCGCCGGAGACGGCGTAGTCACCGTCCCCGTCGAGCGTGAGCGCGTTGCCGTCCACACCGCGCTGGCCGATGGCGGCGCCGCCCTGGAGCACGGCCGGATGGACGTCGGCGCGCCCGGTGATCTCCGTGGCGCCCGCCGGTTCGTCCATGGGGAACACCGCGCGGGCCGGTCGCCCCGATCCGATGGGCTGCTTGTTGTACAGGCTGGTGACCTCCGTCGCCGAGATCGGCTTGTCGAAGATCCGCACCTCGTCGATGGCGCCGGGGAAGAACGACGCCTGCTGCCCGCCGTACGAGCCGGCGCCGATCTGGAGCCCGCGACGGGCGTCCCACGGCGTGCTGTACGTGGTCGTGCCCACGAGCGTGCCCTGCACGTAGAGCTTCAGTTCCTTCGACGCCGAGCTGTAGGTACCGACCAGATGCGTCCACTGGCCGGGAGCGACCCCGCCCGGGGCGGGTGCCATGGCACGTACGGCTCCGGCAGTCGCCGTGTCGGCCGTGTACTGGTTGAAGACCCAGCGGTCGTACGCCTTGGAGTAGTACAGCTCGAAGCTCGGGCTGTAGTTGCCCGGCTGGGCGGCGATGATGGCCGCCGTGTCAGGCATCCGGGACAGATTCGCCCATGCCGAGACGGAGAACCCGGTCTCGGTGGCGACGGTGGGAATGTCGGTCACCGCGTAGTCGTCGACCCCGTCGAACGAGACCGCCGTTCCAAGGACACCGGGGACGCCCGCGGTCGCGCCTCCCTTGAGCGCGGCCACCCGTGCTCCCGCGGTCCCCTGGGCTTCAGTCGCACCGGCTTCGTCGTCCATGCGCCAGGCGGCCTTCTCCGGCTGCCCGATCTTGACGCGGAAGAAGTACGTCCGCTCCTCACTGCCGTTTCCGGCGGCGTCGAGCGACCGGACCGTGAGGAAGTTCAGCCCGGGTTCCGAGGGAAGGATCTGGATGGTCTTCTCCGCCCCGCCGGAGGTGGTCAACTCGTTCTTCGGCAGCGGAGAGCCGTTGAGGCCGTACTGGTACTTCGTGACGTCGTTCTCGGCGGCCTTGATCCGGAACGCGCCGTACTTGCCGACCCCGTCGTACCAGGGATCGTCCGGGTTCTCGGGGTCGGAGGCCGGGTAGTCGCTCGAGGTGACGGACGGGGCCTTGGGAACCGAAGTGTCGTACGTGAAGTAGCAGCCCGTGGGGTCGCCCGCGCTGGACCACGGGGAGTACTCGGCTCCGTCGTAGACCCGGACCTGCCAAGCGACCCGTTTGTTCTGCGGAATCGAACTTGGAAGGCTGATGACGAAGCTCGAACCGGACGGTTTCGATGTCGTCCGCGCCGGGTTCCAGCGGGCAATGTTGCCCTTGCCGTCCCCGGCGTCCCACGATGCCTGGAACTGGACCGAGACGTTGTCCTTGTCAGGATCCGTCACCTTGCTCGCTGTGATCGTTCCCAGCGTACGGACGCGGGCGGCCTGTTCCGGTCGCTTGCATGTCCCGCCGTACTCCATGGTGAGCTGCGACATCTTCACCTGCACCGGCGGGCGGTTGTACTTCACCCGCAGGACGGCCTTGTCCGAGAACCGCTTCCAGCCGTACTTGTCCGACTCGTCGTCTGCCTGGAGGCCGAACGTCATCGTGGACCATTTGCCGTTCGCCGCCTCCTGCACCGCGGCCTTCACGTCGAACTCCGCGTCCTTCGCGGCGCACCCGGTGAATCCGTAGGCGAAGGACTCGGTCTGCAGTTTCTTGATCCAGAACCCGGCGGCGTTCTGCGAGTTCCATGTCGTGGACGAGGAGATGTCCTTCGTGCGCCACAGCTGGACCTTGCGCGCCGAGCACGAGGCCGACCAGGTGTTGCGGACCACGAACTCGGCGGAGAGGATCGACTTGCCGGCGTAGGTCGATGTGGGGACCCGGTAGAACAGCCGCTTGGTGTCGTTGGGCGCGCAGTAGTCCCAGTTGCAGTACCCCATGCCGGCGGTGGACTCACCGTTGAACTTCCACTGCGGTGACGATGCCCAGTACTGCGAGGCCATCGTCCAGGCGGAGGCCCGGGGCGAGTACCACTGCGGGTCGATGAAGACGGGGTACGTGGTGTCGGCGCCCTTCAGCAGATCGGCGTCCGGTGTCAGAACCAGTTCGCCGCCACCGGGCGCGATCTCCACGCCTACCGGGGCCAGCCGTCCGGACTCCGTCGGCGAGACACTCTCCGAGGACTCCACCGCGGCCGACCTCGCCGAGGCCGCGCTCTTCGCCGAACTTTCCGGTGCGGCGGAACTGGAGTCCCACATCATGGGCTTCGGCGCTTCGAAGACCGCCCCCTTCGCGCCTTTGTCGACCGCTTCGAGCCCGCCCTCGGCCGTCGTGTTCACTTCCATGCCGTCGGCGGCAAGCCTCAGGCGCAGCTCGGCCAGCTCCTCGCTCTGCGCGGCCTGCGCGGACTTCACGACCAGCAGTTGGGTGAACCCGTCCTCCTGCGCCTCCATCCGCAGGTCCACACCGGGAAGAACCTCGGCGTACGTGGCGGTCGCACCGTCCAGACCCGGCGCCGGCAGCTTCCCGGGCCAGGACAGGGCCAGTTCGCGTCCGGCCTTCTTCATGCGTACCAGCGGTGTGCTGCCGCCCCCGGAGAATTCGAGGTCGACCGTGCTGGCCTTCGGGGCCACTCCGCCGTCGCCGGTCCGTGCGAGCGCGGTGTCGATCGGTTTCCACTCTCCGCCGACCCGGGTCCGGACCGGGCGCAAATGTTCCTGGGCCTCCAGGTTTCCGTCCGGCGTCGCGAAGACCTCGCGGCTCTCTCCCCGCAGGGACATCACCTCGACCGGACGCCCCTCGCGCTTCGCCCTGGCCTGGGCCGCGTCGATGCTCGATTCGGCACTTGATTCCGTGTCACCACCGGTCGGCTCCGCGGACTTCGACACCTGTGGCACGGGAGCCGCGCCCGCCTGTGGCGTCAGCGCTCCTCCCGCCACGAGGCTCAACGCGACGGCAGCCACCACCCCGGCTCCTCGTCGACCACGCAACCGTCTCCGCATAGCACCCACACCAACCTCAAGAAGATGAAGATTCCGTGAGAAGCAGGGAATCTGGGTGGACTATATGTACGGGCCACACTTCCAACCAGAGGGATGATCTATCCCATCTCGACAAAACGGGGCATGCGGTATGTGATGTGGAACACTGGCAGGTGCACGGCCAAACAGCCCTGACCGGTACGGAGGGTGGGCCGCCGGATGCTGCTCACGCCTCACGGGAAGGACGGCGCCATGAACCGCTGCCCGGTCTGCGGACTGGGCGGCGGAGGCCAACGGCGCTCACCTGGAACGAAGTTGGCCTGACCCCGCCAGCGCCGAAGCCCCGCCCGGTGCGTACCGGGCGGGGCTTCGGCAGGAGGGGGTACCCGTGTCGACCGGCCGGGCTGTGGCTGCGGACCAGCCGGACCGATCGTCAGGGCAGGGTCGACTCGATGCTCGTGCCGTCCGGGAGACCCCTGACGAGGTTCACGAGCCGCTCGTCCAACGCGCCTCGGAAGACGCGCAGTTCATCGACGGTGCCCGCGAGGAGGTCGCTGGAGGTGTCGCCGTTCAGCGTGCGGCCGACCTGGAGTGCGGTGGTGCTGAGGTCCCAGGTGTTGTCCCAGGGCAGGCGGGCGCTCTCGACGCCGTTGACGTAGAGCACCACGTCGCCGAAGGCGGCCGAGTACACGAGGGCCAGATGGTCTCCCGTGGTGCCGGTGCTGGGCAGGAAACCGTTCGCCTTCACGGTGGTGCGTGTGGCGGTGGCCGAGTCCGCGTCGGTGACCGTGAGGGTCCAACGGCCGGCGGCGGCCGAGTAGCCCACAGCGACCGCGCTGTTCCGGGCGCCGGACAGCGACATGACCGTCTGGTCCCCGGCGGGCGAGCGCGAGGCGAGCCGGGCCCGCGCGGTCAGGGTGAAGCCGTCCCGCTTGTCGAGCAACCCGGCCGCGCGGGTGGCGTAGGCGTCGGTGCCGTTGAGGACCAGGTGTCCGTCGCCCCACATCGGGTCCGGGGCAGGCACCTCGTTGCACTCCGGATCGGCCTCCGGGCTGCAACTGCCTGGTTCCGGTGTATAGATGGAAGCTCCGCCGCCGAGCGTGAGCCCGGTTCCGCCGTACATTTCCGGGGCGACGCCGCCGGGCGCGGAGTCCACGTCCCAGTAGGCGAGCTGCCGGGGCTGGAGGCCGCCCGTTTCGGCGTTCTCGGCCCCGGGCACGACCCGGTCGTGGACCTGGACGTCGGCGATGCCGCCCTTGAGGTGGGCCGTGTAGCCGTCCGGTGAGATCCTGCGGCCGATCTGCAGGTTCCCGGTGGCGTTCCACGGGTCCGGCCGCTTCGCGGTGGCCGGGACCGCCGTGCCGTTCACGTACAGCCGCATCTCGCCGGTGACGCCGTCGTAGGTGCCGGTGAGGCGCGTCCAGACGCCGGGGACCACCTTGCCGCCGGTGACCTTCCACTCACCGGTGGAGCCCTGGTCGCCGGACGGGATGCGGAACGTCCAGCCCCGGGCGGCCGCGTCGTATCCCAGCTCGAAGCCGGGCCGGTCCGTACCGTCCTGGCTGACCACGGTCTGGTCCCGCGTCGGTTCTTCGGGGAGGTTGACCCACGCGCCGACCGAGAACCCGGCGTCCGTGTCGACGATGCGCCGCCCCGCGTCCAGGTAGGCGTCCGCGGTGCCGTCGAGGGTCGCGTACGTGTCGGTCCCGCCGAGCGGTCCGGGCCGGGCGCCGAAGGTGACGCCCGTCCCCGGTACGGCGGCGGGCGAGGTGCCCGAACCGGCCGCCGAGCCGGAGCCCTTGGCGTCGCCGAGGGTCCAGCCGCCGACGGGTGCCCGGCCGTCGGAGACGAGGAAGTGGTAGGTCGTGCGCGCTCCCAGGAGGTTTCCGTCCGCGTCGACGGCCTTCACCTCCACGGACCAGGCGCTCGCGGACGTCGGCATGAACGCCACCGTCGCGGAGCCGCCCGGCGCTGCGGCGTCGACCGTGGACCAGCCGCCGTCGCCCTCGAACCGGTAGGTGTAACGGACCACGTCGGAGGACGACGAGGCGAAGGTGAAGCTTCCGTAGTCGCCGACGCCCTGGTGCCAGTTGCCGTCGTCGGGGTACTCGGCCGAGCTGACCGTCGGCGCGTCGAAGACTTCGGCGGCGCCGCTCCCGGCGGGCGCCGAGGCGGCCCGCGCGACCCCCTCGGACAGGGCCGGGAGCACCGCCCCCATGGCCAGCACGGTCGTCAGCGTCACGGCCACCAGGGGTCTTCGGCCACGCCCACGCCCTTGTCCGTCAGGTCTGTTCACGAGCACACGCACCACACCACTCCACTCCAATTCGCCGATTCCCGACAGCGCACAACAGAGCCGCATGCAACAACGCCCTCATGATCTTGTCAAGGACATGTCCGTCATGTGCTGCTGAACGGGAGTGGATCCGGTGGATCCGCCTATGCGTCGAAAACGAACATGATCTTCCGGTCGTCCAGGTATCTGATGGCGGTCTCGTGACCCGGCCGGAGCAGGGGGAAGCGGCGGGCCGGGATGGTGTCGCGGCCTTCCACCGTCTTCTTCTCACCGTCCTCCTGCCAGGAGAGGCGGTAGGCGATCTCGAAGCTTCCGGCGTCGTTGGTGCCGATGTGGCGGATGTCCTCCACCAGAGCCCGGACGTCCCGGCCGTGCCACCGGATGTCGTGGTCGCGCTTGAAGAGGGTGGCCAGGTAGCCGACGAAGCCCACGGCTATGACGGCGGAGATGAGGAAGGCGACGATCACGGAACTCCCCTTGCGGCGGCGACGGGTGCGGCGGCGCGGTGCGGCGGCGCCCGTTGGTGCTGCCCCGAAGATACGACCGGGCCCACCCCCGGTGTTCCGGTGGGTGGGCGGGCCGGGGGTGTGGGGTGCGGGGTGTGGGTTACGCCTCGGTCACCGCCGTGGCGCGCCACGGGGCCAGGCGCTGGACGTCGCGGGCGGTCTCGGTGACGCCGGAGAGGAAGCCGTGGGCGCGCGGGGAGGCGGTGTCGCGGAGCCATTCGGGGGCGATGTCGCAGACGGCGACCTTCACCTCGGTTCCGGCGAGGGCCAGGGGGAGGGTGTGGACGACGGTGGAGGGGAAGCTGAGGACCGTGCGGCCGATGGGGCCGCGGCGGGCGATGAGTTCCAGGGGGAGGTCGGGGCGGACGATCTCCAGTCCGGTGGCGGCCTCCAGGGCGTGGAGCTTGTCGGTGGATTCGCGGCGGTGGGCGAAGTAGCGGGTGGCCTGGTGGGTGCGGGCCAGGGCGCCCACCGCCTCCAGGTAGCGGTCCTGGTCGACGACGCCCGTCTCGACCAGCGAGGTGCCCACCAGGTCGGCGCCCCTGGTCAGCCGGGGCGGGCCGAAGCGGGCCCGGGTCCAGGCGAAGGTGTTGGAGGTGACGGTCACGCCGGGCGGGGCCTCGACCGGCATGGCCGTGAAGACCTCGACCGTACGGTCGGCGGACGGGGTGAACCGGCTGCGGGCACGGGCGGTGACCGGGGCCAGGACCAGTTCGCGCGGGCCCTTGCTGCCCTTGCGGTGCCAGCGCACCAGGCGTTCGCCGCGGGCGAGCTGGGCGACGAACTCCATGGTGGCGGTGCCGTCGTCGACCACGGTGAGGTGGCGGGCCCGGACCAGGGTGAGCAGCAGTTGCACGTACCGGGAGAACGGGTCGCCGATCACGACGTGCCGGGCCCGGCGGACGAGTCCGGACAGGTCGCGCAGGCTCTTCAGAGGGGCGCCCGCTCCGCCGCGCGCCTCCTGCCAGCGGACGGTGATGCCCTCGTCGCGGGCCAGCTCCGCCATCCGGCGCAGCTGGCCGCGCGACATCGGGTCGACCGGGGGGAGGACGACGACCGTGATGTCGGTGAGGACCCGGTCGTCGCCTCCCTCTGCGTAGGCCCACTCCAGGACGTTCAGGAGCTGGACCGGGCTCTCGACGAGGGCGAGGTTCACCGGTCGGCCCGTCAGACCGCGACCGGCTCGGCGGCCGGGGCCGCCTCGCTCTCGGCGACGACGCCGGTGACCCGGCGGAGCTTCTTCATCGGGCCGAGCTCGGACTCGTACACCTTCTTGACGCCGTCGCCGAGCGACTGCTCGATGGTGCGGATGTCGCGGACCAGGCGGGTCAGACCCTGCGGCTCGACGGAGGCGGCCTGGTCGGAGCCCCACATGGCGCGGTCGAGGGTGATGTGGCGCTCGACGAAGGTGGCGCCGAGGGCGACGGCGGCGAGGGTGGTCTGGAGGCCGGTCTCGTGACCGCTGTAGCCGATCGGGACGTTGGGGTACTCCTGCTGGAGGGTGTTGATGACCCGCAGGTTCAGTTCCTCGGCCTTGGCCGGGTACGTCGACGTGGCGTGGCAGAGCAGGATGTTGTCCGAGCCGAGCACCTCGACCGCGTGGCGGATCTGCTTCGGGGTGGACATGCCGGTGGAGAGGATGATCGTGCGGCCGGTGGCGCGCAGGGCGCGCAGCAGTTCGTCGTCGGTGAGCGAGGCGGAGGCGACCTTGTGGGCGGGGACGTCGAACTTCTCCAGGAAGGCGACGGCCTCGGTGTCCCACGGGGAGGCGAACCAGTCGATGCCGCGCTCGGCGCAGTGCTCGGAGATGGCGCGGTACTCCTCCTCGCCGAACTCGACGCGGTGGCGGTAGTCGATGTACGTCATCCGGCCCCAGGGGGTGTCGCGCTCGATGTCCCACTGGTCGCGCGGGGTGCAGATCTCCGGGGTGCGCTTCTGGAACTTGACGGCGTCGCAGCCGGCTTCGGCGGCGATGTCGATCAGGGCGAGGGCGTTGCTGAGGTCGCCGTTGTGGTTGATGCCGATCTCACCGGTGATGTAGACGCGGTGGCCGGGGCCGGCGGTGCGGGTACCGAAGGTGCGCAGACGGGAGGTGCTCATGAGATGTGCTTCCTTAGCTGGGACGGTGTGCCGGGTGCGGGAGTCCCGGGTCACTCGGGGGACTTGGCGGTCGTGGTGGTCGTGAGGGTGGGGCCGAGCAGCCAGGCCGCGATCTCGCGGATGGCGCCGAAGCCGCCGGGGGTGGTCGTGACGGCGCGGGCGGCCGCCCGGACCGCGTCGTGGGCCCCGGCGACCGCGACGGGCCAGCCGGCCAGCGCGAAGCAGGGCAGGTCGTTGACGTCGTTGCCCACGTAGAGGACACGTTCGGGCGCGACGGAGTGTTCGTCGCACCACTGCTTGAGTGCCAGGTCCTTGCGGTCGATGCCGTGCAGGACCGGGACGCGGAGTTTGTGGGCGCGGGCGGCGACGACCGGGTTCTGCTCGGTGGAGAGGATCAGCAGCGGCAGGCCGGCCTTGCGCAGGGCGGCGATGCCGAGGCCGTCGCCCCGGTGGACGGCGACGGTCTCGCGGCCGTCGGAGTCGATGAACACCCGGTCGTCGGTCTGGGTGCCGTCGAAGTCGAGGACGACCGCGTCGACGTCGTCGAGGGTGGGCAGCGGGGCCGGGTCGAGCAGCGGGGCCAGGGCGCGGGCGCGGTCGAGGTCGTGCGGGTCGTCGATCTCCAGGACCCGGGCGGCGTCGGTGCGGACCAGGGCGGTGTGGCCGAAGAAGCGGTGGCGGTGGGTGCGGAAGCCCTGGACGTCCATGGCGTACGCGGCGCCGGTCTCCAGGAGGTCCACGGGGCGGTCCTGGCGCATCTGCCGTACGGACTTGTCGTGGTTGACGCCGTAGTTGCCCTCCTCGATCGCGTTGCCGTCGCGCCAGAGGAAGCCGTGGAAGGGGGCGACGGTGACGGCGGTGTCGGCGCCGTCCCGGGCGACCGCGGCGGCCACCCCGTCGATGTCGTCGGGCCGGAGGAAGGGGCTGGTGCACTGGACGAGCAGCACCACGTCGGCCCGGCGGTCGCCGTCGGCCTCGTACGCGTCGAGTGCGTGGAGCACCGCGTCCTCGCTGCTGGCCCTGTCCCCGGCGATGGCGGCGGGGCGCTGGACGACGTGCAGCCGGGCGGGGGTGGCGGACGCGTCCCCGGCGGCGCGGGCGGCGTCGGCGATGGCCGCGTCGTCGGTGGTGACGACGACGTCGGTGACCTCGTGGGAGGCGAGGCAGGCGCGCACCGCGCGGGCGACCAGCGGTACGCCGCCGACCTGGGCGAGGTTCTTGGCCGGTACGCCCTTGGATCCGCCGCGGGCGGGGATCACGGCGAGCACGGTGGGGGTCGGGGTCATCTCTGCTCCTGAGGTGGTGTTCACAGCTCGCCCATCCGTCGGATCACCGGGGCGACCCGCTGGACGCCCTGCCGGTAGGCGCCGCGTGCCGCGTCCCGGACCGCCTCGCGGACCGCGCCGCGGACCCGCCCGGTCTCGCGCGGCCGTCCGGCGCCCGGCAGCGGGTGTCCGTCGGGGGCGAGGTGGTGGCGGGCGAGGATGCCGGGGAGGTAGCCGGGGGCGGTGGCGGGCGTGTAGTAGGGCGCGAGGGCGGGCAGCGGTCCGGCGGCGAGCAGGGCGTCGACGCGGGCGCGGGCGTGGTCGTAGGCGGTGGCGTACGTGCCGTCGGCGGCGACGCCCTGGCCGGCGAGCCAGTCGGGGTCGGGTTCGGGGCGCAGGCCGCCGTCGAGGTGGTCCCAGGAGGTGAGCAGGCCGGAGCCGACGAAGTGGTGGTTGCCCAGGGCCTCGCGGACGCCGAGGTCGGTGAGGATCGCGGTCGGGATCCGCCGGTGCAGGGACTCCAGCGCGGCGGTCGATGAGACGGTGACCAGGAGGTCGGTACGGTCCAGGACCTCGCCCATGTGCCCGTAGACCAGGCGGAAGTTGGGCGGGAGGCCGCCGGGCAGCTTCTCGGCGAGCCGCTGGTACGGGAGTTCCTCGATGTGCGTGGTGTGCTCGCCGGGCTTGGAGCGCAGCTTGAGCAGGACCTCGCGGTTCGGGTGCAGCCTGGCGTGCTCGACGAGCCTGCGCAGCAGGTACGTGCGGTCCGCGCGGGAGGCCGGCACGGAGGGCTGGGCGGCGAAGACGACGGTGTCGCGGCCGGGCCGGGGGGTGTGCGGGGCGCCGCCGAGGAAGGGCAGGGCGGCTTCGGTGACGGCCGAGGCGTCGGCGCCGACCCCCTCGTACACGGCACGGAAGCGGTTCGCGTCGTGGCGGGAGTTGGCCAGGACGATGTCCGCGCCGTGCCGCAGCAGCAGCCCGTCGGCGAGCTTCTCGTAGACGACGCCGACGTAGCCGGTGACGACGGCCGGCCGGGACTCCAGCCGCAGGGCGGCGAGGCCGTGCAGCATCGCCTGGACGCCGCCGCCGACGAGGGCCAGGACGACGACGTCGTACCCCTCGTCCCGCACGGTGTGCAGGAACTCGACGGCCGTCACCTCGCGCACCCGGGCGGTCTCGATGCCGACGTCGCCGACCTCGGCGAGCTGGCGCGGGGTCGGGGTGGCCCGGCCGCGCAGCAGCAGTCCGGTGATCTCGACGCGTCGCGCCGGATCGCCCGCGGTGAGGCGGCGCGCGGTGAGCGCGCCCCATTTCCACCGGGTGTCGGAGTCGGCGAGCACGGCTACCCGGAGGGCGGTCGTCTTTTCGGTACGTGGGGGCACGTCCCAGACGCTAGGAAGCCATTTCGATTCGCGGCCCAACGTCACGGCAACAGCTGGTTAACAGCCCGACGACGCTCGGCGAATCGCCCTCACAAAGAGGACACCGATCCCCCCGCTCCGGCCCGGTTCATCATTCCGACATTCGTCGTTCACCCGTCGTCCTTCCCGGGGTCAGGGCAAATGACGGGCCCGCTCCTAGCGTGGCGGGGTGGTTAAGCTCTCGGTCATCGTGCCGTTCTACAACGTGCGGGCATACGCCCCCGACACTTTGCGAAGTCTGCGGGCGAATGCCCGCGAGGACTTCGAATTCATCCTGGTCGACGACTGTTCGACCGACGGGACCGCGGACGTCCTGCGCCGCGCCGAGGACGAGATCGAGGGGGTGGTCATCCGCAGACACGAGCACAACGGCGGGCTGGCCACCGCCCGCAACACCGGTCTGGACGCGGCGCGCGGAGAGTACCTCGCGTTCCTGGACGGCGACGACTGGACCGCCCCCGGCTACTACGCCGAACTCCTCGCCCGAACAGAGGAGTTGGGGTGCGACTTCGTACGGACGGACCATGTCCAGGTCGAGTCCCGCGCCCGTACCGTGCACCGGGTCCCGCACGGCCGGCGCGACGAGGTGATGGACCCGAGGGAGGCGATCCTGCCCGCCGCACGGACCACCTCGGTCGACTACCCGTACGCCTGGGCCGGGCTGTACCACCGGCGCCTGCTGGACCGCGGGCTGCTGCATTTCACGGACGGGCTGCGCACCGCGGAGGACCGTCCGTGGATCTGGCGGCTGCACCGCGAGGCGGATTCCTTCGCGGTCCTCGGACTTCTCGGGATCTTCTACCGGCGGGGTGTCGCCTCTTCGCTCACGCAGATCGGCGACGTACGCCAGTTGGATTTCATCCGCTCATTCGACCAGGTCATCCGGGAAACCGCCGAGGACCGTGACGCGAAATCGCTTCTCCCGAAAGCGGTCCGCACCTATTGCGCGATCATTTTCCACCATGTGAACTCGATCGAAAGGTTCGAACCCGACGTGGCCCGCACGCTGAAATCGATGAGCGGCGCGGCGCTGAGGCGCATGCCGCAGCAGGTGCTCGACGAGGCCCTCGACTCGATGGACGTGGAACGCGCCACCCTGCTGCGCCGGCTGCGGCGCCGCCCGGCCGGCAAGGGGGTGACGGCCGCGTGAACGCCTCCCGGTCCCGTACCACCCGGATCTTCCTCGCCTCCACGCTCTACGGCACCGCCACCCTGGCCGCGGCGCTCGACGCGGGCTGCTTCCCGGACGCCGACCGCCGCATCCTGCTCGTCGCGAACAACGCCGCCGTGCCGGAGACGACCCCCGCCCTCGACACGATGCCGGGCTTCGACGCGCTGCGCGGCCGCTTCGACGACGTGGTGTCGTGGAACACCACGATCGCCCCGTTCCACCCGGGCGGCTGGGAGCCGCGCCCCGACGACGTACCGCTGTGGGAGCGCCATCTGCGCCTCGCCTGGGGACTGGGTGAGGACCGGGTCGAGCTGGCGGTGGAGTCGATCCAGGTCAACCCGGCGCAGGCGGTCGCGCAGATCTTCACCGGCGCCCCGATCGACGTGTACGCGGACGGGCTGATGAGCTACGGCCCCACCCGCAACAAGCTCGATCCGCTGATCGGCACCCGGGTGCGCCGGCTGCTCCATCTGGACCTGGTGCCGGGGCTGCGGCCGCTGCTGCTCACCGAGTTCGGGGTGGCGCCGCAGGTCGTGCCGACAGAGGCGTTCCGGAAGGTGCTCGCCGAGCTGGCGGACGCCCCGGGGGCCGGGTACGGCACCGGGAGCGGGCTGCCGGACGGGCCGGGGCCCGCGCTCCTGCTCGGCCAGTACCTCTCGGCGCTGGGGCTGATCAGCGCGGCCGAGGAGGAGGGACTGCACCTGCGGATGATGCGCGGCGCGGTCGCACTCGGCCACACCCGGCTGGTCTTCAAGCCGCACCCGACGGCCCCGGCGCGGTGGTCGGACGCGCTCCGCGAGGAGGCGGGGCGGCTCGGCGCCGAACTGACGGTCCTGGACGAGGAGGTGCTGCCCGCGCCGGTCCTGGCCGAGGTGCTGTACCTGCGGATGCGGCCCGCGCTGGTGGTGGGCTGCTTCTCGACGGCGCTGCTGACCGCCTCCGCGTTCTACGGGCTGCCGGTCGCCCGGGTCGGCACGGAGCTGCTGCTGGACCGGCTGGCCCCGTACGAGAACAGCAACCGGGTGCCGGTGACGCTGGTGGACGCGCTGGTCCCGGAGGTGACGGACCGGGACGCCGTCGAGCGGGCGGCGGCGGGCGACGGACCGGCGGACGACACCCCGGACGGGCTGACCGAGCTGGTCACCGCGGTCGGTTTCGCGATGCAGCCGAAGATCTACCCGGAGCTCCGCCCGGCCGCCGAACGCTATCTGGCCGCCCACCTCTCGGACGCGACCTGGCGGTACTTCAAGCGCCGGCGGCTGACGTCACTGGCCCTCCCGGGCGCGGTCCCGGCCCAGCTCGCCTTCCTCCCCCGCAACGCGATGGTGCGCCGGGTGGCCCGCACGGTGCGGCGGCGGGTGGTGCGCCGCTGAGAGGACCGGACGGACGAGGGAGCGGGTTCCGGTCGGCACGGGGTGTCCGGCCGAACCCCTCACGCTTCCTCGCGCACGGGAGCACGGGGCGGGGCCGGACACCACACGTCCGGCCCCGCCCCGCCCCCGCTCCCGGTGCCGTCAGAAGGCGGCGCCGCCGAGGATTACCCGCAGGTCGGCCGCGTTGGCCTCGGTGACCTTCCACAGCTCCCGCTGGCGGGCGTGGACGTCGGCGACGGTCGCCGTGTGGTCGTCGAGGAGTCCGGCGGCGCGCTCCACGAGGCGGGCGCCGAGGTGCCGGTCGTGGACGGAGATGCCCCACTCGGGGCGGTCGATGTCGGCGAGGAAGTACGCCATCTTCGGGTGGGAGATCAGGCTGATGATCGGCGTCCCGCAGCCGAACGGGATCATCCCGGCGTGCCCGCGCATCCCGATGACCAGCTTCGTCCGGGCGTAGGTGTCCCGGATCGCGTCGTTGTCGAAGTCGTACATCGGGATCACCGGCAGCGAGATCCCGTGCTCGCGCCGCAGGTCGAAGGCGATCCGCTCGTCGTCCAGCGAGTGGGCGACGCACTTCACCTCGGCGTGTTCGCCGAGCCCGCGCACGGCGGTCGCCATCTCGCGCAGGAAGTGGTCGTAGTCGTGGCCGAAGCGGAGCCCGGCCCGGTCGTACGCGGCGTTGACCAGCACGGTGTCCTCGCGCCGGTCCGGGTCGGTCCAGCCGTCGACCAACTGCCGGGTGACCGTGGTCGGGCAGGGCTGGAAGCGCACCTTGTCGTGGAGCCGGGCGGGCAGCAGGGCGCGGACCTTCTCGATGGAGCCGTGGTTGCGCAGCCCGAAGAACGAGGCCCGCTCGACGAGGGTGCGCAGGCTGGCGAGGAAGGTCTCGCGGCCGTGCCCGTACGCCTGGCCGTCGAAGGCGTTGAAGCCGACCGCGTACACCATGACCGGTACGTCGATCCGGTCGAGCAGCTTCCCGGGGACGTTCCACTGCCAGCCGCTGTTGCCGTTGGGCGCGGTGTCCGGGATGAAGAGGCCGCCGCCGCCGATGACCAGGCCCCGGCGCTGGTTGACCCGCGCCAGGGCGGCCTCGTCGAAGAGCCGGTGGGCGTGGACGGAGTGCCAGCGCCTGGGGCCGGTGTCCCGGCCGAAGGCCAGCCGGACGCTCTCGGGCAGCAGCTTGTCCCCGGCGTTGCCCTGGCGCTCCATGTAGAAGGCGACATGGGCGAGCTGGTCGGCGGCGGGGCCCTCCACGGGCGGGGTGGCGTCCGCGGTACGCAGGTGCATCAGCCGGTTGGCCCGGTGCGTGGGGTCGACGGAGAGGCCCTTCAGGGCGTACGCGGCGGCCTCCTCGTCGTCGCCGTGGATCCAGGAGATCTGGGCGAGCCGGGCGAAGGCGGTCGCGGCCCGGTTGGGGGCGGCGGTGGCGAGCAGCAGCCGGGCGCGGGCCTCCTCGTAGCGGGAGACGCTCATCAGGGCGTGGCCGAGGACCTCGTGCGGCCAGGACTCGTCGACCGGGATGGTGACCCGGCCCAGCAGGTCGGCGGCCTCCTGGTACTCGCCGGCCGCGATGTGGGCGGCGGCGACCTTGCGGGCGGCCTCGACCGAGCCGGTGCGGGCCACGTGCGGGGTGCCGTAGTGGACCAGCAGGTCGTGGTGCTTGGCGCCGGGCAGCTCAAGGTAGGCGGCGTGGAAGTCGGCGTCGGACAGTTCGAAGTCGCGCCAGCGGGCCTCCGCCTCGCCGTACCCGGCCTCGCCGCCCTGCCAGGGCTTGTGGCGCCCGGTGAAGTGCAGGATCGCGGTGGACTCGGGGACCGGGAGGTCGCCGGAGAGTCGCCGCTTGACGAAGTTGTAGCGGGAGTCGAGCTGGACGAAGTCGCCGTCGAGCACGGCGTTGAGGATGCCCTGGTCGTGCTTGTCCAGCTCGTACGTGCCGGCCCGGCCGACCTCGTCGATCCGGGCGCAGAACGCGTCGCTCAGGAACTCCCGCTGGATGACGAGGAGTCCGCTGTTGAGTTTGTGCTGCCCGTAGAAGAACTGCGGTACGGCGGCCAGTCCGTCGCGCAGGGCCAGCAGTTCGCCGAGGTCGCCGAGGACCACCATGTCGGTGTCCAGGGTGATCACGGTGTCGTAGTCGCGGACCTTGAAGATGTCGAGGATGAAGTACGCCTTGCGGACCAGGTAGTTGTCCTGGTCGCCCTTGGCGTAGGAGTCGTAGTGGTCGGCGTCCACGCGGCGGAAGTCGACGCGCGGGTGCAGGGCCCGGATCCGCGCGACGGAGGCCGGGCGCAGTCCGTCGTGCAGGACGAGGAAGTCCTCGCAGACGTTCGGGTTGGACAGGGCCAGGCTGCGCAGCAGGGCGAGGAAGCCGGGGAGGTAGTTCTCGTCGACGAAGCTGGCGAAGGCGATCCTGCGCTTGCCGGTGAGTGGGTTGGCGGTCGCGGACGGGGCGGGGAGGGCCGCCGCGGACGGGGGTGTGGCGGTCGTCGTCATCGCAGTCGGATCCTCATGTCGGTGACGTCCTGGGCCCGTTCCATGACCCACGCCTTCTCGCTGGTGTATTCGTGCACGGAGGTGATGGGCATCTTCATCGCGTCGGCCAGGCGGTAGGCGCCGCTCTCGTAGAAGTCGAAGCCGATCAGGTCGATCCGGCTGCTGACGTCGAGGTGGTCGAGGAGCCACAGCATGTTGAAGCCGCTGGTGGGGATGGCGGGCCAGACGTCGGTGCCGACCCGGCCGAGGTCGCGCAGCGGCCAGCGCAGCGACTCGTCGCCCAGGTACTCCTGGGCGCCGGGGACCAGGCGGTTGCGCAGGGAGTGCTTCCAGTCGTTGGCGAGTCCGCCGAAGACCAGCCGGGTGTGCACCTTCTGGTCCCAGTTGAAGCCGTGCTTGTGGATGGTGGCGTGGATGTCGGTGCGCCGCCCGGTGGCCGCCGGGTCGATCCGGTACGAGTTGAAGCGGACGACCAGGTCGTAGTCGTCGATCTCCTCGCCCATCGAACTGGTTCCGACGCGCTGGGAGTTGGCTATCAGGCAGATCGTCTTTCCGGCGATCCGGTTGCGGAACTCACCGACGGTGGTCCAGGTGACGCCGCCGAAGGTGGGGTCCGGGACCGGGCCGCGCATCCGGTTGCGGCGCTGTTCGGCGTAGAGGCCGGCGAGCACGGTGATCCGGGCGAGGGCCGCCGGGTCCGTGCCGGCCGTCTCCAGGGCGAGGGCCAGGTACTGGCCGGCGGCCTCCTGGATCTCCTGGACCGGGGCGCCGGACCGCTCCTGGGCGAGCAGGGCGCCGACGAGGCGGGGTTCGGCCCCGGCCAGGTCGCCCCGGGCGTGGCGGGCGAGCCCCTCGGCCCAGGACTCGGTGACGGGCCGGTCGGCGTACTCGGCGGCGGCCGGGCAGTCGCGTTCCAGGCGGCGCAGCAGCTCGTCCTGGCGCTCCCCACCGGCCCGGATCCCGGCGATCCGGTTGGCGACGCCGAAGCCGTCGTCCTTGGTGAAGGAGAGGTAGCGCTCGTACGCCTCGACGGCGGCGGCCTCCGCGCCCATCGCCTCCAGTGTCCTGGCCCGCAGCCGCCAGCCGGCCCGGGAGCCCTTGCGCTGGGTGAGGACGGTGTCGGCGATGCGCAGGGCGAGCTTCAGCTCGTCCTCGTAACCGCAGTCCAGGGCCTTGTTGCCGACCGTGAGCAGCGGGTCGACCAGGGCGTCGGGGAGGGCCGCGGAGCCGCTGCCCGGTTTTCCGGTGCGCCGGATCAGCGCGAGGGCGGAGGCGGCGGCCGGGGCGGGTGCGGCGGCGGGCTGGGCGGCGTACGTGGCGAGCAGCTGGCGCAGCGCCTCGGCGAGGGCGGTGCGCCGGCGGTCGAGCCCCGCGACCAGCTTGGTGCTGTGCGCGGCACAGGCGCGCAGACACACCTCCACATCGGTCGGGTCGACGGAGGCGTGCCGGACGGCGACGCTCTCCGCGTCGGCCGCCTCGCGCTGCCGTGGCGGGCGGGTGCGGGCTTCTCTCATGGCGCTCCAAGCGTCTGGTGCCCGTGGGGGGAGGGGCGGTCCGGGCGTACGGTCACGTCACCGGGCGCGCGCCGAGGGGGTGTCCGGCGAACGAGTGCGACGCCGCAGGCATGCGTCGGACACTCCCGGGGCGCATCCGGCCCGGGCGGGCGGATGCGCGGCGCGCTGGATCGGTTCCGGGCCACGCTAGGAAAGCTGAACGGCCTCCGGATGAACTCGCCCTGTCGGAAAGGAAAACGGCGCACCGACCCCGCAGGTCGGGGCCCTGTCGACGCGGTGAGCGGCGCGCTCCGGCACTTGCGACGATCGGTCGCGGCCCGTCCGCGCGGGCCGGGCCGGTGCCCCGCGCCCCGGGGGTCGCGTGCGCGGTGCGGACGGCGGTGCCGGGCGGGCGGGGGCGTCGCGGGGCCGGTGCCGTGCGCGGCCCGGTCCGGGTTCGCCCCGGTCACACGCCGCTGAGCGAAAGCTTCACCGCGAACCCGAGGAAGAGCAGCCCGGCCGCCGAGGTCGCCCCGGCCGAGAGACGCTTGCGGCGGCGGAAGGCGGCGGCGAGCCGGGTGCCCCCGAAGATCAGCGCGGAGAGGTAGAGGAAGCTGGCGATCTGGAGCAGGGTGCCCAGTACCAGGAAGGAGAGCGCCGGATAGGCGTACGCGGGGTCGACGAACTGGATGAAGAAGGAGATCAGGAAGAGGATCGCCTTCGGGTTGACGAGGCTGACCACGAGCGCCCGCCGGTAGGGCCGCTCCGTCGACGCGGTCTCCTCCCCCGCCTCCTCGGACAGCTCGGCCACCCGCCGGTGCCGCTCGCGCCACATGGTCAGCGCGGTGCGCAGCATGCCGATGGCCAGCCAGGTGAGGTAGGCCGCGCCGGCGTACTTGACGACGGCGAAGAGCACCGGCGTCGTCCGCAGCAGCGAGGAGGCGCCGAGCGCGGACAGCGTCATCAGCACGGTGTCCCCGGTCCACACCCCGGCGGCCGCCGCGTACCCGGTGCGCACCCCGCGCCGGGCGGCGACGGAGAGCACGTACAGCGAGTTCGGCCCGGGCAGCAGAACGATCAGCACCAGGCCGGCGAGGTAGGTCGGAAGGTCGATGACACCCAGCATGGGACGGAGTGTCGCACGCCCGCGCACGCCCCCTCGTGCGAGGGGTCCGGTTCCCCGTTTCGAGGGTGTCCGCTGGCACGGCGTGCCGGCCCCACGACCTCGCCGACCGCTCAGGTACGCCGGACAGCGGTCACGAGCAGAGTGTCCGCGCCGCGAGCCGTACTGTCGTCCGGCGGCATCCTGTCGACGCCGATCCCGGTGAACCCGGACGCGGCCAGCAGCTCCGTCCAGACGTGCTCCTGGAGCACCCAGCGGCGCATCGTCGTCTCCTCCCCCTCCGGGGTTCGTGCCGGGATGTCGGCGGGTACGGCGCCGGGTTGCGCGGGTGCGCCGCCCAGGTAGTGGCCCAGCGTGGAGAAGACCAGCCTCCCTCCGGGACGCAGCGCGGCCGCCGCTGCCGGGAGCAGTTCGGACGGATCGGTGAAGTCGAGCGCGCCGAAGACGCTGTACAGCACGTCGTAGGTGTCGGCCGCCGTCCGCGCGTGCTCCAGCGCGTCGGACCGGACGATGCGCAGACGCGGCGCGAGGCGGCCGAACAGGTCGTCCGCCATGGCGCACTGCGCGGGCGAGGCATCGACGGCATCGACCCGGGCGGGGGCGCGATGGACGGCGAGGTGGGCGGCGTGCCGGGCGGATCCTGCACCGAGGTCGCCGACGACCTTGCCCGTCAGGTCGCCCAGGATCTCGGGGCCGGGCCCCCCGTCCTGCCCCCAGAGCCACTGAAAGGTGTCCGGCACCGTGCGGTCCCGCTCGGCACGGACACGGCCGTAGCGGTGCCAGAGGTCTGCGGTGGTGGGCGTCACCCGCACCATCCTGGCGCGCGCGGCCCGGGAGCGGGCCGGCTCCGGGACATCCGACCCGCACGCCCGCGCACGCCCCTCGTCCGAGGGGTCCGGTTCCCCGTTCAGAAGGTGTCCGCGGGGACGTACCGGCCCCACACCTCGCGCAGCGCGTCGCAGACCTCGCCGACCGTCGCGCGGGCGGCGAGCGCGTCCTTCATCGGGTACAGGACGTTGTCGCCGCCCCCGGCGGCCGTGCGCAGCCGGGTCAGGGCGGCGGCGACCGCGTCCTGGTCGCGTTCGGCGCGCAGTTCGGCGAGGCGGGCGGTCTGCCGGGCCTCGATCGCGGGGTCGACGCGGAGGGGTGCGTAGGGCTCCTCCGCGTCGGCCCGGAAGCGGTTGACGCCGACGACGACGCGCTCGGCGCTCTCGGTCTCCAGGGCCGCCCGGTACGCGGAGCGCTCGATCTCGCCCTTCTGGAAGCCGTGCTCGATCGCGCGGACCGCGCCGCCCATCGCCTCGACGCGGTCCATCAGCTCGACGATGGCGGTCTCGATGTCGTCGGTCATCCGCTCCACGGCGTAGGAACCGGCGAACGGGTCGACGGTGGCGGTGACGTCCGTCTCGTACGCGAGGACCTGCTGGGTGCGCAGGGCGAGGCGGGCGGACTTCTCGGTGGGCAGGGCGATCGCCTCGTCGAAGGCGTTGGTGTGCAGCGACTGGGTGCCTCCGAGGACGGCGGCCAGTCCCTGGACGGCGACCCGCACCAGATTGACCTCGGGCTGCTGGGCGGTGAGCTGGACGCCCGCGGTCTGGGTGTGGAAGCGCAGCATCAGCGACCGGGGGTTGCGGGCGCCGAACTCCTCCTTCATCACCCGGGCCCAGATCCGGCGGGCCGCGCGGAACTTGGCGATCTCCTCCAGCAGCGTCGTACGGGCGACGAAGAAGAAGGAGAGCCGGGGCGCGAAGTCGTCGACGTCCATCCCGGCCGCGAGGGCGGTCCGCGCGTACGCGATGGCGTTGGCCAGGGTGAACGCGATCTCCTGCGCGGGCGTGGCCCCGGCCTCGGCCATGTGGTAGCCGGAGATCGAGATGGTGTTCCACTTCGGGATCTCGGTCCGGCAGTACTGGAAGGTGTCGGCGACCAGGCGCAGCGAGGGCCCCGGCGGGAAGATGTACGTGCCGCGCGCGATGTACTCCTTGAGCACGTCGTTCTGGACGGTGCCGGTCAGCTCGGCCGCCGGTACGCCCTGTTCCTCGGCGACCAGTTGGTAGAGGAGCAGCAGGAGCGCGGCCGGGGCGTTGATCGTCATCGACGTGGAGACCCGGCCCAGCGGAATGGAGTCGAACAGGATCCGCATGTCGTCGATCGAGTCGATCGCCACCCCGACCCTGCCGACCTCGCCGGAGGCGATCGGCGCGTCCGAGTCGTGGCCCATCTGGGTGGGCAGGTCGAAGGCGACGGAGAGGCCGGTGGTGCCGTCGGCGATCAGCTGCCGGTAGCGGGCGTTGGATTCCGCGGCGGTACCGAATCCGGCGTATTGCCGCATCGTCCACGGGCGGCCGGTATACATCGTGGGGTAGACGCCGCGTGTGAAGGGGTAGGTGCCGGGTTCGCCCAGCTTCTCGCCGGGGTCCCAGCCGTCGAGCGCGTCCGGCCCGTAGACCGGTTCGACGGGCAGCCCCGACTCCGTCCCACGCGTCATCCGCCGTACCTCCCGCCGAAGCCGATCCCGATCCCCGCCTTCCCATCATGCGCGGGCTTTGGCGACCGGGCAGGGCGGGAATCCGTCCAGGGACACCGGACACACACCGGACGCAGGGGGCAGAGAGATGAGGGACCGCACCACCAGCACCACCGACAGCACGGGCAACACCGGCACTTCGAGCACCGCGGGCACCACGGACACCGCGGGACCGGCCCTGACACGGGCGGGTACGGCGGGCTCCGGCGGACGGGGCCGTACGGGGGCCCTGGCGGTCCTCGCCGCGCTCACCGTCGCCGCCGCCACGGCCGGCTGCACGGCCCAGGCCGTCGGGCAGCCGCACGCGGCGCCACCGGCTCCGGAACGGTCCGCCGCCACCGGGACGCCGGACGCCGAGCCGCCCGTACCACCGGCCCCGACCCCGGCCACGTCCTCGCCCGAGGCGCCGGAGGTCCCCGGGGCGCCGGAGACCTCGGAGCCGCCGTCCCCCACCCCCGACCCGCAGGGCGAGACGCTGATGGCCGACGGGTCCCAAGGCGAGCGGGTGCGCGAACTCCAGGCCCGGCTGCGGCAGATCGGCCACTTCGACCGCGACCCGACCGGCTACTACGGCTCCGTCACCGCCGCCTCGGTCCGCTCCTTCCAGGGGAAGCGCGGCCTCGTCCGCACCGGCCGGGCCGACACCCTCACCTGGCAGAAGCTGCTCGGCATGACCCGTGTGCCGACCGCCACCGAACTGGACCCGCCGACCACCCGGCCGGTCGCCAAGCCGGACAAGCGCTGTCTGACCGGCCGGGTCCTGTGCATCAGCAAGAACAGCCGGACGCTCTCCTGGATGATCGACGGCCGCGTCGTCTCGTCGATGGACGTCCGCTTCGGCTCCCAGTACACGCCGACCCGCGAGGGGACCTTCTCCGTCTACTGGAAGTCCCGCGACCATGTGTCGACGATCTACCACACGGCGATGCCGTACGCGATGTTCTTCAGCGGCGGCCAGGCGGTGCACTACTCGGCGGACTTCGCGGCCCGCGGCTACGCCGGCGCCTCGCACGGCTGCGTCAACGTCCGGGACAAGGCCAGGATCGCCGCGCTCTTCGACGAGGTGAAGAACGGGGACAAGGTCGTGGTCTACGGGTGACCACGGCGGTCGGGCGGAGAGATGGCGCGGGCGGGACAGGGGGAATACGTCCCGCCCGCGCCGGGTGCGCCGAGCCGTAGGTACGGGGGGAACCCCGGCTCACGCGCGGCCGATGACCAGTCGGCTCATTCTGTTCAGCGTCACGGGGCCGAAAAGTGTCACACCCCGCGGGCCGACAGGATGTCCGCGGCCCCGGACGGCACCGGGGAGCCGGACCCCGTGGCGTCGCCGGGGGTTCCGGGCGGGGTGGGCGAGGCGGTGTAGCCGATGCCGCTGTTCCGGCCGTCCTCGTCGTCCCCCTGGTCGTCGCCCCGGCCGCTGCCGGCGCCGTTGTTGCCGTTCCCGCTGTTGCCGTTCCCGTTGTTGCCGTTCCCGCCGCCGCTGCTTCCGCTGCCGCTGCCGCCGCCCTTGTCGTCGTCGCCCTGCCCGTCCCCGGACTCCCCCAGGAGCCGGTCGCAGAACCGGCCCAGGTTGGCGGCCCCCTTCGCCAGCTCCTCCAGCTGGCGCCTGCGCTGCTCGCCCAGCTTCCCGGCGCGGTAGTCGCGGCAGGCCTGGACCGCCTTGGCGTACCAGCCGTTGGTGCCGGAGTCCCCGGGCCGGCCGGTCCGGTGGCTGTCGACGGAGCCGGGCGTACGGCCGCTGCCGTCGTCCGTCCCCCCGCCCTGGCCGGTGTCGTCGCCCGGGCCCTTCGACCGGCCCGGCCCGCCGGACTCGTGGCCGGGGGCGGAGGGGCTCGCGGGGGACGTGGTGGTGCCGGTGTCCGGGGAGGCGGACGGCTCCGCGGGCGGTTCCCCGGCGGAATCCGGCGCGAGCCCCTCGGGCGTCGCCGCGGCCGATACGGAACTGGCGGGCTGCGCACTCCCGCCGAACGGGACCGGAAGGATCCCGGTCCCCGCCGCCACGGCCACCCCGCCGAGCGCGCACCCCGCGAACGAGGCGACCAGCCCGAGCCGGACCGGACGGCTCCAGCGCGGCCGGCGCACCCGCCCGGGCCCGGCGGCCGGGGCGGGCCCGATGCGCACCGGATCCAGCGTCCCGGCCCGGACGCCCCTGCCGTCGGCGGCGCCCCGTGCCCGCGCGGCCCGGGGCGTCGCGCGGAAGGCGGCCAGCGCGGCGGCCTCGCCGGGCAGTTCGGTGGTGGCGGGGCGGGCGGTGCGGGCGGCGGCCTCCAACGCGGCCGCCAGCTTCTCGGCATCCCTGCCCGACGGGCCTTCGACGGGGTCGACCGGCTCACCCCGGAGCAGTCGCTCCGCGGTTTCCTTGTCAAGCCATTCGTACCGCTCGTCGGCCATCACATGTCCTTCTGCGTCCACGGACGCGAATGCGTCACACCCGCCGGCGCCACCAGGCCGTTGCGGGCCGGGCGCTGGGCGGGCATCCCGTCGAGTTCCGCCGTCCGGGCCACCGGGCCCTGCTGCGCGTGCGGATGCGGGTGTACGTGCGGGTGCGGGTGTGCGTGGCCGTGGCGGGTGTCCGCGCCGTCGCCGGTGGTGTCGTCGTCCGTGCGCAGGAGCTCGGCGAGCCGCTTCAGGCCGCGGTGCGCGGCGGTGCGCACCGCGCCGGGGCGCTTGCCCAGCGTCCGCGCGGCGCTCTTGGCGTCCAGGCCGACCACCACCCGGAGCACCACGGCCTCGGCCTGGTCCCGGGGCAGCTGGGCGATGAGCGACAGGGTGCGGCCGGTGGCCAGGGCCTCCATCGCCTCGCCCGCGGTGTCGGACTCGGCGGGCCGCTCGGTCAGCTCCGATTCGTCGCCGCCGATCGCGGGGCGCCTGCCGCGCATCCGTATGTGGTCCAGCGCGCGGTTGCGGGCTATCCGCGCCGCCCAGCCGCGGAAACGGTCGGCGTCGCCACTGAACCGGTCGAGGTCCCGGGCGATCTGCAGCCACGACTCGGACGCCACGTCCTCGGCGTCCGGCTCCCCCACCAGCGTCCGTATGTAGCCCAGCAGCCGCGGTTGCACAGCGCGGTACACAGAACGGAAGGCGTCCTCGTCCCCGTCCTGCGCCGCGAGCACCGCGGCGGTCAGCTCCGCGTCGTCCCCCAGCACTCCCTCAACCCTGCTCTGCTGTCCTGAATCGCAGCTGGTCACCACTGCCGCGCCACGCCGCGCGACTCAGCACGCTACGTCCTCGGCGGGGCCCGCGTCCACGTCTTGTACAACCCGCAACATTCCGCCCCCCGGTGGGGTGTGACAGAAATCGCGACGGCGGCGCTGAGTGGAGTACGGGGTCGTTCCACGTCCCCGCGAAGACGACCGGGGCCTCTCCTGTGGGGGGTGGCGGCCCCGGTCGTTTTCATTTCGCCCCACGCCACGGTCGCACGCGTGGTGGGCGGCCGGGGCTCCACGGAACACGGGGCCCGCCGTGGGCACAGCCACCCCGCCGAAACGGCTGAAGGGGCCATCGCGGAAGCGCGCCCATGCCTGCGAGGGGATGAGGCGGAACTCCGTGGCTACGCCGGGGCGAGCAGGTCGCCGTGGTCGAGGGCCCGGCACAGGGCGACGGAGATCTCCTCGGGCAACAGGTTCAGTCCGGCGAGGGCCTCGGTGGTGAGGGGGACCTCTTCGAGGATGTACTCCCCGCGGTCGTCCCGCTGGAACTCGGGGCCGCTGCGGTCGGCGAAGTTCCACGTCCGGACGCGGGCGAGATAGAAGTGCTCGGTCTCGCCGGACGCGTTCTCCAACTGGTGGAACGGGCGCACGATCTCCGCATCGCCCGCGATCTCCTCACGGATCTCGCGCAGGAGCGCCGCCTCGTGGTCGGCATCGGTGTCCTCGACGCCGCCCCCGACGACAACCCAGTAAGGGTCTCGTCCGGGGCGGACGCGCTTCATCAGGAGGGTGGTGTCGTCGGGGGTGACGAGGATGGCGCGGACGCGCTGCTTCATGGGTTCGGGCTCCTTGCTGGTGGGGTGTGGACCACGTCCGCCGGATCCCGCCGGACTCACGGGCTCGGGATACGCGCTCGCGGTGGCGACGTCGGCGGGTTACCCCCGCGGGGAACGCGCTGAAACGGCCGTCCTGGTCCTCGGGGCGTGCGCGGTCGTGGGCGGGCCATGCGCTCTCGGCATCGACCGGCATCGCGCCGGAGAGGACGGTGTCCACCCAGGTGCCGTGGAGGCCGAGCTTCCTGGTCCTGGATCGGGAAAGGCCGATCGGGCCGACCTGCGCAGCGCCGTGGACGGTCAGTTCGGGGCATCCGGCGCGGGCATTGGCACGGGAGACATTGACGATGCGCAGGTCATGGCCAGTACAACTTCACGGCCTCCAGCGCTTGTCGCGCTACTGGGACTCCGGGCTCGATCACCGAATACCCCAAAGCACGCAGCACCCGTGCGGCTGTATCCGGAGCGTCCCGGACGCCGGCCTTCAACTGCATGACCCGCCAGTTCATCAGATGATCTTCGATCACGGTCTTCCAGCCGTCAACGGTGTCGAACGCGAACTCACGCTGAAGGAAGAGCAGCACGTCTTCGAGCGACGGCCGCATTCGATGCCCACCGACCGGCAAATGCATCTCGGACAGGCGCGGCAGTTTGTTCTTCCTCATTCCCTGTTTGGGTCGACCACGTTCGGCCAGGCGCAGCAGATAGGCCATTTCATCGCGGTGAGCATGGACCTGCAGATGCGCGCCCGGCGGTTCTTTGCTGCTCCGCAGGTACTCGTAACGCAGCAGTGGATCCGGCACCCCTTCATAGAAGACGTGCACGTCTGCTTGGTCCGTGGCCATGAAGGTGCTGGATCCGTCCCAACAACAGTAGTAGCGCACCATGAGGCTGAGCCGCGGCTCGCCGTCGATCGTGACAGGAATGCGTTGGAGCACCTCGTCGTCCGTTATGGGCGAGACCCTGGCGTCAACGTAGTCAGCTGGTCGGCGAATTCGGCCGCCAACACGTCAAGGGTCTTTGCCTCATCAGCAGTCACCTTCGAGAAGGTAGTCGAGACCTTCGATGGTGTGCCAAACGTCCAGCTCCCGCAGACTGAGGCTGTACGTTGCCGCTCGCTCGGCCAACTCGTCGTAGCTCATGTGCACGTCTGCCAGCAGTCGTTCGCGCTGGTCCTCGAGCTCACCGCGCGTCTTGTGGATCACAGTCGGCATAAGTCGCTCCCCGGTTTCGATGACCATAGTGAAGCAGGGCCCACTGACAATGGCGCGATCGACTCGGGATGGCTTCACCCTCACGGGTCCTACTTCGAGCCACTCGCTACCAGATGACTGAGAACGAGACGACGCCGCACTCCCTGACCGGTCCAGCAGCGGGCGCTGTCGTATGTCCGTGATCAGCGGCACTCGGCGCGCGCCGGCATCACCACAGCGGCCCGCGCGGCCCGCGCGGCCCGGTCAGGCGTACCGGACGGCGGTGCCGTACGCCTGGTAGACCGTCCGGGTCTCGATCGACTCGCCGGTGAAGAGGCCGTTCCTCGTGTACGTGTCCGATGCCGTGACGAACCGCACCGCGACGACGGCGTCGGCCTCCTGGCTCGCGGCCATCGCCTCCAGGTGGGCGTACGCCCCGGTGAGGTCCTGGGCCTCGGCCCCCCAGATCAGCCAGCTCAGCGCTATCTCGCGCCCTGTCAGCGGTGAGTCGGTCGTGGTCATGGGCACCGACTGCCCCTGTCTCCCCATCGCATCAGTGTGATGGTCCGGACGGGGGCCTGTCACTGCGTGGACAGCCACCGGGTGGTGTCGGCCGACAGGTTCCCGGACCGGCGGATCCGGCGGGCGACCGGCAGAACACCGGTGCTATGCCGTTGGCACATTGTCGCCGTACGATCAGCGATCGAAGCTTGACAGTGTTGGCAGGTACACGTGCGAATCAGTGAACTCCATGGGACGGATGGGGTGTTGGGCGTGCGGTCCGGATCGTGAGGTCGGGGCCGCGGGCAACCGGCGCCCGGTCCTCCCGTGCCATCCGGAAGGTCGCGCATGAAGCATTTCCGGCTGCTCGTTCTCGGTAACGGTGTTTCCGCGTACGGCAGTTACCTGAACATGGTCGCGTTGAACGTCTTCGTCTACCACGTCACCGGCAGCGCCCTGGCCGCGGGACTCTTCATGGCGGTGCGGCTGGGGACGAGCGTGGCCGCCGGGTTCGTCAGCGGGCGGCTCGTCTCGTCGTACGACCGCAAGCGGCTGATCGTGGGCGCCGACCTCGGGCAGGCGCTGGCGCTGCTGGCGCTGCTGCTGGCCCCGGAGGCCGGCCGGGTCTCGCTGCTGTACTGCCTGGCCGTGGTCACCGGGAGCTGCTCGACCCTCTCCCAGGTCGCGCTGCGCAGCAGCATCCCGGAGATCGTGGGGGCCGAGCACCGGACCCGCGCCAACGGGCTGCTGGTCACCGGCCGTTCCCTCGCCATGATCGCGGGCTTCGCCTCGGCGGGGGTGGTGGTGGCGCAGCTCGGATACACGGTGGCGTTCGCCCTGGACGCGGCGACGTTCCTGGTCTCCGCCTCGGTGCTGTTGTCGCTGCCGATCCGTACGCGGGCCCGGTCCGAGACGGCCGGGGGCGGCGGGGAGGCCGCGCCGGACGCGCCGTCCACGTCCCTGCGGCTGCTGTGGGCCGGGGCGCCGCTGCTGCTGGCGATGATCGCCGTGCGGGCCGTCGACGGGCTGGGGTCCTCCTCGCACAACGTCGCGCTGCCCGTCTACTCCAGCCTGCTGGACCCCGCCCATCCGGCCACCTTCGTCAGCCGGTTCTGGGCCGTCTGGGCGGTCGGCACGATCATCGCCCAGCAGGCTCTGTCCCGGTACACCCGCCGCACCGGGCGAACCTTCGGCGAGCGGGCCTTCGCGGTGGGCGCCTGTGTCATGTCGGCCGCGTTCATCGTCGTGTTCAGCGGGCTGCCGACCGTGCCGGTGCTCGCCGCGGCGCTCGTCGCCGGGGTGGCGGACGGGTTCACCGAGGTCGTCTACGTGTCCCGGCTCCAGGCGGTCCCGGACGAGCAGCGCGGGCGCCTCTTCGGGCTCTCCGCCTCGGCCGAGAACGCCGGGTTCGGGCTGGGGATGCTGGTCAGCGGGGCGCTGCTGGAGTCCTTCTCCCCGTTCAAGGTGGTCGGCGCCCTGCACGGCCTCGCCATCGTCCTCTGCCTCGCCCTGCTGGCCCTGCTCGTGCTGCGCCGCCGCGCCCCGGCGGCCGGCGGCCCCGAGCCGTCGCACGAAGCCGGCGGCGACGTCGTACGCGAAGGGAGCACCTGATGGACGGCCGCGCACCGGACCCCCGTCTCGCCGTGGTCGGGATGGCCTTCCGGCTGCCGGGGGCGGACACCCCGGAGGAGCTGTGGCGCATCGTGCGCGACGGCGAGGACCGGTTCACCCGCTTCACCGGGGACGAGCTGAAGGACGCGGGCGTCCCCGAGGAACTGTACGGGCGCGACGACTTCGTCGGCGCCTCGGCCGTCCTCGACGACATCGCCGGGTTCGACGCCCGGCACTTCGGGATGAGCGCCCGCGAGGCCCGGCTGACCGACCCCCAGCACCGGCTGTTCCTGGAGTGCGCCCAGCACGCCCTGGAGAACGCCGGCTACCCGGACGAGCGGGACGGGAAGCGGATCGGGGTCTACGCCAGCGCCGGCTACCACCTGTACAACATGCAGTCCTACCTGCTCAACAACGTCCTGCCGAACGAGGACATCGGCGACTGGCTGGCCGGCATGCAGGTCATGGTGGGCAACTTCACCGACTTCAACGCGACCCGGGTCGCCTACCGGCTCGGCCTCACCGGCCCCGCCGTCAACGTGCAGACGGGCTGCTCCAGTTCGCTGGTGGGGGTGCAGCTCGCCGCCCAGTCGCTGCTGCTGGACGAGTGCGACGTCGCCCTGGTCGGCGCCAGCGCCGTCCACGTGCCGCAGGTCCTCGGCTACCACTACGTCAAGGGCTCGATCCTCTCCAGGTCCGGCCGGCTCCGGGCGTTCGACGCGGCCGCGAACGGGACCGTCGGGGGCAACGGTGTCGTCGCCGTCGTCCTGAAGCGGCTGGACCGGGCGCTCGCGGACGGCGACACCGTGCACGGCGTCGTCCGGGGCTGGGGCGTGTGCAACGACGGCTCCGGCAAGAAGGCGTTCGCGGCGCCCAGCGCGGGGGGCCAGCAGTGGGCCGTGCGCCGGGCGCTGGACCACGCGGGCGTCGGCGCGGGGACCATCGGCTATCTGGAGACCCACGGCACCGGCACCCTCAAGGGCGACCCCATCGAGCTGGCGGGGGCGGGCGCGGCGTACCGGCAGGACACCGACCGGACCGGCTACTGCGCCCTCGGTGCCGTCAAGGCCAACATCGGGCACCTCGACGCGGCCGCCGGGCTGGCCGGGTTCGTCAAGACGCTGCTGGTCCTCAAGCACGGGGTGATCCCGCCGATCGCCGGTTTCACCGAACCCAATCCGCTGCTTGGGCTGGCGGACAGCCCGTTCTACGCGCCGACCGCCGCCCAGCCCTGGCCCGACGACAAGACCCCCCGGCGGGCCGGGGTCACCTCGCTCGGCGTCGGCGGGACCAACGTCCACCTGATCCTGGAGGAGGCCCCCGACCCCGGGCCGCGCCCCGCCTCCGTCGTCCCCCCGCCGGACGTGCTCCTGGTCTCCGCGACGAGCCGGGAGGCCCTCGTGGACAACGCGCGGTCGTTCCGCGACGTGCTGCGCCGGCGGCCCGCGCTGTCCCCGGCGGATCTCGTCACGACCACCGCCCTGGGGCGCTCGCACGGCCGCCACCGGATCGCGGTCCGGGGCGCCACCCCGGCCGCGCTGGCCGACGCCCTCGACACCTGGCTCACCGGCCCCGGAGCCCGCGCGGACGCGGCGGATCCCGTCGCGACGGGGGACGGGCCCGCCCGGGTGGCGTTCCAGTTCACCGGTCAGGGGGCGCTGCGCCCGGGGGCCGCGGCCGGCCTGTACGAGCGGTTCCCCGTCGTACGGGAGGTCCTCGACGCCTGCGAGGACGCGCACCGGCGCCTCACCGGCGAACCGCTGCTGGCCGGGCTCCTCGACGGGAGCGGAGGGGCGGACGCGCCGGGGGCCGTCTGGCCGACCTCGACGGCGCAGCCCGCCCTGTTCGCCCTCCAGTGCGCCCTGGTCCGGCTCTGGGCGGAGGCGGGCGTCGAACCGTCGGCGGTGACCGGGCACAGCGTCGGCGAGTACGCGGCGCTGTACGCGGCCGGGGCGCTGACCGTCGAGGACGGGCTGGAACTCCTGGCGCACCGGGGCCGGTTGATGCGGGAGCACTGCGTGCCGGGTGCCATGGTGGCGGTGGCCCTGACCCGGGAGGCGGCCGGGGAGCTGGCCGCCGCGCACCCCGGCGTGGAGCTCGCCGCGACCAACGGGGAGCGGTCCCAGGTGCTGGCCGGTCCGGTGGCGGACGTGGGGCGGCTGTGCGCCGCGCTCGACGGGCGGTCCGTCCCGTACGAACGCCTCGCGGTCGACCGGGCGTTCCACACCGCGACGACGGAGCCGATGCTCGACGCGTTCGCGACGGTGCTGTCGAAGACCCCCTTCGCGCCGGTGCGGACCCGCTTCGTCGGCTCGCTCGACGGCCGGGTCCGCGAACCCGGCTGGACACCGGACCCTGAGTACCTGCTCAGCCAGGCCCGCGAGCCGGTGCGCTACGACGCCGCGCTGCGCGCCCTGGCCGGTGAACGGCCCGACGTGCTCCTGGAGATCGGCCCGCACACCACCCTCAGCAGCCTGGCCCGCCGTGCCCTTCCCGGGGTGCGGGCGACGCCGTCCCTGCACCGGACCACCGGACTCACCGCGCTCTTCGGCGCCGCCGCGACGCTGCACTGCGCGGGGGCGGAGCTCCGCTGGGAGACGTTCCTGGCGGGCACCGGAGGGCGGCGCGTCCCGCTGCCCGGCTACCGCTTCCAGCACCGGCACCACTGGGTCGGCGCCCCGCCCGGCCCCCGCGCATCCATTTCCCCGGCGAGAGAGGAACGCACCATGGCATCAGAGGCGACGGAGACCAGGCGGCTGCTGGACAGCATCCTCGGTGTCCTTTCCAGGACCTTCGGGGAGGACCTCACCTCGGTCCCCGACACCCCGTTCTTCGATCTCGGCGCGGACTCGCTCCTGATGATCAACGTGCTCCGGGAGATCGAGCAGGAGCACCGGGTCAGGGTCACGATGCGGGAGCTGTTCGACGAGACGGGCACGCCGCGGCTGCTCGCCGAACTCGTCGCCGCGCGGCTGCCCCGGGAGACGGGGGTGGCGGCGCCCTCCGGGCCGATATCCGCGCCTGCTCCCGCCCCGGCCCCGGCCCCCGTGTCCGCTCCGGTGCCGGTGTCCGCTCCCGTGCCCGCGCCGCTGCCCGTGGCACCGCCGGTCGTCCCCGTACCGCCGGTCGTCCCCGTACCGCCGGTCGACTCCGCGCCGCCCGTCGCGCACGCCGCCGTCGCGGACGCCGGTTCCGTCACCCGGCAGGAGCTGCTGGACCTGACCCGGCGGGTCCAGCAGCTGTCGCAGATCCAGCTCCAGATGCTCACCCAGATCTCCCAGCTCTCCCAGTTGCTCGCGCTCCAGGGCGCGCACCCGGCCGCGCCGGACGGAGAGGTGGCCCGGTGAACGAGCAGGAGAGCCTCGGCGCCACCCTCGACCGGGAGCTGGCCGCCATGGCGGAGCTCACCCGGGACATCGGCGCACGGATCCACGCCCGGCAGGCCCCGGCCCCGGCCGCCGGCACACCGCAGCCCGACGCACCGCAGCCCGACCCGCCGCAGCCCCGGGCGCACGGGCCGCGCGTGGTGGTCTCCCCCGACGCGGGCATGGTCCGCGCCACCTCGCCCCGCGCCCAGCAGGACCACCTCGACGACCTCGTACGCCGGTACACGGCGCGGACGGCGGCCTCCAGGGAGCTGGCCCAGCGCCACCGCCGCCGGCTCGCCGACAGCCGGGCGATCGTCGGATACCGCAGGTCGACCAAGGAGATGCTCTACCCCGTGGCGGCCCGCCGCGCGGCGGGCGCCCGGATCGAGGACATCGACGGCAACGCCTACACCGACATCACCATGGGCTTCGGGGTCCTCCTCTTCGGCCACGAGCCGGACTTCGTCCGGGAGGCCGTGCACGAGCACCTCTCCCGGGGCATCCGGCTCGGCCCCCGCAGCGTCGAGACGGGCGGGGCCGCCGAGCTGCTGTGCGAGCTGACCGGGATGGAGCGGGTGGCCTTCGCCAACTCCGGCACGGAGGCCAACGCGGCGGCGATCCGGCTGGCCCGCGCCGCCACCGGCCGCGACCGGATCGTCACCTTCACCGGCGCCTACCACGGCCACGCCGACCAGGTGCTGGGCAGGGACGCCGGACACGGCGCCCCGGAACGGACCGTGCCCGTCTCCCGGGGCATCCCGCAGAGCGCCGTCTCCGAGCTGACCGTCCTCGAATACGGCAGCGAGGAATCCCTCCACGCCATCGAGCGGGACGCGGCCCGGATCGCCGCGGTGATCATCGAACCGGTGCAGAGCAGACACCCCTCGCTCCAGCCCGTCGCGTTCGTCCGCAAACTGCGCGAACTGACCGCCCGGCACGGCATCGTGCTCATGTTCGACGAGATGCTGACCGGTTTCCGCCCCGCGCTCCGGGGCGCCCAGGAGCTCTACGGCGTCACCCCGGACCTCGCCACCTACGGCAAGCTCCTCGGCGGCGGCTTCCCCATCGGCGCGATCGCCGGCCGCGCCGACATCCTGGACGGGGTCGACGGCGGCTACTGGAGCTACGGCGACGACAGCGGCCCGACCGCCGACACCACCTTCTTCGGCGGCACCTACCTCCAGCACCCCGTGTCGATGACCGCCGCGCACGCCGTGCTCACCCATCTCAAGGAACGGGGCCCGGGCCTCCAGCAGCGGCTCAACGCCCGCACGGCCGAACTGGCCACCGGGCTCAACGGCTTCTTCGAGGCGGAGGAATTCCCGCTGCGGATGGGCTGGTTCGGCTCCCAGTTCCGCTTCGAGCACCGCGCCGACATGGAGCTCCTCTACTACCACCTGATGCTGCGCGGCGTGCACGTCTGGGAGTGGCGCAACTTCTTCCTCTCCACGGCACACACCGACGACGACATCGCCCATGTGGCCGACGCCGTACGGGGGTCGCTGACGGAGCTGCGGAACGCCGGGTTCTTCCGTACCGGCAGAGTGCTCGCCCCGGCGGCCGCGCCCGCCCGGACCGCACCCGCCCCGGTGGAGGCCCCCACCCCTGCCCCCGCACCGGCCCCCGCCCCGGTCGAGGCCCCCGCACCCGTGACCGCCCCGGCCGCCCCCGCCGGGCCGCGCCGGGCGGACTTCAGCCTCTACTTCTTCGGCGACTACCCGGAGCCGGAGGACGGCACCGGCCCGCGGGAGGGCCGCTACGAACTGCTCATGGAGGCCGCCCGGTTCGCCGACGAGCACGGCTTCGAGGCGCTGTGGATGCCCGAACGGCACTTCAACTCCTTCGGCGGCCTCTTCCCGAACCCCGCCGTCCTGGCCGCCGCGCTGTCCCGGGAGACCCGGCGCATCCGCCTCAACGCCGGCTCGGTCGTGCTCCCGCTGCACGACCCGATCCGGGTGGCCGAGGAGTGGTCCATGGCGGACAACCTCTCCGGCGGGCGCGTCGGCCTCGGCGTCGCGAGCGGCTGGAACGCCAACGACTTCGTCTTCTTCCCCGAACGCTTCGGCCCGCACAAGCAGGAGATGTACGACCGGCTGGAGGAGGTACGGAGCCTCTGGCGCGGCGAACCGCTGCGCCGCACCACCGGGGACGGCGAACGGGAGGTCCGGCTCTTCCCCCGCCCCGTCCAGGAGATGCCGCCGCTCTACACGGCGGTGGTCGGCAACCCCGAGTCGTTCGAACGCGCCGGTGCGCACGACCTGGGCATCGTGACCAACCTGATGACCCAGGACGTCGACCAGCTCCGGGAGAACGTCGCCCGCTACCGCGCCGCACGGGCCCGGCACGGCCTCGACCCGGCCGCCGGGCGGATCGCCGTCCTGCTGCACACCTACCTCGCCGACGACCACGACACCGCCCGGGCCGAGGCGTTCGCCCCGATGTCCCGGTACATGCGGGCCTCGCTCTCCCTGTTCAGCGGGGTCACCCACAGCCTGGGCGCCACCACCGATCTGCGGTCGCTCAGCGAGGACGACCTGGACGTCGTCTTCCGCCGCGCCTACGGCCGCTACTGCGACCAGCGGGCCCTGATCGGCTCGGTGGACACCGTCCTGCCGGTGGTCGAGGCGGTCACCGACGCCGGGGCGGACGAGATCGTCGCCCTGGTCGACTTCGGCGTCTCCGGGGAGCAGTTGCGCGCCGGACTCCCCCGGCTCGACGCCCTGCGCCGCCGCCACCGCGAACGCCGGGCCCCCGCCCCCGCTCCCGCCCCGCTCTCCCCCGGCCAGGAGCGGATCTGGTTCCTGGAGCGGCTGCTCCCGGGCCGCACCGCCTACAACGAGGTCAAGGCCGTCCGCCTGCGCGGCCCGCTCGACACCGGGGCGCTGCACACCGCGCTGCGCCGGCTCGTCGACCGCCACGAGGGGCTGCGCACCGTCTTCCGCCCGGCCGGCGACTCGGCGGTCCAACTGGTGCGGGAGACGGCCGGGCCCGACTTCGCGGTGGTGGACGGCACGTCCCGGCCCGAGGCGGCCGTACGGGAGGTGCTGGCGGCGGAGAGCGCCCGCCGCTTCGACCTGGAGAACGGCCCGCTGTTCATCAGCCGCCTCGTACGGACCGGGTCCGACGAGCACGTCCTGGTCATGTCCTTCCACCACATCGTGGTCGACGCGGCCTCGGCGACCGTCCTGTGCCGGGACCTGTCCGCCTTCTACCGGGCGGAGCGCGACGGCACCCCCGCCGTCCTGCCCGAGCTGACCTGGAGCTGCGTCCAGCACGCGCGGGAGCAGCGGGCGGCGGCCGGCGGCCCCGACGCGGCGCGGGACCTGGCCCACTGGACGCGGGTGCTCGGCGGCGACCTGCCCGTCCTCGACCTGCCCACCGACCGTCCCCGGCCCGCCGAGATGACCTCCGCGGGCCGCGCCGTCTTCCGCACCCTCGACCCCGTCCTGTCCGAACGGGTCAGGGGGGTGGGCCGCGACCGGCGCGCCACCCTGTTCATGACCCTGGTGGCCGGGTGGGCGGCGATGCTGCACCGGGTCACGGGGGCGGAGGACATCGTCGTCGGCATCCCGGTCTCGGACCGGCCGCAGCGGGCCGAGGAGCTGATCGGCTTCTTCGTGAACACCCTCGCCCTGCGGGTCGACCTGACCGGCGATCCCGGGTTCGCGACGCTGCTGGAACGGGTGCGCGCCGTCGCGCTCGACGCGTACGACCACGCGGGCACCCCGTTCGAGGAGGTGGTGCGGGCGATCGCGCCGCCGCGCCGGACGGACCGTACGCCGGTGTTCCAGGTGTGCGCCGAGTTCCAGTCGGCGGAACCGTTCCGCCTGGACCTCCCCGGTATCGAGGCGGAGGCGCTGGACGAGGGGCCCGACAAGGCGCTGACCGACCTGACGGTGTACTTCACCGACCGTCCGGAGGGCATCCGCTGCCATCTGGAGTACAACTCCGACCTGTTCGACCCGGACACCGTCGACCGGTTCTTCACGGTCTTCCGCGAACTCCTCGCCGCCGCCGTCGACCGGCCCGCCACCCCGCTGTCGCTGCTCGCGCGCCCGGTGGCCGAGGGCGACGAGGTGCCGGAGAGCTGGCTGCGCGGCCCGGTCCGGCCGGTCGCCGACACCACCGTGCACGGCTGGGTCGCCCGGCGGGCGGCCGAGCACCCCGGGCGGACCGCGGTGATCGGCGAGGACGCCGTACTGACCTACCGGGAGCTGGACGAACGGTCCGGGCGGCTCGCCGCCGTGCTCGCCGCGCAACCGGTGGACGGGGAGCGGGAGCCCGTGGTCGCGGTGTGGCTGCCGCGCTCCGCGGAGCTCGTCGTGGCGCTGCTCGCGGTGGCCCGGTCCGGTCGCGCGTACGTACCGCTCGACCCGTCGCTCGGCCGGGTCCGCGCCGCCCAGGTGATCGCCGCGAGCGGCGCCCGTACGGTGATCAGCGACGCGGCCGGGGCGAAGGAGCTGGAGCTGCCCGCGTCGGTCGCCGTCGTCGCCCCGGACGCCGTCGCGGACGCCGGGCCGGCGGGGGCACCCGGGCCCGACGCGGCCGTCTCCCCCTCCGCGCCGTTCGCCGTCGTCCACACCTCGGGCAGCACCGGCACGCCCAAGGGCGTCGTGCTCACCCACCGCTGCCTGGTGGACCTCTGCCAGTGGCACCACGAGCGGTTCGCGTTCACCGCCGACGACCGCAGCGCCGTCGTGTGCGGCCAGAGCTTCGACGCCTCGCTCGTGGAGATCTGGCCGGCGCTGACGGCGGGCTCCACGCTCGTCGTGGCCGATGAGCGGGTACGCCGCGACCCGTTGGCCCTGGCCCGGTGGTACGCGGACCGGAAGATCTCGTTCAGCATCCTGCCGACGGCCCTGGGCGAGGAGGTGCTGCGGCTGCCCGCGGCCGACCAGCCGCCGCTGCGCCATCTGCTGCTGGGCGGCGAGGCGCTCAGGACCCGGCCCCGCCCCGAGGCCCCCTACGAGACGGTGAACGTCTACGGCCCGACCGAGACGACCGTGCTGTGCGTCGCCGGGACGGTCGCGCCGGGCCCCGGCCCCGAGGCGATCGCGATCGGGCGGCCGGTCGACAACGTCTCGGTGCGGGTGGTGGACCCGTCGGACAAGCCGGTGCCGGTCGGCGCGGTGGGCGAACTCCTCGTCGGCGGACCGGGGGTGGCCGACGGCTATCTGCACCGGCCCGACCTCACCGGGGAACGGTTCACCCCCGCGTCCGACGCCGAGGACCGTCACTACCGCACCGGCGACCTGGTCCGCTGGACTGCGGACGGGCAGCTCGTCTTCGTGGGCCGCACCGACGACCAGGTGAAGATCCGCGGGTTCCGGGTCGAGCCGGAGGAGGTGACGCGGGCGCTGACCCGGCTCGACGGGGTCCGCCGGGCCGCCGTCACCGGTCTGCGCAGGTCCAACGGCGAGACCTTCCTGGCCGCCTACGTGGTGCCCGAGGAGCCGGGCGAGGACCGTACGGACGCCTGGGCCGGGGAACTCCACCAGCACCTGCCGGAGTACATGGTGCCGCGCGTCTGGCGGGTACTGGACGAGCTGCCGCTGACCGCCAACGGCAAGGTGGACCGGGCGCAGCTCCCCCCGGCCGACCGGCCGGAGCCGGAAGCCGCGGCCGGGCCGGAGTCCGCTGCCCGCACCGCCGCGGAGAACGGGCTGCGGGCGCTCTGGGCGGCCGAGTTCGACCTCACCGCCTCGGCGATCGACCCGGACGTCTCCCTCTTCGACCTGGGCGGGCATTCGCTCACCGTGATGAGGCTGGTCAACCGGATCAGGGAGGCCTGGGGCGTCGAGTACCCGCTCTCGCGCCTCTACCAGGAGCCCACCCTGCGTGCCATGACGGAGTTCGTACAGGGCGCCGGGGCGAGAAGGGTCGTCCGCTCCGGCCCGGCCGACCACCAGCAGGCACGCTTCGCCACCGTGCACTCCCAGCACTCCAGACCGCAGGTCTACAACGTCGCCCTGCGGATCGCCTTCTCCGGGCCGCTGGCCCCCGGCTCCCTGCGCACCGCCCTCCAGCAACTGACGGATCGTCACGAGGGTTTGCGTACCCGGCTGGTACGGGAGGGCGCGGAGTCCTGGCGGCAGGAGGTGCTGGAGCCCCGCCCCTTCGACCTGCCGGTCGACGACCTCACCGCGCTGCCCGAGGCCGAGCGGCGGGCCGAGGCGGACCGGCTCGCCGAGCTGGCGGCCGAGACCCCGCTGGACATCTTCGAGGGCGAGATGATCTCCGCCCGGCTGCTGCGCACCGGCGCCGAGGAGTGGGTGCTGCTGTTCGTCGTGCACCACTGCACCTGCGACGGATGGGCCCTGACCACGGTGCTCAAGGAGCTCTCCGCGTTCTACCGCGCGGACGTCACCGGGACCGGCCACGGCCTGTCCGCCGAGGCGCCCCAGCACGTGGAGTACGCGCACTGGCAGGCCGCCCACGACGCGGCGACCGCCGCCCGCCGCACGGAGTACTGGCTGGAGGAGCTGGTCGACGCCCCCTTCTCCGTAGACCTGCCGACGGACCGGCCGCGGCCGGAGCAGCTCAGCGGGCGGGGCGGGATCGTCGAGTTCACCGTGGACGCCGAGGTCCGGGCCGCCGTGGAACGGCTGGCCGCCCGCCGGGCGACGACCCCCTTCGTGGTGACCGCGGCGGCGCTCGGCCGGCTGCTCGCGGCGAAGTCGGGGCAGGACGACGTGATGATGAACGTCTCCTACGCGGGCCGGGAGAGCCGCGCGTTCGAGTCCCTGGTCGGGTGCACGGCCATCGGCTTCGCCCTGCGGGTCCGCGACGCGTGCGCCGGGACCTTCGCGGAGCTGACGGACCGGGTGACCCGGACGGCGATCCTGGGCATGGAGAACGCCATGCCGCCGCGCCGGGTGGCCCCGGCGATGAAGGAACGCAAGGGCGTCGTGCTGCCGCAGACCCTGAGCGTCAACCTGGCCTACGAGAGTTCGCTGGACACCGGGATCGAACTGCCGGGGCTCACCACCACGGTCACGGAGATCGCCGCGGCCGCGTCCCGGTCGGAGCTCACCGTGGCGCTGACCCCGGTCGACGACGTGCTCCACTGCGCCGTGGAGTACTCGGCCGACCTGTGGGACCGGGCCACGGTCGAGTCCTGGACACGGGACTACGTACAACTGCTGCGGGACGAGACCCGGCAGCCGCCCGCCGGCCCGGCGGACTGACCGGCACCGGACCGGGCGGGGCGCGGACGCCTCCGCCCGGTCCGGTCCGGGTTCAGGCCACGGGCCCCGTGCCGAGCGGGTACACGCCGAGGTTCGCCCGCTCGCCCTGCATCCGGGTGAGCTTGCGGACGAAGAGGACGGCGAGCACGGCGGCCACGATGTCCAGCGCGTCGGTCGCCATCACCAGACCGGCCGCGTCCACGATCTCCTGCGGCGACTCGGCGGCCATGTATCTGCGCTGCGCGAACCGGGAGAGGAGCAGCGAGCCGATCCAGACGCCCCACCACAGGTTCATCACGGTGGCCGGGACATGGCGCCAGCTGCCGTCGGTGTTGGTCTGGGCGCTCGCGGTCCAGATGCCGCCCGCGATCCGGCGCGGCAGCACCAGGTTGGCGATCGGGATGAACCAGCCGCCGATGGCCCAGCCGGGCCGCATCGGCTGCATGGACCGGTCGAAGATCCCCGCGTTGTGCCGCACCCGGTGGAACCACATGAGAAAGACGACCGCGGTCGCCAGGAAGGCGAGGGCCTGGAGCCCCCCGGCCCCCGCGTACAGGTTGTCGGCGAGCTCCGCCTCCTTGTCGCTGACCGAGGCGTAGTCGGCCATCGCGGCCGTGATCAGCCGCCGCAAGTTCGCCCCCGCGGCCACGGCGAGCACGTCCGCCGCCGCGACCACCGACAGCAGGACGACGACGGCCTTGGCCAGCCCCTCGGGCGAGCGGAGGTACTGCTGCGGCGCGTGGAAGGCCGGGGCCGCCGCGGCACCGGCGCAGACCGCGCAGCGTCCGTCCCCGGTGACCGGCGGTCTGAGACGGCAGGTGAAGCAGAGCATGAAAACGGAACCCCCCATGGTTCGGTACGCGGACGCGTGGCGCGCACGCGGAAGCGTGCGCCCCTCCCCGGACCGCACGACTTCCGGAACGTAGGCGCTGCGCGCCGCCCTGTCCACCGGAATCGCGGCTCAGCCCGCCGCGTCGATCCGGTCCGCCAGGGCGCGGAAGCGTTCCCAGCTCAGCGCGGGCTTTCCGGGAACCCACAGTTTCTGGGCGACGGCGCGCAGCGGCATCCGGATGCCGTCGGCCACCTGCTGCGGGGTCTGCGCCTGCGGGAGGTCGCCCCAGACCGCGAACCGGCCGCCGAGGATCTGCCCGGAGTAGGACGCAGGTACCGGGGTGGTGCCGCGCAGGACCAGCGGGGTCCACTGCTCGTAGATCCGCTCGCCGGTCGGGTAGACGAAGTTGTTGGGCTGGCCGAGCACGTAGTAGAGGTACTCGTCGTTGAGGTTCACCACCCGGCGCCCCTCGCGCAGGTACTCCTCCGGCGGGCGGGCCCCGTACTCCTTCCCGGTCCAGTACTCGACCTCGATGTCCTTGTCGGCGCGGACGGTCCCGTCGCGGAAGAAGCCGTCGTTCCACGCCTTGGGCTTCTTGCCGTGCGGGCGCACCAACGCCGTGCGGTCGTTCAGCCAGCCGGTCGTCAGGTCCTTGATCGAGGCGGCCGCCCCGTACTTCCGCCGGGCGGCGGCCTGGAGCTGCGGGTAGGAGGCGGCCGGGTCGCGGGCCATCAGCGCGAGGTACTCGTCGGCGCCCAGGTGCCAGTAGGAGCCGGTGAACAGCCCGGTGAACTCGCCGAGGAGTTCGTCGACGAGCTTGGCCGAGCCGGGGTTGGAGATGTCCAGCGACCCGGTGCTCCGCGCCCCCGACGCGTTGCGGAGCTGGAGGTCGGGGTGGGCGCGGAGGACCGCGCCGAGGTGGCCCGGCGAGTCGATCTCCGGGACGACCTGGATGTGCAGCCGGGCGGCGAGGGCGAGGATCCGCCGTACCTCCGCCTGGGTGAGGTGCTGGGGCGACACCACCTCGGGGTGGGTGCGGGACTCGATGCGGAAGGCCTGGTCGTCGGAGAAGTGCAGGCCGAGCTGGTTGAGCTTGAGGTCGGCCATCTCGCGCAGCCGGTCCTCGATCCAGGCGGCGGTGTAGTGCTTGCGGGCGATGTCGAGGTTGAGGCCGCGCTGCGGCCGGTCGGGGCGGTCGCGCACCTCGCCCTCCGGCATCGTGCCGTCGGCGCGCACCGACTGCTTCAGGGTGCGGGTCCCGTAGAAGACCCCGGCCTCGTCGGGCCCGCTGATCCGGACCCGCCCGTCGCGGACGCCGAGGGTGTACGACTCGGGGGCGCCGCCCGGGGCGAGGGCCAGCTCCACGTCGCCCGCGCGGGCGGGCACCTCGCCCCGGTAGTGGATCTTCAGCTCGCCGGCCAGCAGCCGCCCCTCGTCGGCGAGCGCCCCGCTGCCGCCCGCGACGACGACCCCGCCGTCCGGGCCGGGGCGCCAGCCGGGGCCGTGGGCCGGGCGGTGCTCCCGGACGGCGGGGATGGTGCGGGGCGCGGTGGAGAGCGGGTAGCTGCGGGTGGGCGTGGGGGTGGCGACCCGTACGTCCGTCTCCCGGCCGGCGGGTCCGGCACCGGAGCCCTCCGGCCAGACGACGACCGCGATCACCGCGGCAGCCGCAGCGGTGAGGGCCGTACCGGCCACGAGCGCGCCGCGTGAGGGCGACATCGTCAGAGTCCTCCGTTGTCTGCGGGAGTGTGGGGGGCGAGGGTGCGGGGAGCACCGGGTGGACGGATGTACGGGTGCACGGGGGCCGTCCGGCCGAAACGCCGGGCGGCGCCGGGCGGACAGCTTCTCCGCCCTCCTGGTCTACGGATCACCGGACGTTCCGAAACTCTCCCGTCCGGGTGAAGTTCGCGCATTTGTCGGACGTGCGTTGCCCCTGATCGCTAGCTTTGAGAACCATTCGTATCTCCCTTCGCCCCCTTCGTCCCGCATCTGCCCGGTCCCCTCCGCCGCCACCGCCCCAGGGTCACAGATGCCGCTGATCCGAGGAGCCCACGCTGTCCAGGTCCAGCGAACCCCGCGCCGGCCTCCCGGAGCAATTGCGTCAACCGGCCACCCGGACGGCCGTACCCGCCCAGAGTTCCGGCCCCGGCTCCGCCCCCGGGCTCGACGTGTTCAACACGGTGCCGCCCGCCGAGGCCGAGGCCGCCCTGATGGACTGCTGCGGAAGCCACCGCTGGGCGCAGCGGCTGACCGCCCACCGCCCCTACCCCGATCTGGACTCGCTGCTCGCCGCGGCCGACGAGGCGGGGTACGACCTCGCCCCCGCGGATCTCTCCGAGGCGCTCGCCGCCGAGGTCTCCCCCGGTCTGCACGACGGCGCGCCGCACTCCGCCCATCTGGCCCTGCGGGCCGCGCACGCCGCGTACGAGTCGCGGTTCGGCCATGTCTTCGTGATGTGCCTGGACGGGCTGGAGCCGGCCGAGCAGCCGGACCAGGTGCTCGCCGGGATCCGGGCCCGGCTGGGCCACGAGCACGACCAGGAGCGGGTCGTCAGCGCCGACGAGATGCGCCGACTCGCCCGGGGCCGCATCATCGACCTGGTATCGGGTTCGTAACGGAATGGCATCGACAGACCGGTCAGGTGACCGGTTTGCCGGTCCGAGCGGTCCGTTCTAGCCCGTCCGTGCCTGTTTGATTGCCACTTTGATCACACCGCGGGCCCCCGCGCGAACGAACCGACAATGCGTCGCTACGATGGCCGGGGCCGGTGGACCGTACCCGGCCGGGTCAGACCGACAGTCAAGCCGGCCGACCCCAATCCCCGCTCCCGGAGGGTTCTTCCGTGCCGGCTGGAACGCTGTACCGCGGCCGGGAAGGCATGTGGTCCTGGGTGGCTCATCGAGTCACCGGTGTCCTCATTTTCTTCTTCCTGTTCGTACACGTCCTGGACACCGCTCTCGTCCGCGTCTCCCCCGAGGCCTATGACGACGTCGTGGCCACGTACAAGACGCCGATCGTCGCACTGCTGGAATACGGCCTGGTGGCCGCGATTCTCTTCCACGCGCTGAACGGTCTGCGCATCGTCGCCGTGGACTTCTGGGCCAAGGGCCCGCGCTACCAGAAGCAGATGCTCTGGTCGGTCGTGGGCATCTGGATCGTGCTGATGGTCGGGGCGCTGTACCCGGTCCTCGGTCACGCCGTACGCGCAGTCTTCGGGAGCTGAGGCCCATGTCCACCGAGTCCTCCGCCGCGATCGGCTCCGTCGAGGGTGTCTCCCTGTACGACGTCGACAACCCCGCCCCGGTCATCGAGCCGCCGCGCAAGCGCACCGACAAGACCCCCAAGGGTTCGCGCACCAACTTCGAGATGTACGCCTGGCTCTTCATGCGCCTGTCGGGCATCGTCCTGGTCGTCCTGGTCCTGGGCCACCTGCTGATCCAGCTCGTGCTGGACGGCGGCGTGTCCAAGATCGGCTTCGCCTTCGTCGCGGGCCGCTGGGCCTCGCCGTTCTGGCAGCTGTGGGACCTCGGGATGCTGTGGCTGGCCATGCTGCACGGCGCCAACGGTCTCCGTACGGTCATCAACGACTACGCCGAACGGGACAACACCCGCTTCTGGCTGAAGATGCTCCTGTACACCGCCACGGTCTTCACCGTCCTGCTGGGCACGCTGGTGATCTTCACCTTCGACCCGAACATCCGCTAGGCGCCGGGCCAGAGGGACCAGAGGAAATCATGCAGATCCACAAGTACGACACCGTCATCGTCGGCGCCGGCGGCGCCGGTATGCGCGCGGCCATCGAGTCGACGAAGCGCAGCCGCACCGCGGTGCTCACCAAGCTGTACCCCACCCGCTCCCACACGGGCGCCGCGCAGGGCGGCATGGCCGCCGCGCTGGCCAACGTGGAGGAGGACAACTGGGAGTGGCACACCTTCGACACGATCAAGGGCGGCGACTACCTGGTCGACCAGGACGCCGCCGAGATCCTGGCGAAGGAGGCCATCGACGCCGTCCTCGACCTGGAGAAGATGGGCCTGCCCTTCGGCCGTACGCCCGAGGGCCGGATCGACCAGCGCCGCTTCGGCGGTCACTCCCGCAACCACGGTGAGGCCCCGGTCCGCCGCGCCTGCTACTCGGGCGACCGCACCGGCCACATGATCCTCCAGACGCTGTACCAGAACTGCGTCAAGGAGGGCGTGGAGTTCTTCAACGAGTTCTACGTCCTGGACCAGCTGGTGGTCGAGGAGGACGGCGTCAAGAAGTCCGCCGGCGTCGTCGCCTACGAGCTGGCCACCGGCGAGATCCACGTCTTCCAGGCGAAGTCGGTCATCTACGCCTCGGGCGGCACCGGCAAGTTCTTCAAGGTGACGTCGAACGCGCACACCCTGACCGGTGACGGCCAGGCCGCCTGCTACCGCCGGGGCCTGCCGCTGGAGGACATGGAGTTCTTCCAGTTCCACCCGACGGGCATCTGGCGCATGGGCATCCTGCTGACGGAGGGCGCCCGCGGTGAGGGCGGCATCCTCCGCAACAAGGACGGCGAGCGCTTCATGGAGAAGTACGCGCCGGTCATGAAGGACCTCGCGTCCCGTGACGTCGTGTCCCGCTCCATCTACACGGAGATCCGTGAGGGCCGCGGCTGCGGTCCCGAGGGCGACCACGTCTACCTCGACCTCACGCACCTGCCGCCGGAGCAGCTGGACGCCAAGCTCCCGGACATCACCGAGTTCGCGCGCACGTACCTCGGCATCGAGCCCTACACGGACCCGATCCCGATCCAGCCGACCGCGCACTACGCCATGGGCGGCATCCCGACGAACGTCGAGGGCGAGGTGCTGGCCGACAACACCACCGTCGTCCCGGGCCTGTACGCCGCCGGCGAGGTCGCCTGTGTCTCCGTGCACGGCGCCAACCGCCTGGGCACCAACTCGCTGCTCGACATCAACGTCTTCGGACGCCGCGCGGGCATCGCCGCCGCCGAGTACGCCGAGAAGAGCGACTTCGTCGCGCTTCCCGAGGACCCGGCGCAGCAGGTCGTCGACCAGGTCGAGCGGCTGCGGAACTCCACGGGCACCGAGCGCGTCGCCGCGCTCCGCCAGGAGCTCCAGGAGTGCATGGACGCCAACGTGATGGTGTTCCGCACCGAGCAGACCATCAAGACGGCCGTGGACAAGATCGCCGAGCTGCGCAAGCGGTACCTCGACGTGTCGATCCAGGACAAGGGCAAGCGGTTCAACACGGACCTGCTGGAGGCCATCGAGCTGGGCAACCTGCTCGACCTGGCCGAGGTCATGGCGACCTCCGCGCTGGCCCGCAAGGAGTCCCGCGGCGGTCACTACCGCGAGGACTACCCGAACCGCGACGACGTCAACTTCATGCGCCACACCATGGCGTACCGCGAGGTCGCGGCCGACGGCACCGAGTCCATCCGGCTCGACTACAAGCCCGTCGTCCAGACCCGCTACCAGCCGATGGAGCGTAAGTACTGATGGCAACCCCGACTCTGGACAAGGTCGAGGCGCAGTCCGCCGCCTCGCCGTACATCACGGCGACCTTCCGTATCCGCCGGTTCAACCCCGAGGTCTCCGACGAGGCCGTGTGGGAGGACTTCCAGGTCTCGATCGACCCGAAGGAGCGTGTCCTCGACGCCCTTCACAAGATCAAGTGGGACATGGACGGGACGCTGACGTTCCGCCGCTCCTGCGCGCACGGCATCTGCGGCTCCGACGCGATGCGGATCAACGGCAAGAACAGGCTCGCCTGCAAGACGCTGATCAAGGACATCAACCCGGAGAAGCCGATCACGATCGAGGCCATCAAGGGCCTCACGGTCCTCAAGGACCTCGTGGTCGACATGGACCCGTTCTTCCAGGCGTACCGCGACGTCATGCCCTTCCTCATCACCAAGGGGAACGAGCCGACCCGCGAGCGCCTGCAGTCCCCCGAGGACCGCGAGCGCTTCGACGACACCACCAAGTGCATCCTGTGCGCCGCGTGCACCTCGTCGTGCCCGGTGTTCTGGAACGACGGCCAGTACTTCGGCCCGGCCGCGATCGTCAACGCGCACCGCTTCATCTTCGACTCGCGCGACGAGGGCGGCGAGCAGCGCCTGGAGATCCTCAACGACCGTGACGGCGTGTGGCGTTGCCGCACCACGTTCAACTGCACGGACGCCTGCCCGCGTGGCATCGAGGTCACCAAGGCGATCCAGGAGGTCAAGCGGGCGCTGATCACGCGCCGCTTCTGACCGCCGACCGGTACGGCAGTGCCAGGAGGCCCCTTTCCCGCGGTGGGTACCGCGGGGAAGGGGTCTCTTGCCGTTCCGTCCCCCACTGGCGGTACGGTCATGCGGAACCGTCGCCGGAACCGGAACCAGAACCGGGAGCCCGCCACCGGTTCACCGCCGCCGGTGCAGCAGGCCCGGGGCACAGGACCGACCGAGAGCGGGGAACGTTGAGCGATCCGAATCCGTACGCGGACGAATCGTACAAGTGGGGTCCGGAGCCCCAGCAGCCCGGCCAGGGCGTACCCCCGCCGGCCGGGCAGGGCGTGCCTCCGCACCCGGGCCAGGGCATGGCGCCGCAGCCGGGGATGCCGGGCGCGTTTCCCGGGGCGGGGGTGCCGGCCGCGGGGATGCCGGCGCTGGTCCTCGGTGACATCGCCGTGGTCAACGACCAGATCGTCACGCCGAGCGGTTCGATGCCGCTCAAGGGCGCGGTGTGGACGGCCACCGACCTGACCCGCACCGAGGAGAAGATCCCGACGGTGGCGATCGTGCTCGCGATCGTCTTCGCGCTGTTCTGCCTGGTCGGTCTGCTGTTCCTGCTGATGAAGGAGAAGCAGACGACCGGCTTCGTGCAGGTGACCGTGGTCAGCGACGGCCGGACCCACTCCACGATGCTCCCGGCGCTCGGCCCGGAGACCTTCCCGATGGTGATGGCCCAGGTCAACACCGCTCGGGCGATGAGCATCTGAGGTCCGTCCGGACGGCCGGCGCGACCCGCACCGGATACCCTCGGGGATCGTGGTGAAGGAAGCGAAGGACGTGAAGGAAACCCGGACCCCCCGGAGCGAGCAGACCCGCACACTCATCCTCGAAACGGCGCTGCGGCTCTTCCAGGAGCGCGGCTACGACCGGACGACGATGCGGGCCATCGCCCAGGAGGCCGGCGTCTCCGTGGGGAACGCCTATTACTACTTCACCAACAAGGAGCACCTGGTCCAGGGGTTCTACGACCGGCTCGCCGCGGAACACGCGGCGGCCGTCCGGCCGGTCCTGGAGGGGGAGCGCGACCTCGCGTCGCGTCTTCGCGGGGTGCTGCTCACCTGGCTGGACGTGGCGGAGCCGTACCACCGCTTCGCCGCCCAGTTCTTCAAGAACGCCGCCGACCCGGAGAGCCCGCTCAGCCCGTTCTCGGCCGAGTCGGTGGCTGCCCGGGAGGCGGCGATCTCCATCCACCGGGAGTGCCTGGCCGGGGCCGACACCAAGGCCGACCCCGAACTGGCCGAGTTGCTGCCGCAGTTGATGTGGCTGTCGCAGATGGGCCTGGTGCTGTACTGGGTGTACGACCGCACGGAGCACACCGGGCGCAGCCGCCGCCTGGTGGAGCGGGGCACCCCGATCATCGCCCGGGCCGTCGCGCTCACCCGGTTCCGGCTGCTGCGGCCGCTGGTGCGGCAGATCCACGGCGTGCTGGAGGAGTTCCTGCCCGGCGCCGCGGCCGGGCGCGTACGGGGCACGCAGGGCGCGTAGGGCGTGCGCGGGGAGGTACCGGAGACATGCCGGAGGGGGCGGCCCCGGCCGATGCCGGAGGCCGCCCCCTCCAGTGCCGCGTCGTGCGGACGCGTCAGATGTGCTTCAGCTCCCAGAGCCGCCAGATGCCGGTGCCGTCGGAGAGGTACTGCGAGCCGGAGACGTCCTTCGAGCTGACGACGTAGTCCTTCTTCTGCCAGAGCGGGAGCAGCGGCACGTCCTCGCCGACCAGCGCCTGGAGCTCCTTGAAGTCGGCCGAGGTGCGCCCGCGGTCGCTGTACTGGAGCGTGTCGGCGATGAGGGCGTTCACCTTCTTGTCGGAGTAGCCGTTGTGGAGGCTGTTGTCGGCGCCGACGAGCGGCTGGCTGAAGGTGTCGGGGTCCGGGTAGTCGGGGAGCCAGCCGACCGTGTACGCGTCGAACTTGCCGGAGGCGTAGTCCTTCTGGAACTTCTGCCAGCCCACCGAGTGGATGTTCAGCTTGAACAGTCCGTCGGCCTCCAGCTGGCGCCGGAGCTCCTGGGTCTCCTTGTCGTACGCCTCGCTGCCGCCGCGGTAGCCGAAATCGATGGTCACCGGGAGCTGCACGCCGGCGGACTGGAGGAGCTGCTTGGCGCGCGCCGGGTCCGGCGCCGGGTAGGCGTCGAAGAACGGGGTGCTGTGCCCGATGTAGCCCTGCGGGATCAGCGAGTAGAGCGGCTCCACCGTGCCCTTGTAGATCTTGCTCACCAGCGGTCCGCGGTCGACGATCGCGGCGACGGCCTGCCGGACCTTCTTGTCGGCCAGCGGGGAGCCGGGCCGGACGTTGAAGACCATCGTGCGGATCTCGGCGCTGTCCGCCTCGGTGACGCGCAGGTCGGGGTCGCCGGGGTTCAGCTCGGAGAGGGTGGTCGGCGGCAGCTCGCGGTGCGTGACCTCGACCTTCTTGGCCTTCCAGGCGTTTTCGAGGTCGTCCGGGGTCTTGTAGTAGTGCACGGTCACCGGGACACCGGTCTTGGTCAGCGCGCCCTTGTAACGGGGGTTGGGGACCAGCTCGGCGATCTCGCCCGCCCGGTACGCCTTCAGCAGGAACGGCCCCGAGCCGTCGACCGTGTTCCCCTTGCGGAGCTTGTCCGCCGGGTACGTCTCGCGGTCGACGATCGAACCGGCGCCGGTGGCGAGCTTCTGCGGGAAGGTCGCGTCGCGCGAGGAGAGGTTGAAGGTGATGGTGCGGCCCTCGGTGACCACGTTCTTGAGGCTCGGGAAGAGCACCCAGGGGCCGACGTCCGTCTTGATCTTGATCATGCGCTCGATGGAGAACTTGACGTCCTCGGCGGTGATCTTCCGCCCGCTGGAGAACGTCAGGTCGTCACGGAGCTTGCACTGGTACGTCTGGAGCTTCTGGCCGATGAACTGGCAGCTCTCGGCGGCGTCCGGCTGCGGCACGACGGCACCGGACTTGAAGGTCAGCAGGGACTGGTAGATGTTGCTGTACAGCGCCCAGGAGCCGGCGTCGTAGGCCCCTGCCGGGTCGAGCGAGGTGACCTCGTCGGTCGTGCCGACGCCGACGGGATCGCTGTTCACCTCGTCCGAGGGGAGCAGTTGCCAGGCGACCACGCCTGCGATGACCAAAACCGCGATAACCGCGAGAATCCGTGCCCGGATCGACCGCATCTGCCGTGCTCTCCCTTACGCCCCACCTCGGTGTCGCGCGCAGGAACGCACATCACCGCATGCTCAGGCGTTCACCCAATCACACGATTTTCACATCGGGAAGACCAAAACTGTGACTCATAGCCTTTTGTTCGGCAGTTGAAACCTTTGGTGCCACAAAGGAGTCCGAAACCATGTGGTCACGAAGCGTCACGCCTGGAGCGAGGCGAGCTCCACGACGGTGATGTCGGAGGGCGCCCCGACCCGGACGGGCGGGCCCCAGGCGCCCGCGCCGCGTGTGACGTAGAGCTGGGTGTCGCCGTACCGGTCCAGTCCGGCGCTGGTGGGATTGGCCAGATCTGCCAGGTAGTTGCCCGGCCAGAGCTGGCCGCCGTGGGTGTGTCCGGAGAGCTGGAGGTCCACCCCGTGAGCGACGGCGTCATGGATGACGACGGGCTGGTGGGCGAGGAGGACGGCGGCGCGGGCGCGGTCGCGGTCGCCGAGGGCTTGGGCGAAGTCGGGGCCCTGCCCCTCGCTCTCACCGGCGACGTCGTTGACCCCGGCGAGGTCGAACCCGCCGATCTCGACCCGGGCGTTCTCCAGCGGGTGCAGGCCCAGTTCCCGCACCTTGTCGACCCAGGGAGCGGCACCGGAGTAGTACTCGTGGTTCCCGGTGACGAAGAAGCCGCCGTGCCGGGAGCGGAGCCCGGCGAGCGGTTCCGCGGCCGTTCCGAGGTCGGCGACGGTGCCGTCGACGAGGTCCCCGACGACGGCGATCAGGTCCGGCTGGGTCCGGTTGACGGTGTCGACGATCCGCTGGGTGTGGGCGCGGCCGAGGATCGGGCCGAGGTGGATGTCGCTGACGACGGCGATCCGGAAGCCGTGCGCGGCGCGCGGCAGCTTGGCGAGGGGGACGGTGATCCGCTTGACGCGCGGCCCGCGCAGCACCCCGTAGGTGCCGTACCCGACCGTGCCGAGCCCGGCGACGGCGGCGGCCCCGCCGACGGCCCGCGCGACGAAGAGCCGCCTGCTGGGCAGTTCGGGGCGGGGCGGTGCGGGGGGCTCGGCGAGGAGGGTGGCGGGCCCCGCGGCCGGCGCCGCGGATTCCTGGCGGTCCGGCGAAGCGGTGGACCCGGCGACCGGCGCCGAAGGGTCCTGGCGGTCCGCCGGTTCCGCCCGCTCGGCAGTCCGTTCCTTCTTCGCTCCCCGGGCCGCGAGCGCCCGGCGGAGCAGCGGCCGTACCGCCTCGCCCACCAGCAGCGCCAGCGTCAGGTACAGCACCGCCGCCAGCCACAGATAGCCCGGCCAGGCCAGCACCCGCTGGAGCCAGAAGGGCGCCCCCGCCCGCCCGGCGACCAGCGCGCCGACGCTCAGCAGGGGCAGCGCGTACGCCGCCACCGTGCCGATCCGGCGCGGGACGCTCCCCTGGGCCGTGGTGTCACCGACGAACCGGCGCCAGAGGTAGCGGTGGACCACGGCGAGCAGTGCGAGCACCACGACCACCATCACCGCGAGACCCGCCACTGCCATGTGTCCTCCAGTCGGTCGGCCGGCCGCCTTCGACGTACGGCCGGTCGGTGGTACGGCTCGTTACGCGTCTTCGCGGCGCAGCGCCTTGACGCCTCGGAACCCGATCACGCCGATGGCCGTCCCCAGAAGAAAGGACGTGATGGCGAGCAGCAGATGCACCCAGAAGTACGCAGTCGGGTCACCCGCGTCGTCGAAGGCGAGTCCGCTGCCGTCCTTCCACAGGTTCTTGACGAAAGTGATCCAGATGAACCAGCTCCACACCCCGAAGGCGAGCAGGAACCAGGAGACGGGGCGGCTGAGCTTCATGGCCCCAGTATCTCCGGGGCGTTCCGGCCGGGGTGGCCGGGGTGGGCCGTCCCGGCGTAACGTCCGGCGGTTCAAGCCATCCGGACGCATTTTCATATCTTCACCCTGTACGTTTCCGCTCGTGCCTGTTCTCAAGAAGACCGCCCTGATGGTCGCTTCCGCCGCCCTGCTGACCTCCTTCGCCGCGACCCCGGCATCGGCGGCCGGCAAGGACACCTCCAAGGACCAGCCGAAGCCGCCGTCGGGCATGTCCCAGGTCGGTGGCGAGCTGCTGGGCCGGGCCGGTACGCAGGTCGAGCTCGGGCCGGGCGCGCCGGTGCTGCCGAAGGAGCTCACGGGCAGGTCCTGGATCGTGGCGGACGCGGAGAACGGCGAGGTGCTCGCCGCGCACAACGCGCACTGGCGGCTGGCCCCCGCCTCCACGCTGAAGATGCTCTTCGCGGACACCGTGATGCCCTCGCTCCAGCCGAAGACCCTGAAGCACACCGTCACGGACGAGGAGCTGGCCGGGGTGGGCGAGGGCAGCAGCCTCGTCGGGATCAAGGAGAAGCTCACCTACACGGTCCACGACCTGTGGCTCGGGGTGTTCCTGCGCTCGGGCAATGACGCGGTGCACGTGCTGTCCTCGATGTACGGCGGCGTCCCCAAGACCGTGGACGCCATGCAGACGCACGCCGAGGAGCTCCAGGCCCTGGACACGAAGGTGGTCTCGCCCGACGGGTACGACGCGCCCGGCCAGGTCTCCAGCGCGTACGACCTGACGCTGTTCGCCCGCAGCGGGCTGCAGAAGGCGGACTTCCGGGAGTACTGCTCGACCGCCGAGGCGCAGTTCCCCGGCGAGATGAAGAAGAACGGCAAGCGCGAGACCTTCGCCATCCAGAACACCAACAAGCTGCTCACCGGCGCCGGCGGCGTCACCCCGTACAAGGGCATCGCCGGCGTCAAGAACGGCTACACGACGCAGGCCGGGAACACCTTCACCGGGGTCGCCGAGCGCGACGGCAAGGTGCTGCTCGTCACCGTCATGCACCCCTCGTCCGACAAGCCGCACGCCGTCTACGAGGAGGCCGCCGACCTCCTCGACTGGGGCTTCGGCGCGAGCGGCAAGGTCACCCCGGTCGGTGAACTGGTGGCCCCGAAGTCCGCCGACACCGGCTCCGGGACCGGCAAGGGCGCGACCGGCGAGCAGAGCAAGGGCGAGGCCACGGGTCAGAACGGTCCCGCGCAAAGCGGGTCGAAGACCGTGGCGGCCGAACAGGACGGGGGCGGCGTCGGGGTCGCGCTCGGCATCGCCGGGGGCGTCCTGGTGCTGCTGGCCGGCGGGGCGTTCCTGGTCAACCGGCGCTGGCCGCTGCCGGACCTGATGCGCCGCCGTTCCCACGACTGACGGACGGGGGCGCCGCCCGGTGGGCGCCCCCGCCACCGTCGCCGTCGCCGCTCCCACCGCCCTCGTTCCCGCCACCGCCGTCGCCGTCCTCGTCCCCGCCCTTCCCGGCGAGCTCGCGGCGGCTCGGTGTCGCGGTCCAGGCGGAGCAGTACAGCAGCAGCCGGGCCGAGAAGTTGATCCACAGCAGCAGCGCCACCGGCACCCCGAAGGCGCCGTACATGCTCTTCGCCGCCACGCCCCTGATGTAGCTGCCGAGCAGCAGCTTCAGCAGTTCGAAACAGACCGCGCCGATCGCCCCGGCCACCAGCAGCCTGCGCCGGGGCGGCTCGACGCCGGGCAGCAGCGTCAGCATGTAGAGCAGCAGCAGGAATCCGGCGAGCGCCGCCACCAGCAGCGCGGCCACCCGCAGCACCACCCCGCCCGCGCCCCGGTCCGAGATGCCCAGCAGCTCCGCCGCCCAGCCGACGGCGACCGAACCGACCGACGACACCGCGAAGGTGGCGAGCGCCGCCCCGCCCAGGCCCAGCAGCAGCCCCGCGTCCTTGAGCTTGCGCAGCACCGGATTGCCGAGGTCCACGTCGTCCAGGCCCCACACGGCGCGCAGACAGTCACGCATCGAGCCGATCCAGCCGATCCCGGTGAGGAGCAGCGCGGCACCGGCCACCAGCCCCACCGTGCCCGCGTGGGCCACCAGGTTCTCGATGCCGAGCTGGTCGGAGATGCCGGGCACCTGCTCGACGAGCCTGGCCTCGATCCGGTGCAGTTGCTCCGGGGTGAGCAGCGCGGCGCCGATCGCCGCGCCGACCGCGATCAGCGGGAAGATCGCCAGGAAGCTGATGAAGGTGATCGCGGCGGCGAGTCTGGTCCAGTGGACCTGCTGGAGCCGGTCGAAGGAGCGCCAGACGTGCGTCGCCATCAGCCGGGTGACGATCGGCCCGATGACGGGAAGGTTTTTCAGCCAGTCCATGCCGTAACGCCTACCCTTCCGAACACGGAATACCGAACGCGGAGAACGGAATCAGCCCCCGGTCACCGTGCGGGCCGGCCTCTCTTCGCTGCGCCATACCGGCGAGTGTTGTAACAAATACCTCAAAAGGGTTTTCCCGGGCGATACGGTCACCGTCATGTCCGTCGACACCGTGTCCCTGACCGGCTGGGGCCGTACCGCCCCGACGACCGCCCTGCGTTTCCGTCCGCGTTCGTACGAGGAGGCGGTGGCGACGGTCCGCGGCTGCGGGCCGCGCGGCTCCATCGCCCGGGGCCACGGCCGGGCCCACGGCGACGCGGCGCAGAACGCGGGCGGCTCCGTCCTCGACATGACCGCGCTGGACCGGGTCCGCACCATCGACGCGCGGTCCGGGGTGGTCGTCTGCGAGGCCGGGCTCGGCCTGCACCGGCTGGCCGAACTGCTGCTGCCGCTCGGCTGGTTCGTCCCGGCCGCGCCGGCCTCCCGCCGGGTGACGGTGGGCGGCGCGATCGGCTCCGACGCCCACGGGCTCGACCAGCACCTCGACGGCTCCTTCGCCCGGCACGTCCAGGAGCTGGAGCTGCTGACCGCCGGGGGCGAACTCCGTACGGTCCGGCCGGGCACCGACCTCTTCGACGCGACCACCGGCGGGCTGGGACTGACCGGGGTGATCCTCTCGGCCACGCTCCGCTGCCGCCGCGTCGGCAGCCCCTGGCTCTCGGTCGACACCGAACGCGCCGTCGACCTGGACGACCTGCTGGCCCGGCTCTGCTCCGGGGACCACCGCTACCGCTACTCCTCCGCCTGGGTCGACCTCCACGCCCGGGGCCGGGCGACCGGGCGCGCCGTCCTCACCCGGGCGGAGCACGTCCCCCGCGACGCGCTCCCCGCGTACGCCCGGCGTGTGCCGCTCTCGTTCCGGCCCGGTCCGCTGCCCGCCGGGTCCGCGCTCGTGCCCCGGGCGCTGCCCGGCGGCGGATCCGGAGGGGCCGGCGGAGGGCTGCTGAGCGAGGTCCGGTACCGCGCCGCGCCCCGGTACCGGGTCGGTGAACTCCAGCGGCTCGGCGCGTTCTTCCAGCCTCAGGACGGACCGCGGCGGTGGGGCGGGGCCCCCGGGCGCGCCGGTTCGGTGCGGTACCAGTTCGTGGTCGGGCACGGCCGGGAGGAGGCGCTGCGCCGGATCGTGGGCCGGATCGCCCAACGGCGCTGCCCGGCGTCCCACGCGGTGCTCAAGCGGCTGGGCGCGGGCGGCCCGGGGTGGCTGTCGTTCCCGGTGCCGGGGTGGACGCTCGCGTTCGACCTGCCGGCCGCGCTGCCCGGCCTGGACCGGTTCCTGGACGGGCTGGACGCGGAGGTGGCGGCGGCCGGCGGCCGGGTCTGCCTGGCGAAGGACTCCCGGCTGCGGCCGGAGCTGCTGGCGGCGATGTACCCGAGGCTGGCGGAGTTCCGGGAGCTGCGGGCCGAACTGGACCCGGGCGGCGCCTTCCGCTCCGACCTCTCGCGCCGCCTGTCGCTCTGATCCCCTCGCCGCGCCCCGGCCGTCCCGTGCCCCGTCTCTTCGTCTCCCCTGCCCCTCTGCCTCCCCCTCCTCCCCCTCTGCCTGCAAGGAGTGTTCCCGTGAAGGACGCCTTCGGAGCCCCGCAGTCCCTGCTCGTCCTCGGCGGCACCTCGGAGATCGCCCTGGCCACCGCCCGGCGGCTGGTCGCCCTGCGGACCCGTACGGTCCATCTCGCCGGGCGCCCCTCCCCCGCGCTCGACGCGGCCGCCGCCGATCTGCGGGCCCGCGGCGCGGACGTCCGCACGGTCGCCTTCGACGCCCTCGACTCCGCGTCCCACGAGGCCGTGCTCGGTGAGGTCTTCGCCGGGGGCGACATCGATCTGGTGCTCCTCGCGTTCGGCATCGCGGGCGACCAGGGGCGTGACGAGGAGGAACCCCTCGCCGCGGTGCGGGTCGCGCAGACGAACTACACCGGGGCGGTCTCCGCCGGGCTGGTGTGCGCCGGAGCGCTCCAGGCGCAGGGGCACGGCTCGCTGGTGGTGCTCTCCTCGGTGGCGGGCGAGCGGGTCCGCCGCGCCGACTTCATCTACGGGTCCAGCAAGGCGGGGCTGGACGCGTTCACCCAGGGGCTGGGGGACGCGCTGCACGGGACCGGGGTGCATGTGATGGTCGTACGCCCCGGCGCGCTCCGCCCGGAACCGGCAGCCGGGCCGGTGCCCGTACCGGTGCGGGCGGCGGGGTCCCCGCTGTCGGCCCCGGCCCGGTTCGCCGCCGCGCCCCTGGAGTCCTCGGCGCTCACCACGACCCCGGACGCGGTGGCGGAGGCCATCGTGACGGGGCTGCGGCGGCGCTCGGAGACGGTGTGGGTGCCGGGCGCGCTCCGGGCGGTGATGTCGGCGCTGCGGCATGTGCCGCGCCCGCTGTTCCGGCGCCTGCCGCTGTAGCGGAGCGCGAGGCGTGCCCCCGGGCCGCGGGGTTTCAGCCGTGCAGCGAGGGCTCGTCCGCGCCGCAGCCGCTCTGCGCGGGCACCGCGGTACCCGCGCCGCCGGCGGTGAACGGGAAGTCGTTGATCTTCCGCCAGACGCTGTCCTCGCCCTGCTCGTACAGGGCGAAGGACCCGCAGGTCCAGCTCGCCTCGTAGTCGGCGAGCTCCGCGTACGCCCGGTCCATCGCCGCCTCGGCGATGTCGTGCGCCACGGTCACGTGCGGGTGGTACGGGAACTGGAGCTCGCGCACCAGCGGCCCGGAGGCGTCCCGGACCCGCTTCTGCAGCCAGGAGCAGGCCGAGCCGCCCTCGACAACCTGTACGAAGACCACCGGCGAGAGGGGGCGGAAGGTCCCCGTACCGGAGAGCCGCATCGGAAACGGGCGGCCGGCCGTCGCGATCCGGGCGAGGTGCGCCTCGATCGCGGGCAGGTCGGCCGCCTGTGCCTCGGTGGGTGGGAGAAGGGTGACGTGGGTGGGAATGCCGTACGCGGCAGGATCCCCGAAGCTCGCGCGCCGCTCCTGGAGCAGGCTGCCGTAGGGCTCCGGGACCGCGATCGAAACGCCGAGCGTTACGGTCCCCACATCGTCCTCCTCATACTCGCTGCACGATGGCCTGTTTTCGGCCACCGCCGACTTCCGTCGCCAGTGTGACGCCTGGGGCCGGGAATCCGCCAGGGTCGTTGGACTCTCCTCCGCCTCAGTGCTTCGCGGGCAGGAGCCCCATCCGGTCGTACGTCAGGGCCAGGGTCTCGGCCGCGACGGCACGGGCCTTCTCGGCTCCCTTGGCCAGGATCGAGTCCAGCGTCTCCGGGTCGTCCAGATATTCCTGCGTACGGGTCCGGAAGGGTGTGACGAACTCGACCACGGCCTCGGCGAGGTCGGTCTTGAGCGCACCGTAGCCCTTGCCCTCGTAGTTCTGCTCCAGATCCGCGATTCCGGTCCCGGTGAGTGTCGAGAGGATGGTCAGCAGATTGCTGACGCCGGGCTTCTCCGCACGGTCGAAGCGGATCACCGTGTCGGTGTCGGTGACGGCGCTCTTCACCTTCTTGGCGGTGGCCTTCGGCTCGTCCAGAAGGTTGATCAGACCCTTCGGGGTCGGCGCCGACTTGCTCATCTTCGACGACGGGTCCTGGAGGTCGTAGATCTTCGCCGTCTCCTTCAGGATGTACGGGTCCGGCACGGTGAACGTGGAGCCGTAGCTGCCGTTGAACCGCTCGGCGAGGTCCCGGGTCAGCTCCAGGTGCTGGCGCTGGTCCTCACCGACCGGGACCTGGTCGGCCTGGTACAGCAGGATGTCGGCCACCATCAGCATCGGGTACGTGAAGAGGCCGACCGTGGTGCGGTCGGCGCCCTGCTTGCCGGACTTGTCCTTGAACTGCGTCATCCGCGACGCCTCGCCGAAGCCGGTCAGGCAGTTCATGACCCAGCCGAGCTGGGCGTGCTCGGGGACGTGGCTCTGGACGAAGAGGGTGCAGCGCTCCGGGTCGAGACCGGCGGCGAGGAGCTGGGCGACGGCGAGCCGGGTGTTGGCCCGCAGCTCCGCGGGGTCCTGCGGGACGGTGATCGCGTGCAGGTCGACGACCATGTAGAAGGCGTCGTGGGTTTCCTGCAGCGCCACCCACTGGCGGACCGCGCCGAGGTAGTTGCCGAGGTGGAAAGAGCCTGCGGTGGGCTGGATTCCGGAGAGCACGCGGGGGCGTTCAGAGGCCATGGGCCCATTGTCTCAGGTGCGGGCGGCAGCCCCCGACCGGCCCGGCACGCCGGTGTCCGCTGGTTCCCGGCCCGCCTGGCGCGCCGGTGTCCGCAGGTTTCCCGGCCCCGGATCCGACCGACGATACAAAGTGGGCACCACCCCGCCCCGCACCATCCGCCCCGCACCACGACGAACGGAGACCCCGTGTCGAGCACGGAAACCGCCATCGCCTCCGCCGAGGCGCACAGCGCGCACAACTACCATCCGCTGCCCGTCGTCGTCGCGTCGGCGGACGGGGCCTGGATGACCGACGTCGAGGGCCGCCGCTACCTGGACATGCTGGCCGGATACTCCGCGCTCAACTTCGGCCACGGCAACCGGCGCCTGATCGACGCGGCCAAGGCCCAGCTGGACCGGGTGACGCTCACCTCCCGCGCCTTCCACCACGACCGGTTCGCCGACTTCTGCACCCGCCTGGCCGAGCTGTGCGGCATGGAGACGGTGCTGCCGATGAACACCGGCGCGGAGGCCGTGGAGACCGCCGTGAAGACGGCCCGCAAGTGGGGCTACCGGGTGAAGGGCGTCCCGGACGGCATGGCGAAGATCATCGTCGCCGCCAACAACTTCCACGGCCGGACGACGACCGTCATCAGCTTCTCCACCGACCCGGAGGCCCGGGAGGACTTCGGCCCGTACACGCCGGGGTTCGAGATCGTGCCGTACGGGGACCTCACGGCGCTGCGCGGGGCGATGACGGAGAACACCGTGGCGGTGCTCATGGAGCCGATCCAGGGCGAGGCCGGGGTACTGGTGCCGCCACCGGGCTACCTCGCGGGGGTGCGCGCGCTCACCCGCGAGCGGAACGTGCTGTTCGTCGCCGACGAGATCCAGTCCGGGCTGGGCCGGACCGGGAAGACCTTCGCCTGTGAGCACGAGGGCGTCGTGCCGGACATGTACGTGCTCGGCAAGGCGCTGGGCGGCGGGGTGGTCCCGGTGTCGGCGGTGGTCTCCTCCCGGGAGGTGCTCGGCGTGTTCCGGCCGGGCGAGCACGGCTCGACCTTCGGCGGCAACCCGCTGGCCTGCGCGGTCGCGCTGGAGGTCATCGCGATGCTGGACACCGGCGAGTACCAGGAGCGGGCCGCCGAGCTGGGCGAGCACCTGCACCGGGAGCTGGGGCTGCTGGCGAGCGGCGGCACGGTGACGGAGGTGCGCGGCCGGGGGCTGTGGGCCGGCGTCGACATCGCCCCCGACCTGGGCACCGGCCGGGAGATCTCGGAGCGGCTGATGGAGCGCGGGGTGCTGGTCAAGGACACGCACGGCTCGACGATCCGGATCGCCCCGCCCCTGATGATCAGCAAGGAGGACCTGGACTGGGGGCTGGAGCAGCTGCGCGCGGTGCTGCGCGGCTGAGCGGCCGCGCGGGGCCGGTCCCGGGCCGGTCCCGCCCTGTCGCGCGGGCGCGGCCGGCTGGCAGACTCCGGCCCGTGAGACCTGATCCGACACTGCTGCGGGAGCTGGTCGACGCCTCGCCCGGCTTCGGCCGCCGCGCCGTCCCCGCCCCGCCGTCCGAGGAGCTGATCGGGGCGGCGGAGGCGCGGGTCGGCCCGCTGCCGCCGTCGTACCGCTGGTGGCTGTCCGCGTACGGGCACGGGCGGGCCGGGCGCGCGGAGATCGCCTCCATCGGGCCCGCCGACGCCCACGAGTCGCTCACCGCCCCCTGGCGGCTGGACGGCGACCGGCTGTGTTTCGCGGCCGAACCGGACGGCGGTGACGCCTACCACTTCGCCCTCGGCCGGACGGGCGAGGCCGGGCCCGGCGAGTACCCGGTGGTCGTGCGGGACGGCATGGACGGGGAGGAGTACCCGTTCGCGGAGTCCTTCGCCGGGTTCCTGGCCGTCCGGGCGGCGCTGCTGCGCGGGCTGCGGGAGGGGCCCAACCCGTCGGTCGCCCGGCTGTGGCGGTCGACGCCGGGCGTCCTGCTCGACAACGGCGTCCACCTCTACGGCCCGCACTCCCTGCCCGAGCGCAACGGGACCTTCGAGGTGGCCCGGTACGCGCCCGGCTGGACGCTGGTCGGGGACGACAGCGGGGGCGACGGCCTGTTCATGCGCCACCACGGCCGCGACCGGGCCTCCGTGCACCGGCTCGGCCTCGGCGCGATCGGCGGCGACGTCGCCGGGGCGGGCGAGCGGGTGACGGACGACCTGGCCGACTGGCTCAGGGCGGGCGCGCCGCTCGGCTGACCCGCCCGGCCGGGGCGCTCTCAGAGGATGACGTGCGGCAGGAAGCGGGCGTACTCGTCGGTGACCGGGCCGGCCGATTCACGGATGCCGAGACCGGCCGCCTCGTCCTCCACGACCCAGGCGCCGAGCACGACCCGGTTGCCGTCGAAGTCGGGCAGCGGCGCGAGCCGCTGGTAGCAGCACGGCTCGTCCCGGAGCACGGCGGGCGCGCCCGGCTCGTGGAGCGTGACCCCGACGCCCTCGCGGCCGAGCAGCGGCTTGGCCGCGTACCCGCCCGACCCGGCCAGCTCGCGGGGGCCGTCCAGGTAGGAGGGCAGCAGGTTCGGGTGGCCGGGGTAGAGCTCCCAGAGGATCGCCAGCAGCGCCTTGTTGGACAGCAGCATCTTCCAGGCGGGCTCGATCCAGCAGGTGGTGCCGGTGCCGCCGCCGTTGTCGAGGGTGTCCAGCACCTGGGGGCCGAACCGGTCGGTCGCCAGCCACTCCCACGGGTACAGCTTGAAGCAGCTGCGGACGAAGCGGAGCCGCTCGTCGACGAACCGCCCGCTCAGCCGGTCCCAGCCGATCGCCTCGATGGCGAGCGCCTCCGTGTCGAGGCCGGCCTGCTCGGCGGTCTCCCGGAGATAGGCGACGGTCATCAGGTCCTCGCCCGACTCGTCGCCCTCGGTGTGCACGAAGTGGACCGGGCCGGGCGGCAGCAGCGGCGCCTGTCGCCGCCAGGCCGCGACGAGCCGTTCGTGGAGCGAGTTCCACTGGTCGGCGCCCGGGAAGCGGTCCTCCATCCAGAACCACTGGGCGCTCGCCGCCTCCACCAGGGAGGTGGGGGTGTCCGCGTTGTACTCCAGCATCTTCGCCGGGCCGCCGCCGTCGTAGCAGAGGTCGAACCTGCCGTACAGCGACGGCAGTCGGTCCCGGCAGTGCCAGGAGCGGGCGACCAGGTCGGCCAGGCGGCGGTCGGTGATGCCGAGTTCGGCGAACCGGTCCTCCGCGACGATGTGGCCGGCGGCGGCCAGGCACATGGTGTGGAGCTCCTCGACGACCTCCTCCAGGGCCTCGACCTCGGCCGGTGGGAAGACGTAGTAGGCGCTCTCGTCCCAGTACGGCCGGAGCGAGCCGTCCGGGTAGCGGGTGAGCGGGAAGACGACCCCCTGCTCCTCCACCGTCCGCTGCCAGTCGGGGCGGGGCTGCGTGGTGCGGCGTTCCATGGCGGTCAGCCGCCTCCGCTGCCGGAGCAGCCGAAGCCGCCCCGCTCGACGGCGGACTTGTCGAAGCTGCCGCCCTCGACCTTGCCGTTCCTGCTGCTGCCGCCGTAGTAGTACGAGCCCTTGCCGCCGCTGTTCTTGCACTCGTAGCTGGGCAGTCTGTCCTGGGTCAGCCGGTCGACGCACCGCTTGTCCGGTTCGGAGCCGCAGGAGGTCACCATCGCGGCGAGCACCCCCATGCCTCCGAGCACCACGGTGCTCGACCTCAGCCTGCGCTTGGCCATCTTTCCGTCTCCCCCGCCGTACGAATCGAGCCAATATGGCTGCTCGTCAGATTAAAGGCCCGCGAGGGACGGGCGGTACCCGGGCCTTTCGGACCGACTCGCGCCACGTCTACCTCTCCGTCGCGGCCTCCGGGTCGGGGGGCAGTACGCGGCAGAGCGCGTCCAGTGCGCCGGCCCAGGCGCTGTCGGTGGGGGTTCCGTAGCCGATGACCAGCGCGTCCCGTTCGGGCGCCGCGTCCGGGTGGCGGAAGCGGCTGAGCCCCTCCAGCGCCAGGCCCTGCCACGCGGCCGCCCGGAGCGCCGCCGGTTCGGCGCCCGGGGGCAGTTCGATCACGGCGTGCAGCCCGGCGGCGATTCCGCTGACCCGGGCGTGCGGGGCGCGTTCGGCCAGCGCCGCCACGAGCTGGTCGCGACGGCGCCGGTAGCGCAGCCGCATCGCGCGCACATGGCGGTCGTACGCGCCCGACGCGATGAACTCCGCGAGCGTGAGCTGGTCCAGGGCGCTGGACGACCAGTCGCTCACCCCCTTGGCCTCGCACACCTCCCCCACCAGGCGCTCCGGCATCACCAGCCACCCCAGCCGCAGCCCGGGGGCGAGTGATTTGCTCGTCGTTCCCAGATGCACCACGCTCTCGGGATCGAGTCCCTGGAGGGCGCCGACGGGCTGGCGGTCGTACCTGAACTCGCCGTCGTAGTCGTCCTCCAGGATCAGCCCGCCCGTGGCGCGCGCCCAGTCGACCGCGGCGGCCCGGCGGTCGGGGTGCAGCGGGACCCCGGTGGGGAACTGGTGCGCGGGCGTCATCAGGACCGCTCCCACGCCCCGCATCCCGGCCAGCTCGCCGGTCCTCGCCCCGAACCCGTCGACCGGCAGGCAGGGCAGCCGTAGCCCGGAGTCCCGGAGCAGGTCGCGGTGGAGGAACAGGCCGTACGACTCGACGGCCACGTCCCGCACCCGCCGCTTGCGCAGCACGTCCCCCATCAGCCTCAGGGCCTGCGCGAATCCGGCGCAGATCATGATGCGTTCCGGGTCGGCGTGGACGCCCCGGGCGCGGGCCAGGTAGTCGGCGAGCACGGTGCGCAGTTCGATGCGGCCGCGCGGATCGCCGTAGCCGAAGGCATCGTGGGGTGCGGCGGCCAGGGCGCGGCGGGCCGCCTTGAGCCACTCGGTCCGGGGGAACGTCGCCAGGTCGGGTGATCCGCTCCGCAGGTTGTGGACGGGCCGGGCGCCGACCGGGCGGGCCCGGACCACCCGGGTGGCCGAGCGGCGCGGTTCGGACCGCGCCGCCACCCGGGTGCCGGAGCCCTGGCGGGCGGTGAGCCAGCCCTCGGCGACCAGTTCGGCATAGGCGTCGGCGACGGTGTTGCGGGCCATGCCCAGGTCGGCGGCGAGGCTCCGGGAGGACGGCAGTCGGGTGCCGGGGGCCAGCCGGCCGGTCCGTACCGCCTCCCGCAGGGCATGCATGAGTCCGGCCCGCAGACCGGTCGAGCCGGTGGTGTCGAGATGCAGGTCGGCGCCGAAAGTGGCCCAGGATTCCGTCATGGGAATGGACCATACCCATGTGCCACCCCGCCCTTAGTGTCGTAGTCATGACGACGAACGAGAACACCGCACCCGCCACCGGACGCAACCCCGAGCACACCCCCCGCCTGAAGCAGTCCTGGGCCCAGCACGCCCCCGAGGTCTACCGGGCGGCGGTCCGGCTGGACGGGGCGGCCCGCAAGGGACTCGACCCGGTCATCGGCGAGCTGGTGAAGATCCGCGCCTCGCAGCTGAACCACTGCGCGTTCTGCCTCGACATGCACACCAAGGACGCGCTCGCGGCCGGTGAGTCCATCGAGCGGATCATCCAGCTGAGCGCCTGGGAGGAGTCGAAGCATTTCTACACGCCCAAGGAGATCGCGGCGATCGAGCTGACCGAGGCGGTGACCGTGCTGACCGACGGTTTCGTCCCGGACGAGGTGTGGGACCGGGCCGCCGAGCACTTCGACGAGGCCGAGCTCTCCTTCCTGATCGCCGCGATCGTCTCGATCAACGTGTGGAACCGCTTCGCGGTGACCACCCGCATGGTCCCCGGCCACTACACGCCGGGCGACCTCAACCACTGATCCACCGCCCGCCCCGCCCGAAGGAGCCCCGCGTGACCGCCGCCGCCCTGCGCGCCCTGCACCACGACCGCACCCCGGACGACCCGCTCGTCCTGCCCGGCCCGTGGGACGCGGCGAGCGCCCGCGCCTTCGTCGAGGCGGGCTTCCCGGCCCTGGCGACGCCCAGCGCGGGCGTCTCGGACGCGCTGGGGTACGCGGACGGGGCGGCGCCCGCCGCCGAGATGTTCGCCGCCGTGGCCCGGATCGTCCGGGCCGTCCCGGCCTCCGTGCCGGTCTCGGCGGACGTGGAGGCGGGGTACGGGCTGCCGCCGAAGGAGCTGGTGGAGCGGCTGCTGGAGAGCGGGGCCGCGGGATGCAACCTGGAGGACTCGGTCGACGGCGTGCTCGTCGAGGCCGAGCGGCAGGCGGACCGGCTCGCGGCGGTCCGGGAGGCGGCGGGCGACGCCCTCTTCGTCAACGCCCGCGTCGACACGTACGTCCACGGCTCGCCCGGCTCGCCCGGTTCCCCGGGAACGGATCCGGGGACGGAGGCGGAGACGGTGCGCCGGGCGCTGCTGTACGTGGCGGCGGGCGCGGAGTGCGTGTACCCGATCATGGCCCCGCCCGAGGCGCTGCCCCGGCTGGCCGCCGCCGTCCCGGGCCCGCTCAACGCGCTCGCCCGGCCGGACGGTCCCGCCCCGCGCCGCCTCGGCGGGCTGGGCGCCACCCGGATCACCTTCGGGCCCTGGTTCCAGCGGCGGGCCATGGCGGCGGTACGCGGGTTCGCGGACGAGCTGCGGCACGGGTAGCGGCCGTCCGCGCGGGGCCGGGTGCGCGGCGTCGATCCGTACCGGCGGCGGGGCGCACCCCGTCCCGGGACTCCTGGGGGCACCCGTAGAAAAGAACGTGACCCCGAACAGCCGTCGCCCCCGGCTGCGGAGTGCTGCCGGGGGCGACGTGGGTACGCGTCAAGGGCGTACGGGCCGGATCGGGGATCAGATCAGGCCGAGCTCGCGCACCGCGTCGCGCTCCTCGGTGAGCTCCTTCACCGAGGCGTCGATGCGCGCACGGGAGAACTCGTTGATCTCCAGGCCCTGGACGATCTTGTAGGTGCCGTTCTCCGTGGTGACCGGGAAGGAGGAGATGATGCCCTCCGGCACGCCGTAGGAGCCGTCCGACGGGATGCCCATGGAGGTCCAGTCGCCCGCGGCGGTGCCGTTGACCCAGGTGTGCACGTGGTCGATGGCGGCGTTGGCGGCGGAGGCGGCCGAGGACGCGCCACGGGCCTCGATGATCGCGGCGCCGCGCTTGGCGACGGTCGGGATGAAGGTGTCGGCCAGCCACGCCTCGTCGTTGACGAGCTCGGCGGCGTTCTTGCCCGCGATCTCCGCGTGGAAGATGTCGGGGTACTGGGTCGCCGAGTGGTTGCCCCAGATCGTCAGCTTCTTGATGTCGGAGACGGCGGCACCGGTCTTGGCGGCCAGCTGCGAGATCGCCCGGTTGTGGTCGAGGCGGGTCATCGCGGTGAAGCGCTCGGCCGGGACGTCCGGGGCGGCGGCCTGGGCGATCAGCGCGTTGGTGTTGGCCGGGTTGCCGACCACGAGGACCTTGATGTCGTCCGCGGCGTTGTCGTTGATGGCCTTGCCCTGGGGCTTGAAGATGCCACCGTTGGCGGAGAGCAGGTCACCGCGCTCCATGCCCTTGGTGCGCGGGCGGGCGCCGACGAGCAGGGCGACGTTGGCACCGTCGAACGCCTTGTTGGCGTCGTCGGTGATCTCGATGCCGCGCAGCAGCGGGAAGGCGCAGTCGTCGAGCTCCATCGCGGTGCCCTCGGCGGCCTTCAGGCCCTGCGGGATCTCCAGGAGACGCAGGTTGACCGGCACGTCCGGGCCGAGCAGGTGGCCGGAGGCGATGCGGAAGAGCAGCGCGTAGCCGATCTGGCCGGCTGCGCCGGTCACGGTGACATTCACGGGAGTGCGGGTCATGGCGATCTCCGTTAGACAGCTGGCGGTGGGGGTTCCTGGCCCCTGGTGCTGGACATCCCTGAATCTTGATGTGAAGAGATATCCAGCGGTCAGGCTATCCGACCCGGAACGTCCCGGCCGCTCTGCCCCCTGTGGCACCGCGCACAAGCGATCACACAGCGCTCACCCGGCCGAATCCGGTACGGCCCCCGGCCCGCCACCGCGCACCGGCCGCCGCACGGGCGGTGACGCCCGGCCGCCCCGCCACCGGGCCCGGAACGCTCCGTTGCCGGACGCTCACACGGTGGCGGAATGGTCACTTCCGTGCCACAGGCCCTGGCCATGCCTTGTTCCGCCCCACCCCGTCGACCAGGCTGAATCCGGACGGGGCGGGAACGCTCGACCACCACCCGGCAGGGCCACGCGCCCCGGTGGGCCCCGTCAGCCGGTGTCCGTCCCGCTCGGGGGAGGGGACGGGCACCGGTCCGGGTACGGGTCAGCGGATGGTGAAGTGGACGGCCTGTTCCAGGAACGGAATGTCCAGCCACGGCTTCGGCTGCGCCACCAGCGCGAGCATCACGATGAGAAAGCCGAGCAGCCCATAGGTCACCAAATCGGTGAAGCGGGACCGCACCGCCAGCATGCCCACCGACGGCACCACGAGCCGCAGCACGGCACCGCCGAGCAGGGCGCAGCCGATCAGCATCGTGCCGACCCGGAACGCCTCGGCGAAGGGGTCGACCGCCACGATCAGCAACCCGATCCCGGCCGTGCAGAGCACCGCGAGCAGCGGCCACTGCCGGGCCGGGGCGGGCGCGTCACCGGGGGCGGCCCGGCCACCGCCCTCGGGGCGGGCGGTGTCCCGGGTGAACAAGGGGAACCGCCGCGAGCGGCGCGCGCCGCCGGGCCCCCCGGCCGCGTCCGATCCGCCCGCGTCCGCACCCGTGGCCGAATCGTCCTGGCCCGCGGTCGCCCCGTCGGCCCCGGACGTCCCGTCGGCCCCGGACGTCCCGTCCACCGCGCGTTCGTCCGCGTCCGGCACGTGCGACCCGCTCGCCGTCTCCGGGGACCGGGGCGGGCGCGCGGACGGGCCGCCCGTCTCGGCGGCCCGGTCGGCCGGGCTCGTAGCAGCACCCATGGGGTTTCCTCCGGATCGGGTCAGCCGGCGGCGGCGGCGTTGCGCTCGGCCGCCTCGACCACGTTGACGAGCAGCTGGGCGCGGGTCATCGGGCCGACGCCGCCGGGGTTCGGGGAGATCCAGGCGGCGACCTCGGCCACGCCCGGGTGGACGTCCCCGACGATCTTGCCGTTCTCGTCCCGGCTGACGCCGACGTCGAGCACGGCGGCGCCCGGCTTCACGTCCTCGGGCTTGATGATGTGCGGCACCCCGGCGGCGGCCACGATGATGTCGGCCTGCTTGAGGTGGGCGGAGAGGTCGCGCGTACCGGTGTGGCACTGCGTCACGGTGGCGTTCTCCGAACGGCGGGTCAGCAGCAGCGGCATCGGGCGGCCGATGGTGACGCCCCGGCCCACGACCACCACGTTGGCCCCCTTGATCTCGACGCCGTGGTGGCGGAGGAGCTGGACGACGCCCTGCGGGGTGCACGGCAGCGGGCCCGGCTCGTTGAGCACCAGGCGGCCGAGGTTCATCGGGTGCAGGCCGTCGGCGTCCTTGGCCGGGTCCATCAGCTCCAGGACGCGGTTGGTGTCGATCCCGTCGGGGAGCGGGAGCTGCACGATGTACCCGGTGCAGTCGGGGTTCTCGTTCAGCTCGCGGACGACCGCCTCGATCTCCTCCTGGGTGGCGGTGTCGGGGAGTTCGCGCTGGATGGAGCCGAGGCCGACCTGCGCGCAGTCGCGGTGCTTGCCGTTCACGTACCAACGACTGCCCGGGTCGTCCCCGACCAGCAGGGTTCCCAGGCCCGGGGTGATGCCCCGTTCCTTGAGGGCCGCCACACGGACGGTGAGATCGGACTTGATCGCGGCTGCGGTGGCCTTGCCATCGAGAATCTGGGCAGTCATGTCCCCATCCTCTCGGATGACCCCGCCCCGGTACCAATTCGGCCGCCGTCAGTGGCGTGATGTTGCACTTGCGCAACAAGCCCCGACCGTGACTGGACAAACTTACATTCTGTTTATAACGATTATGGCCGCAGTGCCGCAGTAGTACCGGGGGGCGGACCACTGACCTTTCTTTCCTCCGTGCGGCCGCATCGTCCCCGCAGTGCACGTTGGAGGAACGCCCAGATGAGTTTCGGCGACCCGAACCCGAACCCGAACAACCCGTACGGCCAGCAGCCCGGCCAGCCGCCGCAGGGCCAGCCCGGTTACGGCTACCCGCAGCAGCAGCCGCAGGGTCAGCCGGGTTACGGCTACCCGCAGCAGCCCCCGCAGGGCCAGCCGGGCTACGGCTACCCGCCCCAGGCCCCGGGCACCCTCCAGGCCAACAACGGCTACATCAACGTCCCCGTGCTGGGCACCGTCCAGGTCGCCTCGATGGGCCGCCGCCTCGGCGCCCGCGCCCTCGACGGCGTGATCATCGGCGTGCTCTACACGATCCTCAGCGCGATCGGTGTCGCAGGTGCGATGGGCGCCGCCAAGGACATCGAGAACTGTGGCAGCTCCCTGGACCCGGGCTACCAGGCCTGTGTGAACGACGCGAGCGGCAGCGTCATCGCCACGATGTTCGGCATGATCGCGATCTTCGGTCTGATCACGCTGCTCTACGAGTGGCTGATGATCTCGCTGCTCGGCCAGACGCTCGGCAAGATGGCCCTCGGCCTGAAGGTCGTCAAGGAGAACACCGGCATGAACCCGGGCCTCGGCTCCGGCTTCATCCGCTGGATCATCCCGATCGTCGGTGTCTTCCTCTGCTACATCGGCGCGCTGCTGGTCTACCTCTCGCCGTTCTTCGACAACTCCGGCAAGCTCCAGGGCTGGCACGACCGTGCCGCCGGCACGCTGGTGGTCAAGAAGTAACGCACCCCGCGCACGACACGAAGGGCCGGAACTCCTCGCGGAGTTCCGGCCCTTCGTGCGTGGGACTCAGTGGAAGAAGTGGCGCGTGCCGGTGAAGTACATCGTCACGCCGGCCTTCTTCGCGGCCTCGACGACCAGCTCGTCACGGACCGAACCGCCCGGCTGGGCCACCGCCCTGACGCCCGCGGCGGTCAGGATCTCCAGCCCGTCGGGGAACGGGAAGAACGCGTCGGAGGCGGCGTACGCACCGCGCGCCCGCTCCTCGCCCGCCCGCTCCACGGCCAGCTTCGCGGAGTCGACCCGGTTGACCTGGCCCATGCCGACGCCGACCGAGGCACCGTCCTTGGCCAGCAGGATCGCGTTGGACTTGACCGCGCGGCACGCCTTCCACGCGAAGGCCAGCTCCCTCAGCTCGGCCTCGCCCAGCGCCTCGCCGGTGGCCAGCGTCCAGTTGGCCGGGTCGTCGCCCTCGGCCTGGAGGCGGTCGGTGACCTGGAGCAGCGCACCGCCGTCGATCGGCTTGACCTCGACCGGGGCGGCCGGGGCGTCCGGGCAGCGCAGCACCCGGATGTTCTTCTTGCGGGCCAGGATCTCGACGGCGCCGTCCTCGTAGGCCGGGGCGACGATGACCTCGGTGAAGATCTCCGCGACCTGCTCGGCCATCGCGGTGGTCACCGGACGGTTGACGGCGATGACGCCGCCGAAGGCCGACAGCGGGTCGCAGGCATGGGCCTTGCGGTGCGCCTCGGCGACGTCGTCGGCGATCGCGATGCCGCACGGGTTGGCGTGCTTGATGATCGCGACGCACGGCTCGGTGTGGTCGTACGCGGCCCGGCGCGCGGCGTCGGTGTCCGTGTAGTTGTTGTACGACATCTCCTTGCCGTGCAGCTGCTCCGCCTCGGCCAGGCCGCCGGCGCCCGAGGTGTAGAGCGCGGCGGGCTGGTGCGGGTTCTCGCCGTAGCGCAGGACGTTCTCGCGCTGGTACGTCGTACCGAAGAAGTCGGGGAAGCCCGAGTCGTCGGCGGCGGCGTAGTCGTCCGCGAACCAGGAGGCCACGGCGACGTCGTACGCGGCGGTGTGCTGGAACGCCTCGGCGGCCAGCCGCTTGCGGGCGGTCAGGTCGAAGCCGCCCGCCTTGACGGCGGACAGGACGTCGGCGTACCGCTCGGGGCTGGTGACGACGGCCACGGACGGGTGGTTCTTGGCGGCGGCGCGGACCATGGACGGGCCGCCGATGTCGATCTGCTCCACGCACTCGTCGGCCGAGGCGCCGGAGGCGACGGTCTCCTTGAACGGGTAGAGGTTGACGACCACCAGGTCGAACGGCTCCACACCGAGCTCGGCGAGCTGCTCGCGGTGGGTGTCCAGGCGGAGGTCGGCCAGGATGCCGGCGTGGACGCGCGGGTGCAGCGTCTTCACGCGGCCGTCGAGGCACTCGGGGAAGCCCGTGAGCTCCTCGACCTTGGTGACCGGGACGCCGGCGGCGGCGATCCGGCCGGCGGTGGAGCCGGTGGAGACCAGCTCGACACCCGCCTCGTGCAGACCGCGTGCGAGGTCTTCGAGCCCCGTCTTGTCGTAGACACTGACCAGGGCGCGACGGATGGGCTTATTCACCGACATGACCGAGATGAACCTTTCGTCCCTCAATGCGATAGCCGTCGCGGGCGAGCCGCCCCACGGCCTCGACGAGCAGCTTGCGCTCGATTTGCTTGATGCGTTCATGGAGAGCGGCTTCGCCCTCCGGCGAGTCCTCCTCGGTCACCTCGACCACGCCCTGCGCGATGATCGGACCGGTGTCGACGCCGTCGTCGACGAAGTGGACGGTGCAGCCGGTGACCTTCACGCCGTACGCGAGCGCGTCGCGCACCCCGTGGGCACCGGGAAAACTGGGGAGCAGGGCGGGGTGGGTGTTGACGAACCGGCCGCCGAAGCGGGCGAGGAACTCCCGCCCCACGATCTTCATGAACCCCGCGGACACCACGAGGTCCGGGCGGTGCTCGGCCGTCGCGGCGGCGAGCGCGGCGTCCCACTCCTCCCGGGTGGCGTGGTCCTTGACCCGGCGGACGAACGTCGGGATGCCGGCGCGCTCCGCCCGTTCGAGACCGGCGATGCCGTCGCGGTCGGCGCCGACCGCGACGACCCGCGCGCCGAAGCCCTCGGGATCGTCACCGATGGCGTCGAGCAGGGCTTGGAGATTCGTACCCGAACCGGAGACCAGCACGACCAGGCGTGCCGGGGCGGCGGAGGGGGGCGGGGAGGCCACGGCTGGGCCCTTTCTCGCGTGGTGTTCCGGCGCGCTCCGCCCACGTCGGGAGCGGCGCGACGCTGATTTGTACGGTCGTACGAAAGAACCGAGCCCCTCGATACGGGGAACTCTACGAACCGGCCGACCGCCAGCAACGATACCGGCACCGCGGCGGGCCCCCGTGGGACGGGGGTCGGCGGCCCCGGGCGGCGGTGGCCGGTCCGGCGCCGCGGCCACCGGCGTTCCGGCCGCGCTCCCAGCTTTCGGCGGCTCCCGGCCGGGAGGTAGCGTCAGGGGACAGCGAACCGTCCACGGGGCGGAAATGACGAGATGGGGAAGACGTTCACCACATGCCGGACCGACGCCGCCGCACCGCCTTCCGCCAGCCGCTGCCCGAGCGGGACGCCTCTTCCCAGGGCGGGAGGGGTCCGGGCGGGAGCGACGACAACCCCTTCGCCCCGCCGCCGGAGAACCGGCCCGACCAGCCCTGGCAGCCCCGCCGCCCGGTGAACGTCGCGAAGGGCGACGGCAACGACGACAACGGCCGGAAGGACGGCTCCGGGAACGGTGAGGACTCCTCCGGGGACCGGCCCGCCTGGGGCCAGTGGAGCAGCCGCCAGCCCGGCCGGCAGAGCGGCGGCTTCGGCGGACGCCCGGGCCAGGGCGGGACGGGCGGCAACCAGAGCGGCCCCGAGGGCACCCTGGGCGGGCTGCGCTGGGACCCCACCGACCCCGCACAGCGCCGGGCGCGCTACGCGCTGCTCTGCGGCATGTGGGCCTTCTTCTTCGCGCTCTTCGACCTCCCGGAGATCGCCCTGCTGCTCGGCTCGCTCGCGGTGTACTGGGCGATCAGCTCGCTCCGGTCGAAGCCGAAGAGCCCGGCCGCGGGCGGTGCGGCGACCCCGGCACCGGGAGCCGCGCCGGGCGCCCCGGCGGCCCCGGTCGGCGGCAGGCAGCAGACCACGGCGGCGGTCAGCGGCCTGGTGACGGCGCTGATCGCGCTCTCGATCGTCGCCATGACCTTCACCGTGCAGCTCGTCTACCGCGACTACTACACCTGTGTGAACGACGCCCTGACCAAGGCGGGTCAGCTGTCCTGCAACGACCAGCTGCCGAAGCCGCTGGAGCCGCTCTTCGGCGTCAGGGACTGAGCCCAGCCCCTCCCGTGCTCCCGGACGGTCCGGCCTCCTCGGGCCGGGCCGTCCGCCCGTACCAGGGGTCGGCCGGCAGGAAGTCGTACGGCGCGAGGCCCGGGTCCGCGACGGGGGCGGACGGCGTCCCGGCGTTGCCGGAGCGGGCCGCGGCGGACGCGTACGCCGCGGCCCGCTCCCGCGCCCGCGCCTTCTCCCACGCCCGCGCCCGCTCCCGCTCGCGCGCCGGCACCGCGCCGGTCAGCCACCACCAGCCGCTGCGGACCGGCCCCCGCAGCCGCCAGAACCGCAGCAGCAGCGCGCCGGGCACGCCCAGCACCACCACCCAGGCCGCCGCCGCCGCGCCGGTCAGCCACCACACCGGGCCGAACTCCGCCAGCGCCCGGCTCCCCAGCGGCCCCCCGGCCGCCGCGGCCAGCACCGCCGTACCGATCCCGCACCCGATCCCGGCGACCGCGGCCACCAGCGCGGTCGCCCCCGGGCCCCACGCCTCCTCACGTTCGCAGTACGGCGGCGCGGCCCGCCGCACCGTGAACCAGGCGACGGTCACCCCGGCGGCGACCGGCACCCCGAGCGCCGCCCAGTTCGGGAGCGTCCCGGGGCCCTCGGCGGGCACCGCGGCCAGCAGCGGGAAACGGGGCAGCGCCGGGCGGCCGGAGAAGGCCAGCGGGGTGACCGTGGACGCCGTACCGAGGGCGAAGCCGGGGCCGAGCCCGTACGCCGCACCCCACACCGCCGCGTTCGGCACCAGCACCACCGCGAGCAGCAGCACCGCGACCCGGCCCGACCAGTCGCCCGAGAGCTGGACGAACGCCTGCCGGGCCGGGTGCGCGTGCCACACCAGCCCGACCGCGACGAGCAGCGCGCCGCCGCCGACCAGCATCGCCACCCCGGCCGCCGCCGCGCGCCACACCGTCCCCGCGCGCTCCCGGAGCCGGCCGCCCGCCAGCGCCCGGTGCAGGGCCGCCGGGGCTCCGGCGGGCAGCGCGACCGGATGCCCGGCCGCCGTCCAGACCCCGGCCGCCGCCGCGCCCGCCACCACGGCGACCGCCGGGAAGAGCGCCGCGAGCGGCCGCACGGACAGCGCACCGCCCCGCGCGTAGTACGCGACCGCCGCGCCGACCAGCAGATATCCGCCGACGACCGCCGCCAGGCCGACCGGCGCCGAGAGGGCGGGCCGCTCCTCGTCCGGCACCAGGACATCGCGCGCCGCGCGGTGCACCAGCCACACCGGCACCACGGCGAGCAGCAGCGGAACCACCCCCACCGGGGCGGGCACCCCGCTCGGCGTACCGGCCCTGACCAGCTCGGCGCCATGGGCGAGCAGCCAGAGCGCGGCCGCCGTGTGGAGGGCGCTCCCGGAACTCTCCCCGGAGTCCGGCGAGCTGATCCACAACGCCAGGACGAGAACGGTGACCGCGCCCAGCCCGAGCCCGGCCGCGACCGCTCCCCGCAGCAGGGCCAGGGGGAACGCGGCGGACCTGCCCTGATCCGCCGACAACATCGGGGCGCTTTCGGTTACTTGGCTCACACGGCCATGCTGCCAACGACACGCGCCTAATGCGCGTAACAGTCGAATACCCGCTGTGTCGCCCAATATATGTTTATGTGCTTTATTCCGTGGTGTAGCCCATTGGAGGGACCCGCATGACGCGGCGTCCGACGAACACTCCCTCTGACCGCCCCTCCCCCACCGGAACCCCCGACACCGAGCCCACCGCTGTCACCACCACCGCCCCCGGTGCCCCCGGAGCCCAGGACACCGAGGTCCCCGCCCCCGCCGATCCCCCCGGCGCCGGGGCTCGGGCCGCCGAGGCGTTCGACGCGCTGTACGCGCACTGCGCCACCGCTCTCTTCCACCAGACGTTCCTGCTGACCGGGCGCCGGGCCCTCGCCCGGGAGTCCGTCGCCCGCGCCTTCGCCCTGGCCTGGGAGCACTGGCCCGAGGTCGCGGTGGACCCGGACCCGGTCGGGTGGGTACGGGCGGCCGGGTACGAGTACGCCCTGTCGCCCTGGCACCGGCTGCGCCGCGCGCACCGCAGGCCCGACCCGCCCCCGCCCGAACCCGCCGCCCATGCCCTGCTCGACGCGCTGCTCGCGCTGCCGCCCTGCTACCGCCGCACCCTGGTGCTCCACGACGGCCTGGGCCTGGGGCTGCCGGAGACGGCGGCGGAGACGGAGGCGAGCACCCCGGCGGCGGCGAACCGGCTGCTGAACGCGCGGGCCGCGATCGACGCGCTGGTGCCCGCGCCGGCCGGCGGCGACGGGGCCGCCGAGCACCCGGCGCCGCTGGCCGAACGGCTCGGCGCGCTCGCCCTGACCCCGTCCCCCGGCCCGCTCCCCACGCCCGTCCGGGTCCGTACGGACAGCGAGCGCAGGGCCAGCCGGTGGACCCGGGCGACCTTCTGGTTCACCCTCCTGCTCGCCGGGCTGACGCTGTTCACCCTGGCGACGGCCCCGACCCGGCACGAGACCCCGGCGGCGCCCGCCCAGCGGATCGGCGGGGTGCCGCCGCGCGGCGGCCCCCGCGAGCCGGAGCCCCGGGAACTGAGCCTGGAGAAGAAGCTCCGCGGCGAACTCTTCCGTGGCCCGGCGCGGCTGGTCCCCGGCACCGGCTGACCGGGACGCCGGGACGCCCGGAGACGGAAAAACGGCGCGGGCCCGTACCCCTTCGATCCGAGGGGTACGGGCCCGCGCCGTCTGTGCGGTGACGCTCCGAGCGGTGCGGGAGCGGTCAGGCGCCGAGGATCTCGCGGGCGAGCTTGGCGGTCTCGGTCGGCGTCTTGCCGACCTTGACGCCGGCGGCCTCGAGGGCCTCCTTCTTCGCCTGGGCGGTGCCGGAGGAGCCGGAGACGATGGCGCCGGCGTGGCCCATGGTCTTGCCCTCGGGGGCGGTGAAGCCCGCGACGTAACCGACGACCGGCTTGGTGACGTTGGCCTTGATGAAGTCGGCCGCACGCTCCTCGGCGTCGCCGCCGATCTCGCCGATCATCACGATCAGGTCGGTCTCGGGGTCGGCCTCGAACGCCGCGAGGGCGTCGATGTGCGTCGTACCGATGACCGGGTCGCCACCGATGCCGACGGCGGACGAGAAGCCGATGTCACGGAGCTCGTACATCATCTGGTAGGTCAGCGTGCCCGACTTGGACACCAGACCGATGCGGCCGGGCTTGGTGATGTCGCCCGGGATGATGCCGGCGTTGGACTGGCCGGGGGTGATCAGGCCGGGGCAGTTCGGGCCGATGATCCGGGTCTTGTTGCCCTTCGACGTGGCGTACGCCCAGAAGGCGGCCGAGTCGTGGACGGCGATGCCCTCGGTGATGACGACCGCGAGCGGGATCCCGGCGTCGATCGCCTCGATGACGGCGGCCTTGGCGAAGGCCGGCGGCACGAAGAGGACGGACACGTCGGCGCCGGTCTTCTCCATCGCCTCGGCGACGGTCCCGAAGACGGGGACCTCGGTGCCGTCGAAGTCGACGGAGGTGCCGGCCTTGCGCGGGTTCACGCCACCGACGATGTTGGTGCCGTCACCGAGCATGAGCCTGGTGTGCTTCATACCGGTGGCGCCGGTCATCCCCTGGACGATGACCTTGCTGTCCTTGGTGAGGAAGATAGCCATGGTGTTGGAGTCCCTCGTCCCTTACTTCGCAGCCGCGGCGAGCTCGGCGGCCTTGTCGGCCGCGCCGTCCATGGTGTCCACGCGCTGAACGAGCGGGTGGTTGGCGTCGGAGAGGATCTTGCGACCCAGCTCCGCGTTGTTGCCGTCGAGGCGCACGACCAGCGGCTTGTTGACGTCCTCGCCCTTGGACTTGAGCAGCTCGAGCGCCTGGACGATGCCGTTGGCGACCTCGTCGCAGGCGGTGATGCCACCGAAGACGTTGACGAAGACGGACTTGACGTCCGGGTCGCCGAGGATGATCTCCAGGCCGTTCGCCATGACCTCGGCGGAGGCGCCGCCACCGATGTCGAGGAAGTTGGCGGGCTTCACGTTGCCGTGGTTCTCACCGGCGTACGCGACGACGTCCAGGGTCGACATGACCAGGCCGGCGCCGTTGCCGATGATGCCGACCTCGCCGTCCAGCTTGACGTAGTTGAGGTTCTTGGCCTTGGCGGCGGCCTCGAGCGGGTTGGCCGCGGCCTTGTCCTCGAGGGCCTCGTGCTCGGGCTGGCGGAAGTCGGCGTTCTCGTCGAGCGAGACCTTGCCGTCCAGGGCCAGGATGCGGCCGTCCTTGGTCTTGACCAGCGGGTTGACCTCGACGAGGAGGGCGTCCTCGGCGACGAAGGTGTCCCAGAGCGTCACCAGGACCTCGGCGACCTTCTCGGCCACCTCCGCCGGGAACGCGGCCTGGGCGACGATCTCGCGGGCCTTCTCGATCGTGACGCCCTCGACGGCGTTGACCGGGACCTTCGCGAGGGCCTCGGGGGTCTTCTCCGCGACCTCCTCGATGTCCATGCCGCCCTGCACCGAGGCCATGGCCAGGAAGGTGCGGTTCGTGCGGTCGAGGAGGTACGAGACGTAGTACTCCGCCTCGATCTCCGGAGACAGCTCGGCGATCATCACCTTGTGGACCGTGTGGCCCTTGATGTCCATGCCGAGGATGTCGGTCGCGCGGGCGACCGCCTCGTCGGGGGTGGCGGCCAGCTTGACGCCACCGGCCTTGCCACGGCCGCCGACCTTCACCTGCGCCTTGACGACCGACTTGCCGCCCAGCCGCTCGGTCGCCTCGCGGGCTGCCTCAGGCGTGTCGATGACTTCACCGGCCAGCACCGGTACACCGTGCTTGGCGAAGAGGTCCCTCGCCTGGTACTCGAACAGGTCCACGCGCGTCCGTCCCTTAATCAATGGTCTCGCGGTTGGTTTTCTGCGTGGGCGTGCCGCGAGGGGCAAAACGTGACTGCACGGTCACCAGGAAGGCGCACACGGTGAGCCCGGCACGCGGCATGTCCATCTCGCAGGTTATCCCCGAGGCCCGCAGGACCCTAAATCACAGATAGCGCCCGAGCGGTGATTACGGTCACAGACCCTGCTGGGCCCCGGGGAGCGGCGGGGCCGGACGCCCCCGCACCGGGCGGTGCGCCGCGCGGTGCCATTGGGGTGACGGCGGCGGTCCGGCGCGGGCCCGCGGACGCGGGTGTGGGCTCGGGCTCGCGTGTCTCTCAGTGGCCGGCCTCCTCGTCCGGCGCGAGGGCCGGTACGGGCAGCGGCCGTTTCTCGATGGCCGCCGCCATCACCTCGGGGAAGAGGTCCGGGGTACAGGCGAAGGCGGGCACGCCCAGGGCGGCGAGCGCCGCCGCGTGGTCGCGGTCGTAGGCGGGCGCGCCCTCGTCGGAGAGCGCGAGCAGGGCCACGAACTGCACCCCGGACGCCTTCATCGCGGCGACCCGCTTCAGCATCCCGTCGCGTATCCCGCCCTCGTAGAGGTCGCTGATCAGCACGACCACGGTGTCGGCGGGGCGGGTGATCCTCGACTGGCAGTAGGCCAACGCGCGGTTGATGTCGGTACCGCCGCCGAGCCGGGTCCCGAAGAGCACGTCGACGGGGTCGTCGAGCTGGTCGGTGAGGTCGACGACCGCCGTGTCGAAGACGACGAGGCTGGTCCGGAGGGTCCGCATGGAGGCGAGGACCGCGCCGAAGACGGAGGCGTGGACCACGGAGGCGGCCATCGAACCCGACTGGTCCACGCAGAGGACGACGTCCTTCTTCACCGACCGGGCGGCCCGCCCGTAGCCGATGAGCCGTTCGGGGACGACGGTGCCGTACTCGGGGAGGTAGTTCTTCAGGTTGGCCCGGACGGTGCGGTTCCAGTCGATGTCGTGGTGGCGGGGCCGGTCGGTCCTGGCCGAGCGGTCGAGCGCGCCGGTGAGCGTGGCCCGGGTGCGGGAGGCGAGCCGCTTCTCCAGGTCCTCGACGACCTTGCGGACCACCGCTCTCGCGGTCTCCTTCGTCGTCTCGGGGATGGCCCTGCCGAGCGAGAGGAGCGTGCCCACGAGGTGGACGTCGGGCTCGACCGCCTCCAGCATCTCCGGCTCCAGCAGCAGCGCCGCGAGGCCGAGCCGGTCGAACGCGTCGCGCTGCATGACCTGGACGACGGTGCTCGGGAAGTACGTACGGATGTCGCCGAGCCAGCGGGCCACGGAGGGGGCGGACGCCCCGAGCCCGGCCGCGCGGCCGGTCCTGTTCCGGGCGCCGGTGGCTCCCCCGTCGCCGTAGAGCGCACTCAGCGCGGCGTCCATCGCGGCGTCGCGGCCGGTGAGGGCGCGGCCGGTGCCCTCGGCGTCGTCCCCGCCCAGGACCAGCCGCCAGCGGCGCAGCCGTTCGTCGTTCGCGGTGTTCGTGGCGTCAGGGGTGTTCGTGGTCGTCGTCATGCCGTCGCCCCCCACTGTTCCTCGGTGTCGGTGCCGGAAGCGGTCCCGGCGGGGGTGTCGGAGGGGGTGGCCGTGCCGGTGCCGGTGCCGAGCAGCAGGAGGACCACGTCCTCGGCCGCGTCGGCCCTGGCCGCGTCCGTCTCCGGCCCGAATCCGGGCACCGTCGCCCCGGCACGGGCGCCCGGCGGTCCCCCGGCGCGGGGGCCGCGCGCCACCAGCTCGCCCAGGGTGCGGCGGACGCCCGGTTCGTACGCGGAGAAGGTGCGGCGCAGCAGGGGCAGCACATCGGCGAAGAGGTCGGCGGGCACGCCGGTGAGCCAGGCATCGACCAGGCCGAGCAGCCGTTCGTCGTGGACGAGCAGCATGCCGCCGCCCGCCGCCCCGCCGACGAAGCCCTCGATCCACGCCGCGGCGTCGGCCGGGGGCGTGCCGGGCGAGAGGACGAGCCCCATGAGCCGGGCCGCTTCGTCCTCCGCGAGCCGTCCCTCGTCGAGGAGCAGGCGGGCGGCGCGGCCCCGGACGGTTCCGGCGACCGTGTCCCGGGCGGCGAGCCGGTGCAGCACGGCCGTCCAGCGCTCGCGCAGCCCGTTCTCCCCCGCGCCTTCCGCCGTGTCCGGCTTCGCGTCCGTGCGGGTGTCGGCGGCGCCGGTGAGCAGGCCGATCGCGGCGTGGACGCCGTCGAGCCGGTCCCGCATGGTGGCGGCGCCCTCGATGTCCAGGCCGGTGCAGGCCGGGGGCAGCCCGACGCAGATCCGCTCGGCGAGCCCGGCCGCGACCTCGGCGAGCGCCGCGGTGCCGGTGGACCGTACGTCGCCGTAGCGCAGGGTCCGGGCGAGCGCGGGCAGGGCCTCGGCGAGGCGGCCGACGTCGGCGTCGAGCGCGGCGCGGTCGGCGAGGGCCCGCATCACGCCGGGCAGCGCGTCCGGAACCCCGGCGAGCAGGCACTGCTCGGCGAGCGCGGTGATCTCGGCGAGCGCGGTCGCCCCGGCGGCCCTGGCCCCGGCCCTCGCGGTGGCGGCCGTGAGCACGGTGGTGCCCCAGATGCCCGCCTCCGCCACCCGTACGTACAGCTCGGGCTCCCAGCGCAGCCGCCAGCTCTCCCGGAAGGTGCCGGTGGCGCCCCGGCCGGTGGCGGGCTCGCCCCAGTCGACGCCGAGGAGGCGGAGCCGGTGCAGCAGTCGGCTGCGGGCCGCGTCGTTGTCCTTGCGGAGGTCGAGCTCCAGCTCCCGCTCCGGCGCCTCCGGTTTGAGCCGGAGGGTGCGCTGCTGGCGGGTGAGGTCGCGCTGGAGGGGGACGACGGGGGCGTCGTCCGGCACCTCGCCGAGGGCCTCGCCGACGACCAGCCGGTCGTGGACGAGCGCGAGCGGTACGTCGGAGCCGTCGCACATCACGGACCGGACCGCGTCGGTCGTCTCGGTCAGCCCGGCGAGCGGGCGGCCGCGGAGCGCGGCCAGGGCGGCGGCGAGCCGGACGGCCTCGATGACATGGGCGGACGACACGAACCGGTCCTCCCCGCGCAGGAGGCCGGCGACCTTGGTCATCCATCGCTCGACCGGGCGGTCCCCGGCCTCGAAGAGGTGCCCGTACCAGCCGGGCGAGTCGATGCCCGCCCCGTAGCCGCTCCTGCGGGCGAGCCTGCGGTGCGACCAGGGCACCCAGGTCAGCTCGGCCCGGACTCTGGGCAGGCCCTTGAGCAGGGCGCGGTCGGCGGTGAGCGTGGTCCGCGCGGCGAGCGCGGGGACGTGCCAGGCGCCGCAGACGACCACGGTGTCCTCGCCGAACTCCTTGGTCGCCTTGCGCAGTTGGATGCGCATGTACGCCTCGCGCACGGCGTCGCGGGGGTGGCCGCCGTCGCCGTACGCCTCGCGCAGGGCGGTCATCGCCTCGGCGAGGACCGTGAACGGGGCCCAGGGGTCCGCCGTTCCGCCGCCCCCGGTGCGGTGCTCGACGACGTCCTCCCACCAGCGCTCGGGGTCGTCGTAGCCCGCCGCCTCGGCGAGCACCGCGAGGGGGTCGACGGGGACGCGCCCGGTCCCGTCACCCTCCCCGGCGGCGCCGCCGGGGCCGTCCGCCGCCTCCACCTCGGCTTGGTTCATGGCCAGGGAGTGTGCCGCCGGAAGGTCGATGAACCGGACCTCGGCGCCGTGGTCGAGGGCCCAGCGCAGGGCGACCCACTCGGGCGAGAACGCGGCCATCGGCCAGAACGCCGCCTCCCCCGGGTCGCCGACGACATGGGCGAGCAGGGCGACCGGTGGCCGCATCCGTTCGTCGGCGGCGAGCGGCAGCAGCGTGTCGGCCTCCGGGGGGCCTTCGATCAGCACGGCCCGCGGGCGGGCGGCGTCCAGCGCCGCCCGGACGGCCCGCGCCGATCCGGGACCGTGGTGCCGGACGCCCAACAGCAGCGGCCCCGGAGGGCGTTCCGCAGGGCGCACGGTCCCCGTCGCGGCGTGCCCGGTCCCGGTCATGCGGAGACCTCTCGGCAGGCGCGGTAGAAGTCCTTCCACCCGTCCCGCTCCCGGACCACCGTCTCCAGGTACTCCTGCCAGATCATCCGGTCGGCCGCCGGGTCGCGGACGACCGCGCCGAGGATGCCCGCCGCGACGTCCCCGGGGCGCAGCACCCCGTCCCCGAAGTGGGCGGCGAGGGCGAGGCCGTTGGTGACGACGGAGATCGCCTCGGCCGTGGACAGCGTTCCCGAGGGGGACTTGAGCTTGGTGCGCCCGTCCGTGGTGACCCCGTCGCGCAGTTCGCGGAAGACCGTGACGACGCGGCGGATCTCGGCCGCGCCGTCGGGGGCGGACGGGAGGTCGAGCGAGCGGCCTATCTGGTCGACCCGGCGGGAGACGATGTCGACCTCGGCGTCGGGCGTGGCGGGCAGCGGGAGCACGACGGTGTTGAACCGGCGGCGCAGGGCGCTGGACAGTTCGTTGACCCCGCGGTCGCGGTCGTTGGCGGTGGCGATGACGTTGAATCCGCGGACCGCCTGGACCTCCTGGCCCAGTTCGGGCACGGGGAGCGTCTTCTCGGACAGGATCGTGATGAGCGAGTCCTGCACGTCGGCGGGGATGCGGGTCAGCTCCTCGACGCGCGCCGTCATCCCCTCGGACATGGCGCGCATGAGCGGGCTGGGCACCAGGGCGTCGCGACTGGGGCCGTGCGCGAGGAGCCGGGCGTAGTTCCACCCGTAGCGGAGGGCTTCCTCGGGGGTGCCCGCGGTGCCCTGGACGAGCAGGGTCGAGTCGCCGCTGACGGCGGCGGCCAGGTGCTCCGACACCCAGGTCTTGGCCGTTCCGGGAACGCCGAGGAGCAGCAGGGCGCGGTCGGTGGCGAGGGTGGTGACGGCGACCTCGACGAGGCGGCGCGGGCCCACGTACTTCGGGGTGATCACGGTGCCGTCGGACAGGGTGCCGCCGAGGAGGTAGGTGGCGACAGCCCACGGGGAGAGCCGCCAACGGGCCGGGCGCGGGCGGTCGTCGGCTGCGGCGAGGGCCTTGAGCTCGTCGGCGAAGGCGTCCTCGGCATGCGGTCGGAGAGCCTGTGCGCCGGCGGTGGCAGTGGATTCGGACACGGTCGTGGATCCCCCCTCCGGGTCGGTCGACCCGATGCGTTCTCCACCGTGCACCACGGCACTGACAATCGCCCCCGACCGGCCGCCGGAGCGGATCGGGGCCGGCCGGGGCGCTGCTGACCCGCGGTCAGCCGACGACCGGCGACACGGCCACACAGCCGCCGGCGGCGAGCATGTCCTTCCCCTTCCCCTCCTCGATCACCTTGCCCTTGTACGTGATCGAGCAGGTGACCCCGGCCCCGTCCGCGTCGAGGACGATCGGGGTGACGCCGGGCGGCGTGATCCCGCGCAGGGTGACGGTCTTGTGCCAGGGCAGCGTGGGCGATGCGACCTTCTCGATCTTCGGGTCCATGGCCTTGCCGCCGCCGACGTGGAACTGGATCTCGTCGACGCCCGATCCGGTGACCTCGTAGGTGACTTCGTACTTCTCGTCGACCACCTCGTCCACGGCGTCGCCCACGGCCTTGTCGACGGACCTGTCGACCTTCTCGGCCGTGTCAGAGCAGGCGGTGAGGCCGATTCCGAGACCGAGGACGACGGCCGCGCAGGCGGCGGCGCGGACCGTGGTGCGGGCCGTGGTGCGGATGGGGCGAATGGTGCGGCTCATGGCTGGATCCCCCCGGATCGATGGGTCTGATACCCGCAGAGAATCGCAAAGGAAAGGTCAAGTCAAGTGGCGTGCATGACGGTGAATCAGCAGGTCAGGGGGATTGTCAGTGGGGCGCTCTACCGTCGTTGCCATGCTGCTATCTCACGGGGGAGAAACCACGCGCACCGCCGGGCCGGTGCCGCGCTGGACGGTGGAGCAGGTACTGACCCTCGCTCCTGACGACGCGTCGCGCCGGGCGGGGACGAAGCTCGGTGCGGCCGGTCCGTGGTCGGGTCACGGCTGCGACGGGTCGGGGGCGGTGTGGGGGCTGTGCGAGGGAAGCGGGGGCACGCCGTACCGGACGGTGGTGGACACCACGGGCCCGGCGTACGCGTGCAGTTGCCCGAGCCGGAAGTTCCCGTGCAAGCACGCGCTGGGTCTGCTGCTGGTCTGGGCGTCGGACGGATCGGTGCCGCCCGGGGGTGAGGTGCCGGACTGGGCGGCCGAGTGGCTGGCCGGGCGCCGGGACCGGTCGGCCGGGCGGCCGGAGCGGAGCGCGGCGGGCACCGCCCCGGCCACGGGCCCGGCCGACCCGGAGGCCGCCGGGCGGCGGGCCGAGCGCCGGGCCGCGCGGATCACCGGCGGCGCCCGGGAGTTGGAGGAGCGGCTGGCGGATCTGCTGCGGACCGGCCTGGCGGGGGCCGGTCGGCCGGGCTACGCGTTCTGGGAGGAGACGGCGGCCCGGATGGTCGACGCCCAGGCCCCGGGGCTGGCGGCCCGGGTGCGGGAGCTGGGGGCCGTCCCGGCCTCCGGCCCGGACTGGCCGGTGCGCCTGCTGGAGGAGTGCGCGCTGCTGCATCTGCTGGACAGAGCCTGGCTGGGTGTCGACCGGCTGCCCGGACCGCTGGCCGCCACGGTCCGTACGCGCGTGGGGCTGACGGCTCCCGCCGAGGGCCCGCCGGTCCGGGACGAGTGGCTGGTCCTCGCCCAGTACGACACCTCCGACGGCAGGATCGTCACGCGTCGCGTCTGGCTGCACGGAAGGGGCACGGGCCGCACGGCACTGCTGCTCTCCTTCGGGGCGGCCGGCCGCTCCCCCGGTCTGACCCTGCCGGTGGGCGCCACGGTCGACGCCGGGCTGATGTTCCGCCCGGGCACCGGCCGGCTCCGGGCCGAGCCGGCCGGGGAGTTCACGGTGGTGGAGCGGGCAGCCACGCCCCCGCCGGGCGGCACGGCGGCCGAGGCGGTCGGCGCGTACGGCGAGGCGCTGCGGGAGGATCCCTGGCTGGACGCCTGGCCGGTGACGCTGCGCGCGGTCATACCCGTGCCGTCCGGGGACGGCTGGCAACTGCTGGACGCGGCGGGCGGCGGGGGGCTGCCGGTCGCCCCGGCCGCCCTGTCGCGGCCCGGGCTGTGGAAGCTCGCCGCGCTCTCCGGCGGCTCCCCGGTCACGGTCTTCGGCGAGTGCGGCCACCGCGGCTTCGACCCGTACGCGGCCTGGCCCAAAGGGGTCGATGACGACGGTACGGGCGGGCCCGTACCGCTCGTCTGACCCGACCGGTCGAACACGACCGAGTGACCACGACCGAATGAACACGAACGAGGACGAGGACGAGAAGGGGGACCATCCATGCCCGGCACCATCGCATCCGCCCCGTGGGAGGAGCTCGTCACCACGGCGCTCCTCGGTACCGACCGCCGCCCGCCCACCGGGGGCTGCGGGCCCGCCGGACTGCTCGACGCGGCGGCGGCCCACACCGTGCGGCGGCGGGCGGGGCTGCTGCCCGCCCCGGCCGCCGACCGGCCCGGAACGGCGCCCGCCGACCCACGGCCCACACCGCCCCCGGCCGCGCGGCGCAGACTCGCCCAGCTGCTGGCCGACCGATCGGCACCGGGCGGCTCGGGCGGGCGGCGCGGCGCGGCCCCCGATCTCACGGAGCTGATCCCGCAGTGGCTGGCCGCCGCCAACCGCCGGGGTTTCCGGGCCCCGGCCGAACTGCTCCCGGCCCTGCTCGACGCGGCCCGGGCCCGGACCGACCTGCGTCCGCAGGTGCTGGCCTTCGCGGGCCCGCGCGGGCTGTGGCTGGCCCGGTTGAATCCCGAGTGGCGATTCGCCCTGCGCGGCGCGTCCGCCGGAGCGCCGCGCCCCCTCCCGGCGGATTCCGGGGCGGTCGTCCGGATGTGGGAGGAGGGACTGTTCGCCGAGCGGGTCGCGCTGCTCGCGGCCCTGAGGGCGCGCGACCCCGCCGGAGCGCTGACGCTGCTCACCTCCACCTGGGCCACCGAGCGGGCCGAGGACCGGCTGATGTTCGTCGACTCGCTGCGCACCGGGCTGTCCCCCGTGGACGAGCCCTTCCTGGAGCAGGCGCTCTCCGACCGCAGCCGCAATGTCCGCTCCACCGCCGCCGAGCTGCTCTCCGCCCTGCCGGAGTCGGCGTTCGGGGCCCGGATGGCGTCCCGGGCGCTGTCCTGCGTGAGCCCGGATCTCACCGGCGACGAACCATCGGTCGCCGTGGAGGCCCCGCACGAGTGCGACGGGGCGATGGAGCGCGACGGCGTGGTGGCGGCGCCGCCGTCCGGCCGGGGGGAACGGTCGTGGTGGCTCGGCCAGCTCGTCGAGGCGACGCCGCTCGCCACCTGGTCCGCGCGGTTCGGCCACCGCACCGCCCGGGAGATCGTCGCCCTCCCGGTCGCCGACGGCTGGGCCGAGGAGCTGCACGCGGCGTGGTGCCGGGCGGCGATACGGCAACGGGACGCCGCATGGGCCCGCGCGCTGCTCGGCGCCCCCGCCGCCCCGCCGTCGAGCGGCCCGGGAACGTCGTCGCTGGCCGAGCGCTCGAAGCTCCTCGGCATACTCCCGGCGGCCGAGCGGGGAGACTGGGTCGCCGGGTTCATCGCCGCGCACGGACTGTCCGAGGCGTTCCAGCTCCTGGGCGTCTGCCCGACCCCCTGGGCCGGTCCGCTGGGCCGCGCGGTCGTGGACGCGCTGGACATCGCCCGGGACGCGGGCAGCTACCCGTGGAGCTTCAGCGGTGTGATGGGCCTGGCCGAGCGCTGTCTGAACCCGGCGGAGGCGGACCGCCTGGAGGTCCTGACGACCACGCCCGACGAGTCGGCGGACGCCTCACCTGGCGCGGGCGGCTACTGGTCCGAGGCCTTCCAGCGGCTCGTCTCCACGCTGCGACTGCGCGCCGAGATGGTGGCGGAGCTGACCCCGCCCTGACGATCTCGCCCGGCCCTTGGTCTGCCGGTACCGGTACGGCCAGACCAAGGACCGGGCGAGACAGGCACCAGGCGGAACAGGCATCGGGCGGGACGGACTAATGGCCGACGCGAGGGCCCAAGCACGCCGAGGCGAACCAGATCCGGCCAGGCCCGATCAGGCCGGGCCGGACCGACGGGAACAGCCCGAGGACTGATCCCGCCGGGCACACGACCGAGGCCGAGGACGTACCCCACCGGGAACCAGGACCGGACGGGTCCGACAGGGGCCGACCGGGACCGTCCAGTAACGGACCGGACGAGCCATGAGCGGGCCCCGGGACCGGGCCGGGCCGGGCCAGGGAAACGCCCCGGCAAGGGCCCGGCCCGGGGAGGTCAGGCTTCCGCGTGGTGGCGGATGTTCGCGTTGATCCACTCGACGATCGCGGTCGTCGTGGCGCCCGGGGTGAAGATCTCCGCGACACCCTGCTCCTTCAGCGGGGCGATGTCGTCCTCCGGGATGATGCCGCCGCCGAAGACCTTGATGTCCTCCGCCTCGCGCTCCTTCAGCAGCTCGATGACCTTGGCGAACAGCGTGTTGTGCGCGCCGGAGAGGATCGAGAGACCGATCGCGTCGGCGTCCTCCTGGATCGCGGTGTCCACGATCTGCTCGGGCGTCTGGTGCAGCCCGGTGTAGATGACCTCCATACCCGCGTCGCGCAGCGCCCTAGCGATCACCTTGGCCCCGCGATCATGGCCGTCCAGCCCCGGCTTCGCCACCACCACACGGATCGGACCGGTCACACCCATCACTGCCTCCACATGCCTCTCCCGCGCCTGAAGGGCCGGGGATGTGAACGAACGTTATCTACAGCATCCCGCAAGCCGTCGTTTCGCGGTGGACGGGGAGGGGGAAATCACACAGTGGGACATGTTCACCGGGCACCGCCCCCCCGTACGCACACGGCACGCCGGCCGCGCGGGGACCGGTCGCCAGGGGAGCCGCGACGAGGTCGCCCGTACCAGCGTGCCGTCAGCCGCACGGCGCGGTGGTACGGCCGGCCCGGTCCGCCGGTCCGTCCGTACCGCGCGCCGGTGACCGCACAGCCGCCTCCCCCGCTCGTCGAAGCCGGAGGTCGGCCATGAAGGTCCTGCCTTTTCTTCCGTCACTGCCGCTCCCCCCGCCGCTCGGCCCGGGGCCGCGTCCCACCGGGCCGTCCGGCGCGCTGCTGAAGGCCACCGCCCTGGAGCTGGTGGCCCTCACGGCTCATGTACTCCTCTACCCGACCGGCATCACCGGTGAACGGCGGAACGCACCGTGCCCGGCCGAACCCCCCACCGCCACCACCGGCCCCGCCGCCACCGGCCGCGCCTCCGCCAGGACGCCCGCGCGGGCCCCCGCCCCGCCCGCCGGCGAGGAGCCTCCCCCGGTCGTCCTGGTGCACGGTTTCATCGACAACCGCTCGGTCTTCGTCCTGCTGCGCCGGGCCCTCGCCCAGCGCGGCCACCGCCATGTGGAATCGCTCAACTACTCCCCGCTGACCTGCGACATCCGGACCGCGGCCGAGCTGTTCGGGCGGCATGTCGAGGAGATCTGCGCCCGGACCGGGCACCAGGAGATCGACATCGTCGGGCACAGCCTCGGCGGGCTGATCGCCCGCTACTACGTCCAGCGGCTCGGCGGCGACCAGCGGGTCCGCACGCTGGTCACGCTCGGCACCCCGCACAGCGGCACCGCCGTCGCCCCCTTGGCGAGCGCCCACCCCATCGTGCGGCAGATGCGCACCGGGTCCGCACCGATCGAGGAGCTGCGCCTGCCCGCACCCGGCTGCCGCACCCGCTTCGTGAGCTTCTGGGGCGAGCTGGACCGGGTGATCGTCCCGCCCGAGGCCGCCCGCATCGACCACCCCGACCTGGACGCGGAGAACGTACGCGTCACCGGCATCGGCCACCTCGCACTGCCGGTGCACCCGACCGTGGTCGCCGCGATCCGCGAGGCGCTGGAGGAATCCGGCGGCCCGGCGACCGGCCCCGCCAAGGACGCGGGAGCAGCCTGAGCCGCACGGACCCCAACAGACCCACAGGCCCCACCAGTCCCAAGAACCACACAGGCCACACAGGCCACAGGAACGCACGAACCCCGTCGCCGACCCGGCCTTCGCAACCGACAGTGACGCCGCAAATAGAACAGCCTTCGAACATAGAGCCAAGGGTCTGTGCGCGGGCCGCCGAAAGGCGGCCGATTGCCCGTTTCCTGAGCCGCCGGGACCCGTGGAAGATTGTCGACGCCAGGTAGCGGCGGGTACAGTCGCGGCCACTGCTCCCCCTGGGATTCCCCCACCGGACCCCAGAGCACAGGTCCTGCTGCCGAGGCGAGAGAGAAGTTGGTGAACGACCAGCACCCCGACGCCGGGTACGCCGGGCACGACGGCGGAGCGACCGGCGGCTTCCACGGCGATCCGCTCTTCGGCTCGTTCCAGGCCGGTCACGACAGCACGTACGGCGGCGGTTACGGCGTCGGCCATGTCGACGGGTACAGCGGCCAGTACGACTCCACCCAGTGGGACACGGGAGCGCACCCGACCGCCTCGTACGACAGCTACGCCCCGTACGCCACACAGCCCGAGGCGCAGCAGTACACGGAGCCGCACTACCCGGAGCAGCAGTACGCGGAGGCGCAGTACACGACGGGCCCGGCCTACGGCACCACGGCCGTCTGGACGACCGTCGACTACGGCACGGACGCCACCACCTCCACCGCGGTCTTCCCCGGCATCCCGGCCCAGGGCGGTTCCCCGGAGAACACCGGGCAGTGGGACACCGGCAGCTGGTCCACGGACGGCCACTGGGCCATGAACGACGCGGCGATGAACAGCACGGCCGCGTACGACACCGGCGCCTACGACGCCACCGCCTGGAACACCGGCGCCGCGACCGTGCCCGCGCCCGAGCCCGCCTTCGACCAGCAGCTCACGCAGACCATGGAGACCGCGCGGCTGCCGCACGAGGCACACTCCGCACCCGAGGCACACCCCGCGCACGGCGACGACTACGCCGAGTACGAGCCCTACGCCGACCGGACCGCCTCCTACGCGTACGACCCGTACGCCCCCTACGCCCCGGACGGCGCGAGCGACACCGACGCCACGGATCGCATCACGGACGGCACCAACGGGACGGACGGCGGCGCCGACGACCTCGACGCGGCGGACGGTCCCGACGGGCTGGAGAGCACCGAGCTCGCGTCCGGTCCGCGCCGCTCCCCCGACCGCCCCGCGACCCGGGGCGGTGGCCGCGGCCGTCGTCGTACGCCCGCGAAGCGTTCCGCGCTGCTGACCGTCGCCATTCCGTCCGCCTGCGTGATGAGCGTGGCCGGGATCGCCGCGGCCTCGGTCGGCGGGCTCGGCGGGGACGACAAGAAGGACGACACCACGGCGCTGGCGGCGGCCGACTCCGTCAAGCCCGCCGAGGCCAACAACAAGCTGGACACCCAGCTCGCCAAGCTCAGCGCCAACGCGGAGAACTTCGCCAACCGCGCCAGCCGCACCCAGGAGCGCATCGACCTGCGCGAACGGCAGGCCGCCGAGAAGAAGAAGCGCGAGGAGGAGGCCGCCCGCAAGGAGGCGCTGCGTCCCAAGTTCGTGCTGCCGGTCAAGCAGCACGGGCTCAGCGCGTACTTCGGTCAGGCGGGCATCAACTGGATGTCCGTGCACACCGGCATCGACTTCCCGGTGCTGGAGGGCACGCCCGTGATGGCCGCGACGGACGGCACCGTGCGCACCCAGCTGAACAGCGCGTACGGCAACATGGCGATCGTCACCATGGCCGACGGCACGGAGACCTGGTACTGCCACCTCAGCAGCACCCGGATCCGCTCGGGCCCGGTCAAGGCCGGTGACGTCATCGCGTACTCGGGCAACACCGGGAACTCGACCGGCCCGCATCTGCACTTCGAGGTACGGCCCGGCGGCGGCGCCGCGGTGAACCCGCTGCCGTGGCTGCGCAGCCACGGCGTCAACCCGACCTGAACCGCAAACACGGAGGGGGCCCGAGCGAATGTGCTCGGGCCCCCTCCGCGTTTTCTCCGCCTACAGCTTCTCGACCGGGGCGTAGCGCAGCAGCAGCTTCTTCGGGCGCTCGTCGCCGAAGTCGACCGTGGCCTTCGCCTGGTCGCCGACGCCCTCGACCGCGGTCACCGTGCCGAGCCCGAACTGGTCGTGCGTGACCCGGTCCCCGACGGCCAGCGTGATCGTCGGCTTGTCCGAGGTCCGCCGGGTCGCGAAGCCCGAGGGGCCGGAGCGGGCGCGGGAGGCGGAGAGCGAGGACGTGATCCCCGAGGTCGGCCCCGCCGAGGCGGCCATCGGGCCCTTCCGCCGCCAGTCCAGGTGCTGGTCCGGGATCTCCTCCAGGAAGCGGGACGGCGGGTTGTACGACGGCTGGCCCCACGCGCTGCGCATCGCCGCCCGGGTCAGGTAGAGGCGCTCGCGGGCCCGGGTGATGCCCACGTAGGCGAGGCGCCGCTCCTCCTCCAGCTCCTTCGTCTGCCCCAGGGCCCGCATGTGCGGGAAGACGCCGTCCTCCATGCCGGTCAGGAAGACGACCGGGAATTCGAGGCCCTTCGCCGTGTGCAGGGTCATCAGCGTGATGACGCCGGAGCCGTCCTCGTCCTCGTCGGGGATCTGGTCGGAGTCGGCGACGAGCGCGACCTTCTCCAGGAAGTCGGCGAGCGTACCGGCGCCCTCCTCGCCCGCCTCGCCCCGCTCCTGCTCGAATTCGAGGGCGACCGCGGCGAGTTCCTGGAGGTTCTCGATCCGGGTCTCGTCCTGCGGGTCGGTGGACGCCTGGAGTTCGGCGAGGTAGCCGGTACGCTCCAGGACCGCTTCCAGGACCACCGCGGGACCCGCGCCCGACTCGACGATCGTGCGCAGCTCCTCCATCAGCGTGTTGAACCGCTTGACGGCGTTGGCGGAGCGGGCGGCCATGCCGTACGCCTCGTCGACCCGGCGCAGCGCCTGCGGGAAGGTGATCTTCTCGCGCAGGGAGAGCGCGTCGATCATCGCCTCGGCGCGGTCGCCGATGCCGCGCTTGGGCACGTTGAGGATGCGGCGCAGCGGGACGGTGTCCTCGGGGTTGGCGAGGACGCGCAGGTAGGCCAGGATGTCGCGGACCTCCTTGCGCTCGTAGAAGCGCACTCCGCCGACGACCTTGTAGGGCAGGCCGACGCGGATGAAGATCTCCTCGAAGACCCGGGACTGCGCGTTGGTGCGGTAGAAGACCGCCACGTCACCGGCCTTGGCGTCGCCCGCGTCGGTCAGCCGGTCGATCTCGTCAGCGACGAACTGCGCCTCGTCGTGCTCGGTGTCGGCGACGTAGCCGGTGATCCGGGCGCCGGTGCCGGCGTTGGTCCAGAGGTTCTTGGGGCGGCGGCTCTCGTTGCGTTCGATGACGGCGTTGGCGGCGGAGAGGATCGTCTGCGTGGAGCGGTAGTTCTGCTCCAGGAGGATCGTCGTCGCGTCGGGGTAGTCCTCCTCGAACTGGAGGATGTTGCGGATGGTCGCGCCGCGGAAGGCGTAGATCGACTGGTCCGCGTCACCGACGACGCACAGCTCGGCCGGGGCGTCGTTCTCGCCCGCCGGGCCGACCAGCTCGCGGACCAGGGTGTACTGGGCGTGGTTGGTGTCCTGGTACTCGTCGACCAGGACGTGGCGGAAGCGGCGGCGGTAGTGCTCGGCGACGTCGGGGAACGCCTGGAGCAGGTGGACCGTCGTCATGATGATGTCGTCGAAGTCCAGCGCGTTGGCCTCGCGCAGCCGGGACTGGTACATCGCGTACGCCTGGGCGAGGGTCTTCTCGAAGCCGTCGGCGGCCTGGCCGGCGAAGGTCTCCTCGTCGATCAGCTCGTTCTTCAGGTTGGAGACCTTGGCCGTGAACGACTTCGGCGGGAAGCGCTTCGGGTCGAGGTCGAGATCGCGGCAGACCAGGGCCATCAGCCGCTTGGAGTCGGCCGCGTCGTAGATCGAGAACGACGAGGTGAAGCCGAGCCGCTTGGACTCGCGGCGCAGGATGCGGACGCAGGCGCTGTGGAAGGTCATGACCCACATGGCGTTGGCGCGCGGTCCGACGAGCTGCTCGACGCGCTCCTTCATCTCGCCGGCGGCCTTGTTGGTGAAGGTGATCGCCAAAATCTGGCCGGGGTGCACCCCGCGCTCGGCGAGGAGGTGGGCGATCCGGTGGGTCAGCACCCGGGTCTTGCCCGAGCCGGCACCGGCGACGATGAGCAGCGGGGAGCCGGCGTGGACGACCGCGGCGCGCTGCTCGGTGTTCAGCCCGTCGAGGAGCGCCTCCGGGTCGATGACGGGGCGGGGGGCGCCGTCGCGGTAGTAGGCGTCCCGGGGCGGCGGACCGTCGAACACGCCCTCGAACAGCCCCTCCGGCACCACCTCGGGCGCGGTGTCCTCGGGGGGCGGCGGGGGCTCTTCCTCCGAGTGCTGGAGGCCGGCCAGGAAACTGTCGTCAAAGAGGCTGCTCATCGCTTGTCGAGTCTACGGGCTGGGCCCCGGCGCCCGGCGGGCGTTCCGGGAGACGGTACGGAGCGGCAGCGGGTGCCCACGCGGGGTGAGCGTCCGGGCCCCCGTCGCACAGGTCACGAAAATGTATCGGGCATTTCGAACATCAACCTTCCCAGTGGCACCACGGGTTGGCTAGCGTGCTCGACCGGGCGGCCCGACCCCCTTGCGGCGACCCACGCCGAACGGGCGCCCGCGCCGAATCCGGGCTGCCCGTACGGGAGTCCGGAGCCGGGGACCCACCATGCACTATCGGGGTGAATCGGTCCTTCCCCCACACATGGACCGTAGGGCAGCCTTCCGTTCGCCCGAACCCGACAGCCGGGGCGTTTCGTTTGGATCAGGCCGGATCAGGGAGCGGGGTCCGGTGCTGTGGATCGCAAGGCGGAGGAGGGAGTCGACGCGGAGCGTCGGCGAGTGACGACAACGCGGCGAGGCGCAGCACCGGGGCACGCGAGCCCGGCCTGATCCAAACGAAACGCCCTGTCCCGGTAGGCGGTTCACGGAAGGAGATGCCCCTCTTGGCATCGCACCGCAAACCGCGCGCCCGGGTGCGTTCCACCGCACCGGCCGTCGGGCTCACCACAGCGGCCCTGGCATCAGTGACTCTGCTCTCCACGCAGAGCGCGGTGGCCGCGCCGGATCCGAGGCCGAGCGTCGAGGACGTCCAGAAGCAGGTGGACGACCTCTACCGGCAGGCGGGCACCGCGACCCAGAAGTACAACCAGGCGAAGGAGGCGTCCTCCGCCCAGCGCGCCAGGGTCGACGCCCTGCTGGAGGACGTCGCCCGGCGCACCGACAAGCTCAACGAGGCCCGCAGGACGCTGGGCGCCTTCGCGGCCGCGCAGTACCGCAACGGCTCCATCGCGCCGACCGCCACGTTCTTCCTGGCCGACGACCCTCAGTCGTACTTCGACCAGAGCCAGCTGATGCAGCGGATGACCGATCGCCAGCAGAAGGCGGTCACGGACTTCCGCGTCCAGCAGGAGAAGACCGCGAAGAAGCGGGCCGAGGCGGTACGGAGCCTGGAGACGCTGACGACGGCCCAGGCCGATCTGCGCACCAGCAAGCAGAACGTCCGGACGAAGCTGTCCGAGGCGCGCACGCTGCTGTCGAAGCTGACCGCCGAGGAGAAGGCGCGGCTCGCGGAGATCGAGCGGAAGAAGGAGGCGGAGGCGGCGCGGAAGGCCGAGGAGCTGGCGAAGCGGCAGGCCGCCGCCAAGGCCGAGGCCGACCGCAAGGCCGCCGAGGACGCGAAGAAGTCCGGCGGCACGGGGACCGGAACGGGCACCGGATCCGGCACGGGCAGCGGCACCAGCAGCAAGGCGGAGCAGGTCCTCGCCTTCGCCCGCGCCCAGATCGGCAAGCCGTACGTGTGGGGCGCGACGGGCCCGGCTTCGTACGACTGCTCCGGGCTCACCCAGGCTGCCTGGAAGGCCGCCGGCGTGGACATCCCGCGCACCACCTGGGACCAGGTCAAGATCGGCACCCGGGTCGCGACGGCGGATCTGCGCCCCGGTGACCTGGTCTTCTTCTACGACGACATCAGCCACGTCGGCATCTACAAGGGCGACGGGATGATGATCCACGCGCCGAAGCCCGGGGCGAACGTGCGCGAGGAGTCGATCTACTACATGCCGATCTACGGCAGCGTGCGCCCGGCGTAGACCACCGCGGGGCCCACGACGGGCTCCAAGGCGGCTTCCATGACGGAGGCGCGCGCACCGTGCACCGGCTGCCGGGTCCGCCCGGCAGCCGGGAGCGGGGTCAGACCCAGAGCGTGGCGATGAAGATGTTGGCGAGCGTCAGCCCGCCGACCGCCGCGAAGGCGCCCTTGTCGACCTTCTCCTCGTCCCGCTTGATGTAGACGAGCGCGAGGATGACGACCAGGATCAGCAGCTTCACGCCAATCTTGATGTTGTTCACGTGGCCGCCGTCGGCCTCGCGCATCCCGACCAACGCGATACCGGTGACCAGCATGGTCAGCGCACCATGCAGCATCGCCGGGACGAATCGGGCCGCGCCCGTGCCCATCGCCTTCATCTGGGTGAGGAATCCACCCAGCAGGGAGGCGATGCCGATGATGTGCAGGGCGACGAAGACATGAATGAGTACGTCCATGAGGCCGCAGCCTAGCCAGGGCCATACCACCCCCCGACAGGCAGGTCCACCTTCACCGGGCAAACACGCCTCCGTGTCGCTTGACTCACACCTGTACCAATTGCGTTACTCTGGCGTAATTTTTCCGATCAATCGACGGCATTGCCACGCCAAAAACGAGCAATATGCGTCATTACGACTCCGGCCCGTGTCCCGGGTTTAGCGTCACTGGCGGACCGGGCGCCCCGCCCCGACGGGACCGGCCACTCCGCCGAACGTACCGGCGGGCCCGCCGGTACCCCCCGTCGGGCAGTCGTCAGGAAGGACGCACGCCCCCGTGGCAGCGCATCGGAAACCCAAGCAGCGCCTGTACACCGGCCCTGCTGCCCGCACCGCGGCGACCCTCGCCCTCACCGGGGCCGCCACCGCCGCCGCACTGCCCGGCCCCGCGGCCCACGCCGAACCGCAGCGCACCCCCGCCCAGGTCAAGTCCGAGGTGGACCGGCTGTACCACGAGGCCGAGATCGCCACCGAGCGGTACAACGGGGCGAAGGAGAAGGCCACCGCCGCGGAGAAGGCCCTCGACGACCTGCGCGACGAGGCCGCCCGCCGCACCGAGCGCCTCAACGCCTCCCGCGACGCGCTGGGCGCCTTCGCCGCCGCGCAGTACCGCACCAGCGGCCTCGGCCCGTCCGTGCAGCTGGCGCTCTCCTCCGACCCCGACCAGTACCTGGAACGCGCCTCCTACCTGGACCGGATCGCCGACCGCCAGTCCGTCGCGCTCGACCGGGTCCGCCAACAGGTCGCCCGGATCGCCACGCTCCGCGCCGAGGCCAAGGGCCGGCTCGCCGACCTGACCGCCCGCCGCGCCGAGCTGAGGAAGAGCAAGGCGACGATCACCACCCGGCTGACCGAGGCCCGCCGGCTCCTCGACCGCCTGACCCCGACCGAGCGCTCCTCGTACGAGAACAGCGACCACGGCTCGGCGGGCCGCGCCTCCCGCTCCCTGCCGCGCGGCTCCGTCCAGGCGCCCAGCGCCCGCGCCGCCGCGGCCGTCGCCTTCGCGTACGGGGCGCTCGGCAAGCCGTACGTATGGGGCGCCACCGGCCCCTCCTCCTTCGACTGCTCCGGGCTCACCCAGGCCGCCTGGCGCTCCGCCGGGGTCTCGCTGCCCCGGACGACGTACACCCAGATCAATGCCGGGCGGCGGGTCTCCCGCTCCGAACTCGCCCCCGGGGACCTGGTGTTCTTCTTCTCCGGCATCAGCCATGTCGGGCTCTACATCGGCAACGGGCAGATGATCCACGCCCCGCGCCCCGGCACCCCGGTCCGGATCGCCCCGATCGACCAGATGCCCTTCGCCGGGGCGACCCGGGTGGCATAGGCTCCCGACGCCGGTCCGGGCCGTCCGCCGCCACGGCGGCGGCCCACCACCGATCAACCGGCCCGAGGACGAACCGACATGCCCGTGGACGCCGACGTCCAGACCCACGCCCGCACGCTCGCCCAGCGCTCCCCGGACCACCTCCGGATCGGGCCGTTCACCGTGCGGTACAACCCCGACTGGTCCCTCAAGTACGCCAATTACGCCATACCCGACCAGGACGCGAAGCCGACCGCCGAGGACATCGACGCGCTGATCGCCGCCTTCCGGGCGCACGACCGGCTGCCCCGGCTGGAGTTCCTGCCCGGCTCGGCGCCCGCGGTCGAACCCGCGCTGCTGGCCGCCGGGTTCACCGTCGAGAACCGGGCCCCGATCATGGCCTGCGTCCCGGGCGGGCTGCGGACACCGAAGCCGGTGCCGGAGCTCGCGATCGACGAGCCGTCCACCGACGACGGGTTCGCCACCGCCGCGCTCGTCCAGCACCACGGCTACGGCGGCACCGGCGAGCCCGAGGAGGGCACGGCGCGGTGGCTGCGCACGGCGGCCGAGGGCGGCGGCGTCGCGGCCCTCGCCACGCTCGACGGCGTACCGGTCGGCGCGGGCGGCTGCTCCGTACCGGTCGACGGGCTCACCGAGCTGGCCGGGCTGGCCGTCGCCGACGCCTACCGCCGCCGGGGCATCGGCGCCGCGCTCTCCGCCCACCTGACGGCCACCGCGTTCGAGCGCGGCTGCCGGGTGGTCTGGCTGGAGCCGGCCGACGACGCCGTGGAGCGGATCTACGCGGGCATCGGCTTCGACCGGATCGGCGAGAAGCTGAACATCTCGCTCGACCCGGCCTGATGTCGCGGTGGGGTCCGGCGGCTCAGACCAGCCGCCGGGCCGTCGCCCACCGGGTCAGCTCGTGCCGGTTGGAGAGCTGGAGCTTGCGCAGCACCGCCGAGACGTGCGACTCGACCGTCTTCACCGAGATGAACAGCTGCTTGGCGATCTCCTTGTACGCGTAGCCCCGGGCGATCAGCCGCAGCACCTCGCGCTCGCGCTGGGTCAGCCGGTCCAGGTCCTCGTCGACCGGCGGCGCGTCCGTGGAGGCGAAGGCGTCCAGGACGAAGCCGGCCAGCCGGGGCGAGAACACCGCGTCGCCCTCCTGGACCCGGAAGACCGAGTCGACCAGGTCGGCGCCGGTGATGGTCTTGGTGACGTAGCCCCGGGCACCGCCCCGGATGACCCCGATGACGTCCTCGGCGGCGTCCGACACGGACAGCGCCAGGAACCGCACCGGGTTGTCGACGGCCCCCATCAGCGAGGAGCAGCGGCGCAGCACCTCGACGCCGCCGCCGCCCGGCAGGTGGACGTCGAGGAGGACGACCTCGGGGCGGGTCGCCGTGATGACGGTGACCGCCTGGTCGACGTCGGCGGCCTCGCCGACCACCTCGACGCCGGTCTCCTCCGTGCGGCCGATCTCGGCCTGGACGCCGGTGCGGAACATCCGGTGGTCGTCGACGAGCACGACCCGTACCCGGCGCTCCGGGCCGCCGGCCGCCCCCTCAGTGGTCATGGTCATCGCTCGCCCTCTCCATCTCCAGCTCGACCTCCGTGCCCCCGCCGGGCACCGAACGCAGCCGCGCCGTGCCCCCGTTGCGCTGCATCCGGCCGATGATTGATTCTCGTACGCCCATTCTGTCCCCCGGTACGGCGTCCAGGTCGAAGCCCGGCCCCCGGTCGCGGACCGAGACGAAGACCGTGCGGCCCTCGACCTCCGCGTAGACCTGTACGGCACCGCCCTCGCCACCGTACTTGGCGGCGTTGACCATCGCCTCGCGCGCGGCCTGCATCTGCGCGACGAGCTTCTCGTCGAGCGGGCAGTCGCCGACCACGACCACCTCCAGCGGGACGCCGTGCTTGTCCTCGACCTCGGCGGCGGCGCGCTTGACCGCCTCGGCGAGGGTCTCGGGCTCGTCGTCCTCGTCCTTGCCGGTGCCCTCGGGGTTGTACAGCCAGTTGCGCAGCTCCCGTTCCTGGGCGCGGGCGAGCCTGCGGACCTCCCCGGCGTCCTCCGCGCGGCGCTGGATCAGGGTGAGGGTGTGCAGCACCGAGTCGTGGACGTGGGCGGCGACCTCGGCACGTTCCTGGGCCCGGATGCGCATCAGGCGTTCCTCGGAGAGGTCCTGGGTCATCCGGACGAGATAGGGGCCGGCCAGCAGCGCGATGCCGGTGAGCACGGCGATCGCGGCGGTCAGGACATTGCCGAGCTGGGCGGCGGAGCCGCGGACGACGACGAAGACGGCCAGGCCCACCCCGACCAGGGCGACCCCGGCGAGCCCCCGGGCCAGGTGCAGGACCCGGCGGCGGCGGCCGACCTCCATCCAGCGGGCGCGGCGGGCGTTGTCGGCCTGCCGCCACACCAGGACGGAGCCGCCGCCGATCAGCACGGCGGGCCAGATGTAGCGGTTGGCGCCGCTGCTCATGTCGACGTTGCCGACGAAGACCAGACCGCCGAAGAACAGCGCGATCAGTGCGAAGACCTGGCCCTTGTCGGGCTTGCGGAATCTGCGGCGGCCGTCCGGGCCGGTCTCGAGGACCGGGCGGGGCGCCTCGACCCCGCCGACCCCGAGCGGTACGACGATCCAGAACACGGCGTAGAGGACCGCGCCGAACCCGTCCGCGAAGAACAGGCCGACGAAGAAGAACCGCACCCAGACGACGGGCAGCCCGACATGTCCGGCCAGGCCGCGCGCGACCCCGCCCAGGAACCGCCCGTCGGCGCTGCGGTACAGCTTCCGCGGCGGCGGCTCCTCAAGGTCTGCGGGGCGGGAGCCGGGGGCTCGGGTGGTGGCGGGCATGCACCGATCGTCACATGCCCGCGGGGGCCGGGGCATCAGGGTCGGCCCCCTAAGGTCCTTGGCCCTCGGGGCTGGCGGGGCCCGGGACCAATATCAGGGATCGGCCAGGGTCGGTCCCGGTCCCGGTCGGGGCGGCGGGCGGTCACCATGGAGCCATGACCGTTCCCCAGGACGCCGCCCCCGGTGCCGCGCCACCGCCCCCCGCTCCTTCGCCCCTGCTGCGGCGTACCCCGCGGCAGAAGGTCGTGGCCGGGGTGTGCGGCGGGCTCGGGCGGTACTGCGACGTCGACCCGGTGATCTTCCGGATCGTGCTCGGCGTGCTCGCGGTGACCGGCGGCATCGGGCTGATCTTCTACGGCTTCGCCTGGCTGCTGATCCCGGCGGACGGCGAGGAGGAGAACGAGGCGCGCAGGCTGCTGTCCGGCCGGGTGGAGGGCGCCTCGCTGGTCGCGGTGCTCCTCGCGCTGATCGGCTGCGGCCTCTTCCTGTCGATGCTGGGCAACGGCGGCACCCTGTCGTTCTCCGCGCTGCTGTCGCTGGCGGTCGTCGGCTTCGCCGTGTGGACGCAGAACCGCAGGACCGCGGCGGCCGAGGATCCGCACCGGCCGGCGGCGGCCCAGGCGGTGCCGGACGCACCGCCGGAGGTGCGGGCCCCCCCGTCGCCGGGCAGCCCGTCGTGGTGGCGCGACCCGATCGTCAAGGACGGGACGACGGGGCCGGTCGGCGCCGGTTATCTGTGGGGGCCGGCCGACGCGGTGCTGCCGCCGCGCGCGGACCGCCCGGCGGGCACGCCGGACTCCCCGTTCCGCACGCCCCGGCCGGAGCGCGGCACCCGCGGCCCGGCCTCGATCGGCGGGGCGGTCTTCCTGTGCGCGCTGATCGCGGGCGGGCTGGGGACGGGGCTGACCTGGGAGGGCCGGCCGTTCGGTACGAGCCTGCAGTTCGGGCTGGCCGCCGCGCTGGCGGTGTTCGGCCTCGGGATGGTGGTCAGCTCGTTCCTGGGCCGGACCGGGTTCGGCACGGTGCTGCTCGCGATGGTCACCGCCGTCCTGCTGGTGGGCTCCGCAGCGCTGCCCAAGGACATCAGCACCCACTGGGTGCGCGAGACCTGGCGGCCCGCCTCGGTGGCGGCGGTCCAGCCGCAGTACCGGCTGGGCACCGGGGACGCCCGGCTGGACCTCACCGGGCTCACGGTCCCCGAGGGCGAGACGGTCACCACCGCCGTGAAGGTCGGGGCGGGCCGCGCGGTCGTCGTCGTACCGAAGGACGTGACGGTGAAGGTGGCGGCGCGGGTGGCCGTGGGCGACATCGCGCTGCCGGTGAACCGGTTCGGCGGGCTGGCGGACGGGATCGGCCACGAGGCGGGCATCAACCCCGCCCAGGAGGTGCACCGGACCCTGCCCCCGCCACCCGGCGGCAAACCGGCCGGTACGGTCGAGCTGCGGCTCGACATGAGCATCGGAGAGCTGGAGGTCACCCGTGCCGATTCATGAGATCCGCCCCGGACGGGCGGTGGCGGGCCTGGTCATGATCGCCCTGGCGGTGGGGTACGCGGCGGACGCCGCGGGCTACTGGGACGCCCCCTGGACGTTCTTCCTCCCGCTGTTCTTCGGCGGGCTCTGGCTGGCCACCCTGGTGACCTGGGTGAGCTACCTGATCCGTCGCCGCCGCGCCGCCAGGACGGCGTCCAGGGAGAACGCCCCGGACCCGGCGAGCACCAGCGGCAGCCAGCCCATGAGATAGGCCAGGTCGTTGCCGAAGTAGTACGGGGTGATCGCCCAGCTGACGGTCAGCCACAGGCTCAGCGAGATCAGCGCACCGCCGAGCGCGGCGAGCCGCCCCCACAGCCCGAAGAAGGTGCCGAGGCCGACGAGGAGTTCCCCGATGGCGATGGCGTAGCCGAAGGTGCCGGGGCTCTTCAGCGCGAGGTCGACCAGGGCCGGGATCGCGGACGAGTCGCGCACCGCGTGCATGGTCTCGCCGATGGAGCCGGGGCCGGTGGCCCGGAAGAAGGAACGGTCGGTCAGCTTGTCGAGCCCGGCGTAGACGAAGGTGATGCCGAGGAAGAACCGCAGCGGCAGCAGGGCGTGCTCCCGTGCCGTCTCCCTGAGCCCCCGCCGCTCACCGAGGCCGCGTACGCCCGCTCCGTATCCCTGCATGTGCCTGCTCCGCCTTCCCCGGGGCCTGTCCCCGCACCCCCGACCTTACGCAGCGTGCGCGGGGAACGCGTCGTCGGAGGCGGTGTCAGTCCGTCACCTCGATCTCGACCGCGTTGGTCTCCACCCCGGCGGCGGTGACCACCTGCACCTCCACCACGCCCGGCTCGACCTCGACCGGGACCGGCACGGTGAGGACCCCGTCCGTCGGGTTGGCGAAGCCGCCGGTGACCGGGATCAGCGGCACGTGGACATGGACCCGGCCGATCCGGACGACCATCCGGGCCAGCCGGTCCGGTGTGCCGGCGCCGGGCGGTACGAAGCCCGCGCCCCGGATCTCGATGTCGTCGCCGGTGCGCACCGGCGCGTCCAGGTCCCCGGCCTCCCGGGCCCGGACCACCGAGAGGATCACCGGCCGGCCGCCCTCCACGTACTTCCCGGCGAAGTAGGCGAGCGCCGAGACGGTCACCAGGAGCGCCAGGCCCCAGGGCAGGTCCGGCAGTTGCTCGGGCCGCCGGGCCAGCCGGACCGCGGCGAACACCACGGCGACGGTGCTGATCAGCAGGTACTGCACATCGGTGAAGCTGGCCCGCCCCGAGTCGTCGGTGAACGGGTCGGCGGCGCGCGGCCGGTCCGCCCGCAGCTTCTGCAGCCGACCGGACAGCGTCCGTACCGTCACCACCCGGCGGACGACGACGGCGACGGCGCAGACCAGCGCCAGCACGGTCACCACCCCCGCGCTCCGGGCCAGGTCCAGCCCCTCGATCAGCGCGTCGCGCTCGGCGTGCCCGGAGGCACCGGCCAGCTGGAGCGCCAGGACGAGCACGGAGAAGACGGCGAGCAGCACCCAGGAGACGGCGACGGCCCGGGAGGTGGAGAGCCGGTTGTCCTCGCCGATCAGCGGGGCGAGGAGGCCGCCGCGGGCGCGGTGGAGGTGGGCGGCGCCGGTGAGCAGGGCGGCGGTGACGAGCCCGGCGAGCAGCCCCGCCGTACGGGCGTTGGTCCAGCCCGCGCCGATGGCGGTGACCGACTCCCCGACGAGGAGGAGGACGAGGGCGCCCCAGACCGTGATCAGGGTGCGCCGCCAGACCCGGTACAGCCAGGCGTCGCCCTCCTCGCGGCCGCGTTCGGCGACGGTCCTGGCCGACTGGGTCAGCTCGTCCGAGACCCACTGGCGGGTCGCGGAGACGGACTGCGCGACGCCGGGCGGCAGCCCCTGACCGGCGGCGAACCCGTCCCGTTTGGCCAGGAAGGCGGCCACCGCGCGCCGGTGGCCCTCGCGCGCCCCGTGCGGGCAGTCGCCGCAGGTGCAGCCGCCCCGGTGGGCGCCGCCCGCCCTCGCCTCGTCCAACACCACTGGGAACGCCGCCCTCTCCAGCCCGGTGCAGCCAACTCGGCTGCTATTGCAGCGAATTGTGCCGTACGGCGGGACTCCGGGCCGCATCGGGGCACGCTCGGGGGGCGTACCGTCAGAATGTGCGACTGATCCGCTGCCAGAGGGGCTGGTAGTTGATCCACCCGACCAGGTCGCTGCCCAGTTGGTCCCGGGTGGCGAGCGCCTCCCGGTGGCCGATCCGCACCGGCTTCCCGGCGGCCCGCGCGGCCAGTTGGACCTGGCAGGCGCGCTCCAGGGAGATGAACCACCAGGCGGCCGCGTCCACCGAGTCGCCGACGGTGAGCAGTCCGTGGTTGCGCAGCACGATCGCCTTGTGCCCGGCGAGCGCGGCGGCGATCCGGCGTCCCTCCTCCTCGTCGACGACGACCCCGGTGTAGGCGTCGTACAGGACGTGGTCCTCGTAGAAGGCGCAGGACTCCTGGGTGATCGGCTCGATCAGCTCGCCGAGGGCGGCCAGCGCCCGGCCGTGCACGGAGTGGGTGTGCGCGACGGCGACGGTGTCCGGGCGGGCCCGGTGCACGGCGGCGTGGACGGCGAACGCCGCCTGGTTGACGTGGCGGCGGCCCTCGACGACCTGCCCGTCGCCGTTGACCAGGATCAGCTCGTCCGGCGCGAGTCCGTCGAACGGGGCCCCGAAGGGGTTGACCCAGAAGCAGTCGGGGAACTCCGGGTCGCGCGCGGTGATGTGCCCGGAGACGCCGTCCTCGTAGCCGTACTGCCCGAACAGCCTCAGCGCCCCGGCCAGCCGCTCCTTGCGGTACGCGCGCTCCTCGGCCGGGGAGCCGTGCACGGGCGGCATCGCGAAGTGGAGCCGGTCCACGGGTACGGGGGCGGGGGCGGGTGCGGACTCGGTCATGGCGGCTCCTCGGAATCCCGGTCGTGGGAAACCGGAAGGTACCGCCGGTCTCCCCAAGTGACCAGGGATACGGAGGCGGGTGGCCGGGCGGGGGCACGGGTCGTCGCGCTTCCCGCCCCGCTCGGAGCCGGGTGCGCCGTCCATGGCCGCCGCGCGAACGCCGATGCCGCCGCCCAGGGAGATGGGCGACGGCATCGGCGTTGACCTGGAGGAACGACCTCAGGCGGAGGTCACTCCCACTCGATGGTCCCCGGCGGCTTGCTCGTCACGTCGAGCACGACGCGGTTGACGTCGGCGACCTCGTTGGTGATGCGGGTCGAGATCCGGGCGAGGGTCTCGTACGGCAGGCGCGACCAGTCGGCGGTCATGGCGTCCTCGGAGGAGACCGGGCGCAGCACGATGGGGTGGCCGTAGGTGCGGCCGTCGCCCTGGACGCCGACCGAGCGGACGTCGGCGAGCAGGACCACCGGGCACTGCCAGATGTCGCGGTCCAGACCGGCCGCGGTCAGCTCCTCGCGGGCGATGGCGTCGGCCTCGCGGAGGAGGTCGAGCCGGTCCTTGGTGACCTCGCCGACGATCCGGATGCCCAGGCCGGGGCCGGGGAACGGCTGGCGCTGGACGATCTCGTCGGGCAGGCCGAGCTCCTGGCCGACCATCCGGACCTCGTCCTTGAACAGCTGGCGCAGCGGCTCGACGAGCTGGAACTCGATGTCGTCGGGGAGGCCGCCCACGTTGTGGTGCGACTTGATGTTGGCGGTGCCGGTGCCGCCGCCGGACTCGACGATGTCCGGGTAGAGGGTGCCCTGCACGAGGAAGGCGACCTCGGGGCCGTCCTCCTGGAGGATCTCCAGCTGCGCCTGTTCGAAGACGCGGATGAACTCCCGGCCGATGATCTTGCGCTTGGTCTCCGGGTCGGAGACCCCGGCGAGGGCCTTCAGGAAGCGCTCGCTGGCGTCGACGACCTTCAGGTTGGCGCCGGTGGCGGCCACGAAGTCCTTCTCGACCTGCTCGGTCTCGCCCTTGCGCATCAGGCCGTGGTCGACGTACACGCAGGTGAGCTGGGAGCCGATGGCCTTCTGGACGAGGGCCGCGGCGACCGCGGAGTCGACGCCGCCGGAGAGGCCGCAGATGGCGCGCTTGTCGCCGACCTGGGCGCGGATCGCGGCGACCTGCTCCTCGATGACGTTGCCGGTGGTCCAGCTCGGCTCGATGCCGGCGCCCCGGTAGAGGAAGTGCTCCAGGACCTGCTGGCCGTGGGTGGAGTGCAGGACCTCGGGGTGGTACTGGACGCCGTAGAGCTTCTTCTCGTCGTTCTCGAAGGCGGCGACCGGGACCACGTCGGTGGACGCGGTGACGGTGAAGCCCTCGGGGGCGGCGGAGCAGGCGTCGCCGTGCGACATCCAGACCGACTGTTCGGCGGGGGTGCCCTCGAAGAGGGTGGAGCCGCTCTTGGAGACGGTGAGCGGGGTGCGGCCGTACTCGCGGGCACCGTTGTCGTCGACGGTGCCGCCGAGCGTGGTGGCCATCAGCTGGAAGCCGTAGCACATGCCGAAGACCGGGACGCCGGCCTCGAAGATCGCGCGGTCGAGCGAAGGGGCGCCCTCGGCGTACACCGAGGAGGGGCCGCCGGAGAGGATGATCGCCCGGGGGTTCTTGGCCAGCATCTCGGCCACCGGCATGGTGGACGGGACGATCTCGCTGTAGACCCGGGCCTCACGGACACGGCGGGCGATGAGCTGGGCGTACTGCGCGCCGAAGTCGACGACCAGGACCACGTCGGTGGCGGTGTCGGGGGCGGCGGGGGGTGCTGCTGGCACGGGCGGCCTTCCGGCGGTGAAGGGGGGTCTGTATAGGACGATTCTACCGGGGTCGCCGGGTCCGGCTTCTTCCCGCCCGTCCGGGACCGCCCCCGGCCGCGCCCCGGACGGGGCGTCTCAGCATCCGGGCGCCGTGTTGGTCCGGCCGCGCCGGGCGGGCCATACTGGTCGCATGCTTCAGCACACGACCTTCGTCTTTACCTATGGCACCCGGCCCGCCGGCTGCCATGGTCGTGTTGCTTGATCCCAGCAACGTTCCAGGCGCCCCGGGCCGAAAGGCCCGGGGCGTCTTGGCGTTACGGACCGTTCGGCTCGGGGCCCGCACCCATCGAGGAGCCACCACCATGAGCAGCATCACCACCACCGCCGCCACCGCCGCCGGCGAGAAGACGGCCTCCGGGAAGGCCACTGCCGAGAAGACCGGCGCGCACACCGAGGAGGCCGCCGCGCTGATCGACGACGCGCGGGCCCGGATCGACATCCTCGACGACCGGATCATCGGGCTCGTCCAGGAGCGGATGGCCGTCTCGGCCGTGATCCAGGAGGCCCGGATCACCTCGGGCGGCCGCCGGATCAACCTCTCCCGCGAGATGGAGATCCTCGGCTCGTACCGGAACGCGCTCGGCAAGCCCGGCACCTCGCTCGCCATGACGCTGCTGGAGCTGTGCCGCGGCCGGGCCTGACCGTCCGAGGGTTCGGGCGGGCGTTCGGACGGGCTCTCACCCGTACGGCGCGTGACCGGTTCCGGCGCGGATTCGTTGGTCCCGGTGTGTGACGGTGCCGACCGGGGACAGCCCCGGGAGGCGCACCACGCGTGACTCCGCCGGAGCGTGTGGCGCATTCGAAGGGTGCGCCGTGGGACCGCGCCCCGGCGTGCGTGACCGGTCGGCAGGGGACAGCAGTCCGGTCACCCCAGGAAACGGCCGGCTCCGGGGACGCCCGGGGCCGGCCGTTTCCGCATGAGCGGGGGCCATGGCCTCATCCGCAGGGCCGTACGGAACGGGCTACGGCTTCTTCTTCGGCGGCACGGCCGGGATTCCGAGGAACGGCAGCCGCAGCGCGCCGAAGGCGTCCTTCGGCACGGCCGGGGAGCGCGGTTCGACGGCGGTCAGCCGGGTGTACGCCTCGCCCTGGGCCGGGCGCTGGTCGGCCTCGCCCTTGTTGGGCCAGAAGGACATGGCGCGCTCGGCCTGGGCGGTGATGGTGAGCGAGGGGTTGACCCCGAGGTTCGCGGAGACCGCGGAGCCGTCGACGACGGAGATGCCGGGGTGCCCGTAGAGCCGGTGGTACGGGTCGATGACCCCGTCCTCGGCGCTGGCGCCGATCGGGCAGCCGCCGAGGAAGTGCGCGGTGAGCGGGGTGCCCATCAGTTCGCCGACGTTGGACCCGGCGAAGCCGTTGATCTCCTGGGCGATCAGGGTGGCGCCGCGGGTCGCCGCCTCGATCTGCGTCGGGTTGGGGGCGCCGTGTCCCTGCCGGGCGGTGAGCAGCCCCTTCCCGAGGCCGCGGGGCTTGCGGTAGGTCGTCAGGGAGTTGTCGAGCGACTGCATGACGAGCCCGATGATGGTCCGCTCCGACCAGCGGCGGTTGGAGAGCGACCGGGCGGCGAGCGTGGGGTGCTTGACCAGTTCGAGCAGCCAGCGGCGGACCCGGTGCGCGCCGTACGGCACCTGGAGGACGGTCAGCGCGCCCATCGAGTTGGAGCCCTTGCCGTACCGGACGGGTTCGATGTGGGTGTTCTCGTCCGGGTGGACCGAGGAGGTGATGGCGACGCCCTTGGTGAAGTCGGCCCGGGCGGTCCCGTGCTTCTTCCGGTAGCGGCGGTCGGTGGTCTGCGCGCCGACCAGGCCCTCGGAGTTGGTACGGGTCAGCTCGCCGAGCCGGGGCGAGATCAGGGGCAGCAGCCCGGTGTCCCTCATCCGGTGCAGCAGGGTCTGGGTGCCGTACGTGCCCGCGGCGACGACGACCTTGCGGGCGGTGAACGTCCGCCCCTTCCCCTTCTTCCGGTTGTCGGTGGGGAGGGTCCTGACGGCGTAGCCGCCCCGGGTGTTCTCGGTGACGGCGACGACCGAGGTCATCGGGTGGACGACCGCGCCCGCCCGCTCGGCGAGGTGGAGGTAGTTCTCGTTGAGGGTGTTCTTCGCGCCGTGCCGGCAGCCGGTCATGCACTCGCCGCACTCGGTGCAGGCCTTGCGGGAGGGGCCGGCGCCGCCGAAGAACGGGTCGGGGACCTCGCCGCCGGGCTTCGCCCGCGCCGTGCCGTCGCCGTCCTCGCCGTCCCCGAAGAAGACGCCCACCGGTGCCAGGTGGAAGGTGTCGCCGATGCCCATGGTCTGCGCGGCGGCCTTCAGATGGACGTCGGAGGGGGTCATGGTCGGGTTGATCCGAACCCCCAGCATCCGCTTGGCCTGGTCGTAGTACGGGGCCAGCTCCTCGCGCCAGTCGGTGATGTCCTTCCACTGCGGGTCGTCGAAGAACGGGGCGAGCGGCTCGTAGAGGGTGTTGGCGTAGTTCAGCGAGCCGCCGCCGACGCCCGCGCCCGCCAGCACCATGACGTTGCCCAGCAGGTGGATGCGCTGGATGCCGTACAGGCCGAGCGTGGGGGCCCACAGGAAGTTCTTCAGGTCCCAGGAGTTCCTGGGCAGTTCGGAGCGGGTGAAGCGGCGGCCCGCCTCCAGCACGCCGACGCGGTACCCCTTCTCGGTCAGCCGGAGGGCCGACACCGCGCCGCCGAAGCCCGAGCCGATCACGACCACGTCGTAGTCGTAGGCGGCGTCGTCACCGCCCGCCTCCGGAGCGGCGGACCGGTTCTGGGCAGGGCTGTCCTGGGACATGGCTCTCCTCGGTGCGGAACGGGCGGGCGGTGCGGCGGGGAGGGGCGCGGGCTCAGCGCAGACGGAACGCCTTCATCACCTTGAGGCTGGTGCTCATGAACGCGGCGTACTTCTCGTCGTCCATGCCGAAGGACGGGGCGAGCGGCATCAGCCGCTGCTGGGCGACGGTCTGCGCCTCGGTGTACTTGAGGATGCCCTCGGAGCCGTGCCGCCGGCCGAGACCGGAGTCCTTCATCCCGCCCATCGGCGACTGGACGCTGCCGTACGCGGGGGCGTAGCCCTCGTTGATGTTGACGGTGCCGGTCCGCAGCCGGGCGGCGACCCGGTGGCCGCGCCGGGAGTCCTTCGTCCAGACGCTGGAGTTCAGGCCGTACGGGGTGGCGTTGGCCTGCGCGACAACCTCGTCCTCGTCGGTGAAGCGGTAGACGGAGACGACCGGGCCGAAGGTCTCCTCGCCGCAGACGGCCATCGGCGCCTCGACGCCGTCGAGGATGGTCGGCTCGTAGAACAGCGGGCCGATGTCGGGGCGGGCGACGCCGCCCGCGACGAGCGTGGCGCCCTTCTCGACGGCCTCCTCGACATGCCGGGTGACGGTCTCCAGCTGGCGCTCGCCGACCAGCGAGCCCATGTCGGCCCCGTAGGCGAGGGAGCTGCCGAGCCGCATGGCCCTGGTGCGGGCGGCGAAGCGGGCCACGAAGTCGTCGGCGATCGACTCGTGGACGTAGAGCCGCTCGATGGAGATGCAGAGCTGCCCGGCGGAGGAGAAGCAGGCGCGGACGGCGCCCGCGGCGGCCTTCTCCACGTCGGCGTCCTCCAGGACCAGCATGGCGTTCTTGCCGCCGAGCTCCAGCGAGACGCCGACCAGCCGGGCCGCCGCGCCCTGCGCGACCTCGCGGCCGGTGCGGGTGGAACCGGTGAACGAGACGTAGTCGGCGTGCTTGACGACCTCGGGTCCGACCACCGGTCCCTCGCCGATGACCACCTGGAAGACCTCGGCGGGCAGCCCGGCCTCGATCAGCAGGTCACGGGCCCACAGCGCGGTCAGCGCGGTCTCGGTGTCCGGCTTCATCACGACGGCGTTGCCGGAGACGAACGCGGGCAGCGCGTCGCCCACGGACAGCTCCAGCGGGTAGTTCCACGGCGCGATCTGGCCGACGACGCCGCGCGGCTGGCGCAGCTCGGTGACCTTGGTGAGGGTCGGGACGACCCCGGTGTGCCGCTTCGGCTTCAGATAGGCGGCGGCCCGGCGCCCGTAGTGGCGGGCAGCGACGGCGACGGCCTGCACCTCCTCGTGGGCGTGCAGCCGGGCCTTGCCGGTCTCCAGCTGGATCAGGTCGAGCACCTCGGCCTGGCGGCTGATCACGAGGTCGTGGAAGCGGAGCAGTACGGCGGCGCGGGCGCGGACCGGCGTCGCGGCCCAGGCGGGCTGGGCGGCGCGGGCCCGCGCGAAGGCGTCCGCCACGTCCTCGGGAGTGGACTCCGGGAGGTCTGCCAGCTTCTCCCCGGTGAAGGGGGTGTGGTTGGCGGTGCGGCCCGAACCGGCCACCCCCCGGGTCAGCTGGGCGACCACCTCCGGGGTCACCACATCGGCGGCGGTGCGCGCGCCCTTGGGGGCGGCGGCCACCGGGTTGGTGCCGAGCGGGGCGGCGGAGGTGGACGTAGGGGCCTGCGAGTCCGTCATGAGGGCGAGAGTACGTCCAGCCGCACGCTTTGGGTACCCGTGGGTAACGGGTTTTCACACTCCCCACAAACGAGCCAGCGATCACTGGCAACAAAGCCCCTGATCAGCGGGATCTCAGCCGGATCCCTCCGGGGCGCGCCAGCTGCGCAGGATCGTGTCGAACTGCTCCCGCGTCGTCTCCCAGTCCTCCTCCGGACCCGTCATGTACAGCCCGTACTCCGGACCGCCGTTCTCGCCGAAGTAGAGCTGGTCGATCGCGTGGCGCGGACCGGAGTGGTTCTTGGTCTCGGTCCAGGAGAACTCCCAGACCGCCCCCGGCTGGTCCCGGTAGATGTTGGACTCCAGGGCCCGCCGCTGATAGCTGGGGAGCCGTTCGGCGAGCTGCCGCTCCAGGCTCTGCGCGTGCGCGTACGGGTTGTCGAAGTCGGGCGACGGGTCGACGCTGATCCGGATGTAGTGCAGGCCGCCGTCCGGGGTGTAGTCGATCTGGTTGCCCTCCGTCCGGCGCTCCCAGCCGTCGGGCACGGCCAGGCTGAAGCCCTCCGGGTCGTCCACCCGGTGCCAGCCGTCGGGTACGGCCTTGGGCTTCTTCGTGCCTTCCGGGCTCTTGCCGGGCTCGGGCGACTGGGACTTCGGCGGTGCGGGGTCCCCGATGTCGACGGGGCCGGCGGCCGCCGCGCCCCGCTCGGTGCTCCTGTCCGTACGGTCCGAGAGCTTCATCGCTGCGAGCCCCGCCCCGCCGCCGACCAGCGCCGCGGCCAGCACGACCAGGACGGCGGTGCGCCAGCGGCCGCGCCGGGGTGCCTGGGCCGGTGCCGCGTCCGGGCCGACGGCGGTCGGCGTGGGGACGGCGGGCGGGGCCTCGGCCGCCTGCTGCGGCAGCCGCGCGGTGCCGGAGCCGTCCGGCCCCAGGGAGCGCAGCATCTCGTCCGGGACGACCTGCGTCGGCACGTACGCCTGCGCCGCCACGGGCTCGCGCCCCTCCATGGCGTCCAGCAGCATCCGCTCCGTCTCGGCGGCCGACGGGCGCTCGTCCGGTTCCTTGCGCAGCAGTGCGGTGATCACCGGGCCCAGCGCGCCCGCCCGGCGGGGCGGCGGGGGCTCTTCGGCGACGACCGCCTGCATGGTGGAGATCGGGGACGTACGGCGGAACGGCGAGCCGCCCTCGACCGCGGTGTAGAGCGTGGCGCCCAGCGACCACAGGTCGGAGGCGGGGCCGGGGTCGGCGCCGCGGACCCGCTCGGGCGCCAGGTAGTCGATGGAGCCGACCAGTTCGCCGGTCCGGGTGATGGTGGAGTCGCCCTCGATGGCGGCGATCCCGAAGTCGGTGAGCAGCACCTGGCCGTCCTTGGCGAGGAGCACGTTCCCCGGCTTCACATCGCGGTGCAGGACCCCCGCCGCGTGCGCGGCGCGCAGGGCGCTCAGGACGTGGAGACCTATCCGGGCGGCCTCGCGCGGCTCGACCTCGCCGCTCTCCTTGGCGGCGTCGGCGAGCGAGGGACCGTCCACGTACTGCATGACGATCCAGGGCCGCTGGTCGTACTCCAGGACGTCGTGCACGGTCACCACGCCCGGGTGGGTGATCCGGGCGGCCGCGCGCGCCTCCTTCTGCGTACGGGCGTGCAGCACGGCCCGGTCGGCCTCGGCGGCGTAGAGCGCCGCGGTCAGTTCCTTGACCGCGACCGTACGGTGCAGGAGCTCGTCGTGCGCGCGCCAGACCTTCCCCATGCCGCCGCGCCCGAGAACCTCGCCCAGCCGGTACCTCCCGGCCAGCAGCAGTCCCGCTTCCGTGCTCTGTGATCGGTCCACGTCATCCCCGCCCCGCCCCGTTTACTCGGCTGCCAGATTACGGAGCGGACCAGCGGCCACGGAACCTCGCACCACCCAAGAGACCGCACTGTGATGCTTGTCGCTCCGCCGGTGGCCCGGATCGGGGCGCGAGGTGTACGCAGAGGCGTCAGCCCGTCACCCGGTAGGAGGCGATGGCCTGTTCGTAGATCTCCGACACCTTGTCGCGCTCGCCCTCCGGCCCGATGACCTGGACGACGTGGTAGCGGCCGTTGACCACCATCACCAGATTGCGGGCGTACACCGACCGGCCGGCCGCGTCGCGCCAGGTGAACTGGCCCTCCGCCATCGCCTGTCGGCCCACGTCGATCCGGCGCAGGCCGCTCGACCCGGACCATTCGGAGTCGCGGAACTGCTGCAACTCCCGCTCCTTGTCCGCCTGGTACGCCAACGGGTCGCCGCCCGCGGCCTCGACGGCGTCCCGGCCGGGGACGACGAGCAGGCTGAAGCCGCCGCTGCCGTAGCGGATCTGACGGTCCGCGTTGGCCGGGGTGCGCTGCCAGCCCTTGAGGACGCCGACCTCGAACCCCTCGGGGTCCTTGCGGAGGGTGTAGCCGGAGGCGAGGGCGGCGGCGGAGCGGCTGGTCTGCGGCTGCTGCTCGCCGGGCGTGGCCGGGGAGGTGTCGCCGTCCTGCCCGCCGGTGCCCGGCTCCGGCGTACCGGAGACCCCCGGGGCGGCCGCGCCGGGACCGGACTCGCCCGCCTTCGGCATGAACACCACGGCGTACGCGACGGCGGCGACGAGCACCAGCAGGATCAGCACCAGGAGCAGCCGCCCGAGCCGCCGGGGCGAGCGCCCGCCGTCGTCGTCCCCGGAACGGGAGCGGGACGGGGTGCGCGGCGCCTTCGAGGGCCTGGGCTCGCGCGGTTCGTACGAGGGGTGGGGCGGCTCGGGGGGCCGGGCGGGCTGGTCGAGCAGTTCGCTGAGCGGCGTCTCCTGCCGCTCGGCCCTCCCCCGGGCGTGCCGGTGGCGGCCGTGGGCGGCGCCCTTGCCGCGCCGCCGGCGGACCAGCTCGCCCCGGCGCCGCACGACGGGGAGCCGGCCGGTGTCGGCGGAGGGCAGCGGTACGACGTCCAGCCCGGCCTCCGGCTCGGGCGCCGAGCGCACCAGGGAGCGCAGCCAGCCGCTCAGCTCCTCGACGTCGGGCCGCTCGGTGGGGTCCTGGCGCAGCAGGGACTCGACGACGGGGCGCAGCGGACCGCACTCCTCGGCGAAGGCCGGCGGCTCGCCGCAGACCATCTGGACGAGCTCGGCGGCGCTCTCCTCGGGGTACGGGGCATGGCCCTGGACCGCGCGGTAGAGCAGGGCGCCCAGCGCCCAGAGATCGGTGGCGGGGCCGATCGGCGGGGCCAGCCGCCAGTTCTCGTGGACCGGGCCGCCCTGCTCGGGCGCCCAGCGCTCGGTGACCGCGCCGACCACGGCGATCCTGGTCTGCCGGGCGCGCTCGGCCGCGAGCGGGGTGGCGGGGCCCCGGTAGCCGGAGCCGGTACGGCCGCCCGTGCCGTCCTCGTCCCAGCCGCCCGCCCGCTCCGGCTGTACGGAAGGCGGGGCGGCGGGCCGGGCGGGAGGCTGCGCGGTCCGCTGCACGGGCAGGGCCTGGGAGCCACCCGCGGGGATCTTCCGGAACTGGTCGGTCCGGTCCGCCTCCGCCGGTCGCACGGAGCGCTGCACCGGCAGGTTGCCGGTCTCCTCCGACTCGGCGCGCCGCCGGTCTTCGCTGACCCGGGCGGCGGCGAGGGCACCGGCCCGGTACGCGGCGATGGCTCCGGGGCGCCCGGCCCGGGCGGGCGCGGCCCCGTCCTCGGGCGCGCCCCGGTCCGGCTCCGGCCGGGACGGCTCTATCGCCGCCGGGCCGCGCGGGGCGGGCATCTCGGCCGGCGGAGCGGGGGCGGGCGGCACCAGCGGCCTGGGCGGGGCGAAGATCCCGGCCGGCCCGGCGTCGGGCGCCGGGCGGGCGAACCCGCTCCCGTCGCGGAGCCCGCCGTCCCGCTCGTCGAACCCGCCGCCGTCGTCACCGTCGGCGCCTTCGCCCTCGGCGTCGTACGCGTCGCCGTACTCGTCGTACGTGCCGTACGCGCCGTATCCGTCGTCCTCGTCGTCCTCGGTGGCCGGGGTCGACACGTATCCGCAGAGCGCCTCCTCGGCAGCCCCGGCCGCCAGCCCGGTCAGCACCACCCGGCCGTCGTCGCAGATCAGCACCGTACGGACGGTGATGTTCCGGTGGGTCCAGCCGTGGGCGTGGAGCACCCGCAGGGCGGCCAGCACGTCGGAGCCGATCTCGGCGGCCCGGAAGGGGGTGAGCGGGCGCTCGGCGAGCAGGGCGGCGAGCGGGCGGGCCTCGACGAGCTCGCTCACGATCCAGAGCGAGCCCTCCTGGGCGAACACGTCGAAGACCTGGTCGAGCCGGGGGTGGTCGGGGACCCGGGCCGCCTCCCGCGCCGCCTCCACCGCACGCCGGACGGCCGGATCGACGGGGCCGCCCGCGCCCCGGGCACCGGGCCGACCGGCGGCCGGGGCCGGGCCGTCGGCGTCGAGCACCTCGGCGTCCACCACCTCGGGCAACGGCACCTGCCGGACCAGGACTTCCTGCCCGCTGTAGGTGTCGAACGCCCGGGTCTCGACCGTTTCGTACAGGTCGTCCGAAGACAGCGGAAGGCGGTAGCGGTCGGCGAGCACCCGACCCGCGTAGTCGTCCACGACGCCTCCCCAGAGCGCGCTGTCCCCCAGCCACGAAGACCGTGCCGGTCCCTGGCCGCGGTCTACCCGTCAACAGGGGCGGCACACCCCGCGGTTGACTTGTCGTTACGGCCGGCCGGCCGCAAGCGGCCCTCGGCCCCCACGATACGGGGCGAGCGGCGGCCGTGCCGCCGGGTCACCGTATCCCGGCCGCCGCCACCCCGCCCGTTGCGGGCGGGCCCCGGTCAGTCGAGGGGCTTGAAGGTGTCGAACGCGGTCCTGCGCAGCGTCCGGCACTCCTCGTCGTTCCACTTGTCGGCCTTGCAGCTGATCATGATCGCGTAGCCGTGGGAGGAGTCGACCTTGAAGCCCCGATTGAGCACCCGGATGCGGTGGCCCTGCTGGTTGCGCTCGAACTGCCAGTCCGCGACGGTCGGGTAGCCGTTGTAGTCGACCTTCTTTATGCCCAGGTGGCGGTAGCCGTTGCTGGTGGCGGCGACACCGGCCCGCGCGGCGTTCCAGGCCCCGGCCGCGTCGCCGCCGGGGGAACGGGTGAAGTCGATCTGGATGCGGGGGTAGCCGCCGTCCTCGTTGTAGATGGCGCCGGAGTTGGCTCCCGCGATCTTGTCGAACCGGAATTCCTCGGGCATGGCCAGGCTGAAGTGGAACTTCTTGCTGGTGACCTTGCGGTAGTCGTCCGGCAGCGCGTCGCCCTGCTTGCCGTCCTCCTTGCCGTTCCCGTCGCCCTTCTGGCCCTGGTTCTGGTCCTGACCGCCGTTGCCGCCCTGGCCCTGGTCGCCCTTCTGGTCCTGGCCCTTGCCGCCGCCGGTGCCGCTGTCGGGCTCGGCGGCGCCGTCGGCCGTCTTCGAGGGACCGGTGGAGACGGGCGCGTCGCTCCCGCTCTTGGCTCCGTCGTTCTTGTCGTCCCCGCCGGACGAGAGGGCGACGACGGTACCGATCACGGCGAGCACGATCACCGCCGCGATGATCGCCAGGGTGCGGCGCGGGACCACGTCCGTGAGGGAGGCGCGCGGCGGGGCCGGCGGCGCGGACGACGCCGGGGCCGGGCGGGGCGGGGCGGCGGGCTTGGCGGGGGTGGCCGCGCCTGCCCCGTTACCGGCCTTCGCCGCCGGGGCGGGAGCCGTCGAGGGCGTGGCGGTGGTCGCCGCCGCCCCGGCCGCCGCGGCCGGCTTCGCGTTCCGTACCGAGCGCAGGGCGCCGCGCAGCCGGTCCCGCGTGCCCTCCCCCTGCTCCGCCGCGTTCGGCGCGGCCTTGGGCCGGGACTCGGGCGGGGCCGTGGGCAGCGCCATGATCCGGGTGGCCTCGGCCGACGGCGGGGCCGGCTCCGACTTCTCCGGCGCGTGGATCACGTCGTTGAGGAGGGCACGGGCGCCCTCGTCGTCGAGCCGCTGCTCGGGGTCCTTGGCGAGGAGCCCGTAGATGACGTCCGTCAGCGGACCGGCGTTCTTCGGCGGGTCGAGCGGCTCGGTCATCACCGCGGTCAGGGTGGCGATGGCCGACCCCTTGTCGTACGGCGGGGAACCCTCGACGCTCGCGTACAGCAGACCGCCGAGCGACCAGAGGTCGGCGGGCGGCCCCGGCTTGTGGCCCCGGGCGCGCTCGGGCGAGATGTACGACGGGGCGCCGACGAGCATGCCGGTCGAGGTGACCGAGGGGTCGCCCTCGACCTGGGCGATGCCGAAGTCGGTCAGCACGACCCGGCCGTCCTCGGCGATCAGTACGTTGGACGGCTTCACGTCGCGGTGCAGGATGCCCTCGCGGTGCGCCGATCTGAGCACGTCGAGTATCGCGAGGCCGACCTCGGCCGCCCGTCGCGGCGTCAGGACGCCGTCCTCGCGCACCGCTTCGGCGAGGGACTTGCCCTCGATGAGCTCCATCACGATCCACGGGCGGTCGTCCTCGTCGACCACGTCGTAGACCGTCACCGCGCCGTTGTTGCGGATCCGGGCGATCGCCTTCGCCTCACGCAGCGTGCGTGTGATCAGCCGTCGCTTCTCGTCGTCGTCGATGGCCGAGGGAAACCGCAGTTCCTTGACCGCGACCGTGCGGCCCAGCGTCTCGTCGACGGCACGCCAGACCGTGCCCATACCGCCCCGGCCGAGCACCTCCCCGAGCCGGTACCGCCCCGCGAGGAGACGTCCTTCCTTGTCCCGTTGGGGCTCCCGTGCCTGCTCCGCCTCCGACATGCGTCCCCTCTGCGATCAACCCGCCCTGGCAGAGCGTTCATTGTCCCTCACCCCGGCGCCGGTCGTGGTGCCGGGTCCGCGGGCGCGTCATGATGGGCCCGGAGAAAGGGAATCCCCGCCATGCCGATACCCCGAGCGCTGCTCGCCGCCCCGCTGGCGCTGGCGCTCCTCGGCCTGGGGACGACACGCCTGCCCAGCGAACCACACCTCACTCCCGCGGCCGCCCACCTTCCCCGGCTCGTCGCCGAGGGCGGTGCGCCCACCGCGGCGCTGCTGGCCCGCGGCTCCTCCCCCGCACGGTACGGCACCTACCGCTCGACGGGGCCCAACATCCGGGCGGCGGACCGGTTCCGGGCGGGCAGCATCACCAAGACCTTCGTCGCCACCGTCGTGCTCCAGCTCGTGCAGGAGGGGCGGCTGCGGCTGTCGGACCCGGTGGAACGGCTGCTGCCGGGGCTGATCCGCGGGCACGGCAACGACGGCCGCCGGATCTCCCTGCGCCGGCTGCTCGACCACACCAGCGGCCTCTACGACTACACCGCCGACCCCTCGGCCCGCCCCCGCTCCGGCGCCGAGGCGGTCCGCACCGCCCTGGCCCACCCTCCGACGGGCGCGCCCGGCCGCTACGCCTACTCCAACACCGACTACGCGGTCCTCGGACTCGTCGTCCAACGGGTCACCGGACACGACTACGCCACCGAGGTCCGCGACCGCGTCATCACCCCGCTCCGCCTCACCGGCACCTCCTTCCCGGGCGCCCGCACCGAACTGCCCGCCCCGCACGGCCGGGCCTACACCCGGGACCCGGACGACGGCGCCCTCCGCGACGTCACCACGCTCGACCCGCGCGCGGCGGGCGCGGCCGGCTCCCTCGTCTCCACGCTCGACGACCTGAACCGCTTCTACGCGGCCCTGCTGGGCGGCCGCCTCCTCGCCCCCGCCCAGCTCGCCCTGATGACGGACACCCGGGCCACGCAGGGCGTCTACGGCCTGGGCCTCTACCCGGAGAAGCTCTCCTGCGGCATCACCGTCTGGGGGCACAACGGACGCATCACGGGCAGTTACGTCCGTACCGCCACCACCCGGGACGGACGGCACACCCTGACCTACCGCATCGACACGGACACCCTCACCGACGCCGACACCCTCGAACCCGCACTGCTGGACGCGGAGTTCTGCCCGGAGGCCCCCGAGCCGGGAACTCCCCGGCCGGGAACCCCCCGGCCGGGGGCTCTCTAGATCGGGACGATGTCCGGGGCGCCGAGCCGGGCCGCGTCGGCCGTGAGGTCGTCGGGCTGGAGCTGCGACTCCCGTTCCGCCTCCACCCGCTTCTCGTAGTGCTCGACCTCGCGGTCGATCTGGCCCGCGTCCCAGCCCAGCACCGGAGCCATCAGCTCCGCGCAGAGTCTGGCGCTGTGCGTGCCCCGGTCGAAGGTCTCTATGGAGATCCGGGTGCGGCGGGTCAGCACGTCGTCGAGGTGGCGGGCGCCCTCGTGCGAGGCGGCGTAGACGATCTCCGCCTTCAGGTAGTCGTCCGCCGCGGGCAGCGGCTCGCCCAGTTCCGGATCGGCGACTATCAGCTCCAGGACCTGCTCGGTCATCGAGCCGTAGCGGTTGAGCAGATGCTCCAGCCGGGCGACGTGCAGTCCGGTGCGGGCCGCGATCCTGGCGCGGGCGTTCCACAGGGCCGGGTAGCCCTCCGCGCCCAGCAGCGGGATCTCCTCGGTGACGCAGGCCGCCACCCGCTGGTCCAGCCCGTGCACCGCCTCGTCCACGGCGTCCTTCGCCATCACCCGGTACGTGGTGTACTTCCCGCCCGCCACGACCACCAGGCCGGGCAGCGGATGGGCCACCGTGTGCTCGCGGGAGAGCTTGCTCGTGGCGTCGGACTCGCCGGCCAGCAGCGGTCGCAGCCCGGCATAGACCCCCTGCACGTCGTCCCTGGTCAGCGGCGTGGCGAGGACCGAGTTGACGTGTTCGAGGAGATAGTCGATGTCGGCGCTGGACGCCGCCGGGTGCGCCTTGTCCAGGTCCCAGTCGGTGTCCGTCGTGCCGATGATCCAGTGCCGCCCCCACGGGATCACGAAGAGGACGGACTTCTCGGTGCGCAGGATCAGGCCCGACGAGGAGTGGATGCGGTCCTTGGGAACGACCAGGTGGATCCCCTTGGAGGCCCGGACGTGGAACTGCCCGCGCTCGCCGATCAGCGCCTGGGTGTCGTCCGTCCAGACCCCGGTGGCGTTGACCACCTGTTTGGCCCTGACCTCGTACTCCCCACCCGCCTCGACGTCCTGCACCCGGGCACCGACCACCCGCTCGCCCTCCCGGAGGAAGCCGATCACCCGCGCCCGGTTGGCCACCCGCGCGCCGTACCCGGCGGCGGTGCGCACCAGGGTGGCCACGTAACGGGCGTCGTCCATCTGGGCGTCGTAGTACTGCAGGGCCCCGACCAGCGCGTCCTTCCGCAGCGCCGGGGCGACCCGCAGCGCGTGGCGGCGGGAGAGGTGCCGGTGGACGGGAAGGCCGCGGCCATGGCCCGACGACACCGACATCGCGTCGTAGAGCGCCACGCCGGAGCCCGCGTAGAACCGCTCCCACCCCTTGTGCTGCAAGGGGTACAGGAAGGGCACCGGCTTCACCAGGTGCGGGGCCAGCCGTTGCAGCAGCAGCCCGCGCTCCTTCAGCGCCTCCCGGACCAGCGCGAAGTCGAGCATCTCCAGATAGCGCAGCCCGCCGTGGATCAGCTTGCTCGATCTGCTCGACGTGCCGGAGGCCCAGTCCCGCGCCTCGACCAGGCCCGTGGCGAGCCCTCGCGTCGCCGCGTCCAACGCCGTGCCGGCGCCGACCACGCCCGCTCCCACGACCAGCACGTCCAGTTCGCGCTCGGCCATCGCGGCCAGCGCCTCGGCACGCTCCGCGGGTCCCAGTGTCGCTGTCCTCACTGCTGCCTCCCGGGTGGATCGGGGTGGTCCGGCACGCGGGCAGCCGCCGACCGGGCGGTCTGCGCGCCGTGCCCACCTCTCGATTCTGTCCGCCGTCCCCGACTTCGGCCACCGCCTGTGGAAAACACCAGGACGACAGGCGGTCAACAATGCGACATATAGGTCATATATAAGCCTAGTGTTACATTGCGCTGTCCACAGCGGTTGCGCTTTCTGCCCTCATGTCATAGACCGACCGGGAAGGACGGCCGTCCTCATGCCCGCAGACCTCGCAGTCATCGGACTCGGCCACCTCGGCCTGCCGCTCGCCCAGGCCGCCGTCACCGCGGGCGTGCAGACCGTCGGCTACGACATCGACCCGCGCGCCTGCACCGAACTCGCCGCGGGCCGCACCCCCGTCGAGGGGTCGCTCACCGCCTCCGAGATCCGCCGGATGCTCTCACGGGGCTTCCGGCCCACCACCGACCCCGCCGAGCTGGGCCGGGTCCGTACCGCGGTGATCTGCGCGCCCACCCCGCTCGGCGCCGACCACTCCCTCGACCTGACCGCCGTCGGCGACGCGGCCCGCGCGCTCGCCGCCCGGCTGCGCCCGCACACCACCGTCCTGCTGGAGTCGGCCGTGCCGCCGGGCACCACCGAGGACTACCTGCGCCCGCTGCTCGAAGAGGGCTCCGGGCTGCGGGCCGGCCGCGACTTCCACCTCGCCTGCTCCCCCGGCCGCCTCGACCCAGGCAGCCGGACCCACGGCTACGCCAACACCCCCAAGGTCATCGGCGGCCTCACCCCCGCCTGCACCGAATCGGCCGCCGCCTTCTACAACCGGCTCACCGACAAGGTCGTCCGCGCCCGCGGACCGCGCGAGGCCGAGATGACCAAGGTCCTGGAGACCAACTTCCGGCACGTCAACATCGCCCTGGTCAACGAGATGGCGGTGCTCTGCCACGACCTCGGGGTCGATCTGTGGGACGTCATCCGGTGCGCCGAGACCAAGCCCTTCGGCTTCCAGCCCTTCCGGCCCGGCCCCGGCGTCGGCGGCCACGGCGCCCCCGTGGACCCCGGCTACCTCCCGTACCACACCCGCACCCCCGGTCACCCGCTGCGGATGGTCTCGCTGGCCCAGGAGATCAACGACCGGATGCCCCGGTACGTGATCCAGCGCTGCGCCACCCTGCTGAACGAGCACGGCAAGTCCGTGCGCGGCGCCCGGGTGCTGCTGCTCGGGGTCACGTACAAGCCCGACCTGGCCGACCAGGAGGGCGCCCCGGCCCGGGAGATCGCGAACCGGCTGATGGACATGGGCGCCCAGATCGGTTACCACGACCCGTACGTCCACGACTGGCGGGTCCGCGAGCTGCCGGTCCCGCGCGCCGACTCGCTGTACGAGGCGGCGGCCGGCGCCGACCTCACGGTGCTGCTCCAGCACCACCGGACCTACGACCTCCAGGGGCTCGCGGTGAAGGCCCAGCTCCTCCTGGACACCCGCGGCGCGACCCCGGCGGGGGCGGCACACCGGCTCTGAGGGATCCCGCTCCCCCGATTTCGGTGGGCGATGTCACAGACGGCTGCTAGCCTGCGGCGTCACTCATCGCACACAGGTGCGTTTCAGCCAGGGGGGATCCCACCATGAGCCAGTCCGTGCCGCCGCCTCAGCAGCCCCACGACGCCCAGCCCGGCGGCGGCAACCCGTTCGCCGGCCAGCAGGGCCAGCAGGGTCAGCCGCCGGCCGCCCCGTCCGGCAACCCGTTCGCGGGCGGCCAGCAGGGCGCCCCGTTCGGCGGCGCCCCGTACGCCCCGCCGCCGGCCCCGGTCCGCGACAACGTCGGCCTCGGCCTGGCCGCCGCGGTCGTCGCGGCCGTGGTCGCCGGTGCCCTCTACGGCGTCCTGATCGGCGCCATCGAGCGCGAGATCGGCTACGCGGCCGTGGGCGTCGGCTTCCTCGTCGGCTTCGCCTCCGGCAAGGTCGGCGGGCGCAACCCCGCCCTGCCGGTCGTCAGCGCCGTGCTGTCGCTGGTCGCCGTCTACTTCGGCCAGCTCCTCGGCGAGGCGACGATCGCCGCCAAGAAGCTCCCGGTCACCGTCTCCGAGCTGTTCTTCGACCACTTCGGCCTGCTGAACGAGGCGTGGAAGGCCGACTCGAACTTCCTGACATACGTCTTCTTCGCCATCGCGGCCGTCGCCGCGTTCTCCGGCAGCAAGAAGGCCGCGGGCTGACCGCACAGCGAACGGGAGGGCCCGGACCGCACGTCGTGCGCGGTCCGGGCCCTCCCGTCGTACGTGAAGGAATCAGCGGCGGTGCTGCGAGTCCGCCACCGTGACCTCGACGCGCTGGAACTCCTTGAGGTCGCTGTAGCCCGTCGTCGCCATCGCCCGGCGCAGCGCGCCGAAGATGTTCATCGAGCCGTCGGGGGTGTGCGAGGGACCGGTCAGGACCTCCTCGGTGGTGCCGACCGAGCCCAGGTCCACCAGCTTGCCGCGCGGCACGTCCTCGTGGACGGCCTCCATGCCCCAGTGGCGGCCCCGGCCCGGCGCGTCCGTGGCACGGGCCAGCGGGGAGCCCATCATCACGGCGTCCGCGCCGCAGGCGATGGCCTTGGGCAGGTCGCCCGACCAGCCGACGCCGCCGTCCGCGATCACGTGCACGTACCGGCCGCCGGACTCGTCCATGTAGTCGCGGCGGGCACCGGCCACGTCGGCGACCGCGGTCGCCATCGGGACCTGGATGCCGAAGACGTTGCGCGTGGTGTGCGCGGCGCCGCCGCCGAAGCCGACGAGCACCCCGGCCGCGCCGGTCCGCATCAGGTGCAGGGCCGCGGTGTACGTGGCGCAGCCGCCGACGATCACCGGGACGTCCAGCTCGTAGATGAACTGCTTCAGGTTGAGCGGCTCGGCGGCGCCCGAGACGTGCTCGGCGGAGACCGTCGTACCGCGGATCACGAAGATGTCCACGCCCGCGTCGACGACGGCCTTGGAGAACTGCGCGGTGCGCTGCGGGGAGAGCGCGGCGGCGGTGACCACACCGGCGTCGCGCACCTCCTTGATGCGCTGCCCGATCAGCTCCTCCTGGATCGGCGCGGAGTAGATCTCCTGGAGGCGGCGGGTGGCCGACTCGACGGGCATCTCGGCGATCTCGTCGAGCAGCGGCTGCGGGTCGGCGTGCCGGGTCCACAGCCCTTCCAGGTTGAGGACGCCGAGGCCGCCCATCTCGCCGATGCGGATCGCGGTCTGCGGGGAGACCACCGAGTCCATGGGAGCGGCCAGGAACGGAAGCTCGAAGCGGTAGGCGTCGATCTGCCAGGCGATCGAGACCTCCTTCGGGTCGCGGGTGCGACGGCTCGGCACGACGGCGATGTCGTCGAATGCGTACGCCCGGCGGCCGCGCTTGCCGCGCCCGATCTCGATCTCAGTCACGATGGTGTGGCCTTTCCCTCTACGTCTGCGCTGTCCAGTATCCCCGACACACGACTGAGGGGCGGTCCGGGGAGAACCCCGGCCGCCCCTCGGCTGCGTCGGCGCGTTACTTCCTGCTGTAGTTCGGCGCCTCGACCGTCATCTGGATGTCGTGCGGGTGGCTCTCCTTGAGACCCGCGGACGTGATCCGGACGAAGCGGCCCTTGGTCTCCATCTCGTCGACGGAGGCGGCGCCCACGTAGCCCATGGTCTGGCGCAGACCGCCGACGAGCTGGTGCAGCACGTTGGCGAGCGGACCCCGGTAGGGCACCTGGCCCTCGATGCCCTCGGGCACGAGCTTGTCGTCCGAGGCCACGTCGGCCTGGAAGTAGCGGTCCTTGGAGTACGAGCGGCCCTGGCCGCGGCTCTGCATCGCGCCGAGCGAGCCCATCCCCCGGTACGACTTGAACTGCTTGCCGTTGATGAAGAGCAGCTCGCCCGGGGACTCCTCGCAGCCCGCGAGGAGGCTGCCCAGCATGACCGTGTCGGCACCGGCGGCGAGCGCCTTGCCGATGTCGCCGGAGTACTGCAGGCCGCCGTCGCCGATGACCGGGACGCCGGCCGCGCGGGCGGCGAGGGCGGCCTCGTAGATCGCGGTGACCTGCGGGACGCCGATGCCGGCTACCACGCGGGTGGTGCAGATCGAGCCGGGGCCCACGCCGACCTTCACGCCGTCGACACCGGCGTCGATCAGGGCCTGGGCGCCGTCGCGCGTCGCGACGTTGCCGCCGATGACGTCGACGCCGACGCTGGACTTGATCTTCGCCATCCAGTTCAGCGCGTTGCTGTTGTGGCCGTGCGAGGTGTCGACGATGAGGAAGTCGACGCCCGCCCCGGCCAGCGCCTGGGCGCGCTCCAGAGCCTCGGGGCTGGCACCGACGGCCGCGCCGACGAGGAGGCGGCCCTCGGAGTCCTTGGCCGCGTTCGGGTACTGCTCGGCCTTCACGAAGTCCTTGACCGTGATGAGGCCCTTGAGCACGCCCGTGTCGTCGACCAGCGGAAGCTTCTCGATCTTGTGGCGGCGCAGCAGCTCCATGGCGTCCACGCCGGAGATGCCCACCTTGCCGGTGACCAGCGGCATCGGCGTCATGACCTCGCGCACCTGGCGGCCGCGGTCGGTCTCGAAGGCCATGTCGCGGTTGGTGACGATGCCGAGCAGCTTGCCCGCGGGGTCGGTGACCGGGACGCCGCTGATGCGGAACTTGGCGCACAGCGCGTCGGCCTCGGCCAGCGTCGCGTCCGGGTGGACGGTGATCGGGTCGGTCACCATGCCGGACTCGGAGCGCTTCACGAGGTCGACCTGGTTGACCTGGTCCTCGATGGACAGGTTGCGGTGCAGCACGCCGACGCCGCCCTGCCGCGCCATGGCGATCGCCATGCGGGACTCGGTGACCTTGTCCATCGCCGCCGAGAGCAGCGGGATGTTCACCCGCACGTTGCGGGAGATCCGGGACGAGGTGTCGACCGCGTTGGGCAGCACTTCGGATGCGCCGGGCAGCAGCAGCACGTCGTCGTATGTCAGCCCGAGCGTCGCGAATTTCTCGGGCACTCCGTCGACGTTTGCAGTCATGACACCTTCCCCAAATGGCCTTGATCGGTGCGGATGTCCATGCTAACGGCCTTCGGACGCGTCTCATTCCACGAACAAGATCACCTGGAGGTTCTGTAGCTTCGTACGGGGTCGCCACGGCCCCGCACCGCGAACCCCCGTACCGGCCCGGACCCGGCTCGGCCGCTTCCGCTACTGCTCGGCGAGGGCCCGCAGTCTGCTCAGGGCCCGGTGCTGGGCGACCCGGACCGCGCCCGGGGACATGCCCAGCATCTGCCCGGTCTCCTCGGCGGTCAGCCCCACGGCGACCCGGAGGACGAGCAGCTCGCGCTGGTTGTCCGGAAGGTTGGCGAGGAGCTTCTTGGCCCAGGCCGCGTCGCTGCTGAGCAGGGCGCGCTCCTCGGGCCCGAGCGAGTCGTCCGGCCGCTCGGGCATCTCGTCGGACGGCACGGCCGTCGACCCCGGGTGCCGCATGGCGGCCCGTTGGAGGTCGGCGACCTTGTGGCCCGCGATGGCGAACACGAACGCCTCGAAGGGCCTGCCGGTGTCCTTGTAGCGGGGCAGCGCCATCAGCACCGCCACACAGACCTCCTGCGCCAGGTCCTCGACGAAGTGGCGGGCGTCACCGGGCAGCCGGTTCAGCCGCGACCGGCAGTAGCGCAGCGCGAGCGGGTGGACATGGGCCAGCAGGTCGTGCGTGGCCTGCGCGTCGCCCTCGACGGCGCGGTGCACCAGGGCGCCGATCCCCGTCGTCTCGTCGTCGCGCATCGGACCATGGTGCCTCGGAGCCGCGTCGTCCGTGCCGCCGCGTCCGGAGTTGTGCACCGAAGCGTTATGAGCGGGTGCGCCGGAAGTCATGTCCTGCGCCCTCCCCTTCCGCTCGACCGAATCGTTCCCGAGGAACTCCACGTCTCAAGGATGCGGCATCGGCCGGGAAGCGTCACATACCGGCGGCGCGACGGGCTCCGCGGCCGGCGCGGAACCCGTGCGGCGCCGACCGGTCGCGTCGCCCCGCCCGCCGGTACGCGGACGGGGACACGGCCGGCCGCCGGCCGCGGCCGGACCTCAGCGGACCAGGCCCCAGCGGAAGCCGAGGGCCACCGCGTGCGCCCGGTCCGAGGCGCCGAGCTTCTTGAACAGCCGCCTGGCATGCGTCTTCACCGTGTCCTCCGAGAGGAACAGCTCGCGGCCGATCTCCGCGTTGGAGCGGCCGTGGCTCATGCCTTCGAGCACCTGGATCTCCCGCGCGGTGAGCGTGGGCGCGGCACCCATCTCGGCCGACCGCAGCCGGCGCGGGGCGAGCCGCCACGTCGGATCGGCCAGCGCCTGGGTGACCGTGGCACGCAGCTCCGCCCGGGAGGCGTCCTTGTGCAGATAGCCGCGGGCACCGGCGGCGACCGCGAGCGCGACCCCGTCCAGGTCCTCGGCGACGGTCAGCATGATGATCCTGGCGCCGGGGTCGGCGGAGAGCAGCCGCCGCACCGTCTCCACACCCCCGAGACCGGGCATGCGTACGTCCATCAGAATCAGATCCGAACGGTCGGCGCCCCAGCGGCGGAGGACTTCCTCGCCGTTGGCCGCCGTCGTGACCCGCTCGACCCCGGGCACGGTCGCGACCGCGCGACGGAGCGCTTCTCGGGCAAGCGGGGAGTCGTCGCAGACGAGGACGGATGTCATGACCGTCCTCCGCAGCTGATGCGCGTCACCTTGAGCCTCCAGGCTGTAACAAGTCGTCACCTGTGCGGTCGACACTCTCGGACACCTGCCCGATCGCTTTTCCGTCAACCGCCTCAGCCTTCTCAACGACGGTCACTCGAAAGAGTTACGGGGTGGGCAACCGAGTTCGGCACTCTACGTGAGGGCGCGTACACGGAGGAGAGCGACGCGGTTCATTCAACCCGCAACCGAAACTTCATGGCTAGGTATGCCCCATTTAGCGGGTTTTCTTCCCTTTTGCTGGTGTCTGTGGATAGATTCGCAATCAGTCATATTTACATCTACTTACACCGTAGATGTACGGTCGTGGGCACAGTCGACGACGGACCACAACGACGTTTCCGACTCAGCACGGTTTCGAGGGGACAAGCAATGGCAGATTTCTCCCGCCTTCCCGGACCCAACGCCGATCTGTGGGACTGGCAGCTGCTGGCGGCCTGCCGCGGGGTCGACAGCTCACTCTTCTTCCATCCCGAGGGCGAACGCGGGGCGGCCCGCAGCGCCCGCGAGAACTCGGCGAAGGAGGTCTGCATGCGGTGCCCGGTGCGTGCCGAGTGCGCGGCCCACGCCCTGGCGGTACGCGAGCCCTACGGCGTGTGGGGCGGCCTGACCGAGGACGAACGCGAAGAACTCATGGGCCGGGCCCGCAGCCGCCTGGTCCCGGCGGCGGCCTCCTCGGGCCTACCGTCCCCGTCGGCGCACGGCTGATCCCGGCACCGGCCACCCGCACACAGAAACGTTTCCTCACACAGCCCCGGCCCGCTCGGACCGGGACCGGACCACGCTGCGCCGGCGCGCCGCTCAGCGGGCGGCGGCCAGGGCCAGCCGGTCGAGAGTGGCCGCCACCGCCGGGACCTGGGCCAGGTCGGGCAGGGTCAGCGCGACGATCTCCCGTTCGATGGCGGGCTCCACCGCCACGGTGCGCGCCCCCTTGGGGCGTACCGACTCGATCGCCAGCTCCGGCAGCACGGCCACGCCGAGCCCGGCGCCGACCAGGCCGACCACCGCCGGGTAGTCGTCGGTGGCGAAGTCGATCCGGGGGGTGAAGCCGGAAGCCTCGCAGACCTCCACGAGCTGGCGGCGGCAGCGCGGACAGCCCGCGATCCACGACTCGTCGGCCAGCTCGGCGATGCCCACCGCGTCCTTGTCCGCCAGCCGGTGCCCCTCGGGGACCAGGCCGATCAGCCGGTCGGCGAGGAGCGGGCGGACCACCAGGTCGCCCCATTCGCCGCAGCTCGCGCCGTAGCGGAAGGCGAGCGCGATGTCGCAGTCGCCCTCGCGCAGCATCTCGACCGAGCGCGGCGGCTCGGCCTCCACGAGGGAGACCCGGGTGCCGGGGTGGGCCTCGCGCAGCGCGGCGAGCGCGCCGGGCACCAGGGTGGAGCTGCCGCTGGGGAACGAGACGAGCCGGACCCGGCCGGCCCGCAGCCCGGCGATGGCGGCGACCTCCTCCTCGGCCGCGGTGAGCCCGGCGAGGATGCCGGAGGCATGCCGGACGAGCGCCTCGCCCGCCTGGGTGAGCCGCATCTCGCGGCCGGTACGGATCAGCAGCGGGGTGCCCGTGGAGCCCTCCAGGGCCTTCATCTGCTGACTGACCGCGGGCTGGGTGCAGCCCAGCTCACGGGCGGCGGCGGAGAACGATCCGGTGGCGGCCACGGCGCGCAGGACACGGAGATGACGGGCTTCGATCACCCTTCAACCATAAGCGACACTTAGGGCTTCCTCGTCGATATCGGGGTGCACCTTTGAGGGCGTGGCGGCTAGCGTGCCCGGCATGACATCCATGGAACCCACCCGGCCGACGCTGCTGACCGTGAACGCGGGACGGCCGGCGGCCGTTCCGTACAGCGATGCCCCCGGCGGTCTGACGGGTATGGACAAGCGGCCCGTCGACGGGCCGGTGCACATCAGTGATCCCGGGCCCAAGGGCACCGGCGGCAGCGGGGTGGCCGGCGACGCGGTGTGCGATCTGCGCCATCACGGCGGCTCCGACCAGGCGGTGTACGCCTTCGCCCGGGAGGAGCTGGACGTCTGGGAGCGGGAGCTGGGCCGGCCGCTGGCCAACGGCGCCTTCGGCGAGAACCTGACGACCCGTGGGGTGGAGGTGAGCCGCGCTCTGATCGGCGAACGCTGGCGGATCGGCCCGGACCTGGTGCTTGAGGTGACGTCGGGTCGGATTCCGTGTCGTACGTTCGCGGGCCATCTCGACGAGCCGCGCTGGGTCAAGCGGTTCACCCGGGCGGCGGCGCCGGGGGCCTACCTCCGGGTGATAGCGCCGGGTGCGGTCCGGGCCGGTGACCCGGTCGAGATCGTGCACCGTCCGGACCACGACGTCACCGTGGAGCGGGAGTTCCTGGCCTCGACCACCCGGCGGGAGCTGCTGCCGGGACTGCTCGCGGCCGGGGAGGCGCTGCACCCCGAGGCGGCGCGGGCGGCGCGGGAGTACGTTGCCGCGAACCCGGCCGGCGCCTGACCGCCCGTACGGGCGGCCGCCCCCGTCGTGCGCGGCGGCCGCCCGTGGACAGCCGGTCGACGCGTACCGGACAGGCGTTAACGTGCCGCGTATGACGACTGCACTGATTACGGGAGCGACCGCGGGGATCGGTGCCGCCTTCGCGCGGCGGCTCGCGGCCGACGGGCACAACCTGGTGCTGGTGGCGCGCGACAAGGACCGGCTGCGCGAGCAGGCGACCGAGCTGCACGACCGGCACGGCATCGAGGCCGACGTCCTGCGGGCCGATCTCTCCGAGGACGACGGGATCGCCTCGGTCGAGGAGCGGCTGACGGACCGTCGGCACCCGGTGGATCTGCTGGTCAACAACGCCGGGTTCGGCAACAAGGGCCAGTATCTGGACGTGCCCATGGCCGACGAGCTGAAGATGCTGAAGGTGCACTGCGAGGCGGTGCTGCGGCTGACCTCGGCGGCGGCGGCCACGATGCGCGAGCGCCGGCGCGGCGGGGTGGTCAACGTGGCCTCGGTGGCGGCCTTCGTACCGCGCGGGACGTACGGCGCGTCCAAGGCGTGGGTCGTGCAGTTCACCCAGGGCGCGGCCAAGGACCTGGCCGGTTCGGGGGTGCGGCTGATGGCGCTGTGCCCGGGGTTCGTGCGGACGGAGTTCCACGAGCGGGCCGGAATGGGCACCGGCAACATCCCGGGCTGGATGTGGCTCGACGCGGACAAGCTGGTGGACGCGGCGCTGACGGACCTGGCGCGCGGGAAGTCGCTCTCGGTCCCGGACCCGCGCTACAAGGCGCTGATGGGGCTGGTGAAGGTGACGCCCCGCGGCCTGCTCGGAGGCGTCACCTCCAGGACGGGCCGCAAGTACGGTCCGCAGTGAGTGCTCACCCACGCGCCGGTGAGCACCCACCCGCTTCCGGGTGAGTGCTCACCTGCTTCCCGGCGCGCGCTCGTCGGCTCCGTGATGCTCGTCGGCTCCGTGGCGCCCGGTTCTTCCTCAGCGCACGCCGCGTCCCCCGTAGGCGCCGATGTTGGGGGCTCCGGGCTTCAGCGGGTTGCCGAAGTAGTCCTTGCCGCCGTTGTCCTCGATGACGGCTCCGGCGGCGAGGGCGGGCGAGCCGGCGCCGAGCCGGAAGTCGCCCAGGAGCTTCGGGTCGGCGGTGATGCCGCCGGGGTTCGGGCGGGTCATCGCGATGCCGTGGAAGACGTTGTGGTCGAAGGTGAGTCCGGCGGTCGGGTTCTTGAAGGCGTAGCCGCCGGTTCCCTCGCTCACGAAGACGTTGTTGCGGACGGCCAGTTCGTGCTGGGTGGTCCCGGGGCTGCCCGCGTCGTCCTGGACGAGGTAGCCGGGGATCTGCTCCTTGTTGTGGAAGGTGTTGTTGTAGATCCGGGTGTCGAGGATCGGGCCCCAGCAGTTCTGGATGAGGCGGGCGCCGTCGTCGCGGCTGACGTTGTAGCGGGCGACCGTGCCGATGGTCTTGGCGCCGCTGTACGGGCAGATCAGCAGGAAGCCGCCCTTGTTGTCGTGGCTGTAGTTGTACTGGAAGACGGTGTTGCGGGAGGCGCCGTCGGCGTCGAAGGACATCCCGTCGTGGGTGTTGCCGCCGCCGGAGACCTCGTTGTGCTCGACGGTGGTGTCGTCGGTGTTGAAGGTCCAGATGCCCGCGTTGGCGGAGGGCGAGCGGAGCTGGAAGCCGTCGACCCGGTTGTGGTCGACGCGGGCGCCGCTGGTGGTGTCCAGCTTCATGCCGTCGCCGGCCAGCGACTTCAGCGTGTTGTGGTGGACGCGGACCCGGGTGCTCGGCGTCCACTCCCCCGGGTACGCCTTCGGGTCCTGCTGGTCGCCGACCAGGTCGCGCTTGGAGAAGGTCGACTTGAAGTAGATGCCCTCGCGGTCGACGTCCTCGATGCGGTTGTGGCCGATGTCCAGGCCGTCGTACCAGCTCGCCCTGGCGGTGCCCTCGACGGCGATGTGGATCGCGCTGGAGCCGGAGAGCGTCTTGGAGTCGCCGCCGCGCACGTCGTGGATGTAGAGGCCGGAGAGGTCGAAGCCGCGGGCGACGCCGTAGTCGGTGAGGCGGAGGCGGACGCCGTTGCGCTCGCTGCCGGGGTTGTCGGCGTTGGTGATCTCCAGCGCCTTGAGGTGCACGTACTGCGTGTTGGCGAGCAGGACGACGTCGTGGGCGCCCTTGCCGTCGAGCCGGGCGCGGGCCGGGCCGGGGCCGTAGTCGGCGATGGTGAAGGGGGCGCGGGCGGAGCCGCCGCCGGTCGGGGCGAGGGTGCCTTCGCAGGTGCTGCCGCGCTTGAAGAGCAGCCGGTCGCCCGGGCCGTAGGGGTGGGCGTTGGCCTCGGCGAGCGAGGTCCAGGGGTGCTTCGCGCTGCCGGTGGCGCCGGCCGGGTCGGCGGCGCAGTCGACGTGGAAGGTACGGGCGGCGGGCGCCGCCTGCGCCGCGGTCTGGCCCGCGGCGGTCAGCGCTCCGGCGGTGGTCAGGGCCGCGAGCGCGGCGGCGGTGATGCGATGTCTCACAATTCCTCCGTACGAAGGGGCGGGGGGAGTGAACAGTCGATGGCGGGGGCCGGCCCGTACCGCCGGAATCCTGAACTCGGTTTGATCGAACGTCAATGCATCTCGCCCGAATGATCGAAACTCCCGTCGTTCGATCATTCTTGGTTTAGGGTCGGACACCGGCCCCGGCCGGGACCCCGGGGGTGTCGGGCACCCCCTCGGACCGGGCCCCACCTGCGACGGGCCACAACTGCGAGGGGACTGCTGCCGTGCGCGAAAGTGCTGCCGAACGTCATGACCGCCTGCTCGGACTCGTACGGGAGCGGGGCTCGGCCCGGGTCTCGGACCTGGCCACCCTGCTGGGCGTCTCCCCGGTCACCGCGCGGCGGGACGTCGAGGAGCTGGCCGGCCGGGGGCTCCTGGACCGGGTGCACGGGTCGGTCTCCTGGCCGCAGGACGCCGCGGGTCCGGCGGCCGGGCCGGGCGCGGGCTCCGGCCCGGGGGGCGGCGGGCCGGTCCTCGGCATGCTCGCGCCCTCCTCGACGTACTACTTCGCCGAGGTCATCCGGGGCGCCCACGAGGCCGCCGCGCGGGCCGGCGCCCGGCTCGTCCTGCGGATCTCCGACTACCGGCCGCAGGAGGACCAGGCGCGCACCGAGGGGCTGCTCTCGGCGGGCGCCGAGGGGCTGCTGGTGGCGCCCGGCTGGCAGGACCCGGGCGACCCCGCCGCGTTCGGCGACTGGATCGCCTCGCTGCCCGCGCCGACGGTGCTGCTGGAGCGCCGGCCCGCCGCGGGCTCCCCGCTGGACGGCCTGGACCGGGTCTGCTCGGACCACGCGTACGGGGTGCTGCTGGCGGTGCGCCATCTCGTCCGGCTCGGGCACGGGGCGCCGCTCCTGATGGCCCGCGCGGACTCCCCGACCGCCGTCGCGGTGCGTTCCGGGTACGCGGAGGCCCTGGCGGCGCACGGGCTGCGCGCCCCGCAGGCCGTGATCGACTCCGTGCCGTCCGAGCTCTTCCCGGACGCCTTCGAGCAGGCCGTACGGGCGCTGCGCGAGGCGGTGCTCTCCGGGGTGGCGACGGCCGCGCTGGTCCACAACGACGTGGACGCGATCCAGGTGGTGCAGCGCCTGGCCGAGCTGGGCGTACGGGTCCCGGACGACCTGGCGCTGATCGCCTACGACGACGAGGTGGCCGCGCTGGCGGACACCCCGCTGACGGCGGTGGCGCCGCCCAAGCGCGACGTGGGCCGCCATGCGACGGAGCTGCTGGTGGAACGGCTGGGACAGGGCGCGGGCGCGCCCCGGCGCCATCTGACGCTGCTGCCGCAACTGCGGGTGCGGGACTCCTGCGGGGCGCGCAACCACCCGTAACCGTACGAGCGGACCCCATGCGGACCCGGGTGCCGATTCCCGGCTCCGCAGGGTATTCCGCACCCTATCCGTACGTAACTTGTCTGATCTTTTTTCGATCAATCGATCTTTCGCTCTTGACTTCGGTCACGGCTGGTCCAAGGATCACCGCCAACGCCAATGTTGCCGCCAGTTCAGGAGCCTCGCTGTGAGCCGCAGTACGAGCAGAACGTCCCTCGCCGTCGTCGGCACCGCCACCGCCCTCGCCCTTCTCACGGCCTGCGGCGGCAGCGGGGACGACGACGCAGCCGCCGGAAGCGACGGAAAGCCCGTCAGCATCACCTTCTGGGGCTGGGCCAAGGGGTCCAAGGAGGTCGTCGACGCCTTCAACGCCTCGCACAAGAACATCAAGGTGGTGTACGAGGAGATCCCGTCCGGCAACGCGGGCGGCTACGCCAAGATCTCCAACGCGGTGAAGGCCGGCAACGCCCCCGACCTGGTCTCCATCGAGTACCCGCAGCTTCCCGAGTACGTCAGCCAGGGCGCGCTCCAGGACATCGGCGCGTACTTCACCGAGGACATCCGCAAGAAGCTGCTCCCGCAGGCGGTCGAGCTGACCACCCTCGGCGGCAAGAACTGGGCCGTCCCGTTCGACGCCTCGCCGCAGTCCTTCTACTACCGCAAGGACCTGTTCGAGAAGTACGGCGTCGAGGTCCCCAAGACCTGGGACGAGTTCCGCAAGGCCGCCGAGAAGATCAAGAAGGCCGACAAGAAGGCCCGGATCGGCACCTTCTTCCCCGACGACCCGACCACCTTCCAGGCGATGGCCTGGCAGGCCGGCGCCCAGTGGTACAAGCCCGAGGGCGACACCTGGAAGATCAGCACCGCCGACGCGGCCACCAACAAGGTCGCCGACTACTGGCAGGGCCTCCTCGACGACGACCTGATCCGCTCCAACGCCTCGTTCAGCCCCGAGTGGACCAACTCCCTCAAGAGCGGCGGCACCGTCGGCTACCTGGGCGCCGCCTGGGGCGCCGGTGTCCTCAAGGGCACGCTGCCCGAGCAGAGCGGCAAATGGGCCGTGGCCCCGATGCCGAGCTGGGACGGGAAGCCCGCCAGCGGCATGCTCGGCGGCTCCACCTTCGCCGTGACCAAGACGAGCAAGAAGGCGAAGGCAGCGGTCGAGTTCGCCACCTGGATGTCGACCACCGAGGAAGGCATCAAGGCCCGCATCGAGTCCGGCACCTCCAGCGCCTTCCCGGCCGCCGCGTCGCTGCGCCCGGTCGCCGAGAAGTCCTTCGACGCCGGTTTCTACGGCGGCGAGGACATCTACCAGGTGTTCGAGGGCGCCGCCACGTCGATCGGCCAGAACTGGGCCTGGGGCCCGGCGACCGGCACGTCGAACACCGTCATCAAGGACCAGTTCGGCAAGGTCGCCAGCGGCGGGACCACCATCAAGGACGCCGTGAAGGCCGGGCACGACGCCACGGTCGACGAGCTGAAGAAGCGCGGGCTGAAGGTCGAGGACGCAGGCTGATGAAGCGCGCCCGGACGACCAGAGCCGCCGCCATCCTGCTGGGGCCCTTCTTCGTACTGTTCACCGCGTGCATGGTGGTGCCGATCGGATACGCGGTCTGGCTCAGCCTGTTCACCGAGAAGCAGTCCGGCCTGGGCTTCGGCGGCACCGAGACCGTCTTCAGCGGACTCGACAACTACGCGGCGGCTCTGGGCGACCGGGCGTTCCGCGAGGGCTTCGGCGTACTCCTCGGATACTGCCTGTTCTACATTCCGCTGCTGCTCGTCGGAGCCCTCGCCCTGGCCCTGCTGCTGGACTCCACGCTGGCCCGCGCCCGCCGCTTCTTCCAGCTCGCGCTCTTCCTGCCGCACGCCGTGCCCGGCATCATCGCCGCGCTGATCTGGGTGTACCTCTACACCCCGCAGCTCAGCCCGGTGGTGAGCGCCATGGAGTCCGGCGGGATCGGCTTCGACTTCTTCTCCCCCGACGGCGCCCTCCCCTCCATCGTCAACATCGCCCTGTGGGAGTGGCTCGGCTACAACATGGTGATCTTCTACGCCGCGTTGCAGGCCATCGACCGCTCGGTGCTCGAAGCGGCCACCGTCGACGGGGCCGGCGCCTGGCGCACCGCGCTCTCCATCAAGGTCCCGCTGATCCGCTCCTCCCTGGTGATGGTCGCGCTGTTCACGGTCATCGGCTCGCTCCAGCTGTTCACCGAGCCGCTGATCCTCAACAAGGGGACCGGCTCGGCCGTCTCCTCCACCTGGACGCCGAACATGTACGCGTACACCGCGGCCTTCGAGCGCAATGACTACGGCCTCGCCGCGGCCGCCTCCATCCTGCTGGCGCTCACGGCCGCGCTGCTGTCCTTCGTCGTCACCCGCTTCACCGGCCGGAAGGGCAAGAAAGCATGAACTCCCCCGCCTCCCGCGGCCGCTGGATGTCGAAGACCGCCGTCAACGGCTTCCTCCTGCTCGCCGTCGTCTACATGCTCTTCCCCCTCGTCTGGCTGGTCACGGCCGCCACCAAGGACACCGGCGGGCTGCTCGCGGGCAACGCGTTCTCCTTCGAGGGCTTCAACCTCGGCGAGAACCTGTCGAACCTGGCCTCCTACGGCGACGGCATCTACTTCCGCTGGTACCTCAACAGCCTCCTGTACGCGGGCGGCGGGGCGCTCGTCTGCTCGCTGATCTGCGTCGCCGCCGGGTACGCCTTCGACAAGTACGAGTTCCGGGGCAAGGAGAAGCTGTTCGGGCTGGTGCTGATGGGGGTGCTGGTGCCCACCACGGCGCTCGCCCTGCCGATGTACCTGCTGGCCTCCAAGACCGGCCTGGTCAACACCTACTGGTCCGTGCTGATACCCGTGCTGGTCAACCCCTTCGGCGTCTATCTCGCCCGGGTCTTCAGCACCGGCTACATACCGAACGAGGCCCTGGAGGCCGCCCGTATCGACGGGGCCGGCGAGCTGCGCGTCTTCTGGTCGATCGGGCTGCGCATGGTCATGCCGGGCTTCGTGACGGTCTTCCTCTTCCAGTTCACCGCGATCTGGAACAACTTCTTCCTCCCCCTGGTGATGCTCTCGGACCGCAAGCTCTTCCCACTGAGCCTCGGCCTGTACTCCTGGAACACCAACACCCACGGCGAGCCGAGCTTCTACCCGCTCGTCGTCACCGGCTCCCTCCTCGCCGTCGTCCCCCTGATCGTCGCCTTCGTCTCGCTCCAGCGGCACTGGAAGGCCGGACTGACCGCCGGCAGCGTCAAGTGACCCCGTCGCGAGCCCCGAGGAGTACGTGTTCCACCATGCCCCACGCCACTGACAACCGGCCGACGGCCCTGCTCGCGATGGGGCCCGGCATCGCCGACCGCCTCCTCACCGACCGGCACCGCACCCGGCTGGCCACGCTCACCCGCACCGACCCGCACCTCGTCGCCCACGACCTGGCCGCGCCGACGCCCGAGGTGGCCGCCGCGCTCGCCGAGGCCGAGGTGCTCCTCACCTGCTGGGGCGCGACCCCGCTCACCCCCGGGGTACTGGCCGCCGCGCCCAGACTGCGCGCCGTCGTGCACGCCGCCGGATCCGTGAAGCACCACATCACGGACGCCTGCTGGGAACGCGGCATCGCCGTCACCTCGGCGGCCGGGGCCAACGCCCTCCCCGTCGCCGAGTTCACCCTCGCCGCGATCCTCTTCGCCGGAAAACGCGTCCTGCACACCGCGCGCCGCTACCGCGAGCTGCGCACCGGCCACGACTGGCTCGCGGAGCTCGACGGCGCCGGGAACTACCGCCGCACCGTCGGCATCGTCGGCGCCTCCCGCATCGGCCGCCGGGTGATCGAGCTGCTGCGCCCCTTCGACCTGGACGTCCTGCTGTACGACCCGTTCGTGGACGGCGCGGAGGCGGCGCGGCTCGGGGTGCGGCCCGTCCCGCTGGACGAGCTGTGCGCGCGCAGCTCCGTGGTCTCGGTGCACGCCCCGCAGCTGCCGGAGACCCGTCATCTGATCGGCGCGGCGCAGCTGGCCGCCATGGCGACCGGGGCGACCCTGATCAACACCTCCCGGGGCTCGCTGGTCGACGAGGAGGCACTGCTGGCGGAGCTGACGTCCGGGCGGCTGCGGGCGGTGCTGGACGTGACCGACCCCGAACTGCCCGCCCCCGACTCGCCGTTGTACGAGCTGCCGAACGTGCTGCTGACCCCGCACGTCGCGGGCTCGCTCGGCGGCGAGCTGCACCGGATGGCCGATCAGGCACTGGACGAGCTGGAGCGCTTCACGGCCGGGCTGCCCTTCGCGGACCCGGTGCACTCCGGCAGCCTCGGCCGCTCGGCCTGAGGCCACCGGCGCGGAACGAACACCGAAAGGCCCCCTGTCCCACCGTCGAAACGGTGGGACAGGGGGCCTTCCGCGGCTGTGCGCCTGCCCGACGGCGGTGCGTCAGTGGGAGTGGCCGTGACCGCCGTGGCCGGCCTCGGCCTCTTCCTCGGCCGGCTTCTCGACGACCAGGGTCTCGGTCGTGAGCAGCAGCGACGCGATGGACGCGGCGTTCTCCAGGGCGGAGCGGGTGACCTTGACCGGGTCGATGACGCCGGCCTTCACCAGGTCGCCGTACTCGCCGGTGGCGGCGTTGAAGCCCTGGCCCTTCTCCAGCTCGGCGACCTTGGAGGTGATGACGTAGCCCTCCAGGCCGGCGTTCTCGGCGATCCAGCGCAGCGGCTCGACCGCGGCGCGGCGCACGACCGCGACACCGGTGGCCTCGTCGCCGGACTTGCCGAGGTCGCCGTCCAGGACCTTGACGGCGTGGACGATGGCGGAGCCACCACCGGAGACGATGCCCTCCTCGACCGCGGCGCGGGTCGCGGAGATGGCGTCCTCCAGACGGTGCTTCTTCTCCTTGAGCTCCACCTCGGTGGCGGCACCGACGCGGATCACGCAGACGCCGCCGGCCAGCTTCGCGAGGCGCTCCTGGAGCTTCTCGCGGTCCCAGTCGGAGTCCGTGGACTCGATCTCGGCCTTGATCTGGTTGACCCGGCCCTTGACGTCGCCGGGCTCGCCGCCGCCGTCCACGATCGTCGTGTCGTCCTTGGAGACGGTCACGCGGCGGGCGGTGCCCAGCACGTCCAGACCGGCCTGGTCGAGCTTGAGGCCGACCTCCTCGGCGATGACGGTCGCACCGGTGAGGGTGGCGATGTCGCCGAGCATGGCCTTGCGGCGGTCACCGAAGCCGGGGGCCTTCACGGCGACGGCGTTGAAGGTGCCACGGATCTTGTTGACGACGAGGGTCGACAGCGCCTCGCCCTCGACGTCCTCGGCGATGATCAGCAGCGGCTTGGAGCCACCGGCCTGGATGACCTTCTCCAGCAGCGGGAGCAGCTCCTGGATGGAGCCGATCTTGCCCTGGTGGACGAGGATGTACGGGTCGTCGAGGACGGCCTCCATACGCTCCTGGTCGGTCACCATGTACGGGGACAGGTAGCCCTTGTCGAAGGCCATGCCCTCGGTGAAGTCGAGGTCCAGACCGAAGGTGTTGGACTCCTCGACGGTGATGACGCCGTCCTTGCCGACCTTGTCCATCGCGTCCGCGATGAGCTCGCCGACCTGCGGGTCCTGCGCGGAGAGCGCGGCCACGGCGGCGATGTCGGTCTTGTCCTCGATCGGGCGGGCGGTCGCGAGGAGCTCCTCGGACACGGCCTTGACCGCGGCGTCGATGCCCTTCTTCAGGGCGGCCGGGGAGGCACCGGCGGCGACGTTGCGCAGACCCTCGCGGACGAGCGCCTGGGCGAGCACGGTGGCGGTGGTGGTGCCGTCACCCGCGATGTCGTTGGTCTTGGTGGCGACCTCCTTCACCAGCTGGGCACCGAGGTTCTCGTACGGGTCGTCGAGCTCGACCTCGCGCGCGATGGTGACACCGTCGTTGGTGATGGTGGGGGCACCGAACTTCTTGTCGATGACGACGTTGCGGCCCTTGGGGCCGATCGTCACCTTGACCGTGTCGGCAAGCTTGTTGACGCCGCGCTCGAGGGCGCGACGGGCGTCCTCGTCGAACTTCAGGATCTTCGCCATGGGAGCTGAGCTTTCCTCTCGAACGAACCGCGCCCCCGACCCGGCTGGTTATCGCAGGGGGCCAGGGGCGCGGAACAGAAAACGTGGGTGAATTACTTCTCGACGATCGCGAGCACGTCGCGAGCCGAGAGGACGAGGTACTCCTCGCCGCTGTACTTCACCTCGGTGCCGCCGTACTTGCTGTAGAGCACGACGTCGCCGGTCTTGACGTCGAGCGGAAGGCGCTCGCCGTTCTCGAAGCGGCCCGGACCCACGGCCAGGACGACGCCCTCCTGGGGCTTCTCCTTGGCGGTGTCCGGAATGACCAGGCCGGAGGCCGTGGTCTGCTCGGCGTCGAGCGGCTGGACCACAATGCGGTCCTCGAGCGGCTTGATCGCAACCTTGGAGCTGGCGGTCGACACGATCCGGTCTCCCCCTTCGGAGATCTCACGGGGTAACAGTCTTGGGTGGCGACCAGGTCGATCCGTCGTCGCGGGTGCCGGACCTGCCAGTCGCGCAGTGGTTTGGCACTCTCCAGTGGTGAGTGCCAGCACCGAGACTATGACCGCGATTAGCACTCGGTCAAGCGGAGTGCCAATTCGCGCGGTCGTGGCGTCGTCTTCGAGCCGCCAGGAGCTTCAGGGCGCCGGGAGCTTCGAGCCGCCGGGAGCTTCGAGCCGCCGGGAGCTTCGAGCCGCCGGGAGCTTCGAGCTGCCGGGAGCTTCGGGCCGCCGGAGGGGGTTGGTCCGGACAACGGTCCGGACACCATGCGGGCAACGTACGGACGGGCCGGAGCGTTCCGTACGACGGTGGGGGCATGACCCGATCCCTTCCCCCGCCGGACGGACGGCGCCGGGCGGCCGCGGTGAACGGCTGCCTCGACGCGCTGCTCGGGCTGTTGCTGCTGCTCCTGGAGGGGGCGATCGGCGCGGTCGTCGCCCTTCAACTGGCCCTCTCCCACGGCGGCCTCGGCGCCCCGGGGCCGGAGAAGGGAGCGCCGCCGGAGCCGGTGGGCCCGCCGCCGACGGACTGGGGCCCGGCCCTCGCCCTCGGCGGCTTCGCCGCGGTGGCCCTGCTGTTCGCCCTCGTCCTGATGCGCGGCGGCTGGCCGTGGGCGGGCGGAGGGCAACTGGTGGCCGGGGTGGTGCTGTGCGTGGCGGCAGTGCTGACCGGCGTCGGGGAGCACGGCCGCGCGCACCCGCCCGCCCCCGCGCCCTCGCACACGGAGGATCCGGGGCACTCCGGCCATCCGTGCCGCAGTGGCGGGGACGACCGGGAGTGCCTGGACTCCGGCGGCTGAGAGCCTGCCGGAGCCGGGTCGTCAGACGTAGTCCTCCAGGCGGGCCACCGCGTAGCCCTGTTCGGTGACGGTCCTCAGGACCGTCCGGACCAGGTCGGCCATGCTGCCGCCCCAGGCCGCCCGGCCGCGGAAGTGGGTGAGGATGATGTCGCCCGGACGCAGCTCCTGGTCGTCCTCGCGCCACTCCATGCGGTCCGGGAACGCCTCGGCGTTCCACAGCGGCACGGCCCTGATCCCGCAGGACCGCGCGATGCGCAGGGTGTCGGCGTCGTAGTTGCCGTACGGCGGGCGGAAGAGGCGGGGCCGCTTCCCGTACCGCTCCGCCATGAGGTCCTGCTGGCCGCAGATCTCGCGCCGCTGCTCGTCGGAGGAGAGGCCGGGGAGGTAGGGGTGGTGGAGCGTGTGGTTGCCGAGGACGGTGCCCAGCCGCTGGGCCTCGCCGAAGTAGCCGTAGTTGTCCTTCACCTCGTCGTCGCTGAGGAACGCGCTGTACGGGATGTCCAGCTCGTCCATCATCTGGAGCAGCTCGGGGTCCTTCTCGGCGCCGTCGTCGATGGTCAGGAAGACGACCCGGTCCGTGGTCGGGACGGTGGTGAAGACCGGCGGGAGCGTGTCGTCGCCACCGGTCACCTCGAAGCCCTCGCGGGTGGTGACGCGCGGCTTGACCAGGGGCGGCAGCGGGGCGATCAGCGGCGGCCGGTCGAGCCCCCACTTCTTCGCGATCCTGGCCCGGACGGCCGGGGCGAGCCGCGCGTTCCCGTAGCGCTCGCCGGGCAGGCGGGCCAGGCCGCGGCGGAGAGCGGGGACGCCCGGGAGTCCGGCGGCGGGGTTCGGGCCCGCCGCCGGGCCCGGGTTCCCGGCGAGGGGCCCGCTCCCCCGCCCGGTTGCGCCGGGCTCCGAGGCGCAGCCCGAGCCGACCGCCGCGACCAGGAGCGCGGCCAGTACGGCGGCCGTGGGGTGGCACGGGCGCCCGCGCCGTCGACCCGGGGACCCGGATGATCTGGGTGGTTTTGCTGTGCTTTTTTCGTTTTGTCGTACAAGTTGCATGGCGCCGCATCCTGCCAGCCGTCGACCGGCGGTCCGGCCCGACACCGCGGCCCGGACCGCCGGTCTACCCGGCTGGCTCACAATGGGACGGGTGAACGCTCTCGCCCCGAACGACCCGTCCGGAAACGACCCGTCCGGCACCGGCCGGTCCGACGCCCCCGACCCCCTCGCCGGCTTCCGGGCCCTGCGCACCCCCGAGGGCGCCGCGCTCCTCGCCGAACTGCGGGACCACGACCCCGCCCAGGAGCTCGCCACCGCCACCCGGCTGCGCCGCACCCACCCCGCCGCCCTGGTGTCGGCCGCGCTCGGGCAGGCCCGGCTCCGGCAGCGGGCGGTGGCCAAGTTCGGCGCCGAGGACGCGTACCGGATGTACTTCACGCCGAACGGTGTCGAGCAGGCGACCCGCACCTCGGTGGCCGCCCACCGCGCCGGACGGTTCGCGGCGGGCGGGGTGCGCCGCGTCGCCGACCTCTGCTGCGGCATCGGCGGCGACGCCATCGAGCTGGCCCGCGCGGGCATCTCCGTACTCGCCGTGGACCGTGACCCGCTGACCGCCGAGGTGGCCCGCGCCAACGCCGCCGCGCTGGGGCTGGACGACCTGATCGAGGTGCGGTGCGCCGATGTCGCCGCCGTCGAAACCTCGTCCTGCGACGCGGTCTTCGTGGACCCGGCCCGGCGCGGCGGGCGGGGCCGGATCTTCGACCCCGAGGCGTACTCGCCGCCGCTGTCCTGGGCGGTCGGCGCCGCCCTCGCGGCCCCCCGCGCCGCCCTGAAGATCGCCCCCGGCATCCCGCACGAGGCGATCCCCGAGCAGGCCGAGGCCGAGTGGATCTCGGACGGCGGCGACGTGAAGGAGGCGGTCCTCTGGTTCGGCGAGGGGTTCACGTCCGGCGCCCACCGCGCCACGCTGCTCCCGGCGGCCGCCACCCTGTGGTCCGGGGCCCCGCTGTCCGCCCCGCCCGTCGGCCCGGTCGGCCGCTACCTGTACGAGCCGGACGGCGCCGTGATCCGCGCCCATCTGGTCGCCGACCTGGTCGCGCGGTGCGAGGGCCGGCTGATCGACGAGACCATCGCGTACATCACCGCCGACCGGCCGTACGCCTCCCCGTACACGACCGGGTACGAGATCACCGACCGGCTGCCGTTCAACATGAAGAAGCTGAAGGCGCTGCTGCGGGAGCGGAAGGTGGGCGTGCTGACCGTCAAGAAGCGCGGTTCGGCGGTCGAACCGGAGGAGCTGCGGCGCCGGATGAAGCTCCAGGGGCCGAACTCCGCGACCGTCTTCCTGACCCGGGTGGCCGGAGCGCCGACGATGCTCGTCGGCCACCCGCTGACCGGCCCCACCGGCTGAGCAGGACGGACGTCCCGAGGCCGGTCAGGCGAGATCGGTCAGGTCGTCCGCGTAGACCTGGGAGAGCGGCTGCGGGCCCACGTACTGCTGGCAGTTGCACTGGCCGGACTCGAAGCGGACCGGCTTCTTGTTCTCGTCCCAGGCGGTCGGCACCTCGACCCGCTCGTGGCAGCGGCCCTGCTTGTCGTGCTTGGCGAGGTGGTGCGTGCAGCCGCAGACCGGCTCCGGCGGCTTGCTCGCCGCCTCGACGGCCAGCCGCTCCTGGCGGGCCGTTTCCAGCAGTTCGAGCTTGCGCTCGTGCCGGTTGCGCAACGCCGTACGGACGTTGTCGACGACCCATCCGAAGCCGCCCATCCAGAAGACGATGAGCACCCACCAGTACCACTGCATGTCGTTCTCCCCCTGTTGGACGTCCGTGCCCCGTCAGGATAGGTCCGGGGTCAGCGGTGGGCACCGTCGCGGGCGGGCAGGCGTGGCGCCGGTGCGGGCGCCCCGGCCAGGACCCGCAGCACCCAGCGCCGGTGGGCGAACGCCTTGACGAGACCGATCAGTCCGACGAGCCAGGCGATCATCCCGAGCCCCATGGCGAGGGCGACCAGGCTCCAGCCGTACCCGTCCGGCGCGGCGTTCGCCGGGACGGCGAGGCAGGTGCCGAGTCCGACCGCGCAGAGCACGAAGGAGAGCACCAGCCAGGCACTGGACGCGCCCGGCATCCGCAGCGCCGCGTCCCGCGCCGGATCGCGGTCCAGGGCGCCCCAGGCGTGCAGCAGTACGCGGACCCGGCGGTCGCGGCGCACCCCGACGACGACGAGCAGGGCGGCGGGGACCAGGCAGCCGATGCCCAGCACCAGCATGGTCAGCCCCGCCAGGGCGCCGATCGGGTCGTAGGACTCCTCGAAGGCGACCAGCGCCGAGCCCACCAACAGCCAGCCGAACGCGCCGAGCAGGCCCCACAGCCAGAGCACCACCAGCCGCCCCGGGCCGACATGGGCCCGCACCAGCCCGCCGAGGACCGCCGCCCGGTCGGTGAGCAGCGCCTCCCGGTCGGGCCAGGAACGGAGCTCAACGGGCGGGGGCGGGGGCGGCAGTTGGGCACGGGAAGACATGGGCATGACCTTACGGTCCGGTGGCCGGGGCGGTGCGCGGCCCCTGGGGATCCGGCCGCGCCCACGGCGCGCGGTGCCGCGGCCGGGGGCCGGGACTCACCGGATCCCGCGGGCCGGGTGCTCCGCGCGGTCCAGGAGCATGGCCCGCTCCCGGGCGTTGCGGGTCAGCCCGGCCGCCCGGACGAACTCGGCGCGCGCCTCACCGGTGCGTCCGGTCCGGGCCAGCAGATCGCCGCGCACGCTGGGCAGCAGGTGGTAGCCGTCCAGCGCCGGATCGGCGGCGAGGGCGTCGACCAGGGCGAGAGCGGCCTCGGGGCCGCGGGCCATGGAGACGGCCACGGCCCGGTTCAGGGCGACGACCGGGGAGGGGGCGATCGCGGCGAGCCGGTCGTAGAGGGCGGTGATGGTGTCCCAGTCGGTGTCCTGGTACGTCGCCGCCCGCGCGTGGCAGGCGGCGATCGCGGCCTGCACGGTGTACGGGCCGAGTCCGGCGCCCTCGCCGGTCGCGGCGACGGCCCGTTCCAGGGCGGCGACCCCGCGCCGGATCAGCAGCCGGTCCCAGCGGGCCCGGTTCTGGTCGGCGAGCAGCACCGCCGCGCCGTCCGGGCCGGTGCGGGCCGCGGTGCGGGACGCCTGGAGCTCCAGCAGCGCGGCCAGCCCGTGGACCTCGGGTTCGTGCTCCATCAGCCCGGCGAGCACCCGGGCCAGCCGGAGCGCGTCCTCGCAGAGCGCCGGGCGCACCAGGTCGTCGCCGGCGGTCGCCGCGTAGCCCTCGTTGAAGACCAGGTAGATCACTTCGAGGACGGAGCCGAGGCGGGCGGCGCGGTCGGGCCCGTACGGCACCTCGAAGGCGACGCCCTCGCGGCCCAGGGTCCGCTTGGCCCGGACGATGCGCTGGGCGACGGTCGGTTCCGGGGCCAGGAAGGCGCGGGCGATCTCCTCGGTGGTGAGGCCGCCGAGGAGGCGCAGGGTGAGGGCGATCCGGGCCTCGGTGGAGAGCACCGGATGGCAGGCGGTGAAGATCAGCCGGAGCAGGTCGTCGTCGATGGCGTCCGGCTCGGCGGGCTCGGGCGGCTCCACGTCCGCGAGCGACCGGCCGACCTCGGCGAGCTTGCGCGCGTAGGTCTCCCGGCGGCGTACGAGGTCGATCGCGCGGTTCCGGGCGGTGGTGGTGAGCCAGGCGCCCGGCCGGTCCGGGACGCCCGACTCCGGCCACTGCTCCAACGCGGCGACCAGGGCGTCCTGGGCGAGTTCCTCGGCGATGCCGAGATCCCGCACGATGCGGGTGACGGCCGCGACGATCCGCGGGGACTCGATCCGGAAGACCGCCTCGACCGCTTCGGTTGTCGCTGTCACGGTGCCCCATCCCAGCAGTCGGGCCGGGACGGGGCAAGCCGGACCGGGTCAGGACCCCAGGGTGGCCTCGTCGATCTGCCGGACCTCGGAGGTCACCGTCCAGTTCTCCGGGTGGGCGCTGAGGAAGCGCCGGGTCCACTCCAGGGCCTCCGCCATGTCCTTGGCCTGGAGGACGGCGTACCCGCCGACGACCTCCTTGGTCTCGGTGAAGGGCCCGTCGGTCTGGGTGAGCTTCCCGCCGGACCAGGTGACCCGGGCGCCCTGGGAGGTCGGGTGGAGCCCGGCCGTCTCCAGCATGACCCCGGCCTTGGTGATCTCCTCGAAGAGGGCGCCCATCCGCTTCTCGAAGTCGGGGTCCGGGGCCTCCTTCGGCAGGTTCTCCTCGTCGATGCGGATCAGCGTCATGAAGCGCGGCATGGTGGCTCCCGGTTCCGTGCGGCGGGGCTCTTCCCCGCCTCTCACCCGTGCGTCGAACGGGACCCGGCCGGATCGACAGCTCCCGCGGAATACTTCGGGAAATTCTTTCGGGGAAGTCCGCGACCGGCCACCGGAGCGGGGCGGCGCCCCAGCCGCCCGGCGTTTCAGCCGACCGGGGCCCCGGTGGTCTCGACGGATTCGAAGCGCCAGCGGTGCACCGGGCGGGTGACCAGCGCGGCGTTCGGCTCGGGCAGCTCGGGCAGCTCGGCGTCGGGGCCGCCCGGCCACCAGGTGATCACCAGGACCCGGTCCTGCGGGGCGCGCAGCAGCTCGCGGCGGAGCGGTTCGACGGCCAGTTCCGCCGCGCGGGCCCGCGCCCACTCCAGCAGCTCCCCGCCCCGGCCGGTCGTGGCGCGGGCCTCCCACATGAGGGCGACGGTCATGAGTAGAGGTTGTCCTTGCTGATCTCGTGGACGTGGTCGTGGTCGTGGGTGTGGGAGCCCGGTACGTGCGGGTCGGTCACCGGCAGCGAGGAGTCCGCGGACAGCTCCAGGTCCGAGGCCGGGCGGTTGCGGGCGACCATCTCGGCGCCCAGCGCGGCGACCATCGCCCCGTTGTCGGTGCACAGCCCGGGGCGGGGCACCCGCAGCCGGATCCCGGCGCGCTCGCACCGCTCCTCGGCCAGGGCCCGCAGCCGCGAGTTGGCCGCGACGCCGCCGCCGATCATCAGGTGGTCGACGCCCTCGTCCTTGCAGGCCCGGACGGCCTTGCGGGTGAGCACGTCCACCACGGCCTCCTGGAAGGACGCCGCCACGTCCCGTACCGGCACCTCCTCGCCCGCCGCGCGTTTGGCCTCGATCCAGCGGGCCACCGAGGTCTTCAGCCCGGAGAAGGAGAAGTCGTACGCGGGGTCGCGCGAGCCGGTCAGTCCGCGCGGGAAGGCGATGGCCGCCGGGTCGCCCTCCCGGGCCAGCCGGTCGATGACCGGGCCGCCGGGGAAGCCCAGGTCCAGCACCCGGGCGATCTTGTCGAACGCCTCGCCCGCCGCGTCGTCGATGGTCGCGCCGAGCGGCCGCACGTCGGCGGTGATGTCCGGCGCGAGGAGCAGCGAGGAGTGGCCGCCGCTGACCAGCAGCGCCATCGTGGGCTCGGGCAGCGGGCCGTGCTCCAGCTGGTCGACGCAGATGTGCGAGGCGAGGTGGTTGACCCCGTAGAGCGGCTTGTTCAGCGCGTAGGCGTACGCCTTCGCCGCCGAGACGCCGACCAGCAGCGCTCCGGCCAGGCCGGGGCCCGCGGTGACGGCGATGCCGTCGAGGTCGCGGGCGGAGACCCCGGCCTCCTTCAGGGCCCGCTCGATGGTGGGGACCATGGACTCCAGGTGGGCGCGGGAGGCGATCTCCGGGACGACGCCGCCGAAGCGGGCGTGGGTGTCGACGCTGGAGGCGACGGCGTCGGCGAGCAGGGTCGTGCCCCGGACGATGCCGACGCCGGTCTCGTCGCAGGAGGTCTCGATGCCGAGTACGAGGGGTTCGTCAGCCATCAGTCGGTCTCTGTTCCTTGTACGTGGAGGCGCATGACGAGCGCGTCGACATTGCCCGGCTGGTAGTAGCCGCGGCGGAAGCCGATCGGTTCGAAGCCGAAGCGCTCGTAGAGCTTCTGGGCGCGGGTGTTGTCGACGCGGACCTCCAGGAGCACCTCGGCGCACTCGAAGGCCGTCGCGTGCTTCAGCAGGTCGGTGAGGAGCGCGGCGCCCAGGCCGCCGCCCCAGTGGTCGCGGGTGACCCCGATGGTCTGCACGTCGGCCAGGTCGCCGGCGGCGGCGAGGCCCGCGTAGCCGACGATCCGGCCGGTGGCGGGGTCCTCGGCGACGACGTAGCGGCGGGTGGCCCCGGGTCCCCGGGAGTGGGCCAGCTCCGACCAGAACATGCCGGCCGACCAGGCGTCGTCCGGGAACAGCTCGTGCTCCAGCTCCAGCACCGGTTCGATGTCCCACCAGCGCATCTCGCGCAGCACGGCGGTCGTGGTCGTCACTTCGGGGTGACCACCTTGTAGTTCTTCGGCACCTGGGCGTCGGGCCTGCGCAGGTAGAGCGGGAGCGGTGCCAGCAGTTCGGCGCCCGCGGCGAGCCGCTCGGCGGCCAGCGCGGCCAGTGCCCCGGCGCTGACGTGCTCGGGCGTCCGGGCGTCCGGGAACGCCTCGGGGTAGAGGACGGCGCCCGCGCCGACCACGGGCAGCCCGGCCAGCCGCTCGGCGATGTCGGCGGGCCGGTCCACGGCGGGCCCGGCGGTCCGGGTGCGGGCGTCCTCGTACCGCGCCCAGTAGACCTCCTTGCGGCGGGCGTCCGTCGCGACGGCGAACGGGCCCGTGAGCCCGGCCAGGCCGGCCGCGTACGCCAGCCCGTCCAGGGTGCACAGGCCGTGCACGGGTACGGAGAGGGCGGAGCCGAAGGCCGCCGCGGTGGCCAGCCCGACCCGCAGCCCGGTGTACGGCCCGGGGCCCACGCCGACGACCAGGCCCGTCACCGCGTCGAGTTTCACACCGGCCTCGGCGAGCACCCGGTCGACGGTGGGCAGCAGGAGCTCCCCGTGTCTGCGGGCGTCGACCTGGCCGGATTCGGCGACGACGGCGGTGCCGTCGTGCAGGGCGACGGTGACGGCGGGGGTTGCGGTATCCACGGCGAGCAAGAGCACACGAACAGCGTACGGCTCCGTCGACGCGGGCACGGTGCCCCGTCCGGCGTCCCGGTGGGGCCGTTCCCTGCTGCTACCGTCACCGTGCACACGGGTACGACGTAAACGCTAAACGCTTGTACGACTTACGGAAGCGAAAGGGGCACGCACGGTGTCCAAGGGCAGCTCGGGAATCGTGGCCGGGCTCACCGCGGCGGCACTGGCCGCGGTCGGGTTCCTGGCCTTCCAGGCGTCGGCCAACGTCCCCGACAACCTCGCGGCGCCCCAGCCCTCCGCGTCCGGCTCCGTCGCGGCCACCGACGACGCCAAGCCCAAGGAGAAGAAGCCGCGCCCGGCCGCGCTCCCCGAGGACTCCGGCACCGGGCAGCGGGTCGTCTACGCCCTGGAGAAGCGGCGGGTCTGGCTCGTCGACGGGGCCGGGAAGGTGCTGCGGACGTTCCCGGTGATGCCGAGCGCGCTGAGCCCGAAGCCGGGTTCGTACCAGGTGGGCACCCGCCAGGGCCCCCCGACCAAGGGCTCGGACGGCGTGATGATCGAGCACGTGGTGCGGTTCGCGCTGGTGGAGAACGTGTCCGTCGGGTTCAGCGCGGCGGTGGACGGGACGATGGAGAGCCCGGACCCGACGCTGCGGACGGGCGGCGTCCGGATGTCCCGCGAGGACGGCGACGTGCTGTGGGACTTCGCCATAGGGGGTACGAAGGTGGTCGTCACCCCCTGAGCACCCCCTGAGCACCCCTGAGTGCGCCCCTGGCCGCGTCTTCTGAGCTGCCCTGCGCGCGTCCCACCGGGGCGCCTCTCAGGAAGCGCGCTCCAGGCCCGGCCCCGGCGAACGGGGCGCGGGGGCAGGTGCGGCCCCGGATCCGGACTCCGGCTCGGACTCGGACGCGGACTCGGCGGCCGGGGTCTCCTCCGGCCCGTCCCCGGACGGCGGCGTGGAGACCGCCGTGGCCGCGGCACAGGCCGCCAGCAGGTCCTTCATCGATGGCGGCGGCGGCACTTCACGTTCTGCGGACGTCGTCATGGATGCCTCCTGAGGCTCCGGCGGAAGGCGCGGTTAGGCAGACCTAACTACGCTCTCGTCATCCATGTGACCACGCCCGCCCCGCCGCGCGCAACAATATGCCGACAGCCTGTCGGAATCCGGTACCGCGCGTCGGCCTCAGACCTCGCGCAGTCCCGCCCAGCGGGCGCCGATCCCGATCAGGGTCACCGCGCGCCGCTCGTCGTCCGTGTCGCCGACCGCGCGTTCGATGACCACCCGCAGGCGGTCCTCGGACAGCTCCTCCACCTTGCCGTCGCCCCACTCCACGACCACCACCGAGTCCGGCAGCGACACGTCCAGGTCCAGGTCCTCCATCTCGTCGAGCCCGCCGCCCAGGCGGTAGGCGTCGACATGGACCAGGGCCGGACCGCCGGTCAGCGACGGGTGGACCCGGGCGATCACGAAGGTCGGGGAGGTCACCGCGCCGCGCACCCCCAGCCCCTCGCCGAGCCCCCGGGTCAGCGTCGTCTTCCCGGCACCCAGCTCGCCGCTGAGCATCACGAGGTCGCCGGGGCGCAGGACCGCGGCGATGCGACGGCCCAGTTCACGCATCTGTTCGGGTGACTCGACGGCCAGGTCCACGGTGACGGCGTCCGGCGCGGCGGGGCCGTCCGGCTCAGTCGTCCCGGTCTCCGTGCTGATGTGCGGTGCTTCCATGCGCACCCACGTTAGTCGCTGCCGGTACCGCTCCGACGCGTACCAGCAGGTCCGCCAGCCGGTCCGTCACCGTCTCGGGGTGCTCCAGCATCACCAGATGACCGGCGTCCGGCACGATGACCAGCTCCGCGTCCGGGAGCTGGTCCGCGATGGCCTCGCTGTGCGAGCTGGGGGTGATCAGATCCTTGTCGCCCGCCAGGATCAGCACCGGGACGGACCGGAAGGCGGGCAGCGCGGCGCTCTCGTCGTGCTCGGTGAAGGCGGGGTAGAACTCGGCGACCACGTCGATCGGGGTGGACTCGATGAGCCGCTCGGCGAACCGTTCCACCGCCGGGTCGACGTCCCGCGAACCGAACGAGTACCGCTTGATCAGCCCGGCGAATAGGTCGGCGGTGGCCCGGCGGCCCCGCTCCACCAGCTCCGTCTGCGACCCCAGCGCCCGGAGCACCCCGGGCAGCACCCGCCGCACCGCGTTCACGCCCGCGACCGGCAGCCCGTAGGTGACCTCGCCGAGCCGCCCGCTGGACGTGCCGACGAAGGCGACCGCGGCGACCCGGTCCCGGATCAGCTCGGGGTACCGGGCGGCGAGCGCCATCATCGTCATGCCTCCCATCGAGTGCCCGACCAGCACCAGCCTGCCCTCGGGGGCCGCCGCGTCGATGACCGCCCTCAGGTCCCGGCCCAGCTGGTCGATGCCGAGGGGGACGCCGTCCGCCTGGGCCCGGCCCCGCTCGGAGCGGCCGTGGCTGCGCTGGTCCCAGTGGACGGTCCGGACCAGTCCGCGCAGCGCGGCCCGCTGGAAGTGCCAGGAGTCCTGGTTGAGGCAGTAGCCGTGGCTGAAGACCACGGTGACCGGGGCGGGGGCCTTGCCCCCGAAGAGCCTGCGGCGGCGGGTGCCCGGGGCGGCGGCCCCGCCGGGGGGCTCCGGGGCGCCGTCCGGGGCGACCTCGTCGACCTCGTAGTACAGCTCGGTGCGGTCGTCGGCGGTGGCGCGGCCCGGCAGCCCGCGCAGCGAGCCGTACGGGCCGGTGGCGTCCAGCGCCAGCCTGGCCCGCTTCCGCATGCTCCGGCCGACGGTGAGCCGCTCGACGGCGACCCCGGCGGCGGCCCCGGCCGCGAGCACGCCTATGGCGGCACCGGCGATGCCCGCCCGGCGCCAGCCGACCGCGGCCGCGTCCCCCGCAGCTCTCTCGCTCACCGTGCCGTGCTCCTTGTCGTCTCCGTCGGGCCGGGCCCGTGCCTCAGGCGGTGGCGTGCAGATGCACCCTCGGTACGCGGGTGCCGATCCGGGTGACGATCTCGTACGCGATCGTGTCGGCCGCCACCGCCCAGTCCTCGGCGGTGGGCTCGCCCCGGTCGCCCGCGCCGAAGAGCACCGCCTCGCTGCCGACCTCGACCACGTCGCCGCCGAGGTCGACGACGAACTGGTCCATCGCGACCCGGCCCGCGACCCGCCGGACGGCGCCGCCGACCAGGACCGGGCCCCGGCCGGAGGCGTGGCGCGGTATGCCGTCCGCGTAGCCGACCGGGACCAGGCCCAGGGTGGTCTCGGCACCGGTCGTGTAGTGGTGGCCGTAGCTGATCCCGTGACCGGCCGGCACCCGCTTGACCAGGGCCACCGAGGCGACCAGCCGCATGACCGGGCGCAGCCCCAGCTCGGCCGGGGTGCCCAGCTCCGGGGCGGGCGAGACGCCGTACATCGCGATCCCGGTCCGCACCAGGTCGAAGTGGGCCTCGGGGAGGGTCAGCGTCGCCGGGGAGTTGGCCATGTGGCGCACCTCGGGCCGGACGCCCGCCTTCTCGGCGTACGCCACCATCTCCCGGAAGGCGGTGAGCTGGGCCTGGATGGAGGGGTGGCCGGGCTCGTCGGCGCAGGCGAAGTGGGACCACAGGCCGGTGATCCTCAGGGTGCCCGCCTGCTCGGCGGCCCGGGCGGCGCCGACCAGCTCCGGCCAGTCGGCGGGCTGGCAGCCGTTGCGGCCCAGGCCCGTGTCGGCCTTGAGCTGGACACGGGCCGGTACGCCCGCCTCCGTGGCCGCGGCGACGACCTCGCGCAGCGCCCACATCCCGCTCACCGACACGTCGATGTCGGCCTCGATCGCCTCGCGCCAGGGCCCGCCCGGCGTCCACAGCCAGCACATCACCCGGCCGCCGAGCCCGGCCGCCCGCAGCGCGAGCGCCTCGTGCGGGGTCGCGGTGCCCAGCCAGGTCGCCCCGGCCTCCAGCGCGGCGCGGGCGCAGGGCACCGCTCCGTGCCCGTACGCGTCGGATTTGACGACGGCCATCAGTTGCGCGCCCCCTGCCCGGGCGCGCAACGTGCGCACGTTGGCGCGCAGTGCGTCGAGGTCGATCTCGGCCCGGGCTCTCAAGGACGCTGTCTCGTTCATCGCGCCCAGTCTCTCAGAGCGCGGCGGCGGGCCCCGCTCAGCGGTGGTGGTGCAGCTCGTGCTCCAGGTGGTCGACGAGGACCGGGACGTGGCTGTGGGCCACGTCCTTGACCGCGGTGACCAGGGTCACCGGGCCGCCCTTCTCGACGAGTTCGACCAGTTCCCGGACGGCCGCCTCGTGGACCGGATCGGTCAGTTCGGTGCGGTAGCGCTCGGCGAACTCGTCGTAGCGGGTGCCGCTGTGGTCCGCGTGGTACCAGGAGCGGAGCTCGGACGAGGGGGTCACGTCCTTGAGCCACTTGTCGATCGCGGCCCGCTCCTTGGACTCGCCGCGCGGCCAGAGCCGGTCGATCAGGACGCGGGTCCCGTCGGCGTCCTCCTTCGGCTCGTACACCCTGCGTACGCGTACGTCGCTGCTGGTCACGGTGGGCCTCCCGCCGTCTCGGGGTCTGCGGCCAGGATCGCTCAGGCCCGTACGTCCCGCCATGCCGCCGGGATCGCCTCGGCGACGTCCTGGGCGGCGACCGGGCCGCCGTCCGAGGCGTGGCGGGCGGCGAGCCCGTGCAGGTGGGCGGCGACGGACGCGGCGTCGCGCGGGCCGAGCCCGGCGGCCAGCAGGGAGCCGGTCAGCCCGGAGAGCACGTCGCCGCTGCCCGCCGTGGCGAGCCAGGACGTGCCGGTCGGGTTGACCCGCACCGGGGCGTCCGGGTCCGGGGCGGCGACCAGCGTCGTCGAGCCCTTGAGCAGGACGGTGGCCCGGTAGCGGGCGGCCAGCTCCCGTACGGCGGTGAGCCGCCCCGCCTCGACCTCCTCGCGGGCGGCGCCGAGCAGGGCCGCGGCCTCCCCGGCGTGCGGGGTGAGCACGGTCGGGGCGGTGCGCGCCCGGACCGCGGCGACGTCCAGCAGCCGCAGCCCGTCCGCGTCCACCAGCACCGGGACCTCGGCGGCCAGCACGTCGCGGACCGCGCCCTCCGCCTGCGGGCCGTCGCCGATCCCGGGGCCGACGACCCAGGACTGCACCCGCCCCGCCCCGGACGGCGGCCCGGCGTGCACCAGGGTCTCCGGATGCCGGGCGATCACCGCGTCCGCGCCCGGACCGACGTACCGCACCGCCCCGGCCCCGCCCCGCAGCGCGCCGGAGACGGCCAGCACCGCCGCGCCCGGGTAGCGGGCCGACCCGGCGACGACCCCGACGACCCCGCGCCGGTACTTGTCGCTCTCGGCGGCCGGCACCGGCAGCAGGGCCGCGACGTCCGCGTACTGGAGCGCCTCCAGCTCGGGCACGGCGGGCAGCTCGGGGCCGAGCCCGATGTCGACGAGGCGCAGCGCCCCGGTCCGCTCGGCGGCCGGATCGACGAGCAGGCCCGGCTTGTACGTGCCGAAGGTGACCGTGACATCGGCGCGGACCGCCTCGCCGCGCACCTCCCCGGTCCCGGCCTCGACCCCGCTGGGCAGGTCCACGGCGACCAGGGGCGCGCCGGTCGCCGCCAGCGCCCGGACCGCCCCGGCGGCCTCCGGGCGCAGCCCGCCCCGGCCGCCGATGCCGGTGATCCCGTCCACCACCAGGTCGACGCGGCCGCCCCACGGTTCCGGTTCGGCGGTGGTCGCGGTGGCTCCGCCGGCCGCGCGGAGCGCCGCCAGGCCGCCGGGGTGGGCGCGGTCCGGCGCGATGAGGACGGCGCGCACGCCGGCGCCCCGGCGGGCGAGGAGCGCGCCCGCGTACAGCGCGTCCCCGCCGTTGTCGCCGCTGCCGACCAGGAGGACGACCCGGGCCCCGTACACCCGGCCGTGCCGCCGCAGCACGTCGGCGCAGACGGCGGCGAGCCCGGCCGCCGCCCTCCGCATCAGGGTGCCTTCGGGGAGCCGTTCCATGAGGGCCCGCTCGGCGGCCCGTACGGTCTCGACGCTGTAGGCGGTACGCATGTGCTCAACCCTCCGCGACAACCACCGCCGACGCCACTCCCGCGTCGTGGCTCAGCGAGACGTGCCAGTGCCGTACGCCCAGCTCGGCGGCGCGGGCGGCGACCGTGCCGCGGACCCGCAGCCGGGGCTGCCCGCTCTCCTCGACGTACACCTCGGCGTCGGTCCACAGCAGCCCGGCGGGGGCGCCGAGCGCCTTCGCCAGGGCCTCCTTGGCGGCGAACCGGGCGGCCAGCGAGGCGATCCCGCGCCGCTCGCCGCTGGGCAGCTTCAGCTCCCGTTCCACGAAGAGCCGGTCGGCCAGCTGGGGCGTACGCTCCAGCGCCGCGTCGAACCGTTCGATCTCGGCCACGTCGATCCCGACCCCGATGATCACGCGTCTTCCCCTCGTCCCTCGCCGGCCCGCCCACCGGCGCACCGGGCTACTCCACGGTCACGGACTTCGCCAGATTGCGCGGCTGGTCCACGTCGTTGCCGCGGGCCCTGGCCAGCTCGCAGGCGAAGACCTGGAGCGGCACGGTCGAGACCAGCGGCTGAAGAAGCGTAGGCGTAACGGGGAGCCGGATCAGATGGTCGGCGTACGGGACGACCGTCTCGTCGCCCTCCTCGGCGATGACGATGGTGCGGGCGCCGCGTGCCCGGATCTCCTGGATGTTCGAGACGATCTTGTCGTGCAGCACCGACCGGCCGCGCGGCGCGGGCACCACCACGACGACCGGCAGCCCCTCCTCGACGAGGGCGATCGGCCCGTGCTTGAGCTCCCCGGCGGCGAACCCCTCGGCGTGCATGTACGCCAGCTCCTTGAGCTTCAGCGCGCCCTCCAGGGCCACCGGGTAGCCGACGTGGCGGCCCAGGAAGAGGACGGTGCCCCGGTCCGCGAGGGAGCGGGCGAGGTCCCGTACCGGCCCCATGTCCGCCAGGACCCGTTCGACGGCACCGGGGATCGTGGCGAGCTGGCGGACGACGGTGCGGATCTCGTCGCCCCACTTCGTGCCCCGGACCTGGCCCAGGTAGAGGGCGACCAGGTAGCAGGCGACCAGCTGGGTGAGGAACGCCTTGGTGGAGGCGACGGCGACCTCGGGCCCGGCGTGCGTGTAGAGCACCGCGTCGGACTCGCGGGGGATGGTGGAGCCGTTGGTGTTGCAGATCGCGAGGACCCGGGCGCCCTGCTCGCGGGCGTGGCGCAGCGCCATCAGGGTGTCCATCGTCTCGCCGGACTGCGAGATCGCGACGACCAGGGTGCGGTGGTCGAGGATCGGGTCGCGGTAGCGGAACTCGCTGGCCAGCTCGGTCTCGCAGGGCACGCGGGTCCAGTGCTCGATGGCGTACTTGGCGATCATCCCGGCGTGGAAGGCGGTCCCGCAGGCCACGATGACGATCTTGTCGACCTCGCGCAGCTCGTGCGGCGGGATGTGCACCTCGTCGAGGCGGAGCGAGCCCTCGCCGTCGGTCCGGCCGAGCAGGGTGTCGGCGACGGCTCGGGGCTGCTCGGCGATCTCCTTGTCCATGAAGGAGTCGTGGCCGCCCTTCTCGGCGGCGGAGACGTCCCAGTCGACGTGGTACGCGCGGACCTCGGCGGGCCGTCCGTCGAAGCCGGTGACGGTGATTCCCTCCCGGCGCAGCTCGACCACCTGGTCCTGGCCCAGTTCGATCGCGGAGCGGGTGTGCGCGATGAACGCGGCGACGTCGGAGGCCAGGAACGCCTCGCCCTCCCCCACCCCCACCACCAGCGGCGAGTTGCGCCGCGCCCCGACCACCGTGTCCGGCACGTCCGCGAAGACGGCGACGAGCGTGAAGGCGCCGTCGAGGCGGCGGCAGACCAGGCGCATCGCCTCCGCCGGATCGGCGCAGACGGAGTGGGCCTCGGCCAGCAGATGGGCGACGACCTCGGTGTCGGTCTCGGAGGCCAGTTCATGGCCGCGGCCGGCGAGTTCGGCGCGCAGGGCGGCGAAGTTCTCGATGATCCCGTTGTGCACGACGGCGACCCGGCCCGCGTTGTCCAGGTGGGGATGGGCGTTGGCGTCGGTGGGGGCGCCGTGGGTGGCCCAGCGGGTGTGCCCGATGCCGGTGGTGCCGGCCGGGAGCGGGGCCTCGTTCAGCGCCTTCTCCAGGTTGACGAGCTTGCCCGCCTTCTTCGCGGCGGCCAGCCCGCCGTCCGCGAGCACGGCGAGCCCCGCCGAGTCGTAGCCCCGGTACTCCAGACGCCTCAGGCCCGCGAGGACGATGTCCTGCGCCGACTGCCCGCCCACGTAACCGACGATCCCGCACATAACAGCCTCTTCTCCACCAATCAGCCTCTTTTCCTTCGCATCGTCGCAGAAGACCCGCCGGACGTCGGGGAGGACGGCGCCCCGTGAACCTTTCCGCGCCCGGCGGGGAACAGGGGATGACACGCTCTCCCGCCCCACCCCAGGAGCCGATGTGACCGGACCACCGACGGGCCCGCACGACGACGCCGAACTCGTCGCGCGGTCGATCGAGGAGCCCGAGGCGTTCGCCGGCCTCTACGACCGCCACGCGCCGGAGATCCACCGCTATGCCGCCCGCCGCCTCGGGGAGGGCGCGGCGGACGACATCACGGCGGACACCTTCCTCGCCGCCTTCCGGGCCCGGAACCGCTACGACACCGCCCGCCGCAGCGCCCGCCCCTGGCTGTACGGCATCGCCGCCAACCTCATCGGCAAGCACCGGCGCGGCGAGGAACGCGCGCTGCGGGCCCTGGCCCGTACCGGCCGCGACCCGGTGGCCGACTCCTGGAGCGAGCACGTGGACGAGCGGATCGCCGCCCGGGCGCCCCTGGCCGCCGCGCTCGCCCGGCTCTCCCCGGGCGACCGCCATGTGCTGCTGCTCGTCGCCTGGGCCGACCTCGGCTACCAGGAGGTCGCCGAGGCCCTGGGTATCCCGCTCGGCACCGTACGGTCCCGGCTCAACCGCGCCCGCCGCAAGGTCCGCGAGGCCCTCGGCGCGGACCCCACGTTCACGCCCGACGCCATGGAGCTGACCTCGTCATGGACGAAATGACCCGACTGCGCGAGTTCCGCGCCGACGCGCCCGCTCCCGACCGCACGGCGCTCGCCCCGGGCCGCCGACGGCTCGTCGAGGCCGCCGCGTCGGGCCGCCGCCCCCGGCACCCGTGGGCCCGGCGGCGGACCGTCGCCGTCGTGGCGGCCGCGGCGCTCACCGTGGCGGCGGTGCTCGGCACCCGGCTCTGGGACACCGCGCCGGACCGCTCGGGGCCCGCCTCGACCACGGAGCCGCTACGGCTGACGAGCGCGGCCGAGGTGCTGAACCGGGCCGCCGACGCCCTGGAGAGGCTGCCCGTCCCGCCGGAGCCGCTCGACCACCAGTGGATCTACACCAGGACCACGACGAAGAGCGCCACGAACGGGCCGGACGGCACCCCGGGCACCGACTCGGACACCTCCGACTCCTGGGTCCCGTACGACAACTCCGCCGCGGCCGAGCACGGCAAGGACACCGACTACCGCACGGCCCGCCAGGTCTACCGCGCCGCGAACGCGCTGCCCGACGACCCGGCCCGGCTGCTGGAGGGGATCCGCCGCCTCTACCCGACCGGTCACACCGCGGAGAACCCGCCCGAGGGCAGGGCGCAGCACAGCTTCCGCGCGATCAGCCTGGTCGCCGGGACGTACCCGATCTCCCCGGCCGCCCTCGCCCGGGTCTACCGGGCCATGGCCACCATCCCCGGTGTCCGCGTCACCGACCACCTGGTGAAGGACGCCGCCGGACGCGAGGCCATCGCCATCACCCGGAAGGAGGACGTCGGCCACGACCAGCGGGAGATCCTGCTCGACCCGCGGAGCTTCGACTACCTCGGCGAGCGCTTCGTGGTGGCCGAGGACTACACGTTCGTGTTCCCCGGCAAGGAGGGGCAGAAGCCGCCACCGATGGCGTTCAAGGCGGGGCAGATCACCCTCAGCGAGGCCCGCGTCACCGGCGCCGTCGTGGACCGCAAGGGCCGGAAGCCCTGATCCGGCGGCTGGTGTCCGCCTCGGGGGTGCGGACACCACCCCGCAGCCGACGGCCGGCGCCCACGGGTGCATCATGACGGCACGGCGACGTCCATACGCGTCCGCCGTCCGAGCACCTGGGGGGTGTGCGCATGTCCGGCACCGGGGAAGAGCAACCGGAGACCGCGCCGCAGCGGCCGGCCTGGGACCTCAGGTCCCTCCCGCCCCACCCCGCCCCGCCACCTCCCCCGCAGAGATTCCGCATACCGATCTGGGGCGGCGTCCTGATGGGCGTGGCCATCGGCGCGGTCCTGGTGGTGGTCGTCCCGTTGGCCCTGCTCGTCGGGCTCTTCACCCTGCGCTACCTCAACGTCCCCCCGGAACCGGACGGCGCACCGGTCACCCTGACCGCGGACGAACTGACCGGCACCTGGCAGGACGACCGGGGCGGAATCCTCGTCCTCGCCGCGGACGGCACCTTCAGCTCCACCGAGGTCTGCGGCGACTACGTCGACTTCGACAACAACCTCCACGCCGGCTTCGACTTCCCGTCCAGGCTCTCCGCGTCGGGGAAGTGGGACGCCGGCGATTCGACCAACGAGGAGGGGGCCACCTCCGTCGACCTCGGCTTCACGTACGGCGACGGGGAGATCAGCGGCTTCTACGACGCCAGGAGCGGCAGCGACGCCCCCGTCCTGTGGACCTATGTCGGCGACCCCGACAGCGGGGACCTCTGCGTGCTGAAGAAGGCGGACTGAACGGCGACGCCCGGTGTACCCCACGTGACCGAGCCCACCCCCCACCGTGTGCGAACTCCCGCGACAATGAACCCGTGATCACTTCGCCGCCACGGAGCACCCACCGACGCGCCGAGCACGCGACGACGCCGTACGTCGACCTGTCCCGCGCCGAGTGGAGCGCCCTGCGGGACAAGACGCCGCTGCCGCTGACCGCCGAGGAGGTCGAGCGGCTGCGCGGCCTCGGCGACGTCATCGACCTCGACGAGGTACGGGACGTCTACCTGCCGCTCTCCCGGCTCCTCAACCTCTACGTCCAGGCCACCTCGGGGCTGCGCGGCGCGCTGAACACCTTCCTCGGCGACGCGGGCAACGGCCACGGCGCCCAGAGCGGCACCCCGTTCGTCATAGGCGTCGCGGGCAGTGTCGCGGTCGGCAAGTCCACCACCGCGCGCATCCTCCAGGCGCTGCTGGCCCGCTGGCCCGAGCACCCCCGCGTCGAGCTGGTGACCACCGACGGCTTCCTGCTGCCGATGAAGGAGCTGAAGGCCCGCGGCCTGATGTCCCGCAAGGGCTTCCCCGAGTCGTACGACCGGCGTGCCCTGACCCGCTTCGTCGCCGACATCAAGGCCGGCAAGGACGAGGTGACGGCGCCCGTCTACTCCCACCTGATCTACGACATCGTGCCGGACGAGCGGCTCAGCGTGCGCCGCCCCGACATCCTGATCGTCGAGGGGCTCAACGTCCTCCAGCCCGCGCTGCCCGGCAAGGACGGCCGCACCAGGGTCGGCCTCGCCGACTACTTCGACTTCAGCGTGTACGTGGACGCCCGCACCGAGGACATCGAGAGCTGGTACCTCGACCGCTTCCGCAAGCTGCGCGACACCGCGTTCCAGGACCCGTCGTCGTACTTCCGCAGGTACACCCAGGTCTCCGAGCGGGAGGCCATGGAGTACGCGGCGACGATGTGGCGGACCGTCAACCGGCCCAACCTGGTGGAGAACGTCGCCCCCACCCGGGGCCGCGCCACCCTGGTGCTCCGCAAGGGCCCCGACCACAAGGTCCAGCGGCTCTCCCTGCGCAAGCTCTGACCCGGGTGCTTCCGCCGGGCGGTCCGCCCGGCGGAAGCACGGCGCTCAGCCCAGCGCGGACTTCACCACGTCGGCCAGCCGCTCGGCGACCGCCCGGGCCTGCTCGATGTCGGCGGCCTCGACCATGACGCGTACCAGCGGCTCCGTGCCCGACTGGCGCAGCAGCACCCGGCCGGTGGAGCCCAGCTCGGCCTCGGCCTCGGCGACGGCGGCGGCGATCTCCGGGGAGCTGCCGACCCGGGACTTGTCGACGTCCCGGACGTTGATCAGCAGCTGCGGCAGCCGCTGCATGACCCCGGCCAGATCGGCGAGCGTACGGCCGGTGGCGGCGACCCGGGCCGCGAGCAGCAGCCCGGTCAGCGTGCCGTCGCCGGTGGTGGCGTGGTCCAGCACGATGACGTGGCCGGACTGCTCGCCGCCGAGCGCGTAGCCCTCGGCCTTCATCGACTCCAGCACGTAGCGGTCGCCGACGGCGGTCTGGACGAGCTGGATGCCCTCCCGCTCCATCGCGATCTTGAAGCCGAGGTTGGACATCACGGTGCCGACCACGGTGTCCTTGCGCAGCTGCCCGTTCTCGCGCATGGCGAGGGCCAGGACCGCGAGGATCTGGTCGCCGTCGACCTCCTCGCCCGAGGCGTCCACGGCCAGGCAGCGGTCGGCGTCGCCGTCGTGCGCGATGCCGAAGTCGGCACCGTGCTCGACGACGGCGGCCTTCAGCGGCTCCAGGTGGGTGGAGCCGCAGCCGTCGTTGATGTTCAGGCCGTTCGGGTCGGCCCCGATGGTGATCACCTCGGCGCCGGCCCGGGCGAAGGCTTCCGGCGAGACCCGGGCGGCCGCGCCGTGCGCCTCGTCGAGCACCACCTTCAGCCCGTCGAGCCGGTTCGGCAGGACCGCGACCAGGTGGGCCACGTAGCGGTCGAAGCCCTCCGTGTACTCGGTGACCCGCCCCACGCCGGCGCCGGTCGGACGCGCCCACGGCTCACCGCTCCGGTGCTGCCCGTACAGCGTCTCGATCCGGTCCTCCAGCTCGTCGGAGAGCTTGTGACCGCCTCGGGCGATGAACTTGACACCGTTGTCCGGCATGGAGTTGTGGCTCGCCGAGAGCATCACGCCGAGGTCGGCGCCCAGCGCCCCGGTGAGATACGCCACCGCCGGGGTGGGCAGCACACCGACCCGCAGGACGTCCACGCCCGCGCTGGCGAGCCCGGCCACCACCGCGGCCTCCAGGAACTCCCCGGAGGCGCGTGGGTCACGGCCCACCACGGCGGTCGGCCGGGCCCCGTCATGGGTGCCGTGCTCGGCGAGCACATGCGCCGCAGCGACCGAGAGACCGAGCGCCAGCTCGGCCGTCAGATCCGCATTGGCGACACCGCGCACACCGTCCGTGCCGAAGAGTCGTCCCACTGGTGTCCTCCGAAGATGCTCCGAAACCGCACAACCAAATCAACCAAAACGGCATGGCACACGGCGCGCACAACACCGCGCACCCGCCGCCGGTTCGCTCGACGCCACGTGATCGACGCAACGCCGCACAAAGAAGCCTATGAACGGCTTATGCCGTTATACGCCCGGGGGTGCCGATAAACGAACGCCCCGGCGGGCACGAGGTGTGCCGCCGGGGCGAACGTGAACAGCAGGTGAGCAGGCGGATTAGCGCTTGCTGTACTGCGGGGCCTTGCGGGCCTTCTTGAGACCGGCCTTCTTGCGCTCGACCGCACGGTCGTCGCGGGAGAGGAAGCCGGCCTTCTTGAGCGCGGGACGGTTGTTGTCCACGTCGGCCTCGTTCAGCGCACGGGCGACGCCGAGGCGCAGGGCACCGGCCTGACCCGAGACGCCGCCACCCGAGATGCGGGCGATGACGTCGTAGCGGTCGTCGAGCTCGAGCACCTTGAAGGGCTCGTTGACTTCCTGCTGGTGCACCTTGTTGGGGAAGTAGTCCTCAAGGGTGCGACCGTTGATCTTCCACTTGCCGGAGCCCGGAACGATCCGGACGCGGGCGATGGCGTTCTTCCGACGGCCCAGGCCGGCGGCGGGCTGCGGGTCGCCGAAGCGGGAGGCCAGCGACTCGCTGGTGTACTCGCCCTCGACGGGAACCTCGGACTCGAAGGTGGTCACCTCGGCGAAGATCTCCTCGCCCTCGGTGCCCTCGACGGGGTTCTCAACAGTGGTCTCGGCCACGATGCTCCTCAGATCTTTCTTTTGGTCTTAGGGGGAGGCCGGAACTACTGCGCGACCTGGGTGATCTCGAACGGGACCGGCTGCTGAGCAGCGTGCGGGTGCTGGTCGCCCGCGTAGACCTTGAGCTTCGAGATCACCTGACGGCCCAGGCTGTTCTTGGGGATCATGCCCTTGATGGCCTTCTCGACAGCCTTCTCGGGGTTCTTGTCGAGCAGCTCGTCGTAGCGGACGGAGCGGAGACCACCCGGGAACCCGGAGTGGCGGTACGCCATCTTCTGGGTCTTCTTGTTGCCGGACAGGTGAACCTTGTCGGCGTTGATGATGATGACGAAGTCGCCCATGTCCATGTGGGGGGCGTAGATCGCCTTGTGCTTGCCGCGGAGGAGGTTCGCCGCCGTGCTGGCCAGACGGCCGAGGACGACGTCCCGCGCGTCAATGATGTGCCACTGGCGAGTGACATCGCCGGGCTTGGGGCTGTACGTACGCACTTCGTAGCCTTCGCTTCTTCAGTGGATGGGGTCCATACACACGACACCTCTGAAGCGATCATGCAGCTGGGGCCCACAATGCCGGGAACACCGCCCGTATGCGAGCCACTGGTAACTGCTCCAGAGAACTAGCGCAAGGGCTCTTCGCGTGAGAACACGCAGCCCATACGCATAACAACCGTCGACACTACCCGCCCCGCCCCGCACGGGTCAAAACGCGCCGCCCCACCCCTACCGGGCCCGCTCCACCCGGCGCTCGTCCCAGACCGGCTCCCGCGTCTCGCGCACGACCCCGTCCGAGCCGAAGACCAGGTAGCGGTCGAAGGACCGGGCGAACCAGCGGTCGTGGGTGACCGCCAGCACCGTCCCCTCGTACGCCTCCAGCCCCTCCTGGAGCGCCTCGGCCGACTCCAGGTCCAGGTTGTCCGTCGGCTCGTCCAGGAGCAGCGCGGTCGTACCGGCCAGCTCCAGGAGCAGGATCTGGAACCGGGCCTGCTGCCCGCCGGACAGCTTCTCGAAGGGCTGGTCGCCCTGGCGCTCCAGCTCGTAGCGGCGCAGTACGGACATGGCGCCGCCGCGGTCCCTGGCGTGCTCCTTCCACAGGATCTCGACCAGCGTGCGGCCCAGCAGCTCGGGGTGGGCGTGGGTCTGCGCGAAATGGCCGGGCACGACCCGGGCGCCCAGCTTCCAGGTGCCGGTGTGCGCCACGTCCTCACCGGCCAGCAGGCGCAGGAAGTGCGACTTGCCGGAGCCGTTGGAGCCGAGGACGGCGACCCGTTCCCCGTAGTAGATCTCCAGGTCGAACGGCTTCATCAGTCCGGTCAGCTCAAGGTTCTCGCAGGTCACGGCCCGTACGCCGGTACGGCCGCCGCGCAGCCGCATGGTGATCTCCTGCTCGCGCGGCGGCTCCGGGGGCGGGCCCGCGTCCTCGAACTTCTTGAAGCGGGTCTGCATCGCCCGGTAGCGGGAGGCCATGTCGGGGCTGTTCGCCGCCTGCTGCCGCAGCCGCAGGACGAGGGCCTTCAGCCGGGCGTGCTCCTCCTCCCAGCGCCGCAGCAGCTCCTCGAACCGGGCGAACCGGTCCTTGCGCGCCTGGTGGTACGTGTCGAAGCCGCCGCCGTGCACCCAGACGTCGCTGCCGGCCGGACTCGGCTCCACGCTGACGATCTTCTCGGCGGCCCGGGAGAGCAGTTCGCGGTCGTGGGAGACGAAGAGGACCGTCTTGCGGGTCTCCTTCAGCCTCTCCTCCAGCCACCGCTTCCCCGGCACGTCGAGATAGTTGTCCGGCTCGTCCAGGAGCAGCACCTCGTCGGGCCCGCGCAGCAGCGCCTCCAGCACGAGCCGCTTCTGCTCACCGCCGGAGAGCGTGCGCACCTCGCGCCACTGCGCCTTCTCGTACGGGACGCCGAGCGCGGCCATGGTGCAGATGTCCCAGACGGTCTCGGACTCGTAGCCCCGCGCCTCCGCCCAGTCGCTCAGCGCCTGCGCGTACGCCATCTGCGCGGCCTCGTCGTCGACGGTGAGGATCAGCTCCTCGGCCCGGTCGACCGCCAGGGCCGCCTCCCTGATGCGCGGCGGGGCGACGGAGACCAGCAGGTCCCGCACGGTCCGCCCGTCCCGCACGGAGCCGACGAACTGCGGCATCACCCCGAGCCCGCCGCTCACCGAGACGGAGCCGCCCTGCGGCTGGAGGTCCCCGGCGAGCAGCCTGAGCAGCGTCGTCTTGCCCGCACCGTTGGCCCCGACCAGCGCGACCACCGCACCGTCCGCCACCCGGAACGACACGTCGCCCAGCAGCACCCGCCCGTCCGGCAGGTAGTACTCCAGATGGCCCGCTTCGAGATGTCCCATAGGCATCATTGTCACGGGCCGAGAAGCCCTGGCCCAACCGGTTTACGTCTCGCCCAGGGTCTTTCGTTTGGATCAGGCCGGATCAGTGAGCGGGGTCCGGTGCGTGCGATCGCAAGGTGGAGGAGGGAAACGACGCGGAGCGTCGGCGACCGACGACAACGCGGCGAGCGTGCGCACCGGGGCACGCGAACCCGGCATGATCCAAACAAGAGGCCCTAGTAGGGCTTTGTTAGGTGGTGTCGTAGGGCTGCCATGGGATGTTTTGTCGGCAGGTGGGGCAGGTTTTGGTCCAGGTGGCCAGCAGGTGTTGGAGGAGGTCCAGGGCCTGGTAGAGGGTCAGGCCCTGGCAGGGGCTTTTGGGCAGGTCCTCTGTTCGGTCAGGAACAGGTGGGCTGCGGTCACGAGGGTGACGTGCCGGTGCCAGCCGGTGAACGAACGTCCTTCGAAGTGGTCGAGTCCCAGGGTGGTCTTCAGCTCCCGGTAGTCGTGCTCGATGCGCCACCGTAACTTCGCGAGGCGGACCAGATCCCGGCCGGGTATGTCGGCCGGGAGGTTGGATATCCAGTACTTGACCGGTTCGTCCTTGTTCTCTGGCCACTGAGCGATCAGCCAGGTCAGGCTGATGACACCGTCGGGGGCAGGCTTCGGACGGCGCCCGGCAAGACGGATGCGCAGGAACACAAAACGTGAGGTCATCGCCGCTTTGGAGCCCTTGCGCCAGGTGACGCTCACTGCCTTGCCGCGTCCTGCGGCCAGGACGTGTTCGCGCAGGCTCACCGGCCGGGTGCGGTAACGGGGCAGCGGCCTGGGGCCGAGCCCGCCGTAGGCCGGCCGATGAGGCTCGGCGCTTTCGGCGTGCGCGGTCATCTCGCCCTTGGCCTGCAGCGCGTAGGCCAGTCCCCGGTCCTCCAGACCGTGGCGGAAGTCGGCGTTCGCCCCGTAACCCGCATCCGCGACCAGAACCGCAGGCCGCAGGCCGAGCGTGGCGAGCTCGTCGAGCATGTCCAGTGCGAGCTGCCATTTCGGCCGGTGGCGTTCCTCGTCGGGGATCCGGCAGCGGGCCCGCCGTTCCAGCGCTTCGGGCCCGTCCCAGCTGCAAGGCAGGAACAGCCGCCACGACAGCGGACACGACGCGCTGTCGGACGCGGCATGGACACTGACACCGATCTGGCAATTGCCGACCTTGCCCAGTGTGCCGGAGTACTGCCTGGCCACTCCGGGCGAGGAGTATCCATCCTTCGGGAAGCCGGTGTCGTCCACCACCCACACCTGCGGACGCACCACCGCGACCGTACGGCGGGCCAGCCCGGCACGGACCGTGCCCACCGGCCAGGTCGAGGACGTCATGAACTGCTGCAACTGCTGATGATCGACACCCAGGCGCCCGGCCATCGGCTGCATCGACTTCCGCCGCCCGTCCAGCAGCAGACCCCGCAGATACAACCTGCCCTTCACCCGCTGATCCGCACGCGCCAGCGGCGCGAACACCTCCCTGGCAAACTCCTCCAGCCGACCACGACACGCCGCGAGCTGATCCACCCTCATATCAGCAGGAAACCACCACAACCGCCGCCTGCCCAGACACGTAACAAAGCCCTACTAGGATTCGCCCCATGAGCTATGGGCAAGGGGGGCCCTTCGGGGGGCCAGGGGGTTCGCACACTCCCGACTGGGCGGCGATGGCCGACGCGTCCGCCGCGCGCAACCGGCGCAAGAAGTGGCTGCTGATCGGTGGCGGCGCGCTCGCCACCGCGGCGATCGGCGCGGCCGTGGCCGCGGCGGTCATCTCGACGAACAACAACGACACCACCCATGGCTCGGGCAAGAACGCGAGCCAGCTTCCCGCACCGAGCGATCTGCCGGAGGAGACGGCCCAGCCCGAGCCGTCCTTCTCCTCGGTGGCCCCGCCGCCCCCGCCGGACCCGAAGGACTACGTGTCCGACGCCAAGAAGGACCGGGCGCCGATCACCGTCGACGCGTTCTTCCCCGGCAAGGGGCTCACCATGGGCGACCGCGTCTACACCAAGGGGGCGACGCAGCAGACGAAGAACTGCGCCGCGACGACGAAGGGCGCGCTGGGCCCGATCCTGGTGAACAACGGCTGCGAGCAGGTGATCCGGGCCACGTACAGCAAGGACGGCGTCGCCGTCACCGTCGGCCTCGCGGTGTTCCGTACGGAGGCGCAGGCCAAGAAGGCGGCCCAGCAGTCGAGCGGCAGCGTCGCCACCCTGCCCGGCGCGGGCGTGCCGGCCTTCTGCCCGGCCGGATCGGTCTGCCGACGCACCGCCAACTCCTACGGCCGCTACGCCTACTTCGCGATCAGCGGCTTCACCAACGGCAAGAGCGTCACCACGGCCGACAAGAACGTCTACGCCACCGGTGACGACCTGACGAACTTCACGTTCCGTCAGATCCGTCACCGCGGCGAGCTCCAGGCGTCGGCGGCGGCCACCGCCCAGGCGGGTTCCGACTGACGGCCCCGGCGGTCCTGACGGTAGATCAGCAGCAGCCCGCGCCGGGGAGGGTGCGCACATTGCGCGCCTCCTCGGCGCGGGCGGCCAGCAACGCGTCGGCCGGGTAGGCCACTTCCTCCAGCGTCAGCCCGTGCGGCCGCACCACGTGGACCCCGGGGTCGCGCACCCGCGCGGCGAGCACCTGGGCGGGCCATTCGGCCGGCCGGCGCCCGTCGCCCACGAAGAGCGCGGCCCCGATCAGCGCACGCACCATGTTGTGGCAGAACGCGTCCGCCTGCACGGTCGCCGTCATGATCCCGGTCGCCGGGTCCCGCTCCCAGCTCAGCTTCTGGAGCGTCCGGATCGTCGTCGCGCCCTCGCGCTTCTTGCAGTACGCGGCGAAGTCGTGCTCCCCGGTCATCCGGACGGCCGCCGCGTTCATCGCGTCCACGTCCAACGGCCGGTCGTGCCACAGCACATGACCCCGCACCAGCGGGTCCACCCCGCCGGGCGCGTCACAGACCCGGTACGCGTACCGGCGCCACAGCGCGGAGAACCGCGCGTTGAACCCGGCGGGCGCCGGTGCGATCCGCCGGATGCGGACGTCGGGCGCCATCCGTCCGGCCATCCGCCGCAGCAGCTTGTCCCCGTGCTCCGCCCACACCTCGTCCGGCAGGTCGACATGGGCGACCTGGCCCCGGGCGTGCACCCCGGCGTCGGTCCGCCCGGCCACGGTCAGGTCGTACGTCCGCGCGGACCGGGTCACGGTCCGCAGCGCGTCCTCGATCTCCCCCTGGACGGTCCGCCGGGAGGTCTGCTTCGCCCAGCCCGAGAAGTCCTTGCCGTCGTACGCCAGGTCCAGCCGAACCCGTACGTGGCCGGGCTCCACTTCGTCACTCACCCCAGGGTCCTTTACTACCGGTACGTGCAGGTGCATCAGATGCGTCAGGTGCATACGGAACGGGCCCGCACCGCCCCGAAGGGTAGTGCGGGCCCGTCCTGCGGTCTCAGAACGCTCAGGCGTCCTTGGACTCGGCGTCGTCGGCCGGCTTGGCGTCCTCGACGGCCTCGGTCCCGGCGGCGTCCTTCTTGAGGGCGTCCTCCTTGACCGCGCGCTTCGTGGCGGCCTCGGCCTCACCGGTGGCCTCCTGGGCCACGGTCAGCGCCTCGACCAGCTCGATGACCGCCATCGGGGCGTTGTCGCCACGACGGTTGCCGATCTTGGTGATACGGGTGTAACCACCGGGGCGGTTCTCGTACCGCGGGGCGATCTCGGTGAAGAGCGTGTGGACGACGCCCTTGTCCGTGATCGACTGCAGCACCAGGCGACGGTTGTGGATGTCGCCCTTCTTCGCCTTGGTGATGAAACGCTCGGCGACCGGACGCAGGCGACGGGCCTTGGCCTCGGTCGTGGTGATGCGGCCGTGCTCGAACAGCGACTTCGCGAGGTTGTTGAGAAGAAGCTTCTCGTGCGCGGCGCTGCCGCCCAGACGGGCACCCTTGGCGGGCTTCGGCATGGTGTTTCTCCTTGTGTGCTGCACCGGCCGTGTCAGGTACCGGTGTCAGTTCCCGCGCGGCGGACGCCGCGCGGAAGACCATGGCCCCGGCCGGGCGGAAGGCCCGGCCGGGGAGGTGGATCAGTACTGCTCGGTCTCCACGAAACCGGCGTCCGCGTCGTCGTCGGCGCCGAAGGCGTCGGCGGCGGCGGTCGGGTCGAAGCCGGGAGGCGAGTCCTTCAGCGCCAGGCCCATACCGGCCAGCTTCGCCTTGACCTCGTCGATCGACTTCGCACCGAAGTTGCGGATGTCGAGCAGGTCGGCCTCGGAGCGGGCCACGAGCTCACCCACGGAGTGGATGCCCTCGCGCTTGAGGCAGTTGTACGAGCGGACCGTGAGCTCCAGCTCCTCGATCGGCAGCGCCAGATCGGCGGCGAGCGCGGCGTCCGTCGGCGACGGGCCCATGTCGATGCCCTCGGCGTCGATGTTGAGCTCGCGCGCCAGGCCGAACAGCTCGACCAGGGTCTTGCCGGCCGACGCCATGGCGTCACGGGGACGCATGGCCTGCTTGGTCTCGACGTCGACGATCAGCTTGTCGAAGTCGGTGCGCTGCTCGACACGGGTCGCCTCGACCTTGTAGGTGACCTTGAGCACCGGCGAGTAGATGGAGTCGACCGGGATACGGCCGATCTCCTGGCCCGCCTGCTTGTTCTGGACGGCGGAGACGTAGCCGCGACCGCGCTCGACGGTCAGCTCCATCTCCAGCTTGCCCTTGCCGTTGAGCGTGGCGAGGACCAGGTCCGGGTTGTGCACCTCGACACCGGCCGGCGGCGCGATGTCCGCGGCGGTGACCAGGCCGGGGCCCTGCTTGCGCAGGTACATCACGACCGGCTCGTCGTGCTCCGAGGAGACGACCAGCTGCTTGATGTTGAGGATGAGGTCGGTCACGTCCTCCTTGACGCCCGGCACGGTGGTGAACTCGTGCAGGACACCGTCGATCCGGATGCTGGTGACAGCGGCACCGGGGATCGAGGAGAGGAGCGTGCGGCGCAGGGAGTTGCCGAGGGTGTAGCCGAAGCCCGGCTCCAGCGGCTCGATGACGAACCGGGAGCGGAACTCGTCGACGACCTCTTCGGTCAGCGAAGGACGCTGAGCGATAAGCATGAGGAGATCCTCTTCAGTCGTGGGCACCCACTATTTGATGCCCGACAGATGAAACAAGGATACGGGCGGCATGCCCCGGAAGGGACATACCGCCCGCATCCGCGTCATGGACGCACGGCCGTCACCGGCCGTGACGGATCAGACGCGACGGCGCTTCGGCGGACGGCAGCCGTTGTGCGGCGTCGGGGTGACGTCCTGGATCGAACCGACCTCCAGGCCGGTGGCCTGGAGCGAACGGATCGCGGTCTCGCGGCCGGAGCCCGGACCCTTCACGAAGACGTCGACCTTGCGCATGCCGTGCTCCTGCGCGCGGCGGGCGGCCGACTCGGCGGCCATCTGCGCGGCGAAGGGGGTGGACTTGCGCGAGCCCTTGAAGCCGACGTGGCCGGCGGAGGCCCAGGAGATCACGTTGCCCGAGGGGTCCGTGATCGAGACGATGGTGTTGTTGAACGTGCTCTTGATGTGCGCGTGGCCGTGAGCGACGTTCTTCTTTTCCTTGCGACGCACCTTCTTGGCTGCGCCCTGACGACCCTTGGGGGGCATGTCTTGACTCCAGATGGAGAGGGGAGGTGATCGGTCCTACAGCGAAGACCGCTGGTTGCTGCGAGTGCCCGGTGACCGGACGACCGCAGTGCGTCCGCTGAGGACTACTTCTTGCCCGGCTTCTTCTTACCGGCGATCGCGCGACGCGGGCCCTTGCGGGTACGAGCGTTCGTGCTGGTGCGCTGGCCGTGAACCGGCAGACCGCGGCGGTGACGCAGACCCTGGTAGCAGCCGATCTCGACCTTGCGGCGGATGTCGGCCTGGATCTCGCGGCGGAGGTCACCCTCGGTGCGGAGGTTGGCGTCCACGTACTCGCGGATCTTGACCAGGTCCTCTTCGGCCAGGTCGCGAACGCGGGTGTTCGGGTTCACGTCGGTGGCGGCGAGGATCTCCTTGGACCGGGTGCGCCCGATGCCGAAGACGTAGGTGAGGGCGACCTCCACGCGCTTTTCGCGCGGGATGTCAACACCTGAAACGCGTGCCATTCAATGGCTCCAGTTGTTCGTTCGGGGGTCTTCCACAGTGCCGCTCCTGATCGCCGACCTCTCGGGAGGAGAGGTGGTACGCCCAGGTCCCCGGCCCCCGCCGGAGGTGTCGTCAGCCGAAGCTTGGACGGACTCTGCGTATGTACGTATTACGTGCGTCGCGCGAAGTACTGCGAGATGCAGGTGGTCGTGCGTCAGCCCTGGCGCTGCTTGTGGCGCAGGTTGTCGCAGATGACCATGACCCGACCGTGACGGCGGATCACCTTGCACTTGTCGCAGATCTTCTTGACGCTCGGCTTGACCTTCATGGGATGTCAGGTTCTCCGGGTCAGTGCCGTCGCCTCGCGAATGCGAGGCAGAGGCAAGATCTACTTGTAGCGGTAGACGATCCGGCCACGCGTCAGGTCGTACGGAGAGAGCTCCACGACGACCCGGTCATCCGGAAGGATTCGGATGTAGTGCATCCGCATCTTGCCGCTGATGTGCGCGAGGACCTTGTGACCGTTCTGGAGTTCCACCTTGAACATGGCGTTCGGGAGGGACTCGATCACGGTGCCCTCGATTTCGATGGCACCTTGCTTCTTGGCCACGCTTCGCCTTTCGAATCGGCTACCTTGATCGACTCTCGGCATCGCATGCGGACATACCGATGCACGACAGCCGACGAGTCAGTCTACGTCAGCGGACCCCAAAAGACGAATCCGTCAAGTTTGCCCAGCCGGAGAGATCCTTAGACCTCGGTAAAGCCCCGGCTTCGGCCCGCCGTACCGGGTCCCGCCGCGCCGGGCTCCGCCCGACGACCCGCCGGTCAGCCCAGCGGGTCCGGGGCCGCCTCGATCCCGTACTGGGCCAGCTTCGCGCGGCCGCAATCGGGGGCGGTGAGGACCAGGGGGCCCTGCTCGGTGAGGGCGATCGAGTGCTCCCAGTGGGAGGACCAGGTGCCGTCGGTCGTGATCACGGTCCAGTCGTCCTGGAGCACCTCGGTCCGCGCCGTGCCGAGCGAGACCATCGGCTCGATGGCGAGGCAGACGCCGGGGACCAGCTTGATGCCCTTGCCGCGCTTGCGGGCGACGTAGTTCAGCAGGTGCGGGTCCATGTGCATCTCGGTGCCGATGCCGTGGCCGCCGTAGTCCTCGATGATCCCGTACTTGCCGGTGGCGGGGCGGGGCTGGCGACGGATGTAGGACTCGATCGCCTTCGAGATGTCGACGAGGCGGTTGTTGACCTTCATCGCGGCGATCCCGGCCCACATCGACTCCTCGGTCACCCGGGAGAGCTCGATCAGCTCCGGAGCGTGTCCGGTGCCCACGAAGGCGGTGTACGCGGCGTCGCCGTGCCAGCCGTCGACGATCGCGCCGGCGTCGATGGAGATGATGTCGCCGTCCTTGAGGACGGTCTTCTCGTCCGGGATGCCGTGGACGACGACCTCGTTGACCGAGGTGCAGATCGTCGCGGGGAAGCCGCCGTAGCCGAGGAAGTTCGACTTCGCGCCGTGGTCGGCGATCACCTTGCGGGCGACCTGGTCGAGGTCGTGCGTGGTGGCGCCGGGCACCGCCGCCTCGCGGGTGGCCGCGTGAATGGCAGCGACCACCAGCCCCGCCTCACGCATCTTGGCGATCTGCTCGGGGGTCTTGATCTGCACCATTACGCGGCGCCTCTCTGCGTCGGCCCGTCGATCCATGTCGAACGGGGATGTCTGCGGCGTACCCGTTCCACGATACGGCGCACGCAGTCGGCCGCGGGCGGCCCCCGGCGGCCCCCCCCGCGTGACAGGAAATGGGGGGGAGG